>DPRM01000061.1 GCA_003537645.1 Prolixibacteraceae bacterium
TCGTGTATCATGTTTTTTGAAATAAATTCAGAAAATAGAGTTTATACCGCTACTTTTCCTGCGATATGTGGGTGTGATTGATAACCTGTAAGTTCAAAATCTTCAAATTTAAAATCGAAAATGTCTTTTACTTCCGGATTAATTTTCATCTGCGGAAGTGGATATGGTTCGCGCGATAATTGCAATTTAACCTGTTCCAGATGGTTGAGGTAGATGTGTGCGTCGCCAAGGGTATGTATAAAATCGCCGGGCTGTAAACCACAAACCTGTGCCATCATCAGTGTGAGCAAGGCATACGACGCAATGTTGAACGGAACTCCCAGGAAAATATCGGCGCTGCGCTGGTAAAGCTGGCATGATAGTTTTCCGTTGGCCACATAAAACTGAACAAGAATATGACAGGGCGGAAGTTTCATCTGATCGATTTGTCCTACATTCCAGGCGCTTATCAGGTGGCGGCGCGAGTCGGGGTTGTTCTTAATGCTGTTCACAACTTGCGTTATCTGGTCGATGTGCTGGCCGTCGGGACTTGGCCACGACCGCCATTGGTAGCCGTAAACCGGTCCGAGTTCTCCGTTTTCGTCAGCCCATTCATTCCATATTCTTACACCATTTTCCTGAAGATACTTTATGTTGGTGTCGCCTGTCAAAAACCAAAGCAATTCGTGAATGATAGATTTCATGTGCAGTTTTTTTGTTGTCAGTACCGGAAATCCCTCCGACAGATCGTACCTCGACTGGTGCCCAAAAACGCTGATGGTACCTGTTCCGGTGCGGTCGCTTTTCTCAACTCCGTTGTTGATTACATGATTTAGTAAATCAAGATATTGCTTCATTTTTTAGCCCTTTGATGTGTTCGTTTTAAGCTTCGGCAAGGTAAAAAGTTTTCTCGTGAAATTCCAATTGGATTTAAAAAAGATCACGGATAGTTTCTGCTTCATTTGCAGAAATACCCGTGATTATATGTATTTTAGATACAATAAAGTCGCAATATAATTAGGATAATGAAGGCGAAGTTTCAGCTTTGTGTTTGTATTTGAAAACGATAGGAAAAATAATAGTCAGGACTAAGGCATAACCAGCAAATACATACCAAATTGTTGGCCATGAGCGGCTGATGAGTTTTCCTCCCTCGCCATATACCGAATAGAAATCGACTACAGCGCCACTTGCATATCCGCCGAATATGGCTCCAAAACCATTGGTGAGCATCATAAACAATCCTTGTGCGCTTGCACGTATTTCGGGCTTCGCTTCAGTTTCGACGAACAACGAACCAGAAATATTGAAAAAATCGAATGCCATACCATAAACAATCATCGACATAATCAGCAGAGGTAATCCACTTCCTGGGTTGCCTAGCCCGAAAAACGCGAAACGAAGTACCCAAGCCATCATGCTCATCAGCATAACTTGTTTGATTCCGAAACGGCGCAGGAAAAATGGAATGGTCAGGATAAACAATGTTTCAGACATTTGGGATATCGACAACAGGATTACAGAATGCTTTACCCCAAAGGAGTCAGCAAATTCAGGAATATCTTTAAAGCTGCCAATAAACAGATCTCCGTATGAGTTCGTGATTTGCAACGCAGCACCTAAAAGCATCGAAAACAGGAAAAAGATGATCATCTTTCTTGATTTGAACAACACAAGTGCATCAAGTCCAAATGCAGAAAGCCATGATTTTCGCGTACTTTTTGCAGGCGGACACTGCGGTAAAGTAAATGAGTATAGCGCCATTGCCAATGAGGCGATAGAAGCCACATAAAGCTGGGCATTGGAATTTTTAAAACCAGAAAGATCGACCACCCACATTGCTACAATAAATCCAATGGTCCCAAAGGTGCGGATTGGCGGAAATACTTTGACGATGTCATACTTGTGCTTCTCCAATGCATTGTAAGCTACGGTGTAGTTTAGCGAGATGGTTGGCATGTAGAAAAATAAGTTTACAAGCATTGCCCAGTAAACGTGGTCGTAATCGGTAACTGTTGAAGCATAAAAAAGGGCCGCAGAACCCAAAAGATGACAAAAGCCTAACAGCCGTTCGGCATTGATCCACTTATCGGCAATAATGCCAATGATTCCGGGCATGATGATCGAAGCAATGCCCAATGTGGCGAAGATTGAGCCAATTTGACCCCCTTCGAAATTTAACTCTCTGCCCAAATATCCCCCAAGCGAAATCAACCATGATCCCCAGATGAAAAATTGAAGAAAACTCATCACGATAAGCCGATTCTTGATTCCCATAAATTGTTTTTTTGAGTTGAATAGTTTTTAGCGGCGTTAAAACTACTAAAATCTGATTATCAAAAAGGGAACAAACAATCTAAAACATGTTAATCTGAAAAAAATAGAGGAGTGACAAAAAGGACTGAAAGATCGGGAACGGTTTATTCCTTTTTTCGACGGTTAATTTCGTCTCTGATAGCAGAAGCTTTTTCGTAATCTTCATCCTTAATGGCATGGCTTAACATTTCCGAAAGTTCGGCAGAGGTGTATTTTCCGTATTCGTATTTTCCCCTGCCAGGCTCTTCGCTGTAAGGTTGATGCCATTCATCCTGCGTGTGTTCGTTCTCAAATTCAATTACGATTCCGGCACGTTCAAGAATTTCTTCGGTGGTAAAAATTGGGCAGTTAAAACGAAGCGAAAGTGCAACCGCATCAGAAGTTCTGGAATCAATGATGACCTGTTTGCCGTTTTTTACACAAACCAGTTCCGAATAAAAAATGCCTTCCTCCAGTTTATAAATAATGACTTCCGAAATTTCAATGTCGAAAGCCGAAGCCATTTGTTTAAAAAGATCGTGGGTAAGCGGACGGGGAGGCTTCAACCCTTCGAGCTGGATGGCTATCGATTGTGCTTCAACCGGCCCGATAATAATTGGAATACGGCGATCTCCATTTTCTTCGGACAAAACCAAGGCGTAAGCTCCTGATTGTGATTGGCTAACCGAAAGACCTAGTATGTTGAGTTTTATTTTCTGCATTTTATTTGAATCGAAATCGCTGCGGGAAACAAATATAAGAATTGTTTTACATTCTGATTGCATTTTTTGAGTTTTGCAATTATTGATTCATTTATGAAAAGTGAATCCACAAATGAAGTATAACTATAGAAATTTCAGAAAAAATAATGTAAACCTTTGGTGGTCACTGAAATTTATCTACTTTTGCAGTCCGAAAGTTTTCGCGCAGGCCCTATAAGCGGTAATCCAATTGGTTCCCGCCTGCCGGATGAAATATTAAAACACATTGAAATGTACGCAATTGTAGAGATTGCCGGTCAGCAAATGAAAGCTGAAAAAGGCCGGAAAATTTATGTACACCGTTTGGAAAATGCCGAAGGCGAAACTGTTGTTTTTAACAAAGTTCTTTTGGTTGACAACGAAGGTGCTGTGAAAGTTGGAACTCCAAGTGTTGATGGCGCAAGTGTAACTGCAACAGTGGTTGAGCACGTAAAAGGAGATAAGGTATTGGTCTTCAAGAAGAAAAGAAGAAAAGGCTACCAGAAAATGAATGGTCACCGTCAATACCTGACCAAAATTCAAATTGAAGAAGTAATAGGTTAACATTAAAAAAAATTTACCATGGCTCATAAGAAAGGTGCGGGTAGTTCGAGAAACGGACGCGAATCGGAAAGCAAAAGACTCGGCGTAAAAATATACGGTGGTCAGGCTGCAACAGCTGGTAACATTATTGTTCGCCAGAGAGGTACTTCACACCACCCGGGTGTTAATGTTGGTATGGGAAGAGATCATACCTTGTTTGCATTGGTGGACGGAACTGTTGTTTTCAAGAAAAGAAGAGACAACAAATCGTTTGTTAACGTTGAACCTGTAGTTGCTGCAGAAGTAAACTAAGACGATATAAGATATTCGTTAAATAATCTCCTGCTTTTCCGAAGGCAGGAGATTTTTTTGTTTTAAATTTGTCCGTCTAAAAAATAAAACTTACCGAAAATGCTCAATCTGAAATTTATACAGGAAAATCCGGAATTAGTAATCGAAAAACTGAAAAAGAAGAATTTCAATGCTTCTGAAATAGTTGGTCAGATCACCGGATTATCGGCAAAGAAAAATGAAATACAGGCCAGCGCCGACCAATGCAAAGCCGAAATGAATAAAATTTCGAAAGAAGTTGGTTTGCTGATGCGCGAAGGCAAAACAAATGAAGCCGAAGCTGCAAAAAAACGTACTGCCGAATTGAAAGATACAATCAAACAACTCGACGAAGATTTTGCCCAAATCGATAAAGAAGTTTTCAACTTACAAGTCCTGCTTCCCAATCTTCCTTCCGATTTAGTTCCTGAAGGCCGCACTCCTGAAGACAATGTGGTTGTGAGAAGTTTTGGCGAAATTCCGGTATTGCCTGAAAATAGCACGCCACACTGGGACTTGGCGAAAAAATACGATATCATCGATTTTGAGCTTGGCGTTAAAATTACCGGCGCAGGATTTCCGGTTTACAAAGGCAAAGGTGCCCGTATTCAACGCGCTTTGATTAGTTTTTTTCTTGATCAGGCAAGAGAGTCGGGATATCTCGAAATTCAGCCGCCACTGATGGTAAACGAAGATTCAGGCTTTGGAACCGGACAGTTGCCCGACAAAGAAGGCCAAATGTACCACGCCACTGCCGATAATCTGTATTTGATTCCCACAGCCGAAGTTCCGGTAACCAATATTTACCGCGATGTGATTGTGGAAGCCAAAGATTTGCCAATAAAAAATACAGCATACAGCGCTTGCTTCCGCCGCGAAGCTGGTTCGTATGGCAAAGATGTTCGTGGATTGAACCGCTTGCACCAGTTCGACAAAGTGGAGATTGTACAGATTGCACATCCAGATAATTCTTATGAGTTGCTCGATCAAATGGTAGCCCATGTTGAGAGTCTGGTTAATAAACTGGAGTTGCCTTACCGCATTCTTCGCCTGTGTGGTGGTGACATGAGTTTCACTTCTGCATTAACCTACGATTTCGAAGTCTTCTCGGCAGCCCAGGAAAAATGGCTCGAAGTAAGTTCGGTTTCCAACTTCGAATCGTTCCAGGCCAACCGTCTGAAATTGCGTTACCGCGACGAAGCTGCCAAAAAACCTGTGATTGCACACACCCTCAACGGTAGCGCGCTGGCTCTTCCACGTATTTTGGCTGCCCTGCTCGAAAACAACCAAACTCCTGAAGGAATTCGTATTCCAAAAGTATTGGTTCCGTATTGCGGGTTCGAGATGATTGATTAATCAGACTACCTGAAAAAAATATTCGAAGAGGCTGTTCGGTTTAATCACCGCAACAGCCTCTTTTTTTATACCTTTGAAATCGTTCGACTAAACCATCAACCTATGAATACTCTTTTAAGACAGTCTTTATTTGCAGGATTAACTGCATTCCCGTTGGCTGTTATAAGCAAAGAAGCACCAAAAAGTAACAATCCCAACATTATACTTATTTTTTGCGACGACCTGGGATACGGTGATTTAAGTTGTTATGGAGCATCGCAATATAAAACACCCAACCTCGATAAAATGGCTAGAGAGGGTGTTCGTTTTACCAGCTTTCTTTCAGCACAAGCTGTTTGCAGTGCTTCGCGTGCCGGAATTCTGACCGGATGCTATCCAAACCGGGTTGGAATTTCGGGAGCGCTCTTCCCCGATTCGAAAATTGGGTTAAATTCTTCAGAAGAAACCATTCCTGAAGTGTTGAAAAAAAGGAGCTATAAAACAGTGGCCATCGGGAAATGGCATTTGGGGCATCTGCAAGAATTTTTGCCCTTGCAGCATGGATTTGACGAGTATTTGGGAATTCCGTATTCGAACGATATGTGGCCGGTAAATTACGATGGAACGCCATTTTCGGCAGAGAAGAAAGATCGGAATTTTAATTTTCCGCCGCTTCCATTGATTGACGGAAATGAAAAAATAGAGGACTTAAATTCGTTAACTGATCAGGCAGAAATTACAACGATATATACTGAACGGGCGGTGAAGTTTATCAATCAGAATAAAAAAAATCCGTTCTTCCTTTATTTGGCTCATTCAATGCCACATGTACCATTGGCTGTTTCCGGGAAGTTTAAAGGAAAGAGCGAGCAAGGAATTTACGGCGATGTAATCATGGAGATCGACTGGTCGGTGGGCGAAATTATGAAAGCCCTGGACAAAAATGGGTTGACAAAAAACACCTTAATTATTTTCACTTCCGACAATGGCCCGTGGATGAACTTTGGAAATCATGCAGGTTCGAACGGTGGTTTGCGCGAAGGAAAAGGCGACAGTTTTGAAGGTGGCCAGCGGGTTCCATGTATAATGAAATGGCTGGGAACAATTCAAGGAGGGAGTATCTGTAATAAACTGGCTTCCACCATCGATTTGTTGCCTACTTTTGCCACGATCACTCAGGCACCGCTTCCTGAAAAGAAGATTGACGGAGTGAATATCCTTCCACTTTTAATAGGCGACGAAAATGCCAATCCACGCGAATCGTTCCTTTATTATTATCGGAAGAACAGTTTGGAAGCAGTTCGTAAAGGTGATTGGAAGTTGGTATTTGCACATCCCGGACGCACGTACGTTGGCTTCAAGCCCGGTGCCGACGGATTTCCCGGACAAACCAACGAAAACTTTCCGCACGAAGAAGGGCTGTACGATTTGCGCCGCGATCCGGGAGAGCGTTTCGATGTAAAGGAACATTATCCTGAAGTGGTTGCCGAACTGAAAAAACTGGCTGATGCAGCCCGTGAAGATTTGGGCGATGATATCCAGAAAGCGCCGGGCAAAAACCGTCGGGAACCGGGGAAAGTGCAGTAAAAAGTGATCAGTCGCAGTTTGCAGTCACAGTCACAGTTTCCGGAAGCTGTGAGCATGAAGCCAGAAGCGGTTCATTCAACAATTTCAACAACGACAACAATTACAACATTTTAAATTAAACATTCAATTATTTATACATGAACACAACAAAAACCTTAACCATGCTGGGGCTTTGTTCTGCCGCTATTTTGCCGTCGTGTAAAGAGCAGGCTCCCAAACAAACCCGCCCGAACATTATTTACATCATGAGCGACGACCATGCTTATCAGGCAATCAGCGCTTACGGGCATGGGTTGAACAAAACCCCAAACATCGACCGCATTGCCAAAGAAGGAGCCATTTTTACCCGCGCCTGCGTGACCAATTCAATATGTGCGCCCAGCCGAGCGGTAATGCTAACCGGGAAACATAGTTTTGTAAATGGGAAAGTCGATAACCAGTTCCCGTTTAACTGGGATCAGGATAACTTCCCGAAACAGCTGCAAAAAGCCGGTTACCAAACTGCCATGATCGGAAAAATCCATTTGGATGGACTGCCGCAGGGCTTCGATTATTCGATGGTTTTGCCGGGACAAGGCCAATACTACAATCCTGATTTTCTGATTAATGGAGAAAAACAGCGCATTGAAGGATATTGCACTGAAATAACCACCGAGTATGCTTTGAAATGGCTGGGCGAAATGCGCGACAAAACCAAACCGTTCTGTTTGTTGTATCACCAAAAGGCGCCTCACCGCAACTGGTTGCCTGCGCCGAAATACGTTAATTTGTACGACGATACCACTTTTGTGCCACCGGCAACTTATTACGACGATTATGCCGGACGTGGCACAGCCGCCAAAACACAGGAGATGAAAGTGGACGGTCATGGAATTTGGGGGCACGATTTTAAACTGATTGTTGACCCGAAAGGCGATACCACCGAATTTGTGCATGACTTGAAACGGATGAACCCTGAACAGCGCGCGAACTGGATGGCTGCTTATGAAAGCGAAAATCAGGAATTCCTGAAAGCCAAACTGACAGGGAAAGCGCTGGCCGAATGGAAATACAACCGCTACATCAAAGATTATCTCCGCACCATCAAATCGGTTGACGATGGAGTAGGCGAGTTGCTCGATTACCTTGATAAAAATGGTCTGGCCGAAAATACCATTGTGATTTATACTTCCGATCAGGGGTTCTATCTGGGCGAGCATGGCTGGTTCGACAAACGGTTCATGTACGAAGAATCATTCCGTACGCCTTTGGTGATGCGCTATCCAAAAGAAATCAAACCGGGGACAAGCATCAATAAACTGGTTCAGAACCTCGATTTTGCACCAACTTTCCTCGATTACGCCGGAGTTGAAATTCCAAAAGACATTCAGGGCGAATCGTTCCGGAAACTGGTTTCAGGAGAAACAGGTGAATGGCGCGATGCGGTTTATTACACTTACTACGAATACCCATCAGTTCACATGGTGAAACGGCATTACGGAATAGCCACCGAACGTTATAAACTAATGCACTTTTATTACGATGTGGACGAATGGGAAATGTACGATCTGGAAAAAGATCCGCAGGAAATGCGCAGTGTTTACAATGATCCGGATTATGCTGAAGTGCAAAAAATGATGCACGGGCGTTTATTCGAGCTCCGGACAAAATATGGAGATTCGGATGAATTGAATCAGAAGTTTATAGATCAGGCAACTAAGAAAAATCAGTGAAAAATACGAGGCCGTCCAAAATTAAGTTTTGAGACGGCCTCTTCTCTTTATATCTTTTCATATCTTTAAGCAAACTGAAATTGATATGGAACTACCAACTTTTGTAAAAAACGATCAGTGGCTGGAGCCCTTTGCGCAGGAGATTATTTCACGTTTAGAGATTGCCAGAGAAAAGGAGCATGAAATCCTTCAGAATACTAGTTTATCGGATTTTGCACAGGGACACAAATGGTACGGATTGCACCGTGAAAATAATCAGTGGGTAGTTCGCGACTGGGCGCCAAATGCTACCGAAATATATATCATTGGCGAATTCAATCATTGGCAGGAAACACCGGAATATGCCATGAACTCTGTTGGGAATGGCAACTGGGAATTGATTCTTCAGGATAACAAAATGAACCACGGCGATTTGTTTGCTTTTTCGATGTTTTGGAATGGTGGTCACGGCAAACGCATTCCGGCATGGATAAACAGAGTGGTACAAAACGATGAAACAAAAATTTTTAATGCGCAGGTATGGGCTCCCGACAAATTATATAAATGGAAAAATGAAAGCTTTCGCAGGTCGAACGAAGCTCCGCTCATTTATGAGGCGCACATTGGGATGGCCGGCGAAAGTGAGCAAGTACATACTTATAATGAATTCAGGACTGAAATTTTACCACGGATACAAAAGGCTGGTTACAATACAATTCAGTTGATGGCTATTCCGGAGCATCCGTACTACGGAAGTTTTGGGTATCATGTCTCTGGATTTTTTGCACCGTCTTCGCGTTTTGGTACTCCGGAAGAATTGAAGCAACTGGTTGACGAGGCGCATGGCATGGGCATTTCATTAATTATTGACCTGGTACATTCACATGCGGTAAAAAATGAAGTAGAAGGATTGGGCAAATACGACGGAACCCGCTGGCAGTTTTTTCACGAGGGAGCAAGAGGCGAACATCCGGCATGGGATTCGTATTGTTTCAACTACGGAAAGCCCGAAGTCATTCATTTTCTGCTTTCAAATATCCGTTACTGGCTCGAAGAATTCAAGTTCGACGGCTTCCGGTTCGATGGGGTGACCAGTATGTTGTATTTCGATCACGGACTGGGAAAAGCATTTACCTGTTACGACGATTATTTCAATGCCGGGCTCGATCAGGAAGCTTTTACCTATTTTATAATGGCCAATCGCCTGATTCACGAGATTAACCCCAACGCCATTTCAGTTGCTGAAGAGATGAGCGGCTTACCCGGTTTGGCTACACCTCACGCTGATGGAGGCCTCGGTTTCGATTACCGGATGGCGATGGGAGTTCCCGATTTCTGGATAAAAGTAATTAAAGAAATACCCGACGAACAGTGGGATGTCGGCAACATTTTTCATGAACTTACCTCGAAGCGTTTAGACGAAAAAGTTGTGAGTTATGCAGAATCGCACGATCAGGCTTTGGTGGGCGATAAAACCATTATTTTCAGGCTGATTGATAAGGAAATGTATTTCAGTATGCGCAAAGACCAGCCAAATCTTGCGGTTGAACGCGGGATGGCGCTGCATAAAATGATCAGACTGGCAACGCTTTCATGCGCAGGTGGCGCTTATCTTAATTTTATGGGCAACGAGTTTGGTCATCCTGAATGGATTGATTTTCCACGCGAGGGAAATAACTGGTCGTATGCTCATGCCCGCCGGTTATGGAGCCTTTTAGACAACAAGGAATTACGATACCATCAGCTGGCCGATTTTGACCGGGAGATGATTCTGTTTGCCAAAAAGTCAGGATTAATTGAAAGTCCGGAGGTAAACTGGTTATACGATCACAAAGGCAATGAAATACTTGTTTATTCCCGCGGGAAATATTTATTCGTGTTCAACTTTCATCCTTCTCAATCGTTTGCTGATTACGGAATTCCGATGGATGCATCAAAATATAAAATTGTGCTGGATACTGATGACGAACGTTTTGGCGGACAAAACCGAATCGACCGGCAGATGACTTATTACACAATACCATTGACTGGCTTAACAAGCCAGCACTATTTGCGTTTGTATTTGCCTGCCCGTACCGGATTGGTTTTGGAGAAGCTGGAATTCAAGAGAATACGCTAATACTATCAGTTCCGAATGGTTAAATAGTTATTTGTAAATGGTCAAATTGTAAATTGTTTCAATGTCATTTTTTACTGAAATAAAAATTCCGGAGTTTCCCTGGAAAATGGATTACTCAAAAAGCATGATGTTCATGGGGTCATGTTTCTCCGAAAATATCGGGCTGAAATTGCAAGACCTAAAGTTTAATGTTGACATGAATCCATTTGGAATCATATACAATCCGGTGTCGATTGCCAATAGCTTGAAAATTTTACTTGAAAAACGAATTTTTACTGAAGTTGATCTTTTCCAGGATCATGGCCTTTGGAACAGTTTTTCTCATCACAGCCGTTTTTCGGATACGGATCGCGAGGCAGCGCTTGAGAAGATGAACACCCGGATTGAACTTTCAAGTGATTTTTTGCAGAAGGCAGATTTCTTAATTATCACTTTCGGTACTTCGTGGGTTTATGAATTAAAAAAAAGCGGACAGGTAGTATCAAATTGTCATAAGGTGCTTTCTTCAGAATTTAAGCGTTTTCGGCTCGGGGTATATGAAATTACAGAGGCTTATCACGAATTGTTAGAGCAACTTTGGATATTTAACCCAAATTTAAAGGTGGTGTTTACGGTAAGTCCGATAAGGCACTGGAAAGATGGCGCAGTCGAAAATCAGGTCAGCAAAGCTACTTTATTGCTTGCAATCGATCGTTTGTTAAATGGATTTGGCAACTCCAATTGTGGCTACTTTCCTTCGTATGAAATTATGATGGACGAACTGCGCGATTACCGTTTCTATGCAGAGGATATGGTGCATTTAAGTCCTGTTGCAATTGACCATATTTTTGATCATTTCGGCAAAGTTTTAATGTCATCCGACAGCTTAAAACTGGCAAAGGAAGTTATTAAAATAAGAAAGGCTGTTCTGCACCGTCCTGCTAATTCAGCTTCAATTGAATTTGAGCGATTTCTGTTATATAACCTAGAGGAAATTAATAAATTAACAATTAATTTTCCATATCTTAATTTTGAAAACGAGAAAAAGTATCTGGAACAGGAGTTAATTGGTTTTCAACGATCAAGCAAAAATTACGAAGCATAAAAAGGCTATTTTTGCATTGTATTATATACTGAAAACATTAGACACTGCCTTTTTCAGAAATATACGGATTAAAGACCCCAAAAGCCTGGAATTATGAGTTATCTTAAATTTGATAAAAATCAGTTGGTTAATCTGGAATATTCACTTCAGCGGGAGATAATCCGCTCGAATCGTGCGGGTTCCTATATCAGTACAACCCTTTCCGGATGTAATACACGTAAATACCACGGGTTGCTGGTTTGCCCGCTCGATGAACTGGATGGAGGAAAGCATGTTTTGTTATCGTCGCTCGACGAAACCGTGGTTCAGCACGGATCAGCCTTTAATCTGGGTATCCATAAATATGACGGGGATCATTACGAGCCGAAAGGTCACAAATATATTCGCGATTTCGATATCGAAGTTATTCCCCGTACAACTTTCAGGGTTGGCGGAGTTGTGCTGACCAAAGAACGCGTTTTGGTTGAAAAAGAGCAGCAAATGCTTATCAAATATACACTCGAAGATGCCCATTCTCCAACAGTTTTGAGGTTCAGACCTTTTTTGGCTTTTAGAAATGTTCACGATCTAAGTAAAGCCAATTTGTATGCTAATACCCGTTATACCGAGATTGGGAACGGAATAAAAATAAAACTTTACGATGGATATCCGTTTTTGCACATGCAATTTTCAAAAGAGGTTGAGTTTATACCGGCTCCGCTTTGGCATAATGGAATTGAATATCCCAAAGAACAAAATCGCGGATACGACTACAAAGAAGATCTTTTTGTACCTGGATATTTTGAACTTCCAATAAAGAAAGGGGAAACTATTATTTTTTCAGCTTCGACATCCGAAGCCACAACAGGCTCATTAAAGCAGAAATTTACCCGCGAGCTAAGTAAACGAAAACATCGTGACACCTTAATTGGCAGTCTGACCAATTCGGCCCAACAATTTTTTGTCAGGAAAAATAATCATACCGATTTAATTGCCGGATTCCCGTGGTACGGAGCAATTGAAAGACAGACATTTATCTCACTGCCCGGCCTGACACTTGATTTGGACGATCAGGAAACATGCGAATTGGTTTTAAATACTCAACTAGGTTACCTGAAAAATGGATTATTCCCGAAATTTCCGGGAAATCCGGGAACATTCTATGATTCGATTGATGCACCACTTTGGTTTTTCTGGTCGGTACAACAATATTACCGCCATATTAAAAACTCCGGAAAAATATGGGAAAAATATGGCCCGCACATGAAATCTATTCTCTCGGCATATAAAAACGGAACCGATTTCAATATCAAGATGCAGGAGAATGGATTGATTTACGGAAAAGTTGAGAATGTGGCATTAACATGGATGGATTCTTACATTAACGGAAAACCAGTTGTTCAAAGAGGTGGAATGCCTGTTGAGGTGAATGCGCTATGGTACAATGCGATAAGTCTGGCTCTCGAATTGGCTGAGGCCGAAGAGGATAAGGCTTTTATGGATGAATGGAAAGATTTACCCGCATTGGTTGCCAAATCATTTGTTGATTTATACTGGAGTGAAAGCCGTCAATATCTTGCTGATTGTATCGATGGAGATGTGAAAAACTGGTCAATCAGACCCAATATGCTGATTGCAGCCGCACTGGAGTTTACACCGCTCGATCGTGAAAAGCAAAAAGCAATTTTGAGTACAGTGAAGCGGGAATTGCTTACCCCACGTGGGTTGAGAACTCTTTCTCCACGCGATGCGAACTATCAGGGAATGTGCCAGGGTAATATACAGGAACGTGAATTAACCATTCATCAGGGGATCGTTTGGCCTTGGTTTATCTCGTTCTTTGTTGAAAGTTACATACGAATACATAAACGCGGCGGCTTACCGTTCGTAAAGAAAATAATTGAAGGCTTTGAGGAGGAAATGACCGAACATTGTGTTGGGACCATTTCTGAAATGTATAACGGAAATCCACCACACAGGGGAAAAGGAGCAATTTCGCAGGCATGGAGTGTGGCAGCGCTGATACGTGCATATAAATTACTTGAGAATTGTGAAGAATAAATCAACTTTAACTTGAACCTATGAAGGTATTAATGTTTGGATGGGAATTTCCCCCTCACATTTCGGGAGGACTTGGAACTGCATGTTACGGACTAACAAAGGGTTTGGCCGAATTTGATGATGTGAACGTAATTTTTGTTGTTCCCAAAGCTTATGGAGACGAAGATCAGTCGAGCATGACGCTGCTTGGGGCCAATGAAGTTCCTGTTTCACACAAAGAAATTCAATTCAGCAACCTTCAATCAAAAATTGATTATTACGAAGTTGAATCCGGTATGATTCCTTATGTCGATCCTGAAGAATTCTGGAAACTAACCACAAAAACAGTTTCAGAAAATACAAGGTATGTCGAGACAAACTCTGAAGGGAAAATCGATTTCTCGGGAAGATATGATCAAAACCTGCTTCAGGAAATTTATAAATATTCGATTGTTGCCGAAGTAATTGCCCGCGAAAATGAGTTCGACGTAATTCATGCTCACGACTGGCTGGCCTATCCGGCCGGCATTGCTGCCAAACGGGTATCGGGCAAGCCATTGGTAATTCACGTTCACGCTACCGATTTCGACCGTAGCGGCGGAAGTGTGAACCCACAGGTTTATGCGATGGAAAAGGAAGGAATGGATGCCGCCGACAAAATAATTGCGGTTAGCAACCTGACACGAAATATAGTCATCGAAAAATACAATATCGACCCTAAAAAAGTTACGACTGTTTACAACGCGGTAGAACCTTTGTCGCACGAAGAAAAAATTAAGCTGAAAAAGGGAGTTGACGAGAAAATTGTCACGTTTTTGGGTCGAATTACCATGCAAAAAGGACCGGAATATTTTGTTGAGGCTGCCAACCTGGTTCTGAAAAAGATGAGCAATGTACGCTTTGTAATGGCCGGAAGTGGCGATATGTTGAATGCGATGGTAAAACGAGCCGCCGAACTGAAAATTTCGGATCGCTTCCATTTTACCGGTTTCCTGAAAGGCGACGATGTGTTCGATATGTTCCGCATGAGCGATGTTTTTGTGATGCCATCGGTTTCCGAACCGTTTGGAATTGTTCCGCTTGAAGCCATGCAATCGAATGTTCCGGTAATTATCTCGCACCAGTCGGGCGTTTCAGAAATATTAAAATACGCTATAAAAATTGACTATTGGGATACTTATGCTATGGCCGATGCAATATACGGCTTGATAAATTATCCGGCGCTTCACACCATGTTTAAAGAGCATGGAAAGGCTGAAGTTGACAGTCTTCTGTGGAAAAACTCCGCCAAAGAAGTTAGAGATATTTATCTTGAAGCGATTGAAGAAGTATAACTAGAAAAAACCATTGATATGAAGTCTATCTGTTTCCATTTTCAGGTTCATCAACCATTTCGTTTTCGTCGGTATCGTTTTTTTGATATCGGTAATGATCATTATTACTACGATGATTATGCAAACGAATCGATCTTGCGTAAAGTTGCCGACCGCTGTTACCTTCCGGCCAACAAACTGATGCTTGAACTGATAAAAAAACACGAAGGAAAATTCAAAGTTGCCTATTCAATTTCAGGATTGGCGATAGAACAGTTTGAATTGTATGCTCCGGAAGTACTCGATTCGTTCAAGGCGCTGGCAGCAACCGGACATGTTGAATTTTTGGCCGAAACATATTCGCATTCGCTGGCTTCGTTGAAGAACAAAGATATTTTTATCAAGGAGATTCAGGAACACGAGCGTTTGATCGAAAAGCATTTCGGACAAAAACCAACTGTTTTCAGAAATACAGAATTGATATATTCAGACGAAATAGGTGAAGCAATTGCCGATATGGGTTATAAGGCAATGATAACCGAAGGAGCACGTCATATTCTGGGATGGAAATCACCTAACTTTTTGTATGTAAATGCCATTAATCCAAGACTTAAAGTGCTGATGCGCAACTTTAAACTAAGCGACGACCTTACCTTCCGGTTCTCGAACCAGGCATGGAGCGAATTTCCGCTGACAGCCGACAAATTTGTTGGTTGGATAAACGCCATAAAAGATGGTGAAATATTTAACCTGTTTCTCGATTATAAGGCGTTTGGCGAATTTCAGGCTGCCGAAACCGGAATATTCAGTTTTATGGAGCATTTGCCGGAAGCCGTTTTTGCTCAATCAAAACTAACATTTGCGACCCCTTCTGAAATTGCTGCCAATTTCCAGCCAATATCGATCGTGAGTGTTCCGCAGCCGATTTCGTGGGCCGACGAAGAACGCGATTTAACCTCGTGGATGGGAAATGAACTTCAGGATGAGGCCTTGAATAAATTGTATGAACTGGCCGGACGAATGAAATCGGTTACCGATTATGCCTTGTGTAAAGACTGGAATTACCTGCAAACCAGTGATCATTTCTATTATATGTGTACAAAGTTCTTCTCCGACGGACAGGTTCAAAAGAATTTCAATCCTTACGAAAGTCCTTACGAAGCATTTATAAATTACATGAATGTGCTGAATGATTTTAAACTTCGTCTCAATAAGATTGTTCCTGAAAATAAAACCGAAATGGAAATTGCAGGTCTCAATCAAATGCTTGAGTTAAAAAACGAAAAATTAAAACAATACGAAACTGAACTTAAATTGCTAAAAACCAAGCAAAAAAATCAGCAACCATCTACTGCCACTAAAACTGCTAAACCGCCAAAAACTAAAAATTAGTATTATTTATTAACTAAGAATTTAACATCGGCTTTACATTCAGACATCCTGAATGACAGATTTTTTGACTTCTTTTGCGCCTCGAATTTTTTGGATAAATTTTAGGTAAAAAAGCAAGAAGGAGATGATGATGCAAGAAGGTGTTAGGTTTATAAAAAATTCATACGTGGAACAACCAGTTTGGAAAAAATTATTTGTCGAATCAAATATTCCCGAGAAATTATCTCCGCTTAAGGAGTTGAGCCGTAACTTATGGTGGGCTTGGAACAGCGATGCACGCGAATTATTTCAGTCAATTGATGATGAAATATTTGAAGAATGCGAACACAATCCGATAGTACTGCTCGAGAGAGTAAATTATCAACGATTTATGGACATTGAAAATGATGAAAATTTCATCATGAAAATGAACCATGTTTCGAAGCAGTTCCATAAATATCTTGATGAACGGCAAACACTGAACGGACCTTCAATCGCCTATTTCAGTATGGAATATGGCTTACACGATACATTGAAAATTTTCTCGGGCGGTTTGGGAATCCTTGCAGGAGATTACCTGAAAGAAGCAAGCGATTCGAAGGTTAACCTTACAGGCGTTGGGCTTTTGTATCGTTACGGGTATTTCAGACAAAATATTTCGATCGCCGGAGAACAGATTTCGGATTATGAATCACAGCAATTCTCGAAAATACCGGTTTTGCCTGCTTACAATGAGCAGGGCGAATGGGTAACTGTTCAGGTTGATTTTCCCGGACGGGTTGTAACTGCCCGCGTTTGGCAGGTAAATGTTGGGTCTGTTAAGTTGTATCTGTTAGATGCTGATTATGAGGTGAATTCGGATGAAGACCGTTTTGTAACCCATCATTTGTATGGCGGCGACAACGAAAACCGTTTGAAACAGGAAATGCTGCTCGGACTGGGAGGTATTCGTGCACTTAAAAAACTGGGTTACTCGGCTGATATTTACCATTGCAACGAAGGGCATGCTGCAATGATTGGCCTTGAAAGAATTAAAGACCTCGTTGATGAGAAAGCGCTAAAATATGCTGAAGCCAAAGAAGTGGTAAGAGCTTCAACTTTGTTTACAACACATACTCCGGTTCCTGCCGGGCATGACTCTTTTCATCAGGACCTTTTTAAAAGGTACATGGAAAAATATCCACAAAAAGTTGAAATTACCTGGGAAGAATTTCTAAGTCTGGGTAAAGCCAATATCCACGAAGATCACTTCAATATGAGTTATCTGGCTTGCAACCTTTCGCAGGGAATTAACGGTGTAAGCTGGTTGCACGGCGAGGTTTCAAAAGAAATATTCCTACCCTTGTACGAGGGATTTTTACCTGAAGAGGTTGAAATTGGCTATGTAACCAACGGCGTTCATTATTCGACCTGGGTTGCAAAGGAATGGAAAGATATTCACAAGAAATACTTTGGGCCAAAATTTCCTGAAGAGCAACTTGATTTTGATCTGTGGAACAACATTTATAAAATTCCTGACGAAGAAATCTGGAATACCAAACAGAATCTTCGGATGAAGACTATAGGTTTTATTAAACAGCGATTTGCTGACAACTGGATTAAGAAACATGAAAACCCGAAACTGATTTCCGAAGTTTCAGGAAAAATAAACCCTTATGCGCTGACCATTGGGTTTGCCCGCCGGTTTGCAACCTATAAACGTGCACACCTTTTATTCCGCAATCTCGATCGTTTGGCCAAGTTGGTTAACGATCCGGCACGTCCGGTTCAGTTCCTTTTTGCCGGAAAGGCGCATCCGGCCGACAAAGCCGGTCAGGATCTGATCAAATACATTGTTGAGATATCAAAACGTCCGGAGTTTGTGGGCAAAATTTTGTTCCTTCAGAATTACGACATGAACCTTGCGAAAGTGATGTTGCAGGGTGTTGATGTTTGGATGAACACTCCAACGCGGCCACTTGAAGCATCGGGTACCAGCGGTGAAAAGGGCGTAATGAATGGAACTATCCATTTCTCGGTTCTCGACGGATGGTGGGTTGAAGGATACAAAAAAGATGCTGGATGGGCGCTTCCACAGGAAAATGATTATGAAAGAAACGAACTTCAGGATGAATTGGATGCAGAAACAATTTATAATATTTTTGAAGACGAGATATTGCCTGCCTTCTATACGCGCAACATCAAAGGCGTTCCCGAAAAATGGGTTTCGTATATTAAAAACACCTTCGCTCAGGTTGCGCCAAATTTCACTACAGCCCGCATGATACGCGATTATCAGGATCGGTTTTATAATCCGCAGTCAAAACGTGCCGCGAAATTAATCGAGTCTGATTATCAGTTGGCAAAAGATATTGCGCTTTGGAAATCGGGTGTTTCGTCGGTTTGGGATCAAATTGAAGTGAAAGAAGTTCAGATTACAGATGGGATTACCAATGTGCTGAAAATTGGCGACAGTTATCCGGCAAGGGTAGTTGTTGATCTGAAGGATTTGAAACCAGAGGATTTGGGCGTTGAAATGGTAATTACGCAGGGAGAGAAAGACAATCAGACTTCGATGGTGGATNNATACGCATGTATCCGAAACATCCGGAATTGCCTCACCGTCAGGATTTCCATTATTTGAAATGGGTACAGTAAACACATATTACAGAACAATAAAAGGTAGCCTCAAGCTGCCTTTTGTTGTTTAAACGATTTCCAATTCAATATTCGCAATGTCGATAGCTTGAATAAATTGGTTTTCCTCCAACATTAATAGTTCAGAATTAAGTACTTTTTGCTTATTCAAAACTTTTCCGCTTCGTAAAATCACTTTTACAATCTGATAACCCATGCCACTTTCAGGCAAATTAATAAGCTTGCTAATAAAGCTCTCTGGCAATTTGATGGTATTGTTTTGCATGATTTTTAGTACGGTGTTTGGTTTTTAAAGTCAGATAATCAAAGAAGATATTTCTCGTCAAATTCAATTCCGTGCTCAATCAATAATTCGATCAATTCGTCTTTGAAAGTAACAATTTTATGGTGTTCTTCTTGCCGTTTGACGTACTCAATTAAATGGTCTTTCTCTTTGAACGAATAGGTAAAACCGCCATATCCATTTTGCCAACCATTAAAATCCGGAAATAATTGATTCGATTTGATATGATCTGAACTCGCCAATTTTATGTCTTTTACCAATGAAGCCAATGAAATTGCCGGATGAATGTGAGTAACGATATGAATGTGGTCAGCGACACCGCCGATCCGGTATAGATGACAATTTTTGTTTTTCAGAACTCCCCAAATGTATTTATAGAGTTCTTCTCTATTGGGTTTTAACAGCGTTTGTTCCCTGTTTTTAGTACTAAAAACAATTTGATAGAGAATTTGTGTGTAGGTACTCATAGCGTTGTTTTTTCTATAAATATAATAATCGTTCATCAATTTTTCAACCACGAATGTGGTTAAATGTGAATAGCCATGTATGAAATGCATGGGGTAAGGAATGCATGATTAACAATGACGATCGCACATCCAACCACGAACGTGGTTGAATAAAAATATCGTTTATTTCAAATTCAACCCCGTTCCGGGGTAGGGTTCGCGGCGGTTATTCGTTACCACGGGTTTCACCACGTGGCTATTCACATTGAACGGGTTTCACCCGTTGTTCGCGCATTGAATCGGGCCTTATGCACACCAGAAAAATCGCGAAGCGATTAAATGTGAATAGCCATGTATGAAATGCATGGGTATGAAATAAATGGAGAATGTTGAGCGTTGGTAACGCAACCCCGCGAGGGGTTGAATGTTTTGCATTATCGACCCATCAAATTCAACCCCGTTTCGGGGTTGGGTTCGCATTTGTTATTCATAACCACGGGTTTCACCGCGACCACGGGTTTCACCACGTGGCTATTCATATTGAAGCCCGTTGGGCTTCGGCGATGTACCGCATCGCCGCTTTTTCGTCTTGCTCTATGGCCAGTTCTACCGCGCGTTTGGCGGTTTCGAGCAGTTGTTCGGATTGCTTCTTTAAGAAGAAACTTTCTTCAACAAGGGCTGCAATCTCTTCTTGTTTGATGTAATCAATAATTGGAACAATCACATTCTCGATTTCGCCAACACGCCAATGCAAAATGATAGAACCGCCAGCATCGCGCTCGGCCTGCATTTGTACAAGTTTTGAATTTAAAGCAAGGGTCAGGTATTCCGGAATTATCCGCTTTTTGTCTTTCACCATTAAATGCAAAATCGCACCTGATGTGATCAAATCTTCATCTTTACGAAGCATATAAGCTGTTCCAACGCTTCCATCTTTTGAAAATACAATGGTTTCCTTTTTAGGTTTTAGCTTTTTAATTAACGCTTCATTCTCTTTGCAAAATGAAGTAGAAAGTTTCTTATCCGGCTCGGTTAATCCAAATTTATTGAAATCGGAAACCCTTAAAAACGGCAATCCTTCGTTGGAATATACATCCGAACCCGGCTCAATAGATTTTTTAATGCTCACCAGATTAGATAATCTATCGTGGCTTTGTTCTATGATATGATTTATAACTTCTTCATACTTCTTTTGGTAATATTCTGCATCCAGCCTGCCGGTTGCCAAAAACGAATCTTTAAAACTTTTTACGTTTACCGGTTCTGCGCTGGGTTCAAAGTTATTTAAGCCAAGGGTTTCGAGGAGAAGGGTTTCAGCTTGGGTGTATAGTATTTTTGACTTTTCTAGCGATAAAAAGCATGCCTCAATAATATCTTTGACCTTATTACAAAACCCAATTTCAAATTTAGGAATTCTCAATTCTTTAAATTTTGCAATACTGAAATTTGCTTGATTCCCTTGCATGGAAAGTTTATTTATCTCCGCTCTTCCATATTGTGTATTAAGGTAAGTAACCAGTGTTGAAGAGTTAATTAAAACTTGCTTAGGCCTAATTTTAAAAAGATGTGATTCATATACAAAATCATAGTTCTTTGCAACCAAAGCTGACTTGCCAATCAAATTAGGATTGCCGTTTGTCCTGCATATTAAGATATCATCTTTTTTTAATGAATGCTGTCGAATATCAACCGGTGAAAATTTGTCACTGTGTTGTTTTGGGGTACCCGTAAATAACATGTCAAATTCATTCATTCTCAGAACAGGACAACCTATACCATTACTATTAAGTCCATAAATTGAGTTGTAGTTTGCACTTTCTAATATTTCTTCACCTAAAAAATATTGGTTAGTCAGTCCCGACTTTGAAGTATAGAACTTCGCTTCAAGACGATAATTTCCCTCTAAAACTTCTGTGCTTTTTACAACTCCTACTTCCAGCCCTTCCAACAATGCATTATACTTTGCTTCGTTGAAAGGGCTATTTAAAAAAAACTTAAATGCTCCTTTTTAGCGAATTCGGCAAAGGCTTCGGCAATGCCATCGTGGGTGAGGCCGTCGTGGTTAAAAAGGTCGTGTTTCACGATTAAATGCCCGTGTTCGTCGAGCAAATATTCGTCGAGGTCTTTGGGCGTGGCCACATAATATGGCTGTGGGTCAAGCGCCAGATTGCCTTGTTCGTAAACGGGTTCTGCCGGTTTCACCTGGTAGCGTGGGTTGTCGCGTTTGCGCAGGTAAATTTTGTCGCCGCTGTTGTCTTTGCTGGATTCCTGCATGGTGGCAAAAAAGATGGGGTAATCGTCGCGTTTCGGGCAAAGTGCATCATCCCATTTTTGCACCAGTAGCACGCTGGTTTTGGTGCCGGTGTGGGGTTTAAACACATTGCCGTGTAAACCCACTACGGCCAAAATGCGGCATCGCTCTGCAATAAATTCGCGGATTTGTTTGTCGCTACTATTGTTAAAACGGCCTTGCGGCAGCACAATGGCCATGCGTCCTCCCGGTTTCAGAAAATCGAGGTTACGCTCAATAAACAGGATGTCGCGACCCACTTTGGTTTGGTATTTTCCGGCGGTATTTTTACCCAATTCATATTTGGCCAGTATCCGGCTTTCTTTAATATCGCCTGCAAACGGAGGATTAGCCATCAGGATATCGAACTGAAAATCGTAATTGCTGTCTTTTTTGGTGCGCAGTCGTTTCAGCTTTTTCCAGCCTTCGTTGTAAATGTCGAGCCAGTCTTCGTCTTTGGTTTTGTCGTCCCAGCGTTCCCAGTCGAGCGTGTTCAGGTGCAACACATTGGTTTGCCCGTCGCCTGCGATCAGGTTTAGGGTACGGCCTACGCGCACTGCTTTTTCGTCGAAGTCGATGGCAAACACTTTTTCCTGCACGTAGTCGGTACATTCCACAGGTTTGTCTTCGAGCGTAAACAGGTGACTTTTGTTCAATCCTTTGCGTTTCAGGATTTGTTCCCACACATGGAAAATGGTATGCACCGGAAAGCCGCAACTTCCGGCTGCCGTGTCGATCATGGTTTCGGATTCTTTCGGGTTGAGCATTTTCACGGCCATATCAATCACGTAGCGCGGTGTAAAATACTGTCCTTTTTCACCTTTCGAGCTTTTGTTGATCAGATATTCGAAAGCTTCGTCCACCACATCGAGGTTGGAGTTAAACAGCTTCACATCTTGCAACGACGACACGCATACCGAAAGGTGCGAGGCGGTGAGCTCAATTTTTGAGTCTGTCGAAAATACGCCTTCCCATTTCATCTTGGCTTTATTGAAAAGGTTCTGGATTTTATCTTTCAGCTCGGTTTCCGTGTCGCCATAGTTACGAAATTCGAGGTAGCGGGTAACGTTGCGCCCCGATTCCATTTCGTCGAACAGCTTTGTAAAGATGAGTTTGAACAGTTCTTCGAAAACGTCCACCCCGGCGTTGGCCAGCACTTCGTCTTCCATTTCCAGGATCAGGTCTTTCAGCGATTTGCGTTCGGTAACCAGTTTGTCCTTTTCAATCAACTCTTTAATTGTCCAGCGTTCAGAAAGAATGTCCGACAGTTTTTCGGTTGCCTTTGGGATGCCCGGAATATCTTCGAAATAATTGGGGTCTTTGCGGTGGTAAAACGAGATGGACTCGCCGTTGCTCCAAACGCCGATAGGCGCACCCGTAGCATTGCAGTATGATTTGAGTTGTTCTTTACCGTCTTTTAATTTCGGTTTCTTCAGCTCCACCATAATGTAAGGTGTGGTGGTTTGCTGCTTGTCGAAAATCACAATGTCGGCGCGCTTTTTCTCACGCCCGAACGAAACGGCATATTCCAATTCCATGCGATCAACAGGATAACCGTAATCGTTGATCAACACGCCCAAAAACAACTGGCGCACGGCTTCTTCAGGTGTTAACTTGATTTCCTTTTTCCGTACCAGACAGGTAACGTAAGGTACAGGCTTGTTATTTTTATCGGTACGGGTAATGATTCGTTTCTCAAATTCCTGAATTTGAATCAGGCCAAACTGTGTGATTTTGTAATTCGAGTCGCGAAGTATTTCGGCGAGGGTCATGGTGGTTTGTTTTTTTGTTCAGTCTTCAAAAATAGGTTATAAATTAGATTAAACAACAAACCCGCCAAGCCTTTCTTTTCAGAAAAGTCAGCGGGTTTGGACACTATTATCCACCAAATATTAATCTATTGAGCTGTTTCGTCATTCTTAGCAGTTCTCCTTGCCAGCATATCTGAATAGTATTTTCGGGCAGTGTTCAGCAGGTTCAGCGATGTTGAAAAAAGAGGTGTATTCAATGCTTTGTCCATTGCCAGCACATAGTTGCAGAATTCGCTGTATTTTTTCAGCATTTCTGTACGGATAGATTTAAGATCGTAGGATTCGGTAACCGCCGAAGCTACCATACGGCCACTAAACAGGGTTTTGAATAGGTCGTTGGTATTTTTTAAACGGGTAACGTACCGGCCAATTTTTAGTTTTGTAATTTTGGCTGCCTGTTCAGGTGTTTCCAATTCACTTACCAGTTTGTCGATTGCCTGAGATTGCGCTTCGTAATTTAAATCAGCCAGATTTTTAAAATTGTAAAAAACAATGCTCAGTTCACGACTGGCTTCAATTTCTTCAGGATCGTCGGAAACCGCATATAATTTCAGCAAAATTCCAAATGCGCTTACTGCTTTGTCGCGGTTTGCATCGGCAAGGCTGATTTTTTCCGTTTCTGCGTTTTTTCGAATCTGTGCAAGCGCTTTTTCATAACTGTTTGACAATACGGTAAGATCTTGTAAATAGGAATTAAAGGGTGCATCTGTCAGCAATGTTGAATTAATGGTGCTGAGGTCATTCAAATGACGTTTCAATAACTGACCGGCTTCCATGTTTGTTAAAACAGAAGTCCGCAAGGGTTCAAGTGATTGTTTCATAATGGGATTGATTGTTGATTTATTGGTACAAGCTAATTTATGATAATATTTTCATATAATCAACCAGGATTACGATTAAGTTATAATATTTTCATTGCTTTATGTATAAATCTTACTTTCGGGTGCTTAATAGTACCCTCATGTTTATATGAATTGATTGGGGGTGAGACAAGAAATACCTCGGGTTTGGATCAATCCAAAAAATAGAGATCATTTACAGCTCATGTTTGTTTAAACTGCCGCTGGTGGAATAAATTGCAGCTCATATTTAGCCCATCCGGTGAAAAGTAATTTATTTGTACCTCATGTTTGTTTAAACTTCCGCAGTTGAGATGAACAGCACTTAAGGTTGGGTACTAATAAAATTCAGTTTGATATGTCTGGAATGATTTGATACTTTTGAGAAAAATATGAATTCAGTATTTTGTTCTTAGATTTATTGCATACTGATTCCTTGCACATTCTTCATGAAGAAACATCTTTCCCAAACCATTTTTCTGGCAATTGTGGCCTGTTTGTTATGGTCGTCGGCATTTGTGGGCGTAAAAATTGGCCTGAAATATCACACTCCGCTTCAGTTTGCCGGGATTCGTTTTATTATTTCCGGCTTGATGTTAATTCCGTTTGTATTTAGCCTTAAGCGTTTTTGGAAAGAAGTGAGCGAGAATTTTTGGTATGTGTGCCTGATCGCTTTTTTGCAGGTAATTCTTCAATATTCGCTTTTCTATCTGGGCGTTAGCAAAGTACCCGCATCAATCGCTGCAATGATTGTTGGCTCTTCGCCTTTATTCATTGCCCTGGCAGCCCATTTTTTCAATCCCGGCGACCGCATGGACATGTATAAAACAGGCAGTTTTCTGGTTGGAATACTCGGGGTTGCTGTTATCACCCTTGGGCGCGACCGCCTTCCATCGGGTGCCGAAATAGCCATGACGGGAGTGATTTTGTTGTTGCTGAACAACATTGTTTCGGGTATAACCAACGTGGTAATTGCGCGAAAACAGCAAACCATTTCTCCGATGGTTTTAACTTCATCATCACTTTTTCTGGGAGGTGTTTTTCTCTTTGTGGTTTCCATCCCACTGGAAGGGATTCAATACCACGATTTTCCTCCTGAATATTTTGTGGCACTGGCATGGCTGAGTTTCTTATCGGCCGCCGCCTTCACCATTTGGAACACATTGCTTCGCAGGCCAAAAGTAAAAGTATCAGAACTTAGTATCTGGAAATTTCTGATTCCGGTTGCAGGCGCACTACTCAGTTGGTTAATTCTTCCGGACGAGTCTCCTGATCTGGTTTCAGTTTCAGGAATGATCCTGATTGCTTTTTCGCTGCTTATCTTGTATTTTCCCAACCGAAAGCGAAAATCAGCAGCTGAAAATACAGGTAACGACCTGATCTGAAAAAGCCCTGTCCCAAAATAAGGATGATTATCTGTTTGCTTAGCAATTGATACGAATATTAAGGATTTGTTTATAAATTGTTAGTGATATTCCCATAAATGATTCAAATTAATGTTGTTTCTTATTTTTGTCTTTCAGTAATGCAGGGCGGATGGGCTGTCAAATAACATTAACAGCTAATAATCATTCAAAGTATTAATTGTTAATTTCGGAACTTTCAATTCACCTTAAATCAAAATTAACTAACAGCAACTTTGTTGCATAAAAACAAAAATTTATGAATCCACTTTTTTGGCTGGTGCCGTTTAGCTCAATTCTGGCACTTTCTTTTGCTTATTACTTCTTCAAACAAATGATGAGGGAAAGCGAAGGTACTGACACAATGAAAAAAATTGCTATGCACGTTCGCGTGGGTGCGATGGCTTATCTCAGGCAACAATACAAAGTTGTAGGGATTGTTTTTGTCGTTTTAACCGCTGTTTTTGCAGTGATGGCCTATGGCTTTGATCTTCAGAATAAATGGGTTCCGTTTGCTTTCTTAACCGGGGGATTCTTCTCGGGTTTGGCAGGTTTTTTTGGTATGAAAACGGCCACTTACGCATCGGCCCGTACTGCCAATGCTGCACAGAATTCGTTGAACCACGGGTTGAGAGTTGCTTTCCGTTCAGGAGCAGTAATGGGACTTGTGGTGGTTGGATTGGGTCTTCTCGATATTTCAATCTGGTACCTTGTCCTCAATAATTTTGTTGACGAGGCCGACTCGTTCCATAAAATGGTAATTATTACCACTACCATGTTAACTTTCGGAATGGGTGCTTCTACACAGGCTTTGTTTGCACGCGTTGGTGGTGGTATTTATACAAAAGCTGCCGATGTTGGCGCCGACCTGGTTGGAAAAGTTGAAGCCGGTATTCCTGAAGATGATCCGCGTAACCCTGCAACCATTGCCGATAATGTGGGCGATAACGTGGGCGATGTGGCCGGTATGGGCGCCGACCTTTACGAATCGTATTGCGGTTCGATATTGGCAACTGCAGCTCTGGGCGCAGCAGCATTTATGACTACACCTGAAGCTCAGTTCAACGCTGTTTTAGCTCCTATGCTTATTGCTGCTGTTGGTATTCTACTTTCAATTGTAGGTATTTTCCTTGTTCGCACCAAAGAAGGCGCCACCATGCGCGACCTGCTTAAATCACTCGGATTAGGAGTTAATGTGTCATCAGTATTGATTGCAGGAGCATCTTTTGTAATTCTTTATACTCTTGGCCTCGAAAACTGGCTCGGTATTTCGTTCTCGGTAATTGTCGGACTTTTGGCCGGTGTTATTATCGGACAGTCAACTGAATATTATACTTCACATACCTACCGTCCCACACAGCGTGTTGCCGAATCGTCAGAAACAGGACATGCTACGGTAATTATCTCGGGCATCGGCCTTGGAATGATGTCAACTGCTATTCCGGTACTTACTATCGGTCTTGCCATCGCATTGTCGTTCTTGTCAGCCATTCATTTCGATGTTGCCAATATGCTTACCGGAGCTAATTTAAGTGTTGGCCTTTATGGTATCGGTATTGCTGCCGTTGGTATGCTTTCAACTTTGGGGATTACCCTGGCAACCGACGCTTACGGACCTATCGCTGATAATGCCGGTGGTAATGCAGAAATGAGTCACCTCGGCCCTGAAGTTCGCAAACGTACCGATGCGCTCGATGCTCTTGGAAATACCACTGCCGCAACAGGAAAAGGTTTTGCAATCGGATCGGCTGCGTTAACTGCTCTTGCATTGCTTGCTTCTTATATTGAAGAAATCAAAATCGCGTTAATTCGTTTGGGTCAGAATGTATTGACAATGACTGATGGTTCGACAATAGAAACTGCCAAAGCCACGATTGTCGATTTCATGAATTATTATCAGATCACCCTGATGAATCCAATCGTATTGGTTGGTATGTTCATCGGATCAATGATGGCCTTCCTTTTCTGTGGTTTAACCATGAATGCCGTAGGCCGTGCTGCCCAAAGCATGGTTGAAGAAGTTCGTCGTCAGTTCCGCGAAATAGCCGGAATTCTTGAAGGAACCGCAGAACCTGATTATGCCCGTTGCGTTGAAATTTCGACCAAAGGCGCTCAAAAAGAAATGATGTTGCCTTCGTTACTGGCGATTGCTGTGCCGGTGGTGGTAGGTCTGATTTTTGGCGTTGCCGGTGTTATGGGACTACTTGCCGGTAGNNGGCCCTTCGCTCAATATTCTGCTCAAACTTATGAGCATGGTTTCCATTGTTATGGTGGGATTAACTGTTGCTTACAGTTTGTTTTAGAAAGCTGATATCATTTTAAAAATTCAAAATAACCCCGGAATCATATTTCGGGGTTATTTTTTTATAATTTACTGAACAAAAGTGGTGAGGATTGAGTTTTACTGAACAGCGACAACACTAAAACCAAATATTATGGCAGATTTATCAACTACTTACATGGGCGTCAAATTAAAAAACCCTTTGATTTTAGGCGCCAGCAACCTCGTTACTAAACCAGAAGTGATTAAAGAGCTTGAAGAAGCCGGAATCGCAGCAATTGTTTACAAGTCGCTTTTCGAAGAACAAATTCAGTTAGAAAACCTTCAGTTTGAAGAAGACCTGAACGAATATTCGAACCGAAATTCAGAAATGGGTCGTCTTTTCCCGGATATTGAACATGCCGGGCCAAAAGAACACCTTTATAACCTGAAAAAGCTTAAGCAAAACACCTCAGTCCCGGTTTTTGCCAGCTTAAATGCAATTTACGAACCCAGTTGGGTTGAATACGCAAAATTACTCGAAGAAACCGGTGTTGATGGACTTGAGCTTAACCTCTATGCAACTCCCGGATATTTTGAAGTGGGCGCTTCTTCAATTGAAGAGAAACAGTATCAGATTGTTAAAAGTGTAAAGAAAGCTGTTAAAATTCCCGTAAGCGTTAAACTGAGCCCGTTCTATACCAATACTTTGAATTTTATTAAGAAACTTGATGAAGCCGGTGTCGATGGTTTTGTCATGTTCAACCGTTTTTTTCAGCCTGAAATTGATATTGAAACTGAAAATTTTCACTTTCCGTGGGAATTGACTCAACCACGCGATCATCAGCTTGCGTTGAGATATGCCGGCTTACTACATGGAAATATTGAAGGTAGCATTTGTGGCAGTCGCGGTATTTATACTTCCGAAGATGTAATTCGTCTTTTGCTGGCAGGTGCCGATGTAGTTCAGATTGTATCAGCCGTTTACAAAAAAGAGTTGTCGTATGTTGCTACCATACTTGAAGGAATTAATGCTTGGATGGATAAAAAAGGCTACAAGAAACTGGATGATTTCAGAGGAAATTTATCTCGTAAAAATATGAAGGACCCATTCAGCTATCAACGTGCCCAGTATGTTGACATATTATCAAAATCAGAAGAAATATTCAAAAAATATCCGATGGTATAGTGCCATGGTGGATTGCAAAAAAAGACAGGATTCCCGGGAATCCTGTCTTTTTTTTGCATATTTTCTCAATATTTTATTCCAGTTTCAGTACCAGATAGGAGTGAGGCTTCAGTTCCAGATTCAATATTGATTTTACTATTGCAGGTTTGCGCCTCTGAGGGTACTCCCTTTTTTCTCCCTGAATTTCCTGATCGGTTACCAGATTTTTCGCTTTCGAAAAACCGTCCGAAAGCCGAAGAGCAACCTGCCGGGTTTCGTTGGTAAACGACTCGACAATAACGGTATTGTTATCGTAAACGAAAAGACTGGTTAACCCTGGAGCTTCGAGCAAAGCGGGCATATTGGGGGTCAGTATTTCTTTTATTTTTGTCAGTACTTCCGCCGGAAGACGATAAAGATCGATCACGTTTTCAGGAATGGTGAGCACATACAATTTCCCTTTGGCATAGTCGGCCCGGTGAATAATTGGCCAGCCATTGGTGCCGTCGAACGCCGAAACAATTTCCCACGAATCGTTGGTAATGTAATTTATTTGCGGAATAAGCATTTCGCGATCAGCAACCATTCGTTTGCCCCAGCCGGCAACAAATTCGTTTACTGAAGCTTTTTTGCCCGTCATCCGAAGTTCAACAATATCGCTCAACCCTTTGTCTTGCATGGCTTGCAGGAACCCTGAAGTTACCATTACCTCTTTCCCGGCGATCAGTTGTTTTTTTATTTTCGCAATTATTTCGGGATCAAACTTGGCTTGTTCGGTCAGGAAAACTATTGGTTCGTTCTCCGGAAATTCAGAAACAATGTCCATCGGAACCCCAATCATTCCCATGTAATTCTGCAAAAAATCTTCGCCGGTTGAATGGAAAGGCTTGTAACTTTTCACTCCCACCGGATTTCCGAGATGGCCCAGAAATTTATCGATGGTTTCGAAAGTGTAACCGGCCGCGCGTGAGATCGTGGTTGGCTGCACCATTTTCCCGTTTTTGTCGGCAACCGGTTTCATCATTTCGTCGAAATTGAAACTGGTGGTTTCCGTATTTTGCCATGCAGCACGATCGGTTTTTAAAAGTGGACGCTGCAATTGCCGGATGTCGAAAAGTGTAATCTCCGGAGCTTTGGCAAACATGGTCAGCCACAGTTGTTCTGCGTAGCGGTCCATATAAGTCAAGCCTCCCGGATCGACCCAACCGCCTCCGTTTTTACCCGGCTTCAGGTTGTCGAAATAGCGAAAAATAAGGTATCCCAAATACGGTTGCAGATGCTGATTTCCCGATGGATCGCGGGTTTCGGTACCGGTGTATAGCCCGTCGAACATTTTGGGTTCGGTTTCTAGGTTAAAGCCATTTCCCTGAAAATGATCGTACCAGTTCGGATATTTGATCACCACTTTGATTTTTGGATTCACCTTCTTCGCAGCGTCAATTACCAGCTCACGGGCAGCCTGTGTCATAAGGGCGAGCCGGTAGTCAGTCCAGCTTTTCGTGCCTTTTGCTTTTATGCACAATTCGCATTTGCAGGTGGTAAAAAAGAAATCGTCAAGAATTAGCTCGTCAAAATGTTTGGCAGTGAATTCTACAATTTCTTTCACTTTTTTGCGGTGTTCCGGATTGGTGTAGCAAAATGTTTCGAAGTTGTTGCTCTCGTTCACTGTCAGGGTAATACCTCCGGCAGTCTGCACGCCGCGGTCGGCAAAGAACTGTTTTGCTTTCAGCAAAGTGGCTTCATCCACAATCAGTAAGTCGCGATGGGTTTCAAGGTAAATTTTATCAACGTGCAACTGTCGTGTAACTTCGTCCCAAATGGGTTCAATATAATTTAGGTCGCCCATTTTCGCATTTTCGTAAGAGCGTGAATATACCGCTACTTTGAAATTTTTATAAGGTTCGCCTGCCATTACTGAAGTTGAAAAAAAGAACAGAATAACTAGAAGCCTCCCCCAAACCCCCTCCAAAAGAGGGGGCTTTAAGAACCGGGATGCGAAGATTTTCTTATTTCTCATTTTTTATTTCTTGTTAGATATATGTTATTCGTAATTTGCCTACCGGATGCGCTTTCTTGCTCCCCTTCCTTTGGAAGGGGCCAGGGGTAGGCCTCTTTATTTTCCAATAAATCCGGCAAGTGCATAAACCAGCGCACCCTGCCAGTTGATAGCTATTTCGTTGGTAGCGTAATCTCCCTCTTCGTCTTTCCATCCGGTTGCCGAATGACCTCCGCCAACAATGTAGCCCGGCCATGGTTCAACTTCTTTGTCAGAGCCAGAACGGCGGTCGTGCGGATTCATTGCAGGTTTGTATCCCAATCCGGTAACGAAAGAACGATTGTAGTAGTTGCGCCCAAAAATATGAGCGATTGCATCATGCGAGGCCTGAATGTAATTTTTATCGGGAGAAATTTTGTTGGCAACCTGAAGGTTTAGTACCTGACGGGCAATGGTTCCGTTACATCCCCAGTAATATCGAACCAATGGACGACCGTAAACGTCGGAATTTGCATTTTTCACAATCGAATTAGCGCCTTCCACAATGTTTTTCTGAATAGCTTTTAAAATTTCAGGATTCTTGCCTGATTTTTTTGAAAGGGCATACTGGAACATTCCGAGGTTCGAAACATCGCCCCAATCCCAATCTTCATCGATTTTGAAATTCATTTTAGTAGCCTGTTCTTCAAAGTCTTTCAGGAAAGAAGCGTCGCCAGTGGTTTCCCACATTTCTACGGCAGCCCAAAGGCGGTCGTCAGGATCGGAGGTTTGGTAGCCACCGGTTTTAAATTCGCCCTGAACGAAATTTTTGTTTTCAGGATTTTCCTTCAGAAATTTATAGCTCAGTTTGGCCGCAGCAAGGCATTTTTGCGAATACGCTTTGTCGTAAGGTTCAAAATAGCGGGCAGCCTGAGCCATCATGCCTACAAAATCGGCAACTGCTGCCGAACTCCATTCGGTGAAGTATCTTTTTTGCTTGTCGTCAACAGGTTTGCAGAAAGGTTCGAAATTCTTCGCGGTTAATTTATGCGCAACTTTCCCAGAACCATCGGTGTATTGCATGGTCAGCAGCCAATCGGTTTCCCATTTCATTTCTTTTAGGAAATCGGGATAACCTTTTGCTGTTTCGGGTATGTCGAGCGAAAATTTCTTCAAATTATCCTGAAACTGATCCCATGCCATGAACATCATTCCAACGGTTATTCCGGCGTTTACCACATATTTTCCGTAGTCGCCGGCATCGTGCCAGCCTCCGGTTCCGTCGCGGCGCACGCCGGGTTTGCCCTGATAATCCTCGAACCCATCTTCCAAATGGCAGGCTTCGTTGGCAAAATGATGACCGTTGTGCGCTCCTGAAACTGCCGTTCCGCATCGCCACAAATAGAATCCGCGCATACTGGTATAAAATGCCTGGTTATAAACTTTTGGCGATATCTCGAACTCGGCCGATTTGGTTCCTTCAGCGGTTTCGAGGTAATATTTACCGTTTTTAGCAAGGGAAGAGAAATCGGCAACCGCAACTTTCTGGTTCACATCTTTCTGGAAAACGGGATCAGATAATTTTCCCTCGAAAACGACTTTTTGGTCGGGTAACTGCTTTATTACAAATGATTTGGATTCGCCTACGATGGAGGCTTTTTTGGATTGCTGGGGCAAAAAACCCAGCGAATTTAACTGAATACTTTGGGATTGACCGTTGGCCAGAAAGTATCCAAAAGCAAAAAGGATAAAGGAAATTAGAAAAGTTGGTTTCATTGATTATAAATTTTAGGTTTGAGTTTTATTGTAGATGTTACAATATGAGGTAAAACTAATACAATGTCCGAATATAAATCCTCTGCCAAACTAAAAAGATCAACCTATTTGTATCATAAATCAACCAGAACACTATACCAATTCTACCGTTACTTTCTTGAAAAAGCGGGTTTCGAGCAGTCGGACAACGCGCCTTACCACCGATTTGCGTATTTCGAGTTCAACTGGCTGGTCGGGATCCTGATGCGCCCAGTTGATGCGGGTTCCGACAATAATATGAATGTCGTCGTGTTGTGTCAGGAGTTTAACGACTTCCTCCGGAGGAGTGTCGCCCAGCCGCATGTCGCTGGTGTAATTTTCCAGAATTTCCTCCACTCGCCCCAAAGTCAGAATTCCTTCGGTAACAATTTCGAATCCTTCCATTTTGGCGGCAGGTGGCAATGTTTTCTCCGAAAAGCGGTGCTGAATATCAATTTCCAGGTTCAACTCGCGGGCTATAATTTCGGCAGTTGTTCCGCCACAAATTATTTTCTTCCCCGGAAATTCCTGAATTTTCTTCACAAAATCGGCATCTTTAATTTTGTAAAATGGTGGTCCGGTAATCAGCATAAACTGGCGGGGTTGCCTGAAATAAACAACTCCGCAACTGGCATCGTCGCGCATTTCGAAGGCATCGTTCATCGAAGCCTGGTTCAATATTTTCCGGGCCAGTTTGGTGGCCGATATCTCATATTCGCGGGTAATCTGGCTTTCGGCAAATGTTTCAATATTATCGAGACCCCAACCGGTAGGGAAACGTTTGCTTCCCAAACCCGACTGGGCAATTCCATCGGTCATAAAAATAATGCGGTCTTCGAGCATTGGCGAAAACTCCCTGATTCGTAGTATTTTGCCTGCGTTTTCTTCGCCTCTGATTGGAATCTGAATTTCTTTTGGATTAAAGACCTGTCCTCTCCTGAAAATTACCGAGCGTGGATTATCGTAATTTATGATGCGAACCTGGCCGTCGTCCTCAATTTCAATAATGGTAAAAGTGGCATAACTTTCTTTCCCATCCCTGCTTTTGGGCAACGCCCGCATAAAAATGTTGGCAGCAACCTCCGGTTTTGTATGGAAAGAGGCATAGTTTAAAGCCATTGATGCAGTTAGAGTTGCCAGTACATTTGCTTTTACGCCATGCCCAATCCCATCCGAAAGTACCAGGATACTTCGTCCTTCAGCTTTTATCACCCGCGAATGAAATACATCTCCGCAAACAACCTGCCCATGGCTGTTGAGCTGATGTAAATCGACTTCTATGTGGTATTCGGCCATCTTGTAAAGTTTCTTATTTTTTATTCGATATTGAATAATGGAAATTGGTTATTTGTATTTTTCCTTGTATTCATTTGGGGTGGTCTCTTACTCGTCTTCTCCGTATTGGTACGATTCAATGATCGAATTTAGCAATTCTTCGGTCAGCGAAGCATTGTCGCCAAGCAGGAAAGCAATTTTTTGTACTGTTTCGAGATTCTGCCTGTTTACGCGCTGTGCGCGGCTAATGATTTCTTCGCGCACCAGCGACGGAGCCGACATGTCGCGCAGCAAAGCGCCCACCACCCTGTGTTTATAAATGGTAATTACCGAAACATGCATCAGTTTATTTTGGATTTTCAGGTCGCGTTCAATCATGTTTTCGCCCGAAACCATTGCCGATGAAAACATCTTGTAAATCATTTCCGGAACCAGCTCTTTCAGGTCGGCTCCGTGCAATCCCGGAATAGTTTCGTACAACTCTTCTATCTCGGGGCCGAAAAGTCTGGCAAATCCTTCGTTTGAGTCAATTACCTTGAATTCACTGTCGATGATAATAATTCCAGCCCTGATCTTATGCATCATGGCCGAAGCGATTACCGTTGCCTCACGTGCTTTTTCCAGTTTTCGCTCTGCCTTTTTTCGCTCGGTAATATCGAAAATTGAGCCAACAATGCCGATAATTTCACCTTGATTATTCCTTATAACTGCCTTGTTGAAAACAACATCGTGCAACGTTCCGGAGGCATCACGGAACTTTGCCTCGTAATTCTGGTCGCCCGGGCTGTCGAACAATTCCTGATCGCGTTTCGAGTAAATTTCGGCGATCTCGAATGGCTGGATGTCGAAAACCGTTTTGCCGATAATCTGAGATTTGGGCAATCCCAACAGTTTTTCCTGGGCCAGATTGCAGGCTTTGTAAATGCCCTTCAAGTCGCGGTAAAAAATCGGAATTGGCAAAGCATCAATGATTTTCTGGTGCAATTCGGGATCATCAATAAATCCCTGGTTGAAAGATTTTTCTTCGTAAATCATGGTGTGTGAATTTCGAACTTAAATTACTAATCTAATCCTGAATATTCAATTTTATTTTACAATTTCTGGAAATCCTGCAATTCATAACAGACGATTCTTTTTTAGGACTTCAAATTCCTTAACTGAAACCATTTTAAATAAGCCTCAATCCTGATTTTGGTCACGGGTATTCAGTAATTTTTTCTGAAATTTGCCGCAAACCCCTTTAAAATAGAAAATGAAGCTAAAAGAGATTGCCGCTGTATTGAATGCAACGATATCATGCGGAGCCGATAAGCTGGAGGAAGAGGTGGAGATGGGCTATAGTTCTGATTTGATGAGCGATGTGTTGACTTTAGATACCGATAACCTGATACTGATAACCGGATTGGTGAATCTGCAGGCTATACGGACAGCCGAAATGGCTGATATTCGCGCCATTGTTTTTGTTCGTAATAAAAAAGCTACCGAACAAATGATTGAACTGGCAGGCGAAAATGGATTGGTGATTCTTGAATCGCCCTACTCGCTGTTTAAATCGAGTGGGCTGCTTTTTCAGGCCGGATTGAAACCGATTTATTGATTTACGATTAGATTATTTACAATTTACTATTTCCAGGATCGAATAAACTAATGACAATTGAATGACGCGAGGCAAATGACAATAAATGAAAAAAAGAATATACAATTCCCAATTTCGAATAACCAATATCCAATGCGGGACTTGGAACTTTAAACCTGAAACTTGAAACTAACATTTACCATACAGGGAGGCGACTTTACAAATGCTGGGCATCCGTCGAGCGAAGTAAAGAAAGTGCTGAAGCAACTTGTCATTGACGGAAAGACGATAAAAAATATTGTGATTGCCTTGTATGAAGCCGAGGTGAATGTGGTGGCTCATGCCTGGAAAGGAACCGTAACTGTTGAAATTGACGAAAAAAAAATAACGATGCTGGTGGAAGACGAGGGACCCGGAATACCGGATATTGCTCTGGCCATGCAGGCCGGATATTCGACTGCCAGCAAAAAAGTACGCGAAATGGGTTTTGGCGCCGGAATGGGTTTGCCAAACATCAAGAAAAATACCGATGAACTGTTTATTGAATCGGAAGTGGACAAAGGCACAAAAGTAAAAATGATCAACTATTTTTAATGGCAGGAAATCCAACATATCATTCACTCGATCCGGCCAAATGTATTGGCTGCACGCATTGCATGAAAGCCTGCCCGACTGAGGCCATCAGGGTGGTAAACGGATTGGCTGTAATTGACGATGATCGTTGCGTATATTGCGGTCAGTGTCACCGGGTTTGTCCTACTCATGCCTTTTTTGTGGTACAAGACGATCTTGCCATGATCCGATCATTCAAATACCGTGTTATTCTGTTTCCTTCCATCATGATCGGACAATTTCCGGGAAAATACAGCGAAGACCAGATTTACGATGGACTGAAGAAAGTTGGTTTCACGCATGTTTACGAAGTGGAACAACCCCAGCAAATATTGATTGATTCTATTAACGAAGTACTAAGGGATCAGGAAACGCCTAAACCGGCTATTTCCATTTATTGCCCGGCCATCGTGCGATTGATTCAGGGGCGATATCCATCTTTGACTGAAAATCTGATTCTTCGGAAAGCGCCTCACAATCTGGCCGCACATTTTGCTATCGAACAACTACTGGCCGAAGGAGCCAATCGCGAGGAGATCGGTTTGTTTTACGCCACTCCGTGCATCGCCAAAATCGCTGCGGTAAAAAGTCCGGTGGGTGAAAGCGAATCGATTGTTGACGGAATCATCAACATGAACAAGCTTTATAACGAGGTGATGAAAGTAATTTCCGACAAGGAAGTTCCCGATCATTCCGATCAGCGCAAAAATCTTTCTTCCGAAGGAATTATCTGGAGCCTTACCCGGGGCGAATCCTGCCATTTTGGTTCGCGCAGCATTGCCATCGATGGTATAAATAACGCTGTCCGGTTTCTGGAGAGGCTCGAAAACGATCAGGTTGAGGACATCGATTTTGTAGAAATGAGGGCTTGTGACCAAAGTTGTGCCGGAGGAATTTTGCTCGCGGGCAATCGTTTCATGACCGTTGAACGGCTTGAACGACGTGCCAAACGCTATCCAGCGGCAAAAGATATTTCGGCGGAAGCAGTGAAAGTAAATACGCACGAATTGAAGGAAAAACTGGTACTCGATCCCATTCTTCCGCGTCCGCATTTCATTTTCGGGAAAGACCGCGCGAAAGTAATGGAAAAAATGAGCAAAGTGCAGCGCATCGTGTGCTTTTTACCCGGCATCGATTGTGGCGCCTGCGGAGCGCCCAATTGCCACGCGCTGGCCGAAGACATGGTGAATAACAAAGCCAAAATGTCGGATTGCATATTCCTGCAGCAAATGTGGGAAGACGAAGGGCGAATTTCGGCCAGAAAAGCAATTACGAACGTACAGAAAAAATGGGGAACAGATAGATTTAAAGCAGATTGTAATAAAAGAGGACGACGAAATGAAGGTTTCTGAAATTGTTGAAAAACTTGATTTAAAAGTGTTTTCAGGCCAAAAAGGTCTGGATCGCGAAATTTCGGGCGGATATGTTTCCGACCTGTTGAGTGATGTTATGGGAAATGCACAGGAAGGCGAGGTTTGGATTACCTTGCAGGTGCACCAGAATGTAATGGCCATTGCTTCGCTGAAGGATTTGGCAGCCGTAATTCTGGTGAATAGTCTCGAACCGCACGAAAATACGGTCAGGCATTCCGACGATGAAAATATTCCCGTTTTGGGAACCAACCTGTCAACCTTCGAAATCGCGGGTAAGCTCTACCAACTTTTTAATCAATAGCTATGAAATCGTTCAGGACTGATCTTCATATCCACACGGTTTTATCTCCGTGCGGCGATCTGGAAATGAGTCCTGCACGAATCGTTTTGCTTGCCAAAGAGCGCGGTCTGGACATTATCGGAATTACCGATCACAACAGCACCCGACAGTGCCGAGTGGTTTGGGAGCTGGGGCAAAAAGCGGGTCTTACAGTCATTCCCGGATGTGAAGCGACTTCGCGCGAAGAAGTTCACTGTCTCACACTTTTTCCTGATTTTGATGCGCTGAACGAGTTTCAGGAATTTCTTGATCTGCATCTTACGATCATTCCAAATAAAGTCTCCTTGTTTGGCTATCAGGTTGTGGTTGACGAAGACGAGAATATTCTGGAAGAATTTCACAACTATCTGGGTGCATCGCTCGATGCAAGCGTCGAAGAAATAGAGCAGAAAGTACACGAACTCTCCGGAATTTTTATTCCGGCGCACATCGACCGGCCACGAAACAGCCTGTTCAGTCAGCTTGGGTTTTTCCCTCCTGAATTGAAAGTAGAGGCTCTTCAGATTTCGAAATTGGCTGAAGAAACAACTGTTCGCAAAAAATTCAGTATCATTCCTGAAATTACCCTTGTTAAATTCTCGGACGCCCACTATCCTGAAGATTTGGGGAAAACATACACCCTGTTTGAAATGGAAGAACCTTCTTTCGAAGAATTGAGAAAGGCATTGAAAGGCGAAGCTGGGCGAAGAGTGATTATTCCGCAGTAATTACTAAATACATTAACAGTTTATAAGTATTGCGGTGCGCTGCACCTTCCCAGCTTTCTTTTACCTAATTTGCTATAAATATTTTGCGGCTCTGCCGCTTATTGAATGCTAACAAACCGGATGCACGGTTTCTTTTCCAGCTACAATCTCCCCAACCTTTCCTTTGCGTTAAAAAATCAATAAAAATTAAGCATTGATTAAAAAATAAAGTAATGCTTAATATATTTGCAATGAATTCAGTGATATTGGTTTGTTTATCTTGAAAATCAATCTACTGGATGAAGTTGTAAAAGAGAAATTAAAATAAGGAAAGATGGAAGATTTATTGAAGTCATGTCAGCAAAAGGGAATTTCGTTACCAGCCGATTTGGTAGATATTCTTGCCAATTGTAAAAGTTTATCATTGTTCAATTCAACCGAAGAGCTTGCAGTTGCATCTACCAACGGAATCGAAAACCATGAATTTGAAGTGAAGTACGAAGTTGAGGGCGTTGGTGATTACACCGAAGCAATTGTTCACAGGGTAAAAAATGGCATCTCGGCTAATTATACCGATGCATACATGCGTCGCCGCGACCCCGACACCATGGTAATTGCCGACAAACTGCCAACCGATAAACAGCTTTTCAGCGAGCGTTTTAATTACGAATTTGATACTTTACGGACAGAAAGCTTCGACTGGCTGAAGAAACAGGACCTCGCCGTTTTCTTCTATTTTGCAGGCCGCGATGGAATTGGCAGTGGTGGAATTGCCGTTGCACCTGCCAATGCCGCGTTTTTTGCGATGGGTTTGTCAATGCTCCAGCAAATCATCCCCGTAGCGGAACTTCCGCAGGGATTCGAAATAAAATCAATTATTTATGTAGCTCCACCCTTCAGGCATACTCATTTTGGAGGAAAACAAATTGTGGTACACAATCGCACTGAAAGTTTTCATGAACTTTTCTCCTATAACCTTTATCCTGGCCCCAGCGCTAAAAAAGGACTTTACGGCGTTCTGCTTTCACAGGGAGAGAAAGAAAACTGGATTACAGCCCATTGCAGTACGGTTCAGGTGGTGAGCCCTTACGACAATACCACTACTTTTATGCACGAAGGCGCCAGTGGCGGTGGAAAAAGCGAGATGTTGCAACATGTTGTGCGTGAGCCAAATGGGCAGATACTTATCGGTGAAAATATTATATCGGGCGAACGCAGGCTGATTAACATTCCGTTGCTTTGTTCGTTTAATCCGGTAACCGACGATATGGCGCTTTGCCATCCTTCCATTCAAAAGAAAAATGGTCGCTTGCGCGTTACTGATGCTGAAAATGCCTGGTTTATCCGGGTTGACTCGATCAATCAATACGGCGATGATCCTTTTCTTGAAAAAATCAGCCTTAATCCTTCAAAACCCCTGCTTTTCCTGAATGTTGAGACAACTCCGCAATCAACGGCCCTGATTTGGGAACACATTCAGGATTCGCCTGGAAAGAAATGCCCCAATCCTCGTGTAATTCTTCCCCGCGACATCGTCCCTGGAGTGCTTAACAAACCTGTTTCGGTTGATGTTCGAAGTTTTGGAGTCCGGACTCCTCCGTGTTCAATTGACTCGCCATCTTATGGAATCCTGGGATTGTTCCACTTGCTGCCTCCAGCATTGGCTTGGTTATGGCGTCTGGTTTCGCCACGCGGACACGCCAACCCGAGTATCGTGGGGACAGGAGGAATGGAATCGGAAGGTGTTGGGTCGTACTGGCCTTTTGCCACCGGTAAAATGATCACTCACGCCAACCTGCTTCTTGAACAGATTGTCAACACGCCTAAAATGAGATACGTACTTACGCCCAATCAATACGTCGGTGCTTGGAAAGTCGGTTTCAAACCACAATTGCTGATGCGCGAATACCTGACACGTCGCGGAAACGCTTCACTACGACCCGATCAGTACCAGCCAGCCCGGGGAAGTATTCTCGGATACGAAATGAATTACCTCACCATCGAGGGCGCAAAAATCCCTTCACGATTCCTGAAGGTTTACCGTCAGCCTGAAGTTGGGGAACAGGGATACGATGCAGGTTACCAAATGCTGATGGAATTCTTCAAAAATGAAGTAAAAAAGTACGATCAGGAAGGTATTTCTCCATTGGGCAAAAAGATCATCGATGCCTGTCTGAACGATGCATCAGTTGAGGAATACGCAGCTCTTATCGAAGTTAAGAATTAGCGAAAATGCAAACTGGAACCGATATCGCTTTCGCAGCTGATTTATTGAGAAATGGAAAGCTGGTAGTTTTTCCTACCGAAACTGTTTATGGTTTGGGCGCAAATGCCTTTGACCCGTATGCCGTGGCAAAGGTGTTTAGCGTAAAAAAACGTCCGACCTTCGATCCGCTGATTGTTCACATTTCAGCATTCGGACAGGTCGAACAGCTTTTTCAATCGCCTGTCGATGAGCAGGTTTATACCCTTGCAAAAGCCTTTTGGCCTGGTCCGCTTACAATAGTACACCATAAAAAGCCCGAAGTGCCCGATTTGGTCACTTCGGGTTTACCAACAGTCGCCGTGCGAATGCCAGCTCATCCTGTTGCCGCCGAACTTATCAGGATGGCCGGTGTGCCGGTGGCGGCGCCCAGCGCTAATCTTTTCGGGTGCCTGAGCCCAACAAGCGCAAATCATGTAAAGAAACAGTTAAACGAGCCTGATTATCTGCTTGATGGTGGTCAGACGATTTACGGCATCGAATCGACTGTCGTTTCGGTTGAATCGGGCGGGATCAGGATTTTGCGGCATGGAGCCATTTCCGAAGAATCTTTGGCTGCTCATGTTACTATTTTAACGGAGGAGAAAGCAGTAAAACCTGGACAATTGCCATCGCCCGGAATGCTTAAAAGTCATTATTCTCCCCGAAAACCTTTGTACATCATTAAAGATTCTAATTTTGGCAAAATAAACGAGGAGTCGGGTGTTATCATAAAATCTGCACAATCAGGAGGAAATTTTAATGGGATTAAAACCATTTCTTTATCAGAAAATGGTAATCTTAGCGAAATAGCGGTCAACTTATTTGCGGCATTGCACCAAATGGAAGATGACCCCGAAATAAAGCAGATTTTTATTGAGCCTGTTGCTGAATCCGGAATCGGCAAAGCCATTATGGATCGTTTGCGCAAAGCATCATTCAATTATTTATGAAACGACTGGGAGAAAGAATAAAAAAGAAACGGGAACTGTACAATATTCAGCTCAACGATCTTGCAAAAAGGGTGGGGATTAGCGCCAGCGCCCTTTCACAGATTGAGAATGCCAAATCGTCGCCCTCGATTGTTACACTGAAACATATCGCGGAGTGCCTGAATACTACCGTGGGCGAATTGGTTGGCGAGAATGAAAACCTTTCTCAAAATCCGCTTGTCAGGTTTCAGGAAATGCGACATTTGGTAACAAACGAAACCGGTAGCCGGCTTTTTTCGCTCTCCAATCACGAACCGCACAGGCAAATGGATAATTTCCTGATCAGATTTGCCGNNCTTTCTCATCGTGTTCAGCTTTCCGAAGGCGTTTCCGGAGAGCTTCTTTGGACAGTTAGTCCACCATTTTCCCAGCCGACCTAAAAACATAATAGATTTCAGACTGAAATAGCGGTTGAATGTGTAAATTTGAACACTGCTATTTTCATCATGAAAGATCTTTCTCTCCATATTCTTGATATTGTCCAGAACTCAATCCGGGCAAAAGCTACGCTGATTGGGATTGAAATCACTGAACATCCCAAAGAAAATAATTTGATTATTAGTGTTTTAGATGACGGTACAGGCATGAGCCCTGAACAGCTTCAACGCGCCATCGATCCGTTTTATACTTCGCGAACCACCCGAAAAGTGGGGCTGGGATTGTCGCTTTTCAAGCAAAATACCGAAATGACCGGCGGGAGTTTTAGCATTGAATCGGAGCTGGGAAAAGGCACCAAAGTCACTGCTGTTTTCGGATTGAACCACTTCGATCGTCCGGTGATGGGTGATTTGGTCGGAACCCTGCTGATTTTGATTTGCTCGCCCGATGCACCCGATTATGTCTTTAAACATCAAACACCTTCCGGAGAATTTGAACTCGACACACGCGACATCAAACAAACACTTGAAGATGTGCCCATTACACATCCCGATGTTCGGAATTTCCTGAAAGAAATGCTTCAGGAGAATTTAGAACAAATCCAAATTAGCGAATAATGATAAAACTTAGCGAATGTGTGATTTAAAGTACTGACCTTTAGTGAATAATGACTATTATCATTAAAACCTACATATCAACTTAGCTATGAACAAGATAAAATCGCTGGCTGACTTAAAGAAGCTGCAAACTGAAGTTCAGTCGAAAATCAAATTGCGCGAAAAGGGCGACCATTCCGAAAATTTAATTCAAATCAAGGTGTCGATGGCAACCTGCGGAATTGCTTCCGGTGCCAAAGAAACCATGACTTATTTCATCGAAGAGCTCGATCATCAGGGAATCGACGCCATTATTACTCAAACCGGCTGCATGGGTTATTGCTATGCCGAACCTACCATCGAGCTGACTATTCCCGGTCAGCAACCTGTTGTTTATGGTTTTGTGACCAAGGCAAAAGCCCAGGAAATTATCGAAAAACATGTCAAACTAAACGAAATGGTTGACGGTATCATACCTGTAAACTATTCTTCAATAGATAATTAACTGTTATGGCCGATTACAATATGCATATACTTGTTTGCGGTGGTACCGGATGCAAGGCTTCTCAAAGCGAACTGATCAAATCAAATTTTAAGACCCGGCTCAACGAATTCGGTCTTTCCGACGAAATTCAGATAATTATGACCGGATGTTTCGGATTTTGTGAGAAAGGCCCGATCGTAAAAATCCTGCCCGACAATACTTTCTACACCCAGGTTACTCCCGAAGATGTTTCTGAAATTGTTGAGGAGCACATCATCAAAGGGCGAAAAGTGGAACGATTGCTTTACAAAGACCCCGAATCGAAAGAACATATTTCCGATACCAAAGGAATGGATTTTTACAAAAAACAGATTCGCATTGCTTTGCGAAACTGTGGTTTTATCAATCCTGAAAATATTGATGAATACATCGGTCGCGACGGATACGCTGCACTGGGAACTTGTCTTTCAGAAATTACACCTGATGAGGTAATCCGAATGATCAAAGATTCCGGTTTGCGCGGACGTGGCGGCGGTGGGTTCCCAACCGGCCTGAAATGGGAGTTGACCCGAAAATCAGTCAGCGACCAGAAATATGTGGTTTGCAACGCCGATGAAGGTGATCCGGGCGCGTTTATGGATCGCTCCATTTTGGAAGGCGACCCACATTCGGTGCTCGAAGCTATGGCCATTTGTGGCTACTGCATTGGCGCCGACAAAGGCTTGGTTTACATCCGTGCCGAATATCCACTGGCCATTGAGCGATTGAAAATTGCCATCAAACAAGCCCGCGAATATGGTTTGCTGGGCGACGATATTTTGGGAACCGGATTTAATTTTGATGTTGAAATCCGCTATGGAGCCGGAGCTTTCGTGTGCGGAGAAGAAACTGCACTGATTCATTCGATGGAAGGCAAACGTGGCGAACCGACCGTAAAACCTCCATTTCCGGCAGAAAAAGGATACAACGGCAAACCCACCAATGTAAACAATGTAGAGACTTTTGCCAATATACCGGTGATCATCAACAAAGGAGCCGAGTGGTTTGCTTCCATTGGCACAGCCAATTCGAAAGGCACCAAAGTATTTGCCCTGGCCGGGAAAATCAACAATGTAGGTTTGATTGAAGTTCCGATGGGAATTACCCTTCGCGAAATTATATACGACATTGGAGGTGGAATAAAAGATGGCCGCGAATTCAAGGCTGTCCAGACTGGTGGACCTTCAGGAGGTTGTTTGACCAAATCGTTTCTGGATACACCTATCGATTACGACAACTTGGTGGCAGCAGGTTCTATGATGGGCTCTGGCGGAATGATCGTACTCGACGATTCGGATTGTATGGTAGCCATTGCCAAATTTTACCTCGAATTTACGCTCGACGAATCGTGTGGAAAGTGTACTCCTTGTCGCATCGGCAATAAACGATTGTACGAAATTCTCGAAAAAATTACCGAAGGCAACGGCAATGTGGAAGATCTTAACCGGTTGAGAATGCTTAGTTCGGTAATTAAAGATACTTCGCTGTGCGGTTTGGGACAGACATCGCCCAATCCGGTACTTTCAACGCTCGATCATTTTTACGATGAATATCTGTCACATGTCACTTCGCACAAATGTATAGCTGGTCAGTGCAAGGCTTTGATGCATTATTCAATTGATGCCGACAAGTGTACCGGTTGTACGCTTTGTTTCAGGAATTGCCCTGTTGGTGCCATTTCAGGAGAAAAACGTGCGCCTCATTATATCGACCAGTCGCTGTGCATCAAGTGTGGCGTGTGTTTCGCAAAGTGTAAGTTCGATGCAGTTTTAATTGCCTAAAAGCCTAATTTATGGAAATGATAAACCTTACAATAGATCATAAACCGGTGGTTGTCCGCAAAGGAACTACTGTACTGAAAGCCGCTTCGAGCATTGGAATTGATATTCCGACGCTTTGCTACATGAAGCTGGACGACATGAATATTGAAAATAAACCAGGAGGTTGCCGTGTTTGCGTAGTTGAAGTGAAAGGCCGGCGAAATCTCGCACCAGCCTGTTGCACCGAAGCCACTGAAGGAATGGAAATAAGCACGCATACTATTCGTGTGGTAAATGCGCGCAGAACTGTGGTCGAGCTCATTTTGTCTGATCATCCTGCTGATTGTCTGATTTGCGCCAAATCCGGCAACTGCGAATTGCAGGATATGGCTCATCACCTCGGAATCCGGCAGATTCATTATCAGGGCGAACAGTCGATGTACCGCGAAGATACTTCCCCGGCAATTATCCGCGAGATAAACAAATGCATCATGTGCCGCCGTTGCGAAACCATGTGTAACGAGGTTCAGACTGTTGGTGTTCTTTCGGCTGTCAATCGCGGTTTTCAGGCCGTTGTGGCACCCGCGTTTGAGATGAACCTCGATCATTCGGTTTGTACTTATTGCGGGCAGTGCGTGGCCGTTTGCCCTACCGGCGCTTTAACTGAAGTTGATGAAACCGGCGCCGTGATTCGTGCCCTTTCCGATCCGACAAAAACTGTTGTGGTTCAGACTGCTCCTGCAGTTCGTGCAGCTTTGGGCGAAGAATTTGGAATGCCAGCCGGAACTCTCGTTACCGGGAAAATGGTTGCAGCTTTGCGCCGGTTAGGATTCGATTACGTTTTTGATACCGATTTTGCTGCCGANNTCAGCTTACATGGAAGGTGATCAGAATGTTAAACTTCCTATTCTGACTTCCTGCTGTCCGGCCTGGGTAAAGTTTTTCGAACACCAGTTTCCTGAAATGAAAGATATTCCGTCAACTGCACGGTCGCCACAACAGATGTTTGGCTCCATTGCAAAAACCTATTTTGCTGAAAAAATCGGGGTAAAACGCGAAAATCTGGTGGTAGTTTCCATTATGCCGTGTTTGGCCAAGAAATACGAAAGCAGCCGTCCCGAATTTTCGGTCAATGGTAATCCTGATGTGGATTTCGCTTTGTCAACCCGCGAACTGGCTCATTTGATCAATCTCGGAAACATCGATTTCAAATCGTTGCCCAATGAAGATTTCGATGCTCCGATGGGAGAATCAACCGGTGCCGGAGTTATTTTCGGAACAACCGGTGGGGTAATTGAAGCTGCTGTGCGCACCGCTTACGAAGTGTTCACCGGCAAACCGCTGCCACGACTCGACTTCGAAGAATTGCGCGGCATGGAAGGCCTTCGAAAAGCAACCATCGATTTCAACGGAACGCCAATTAACATTGGAATTGCACACGGTTTGGGAAATGCCCGTAAGTTGCTCGAAGATATTCAGGCCGGAAACAGCGAGTTTCACGCCATCGAAATCATGTCGTGCCCCGGTGGATGTATTGGGGGCGGCGGTCAACCGTACCATCACGGCGATGCCGAAATTCTGAAAAAACGCCAGCGTGCCATTTATTCGGAAGACAAAAACAAAACACTGCGGAAATCGCACGAAAATCCATACATCACCAAACTTTACGAAGAGTTTTTGGGTGCACCGATGAGCGAAAAAGCGCATCATCTGCTGCATACCAAGTATTTTGACAGGAGTTAGGAGGGGCATTAATTGTCAATGGCAATGCGTCATTGATGGTCATTGATGATCATTGAAAAAACGTCATTGTTTGTCATTAGGTCATTAAATTGTCATTAATTGTAAAACAAATAAGAGATGAAATTGGAGGATTTACAGGTTTATCAAATATCGATGAAACTTGCAGATGAAGTTCATGATTTGGTAATGGAATGGGATAATTTCCATAAGTTCTCTACAGGAACTCAATTGGTGAATGCTGCTGATTCTGTTTCTGCCAATATTAGTGAGGGTTATGGACGATTTCATTTTAAGGATCACAAAAATTTCCTTTACTTTTCAAGAGGATCGCTATCTGAAACCAAAACATGGCTAACAAAAGCTTCGAACCGAAAACTCATCAGTGAAGAAAAATTTGCAGGCCTGATTGACCGATACAATTCTCTGGGAATTAAACTGAACAATTACATCAATACCATCGGAAATTCAGGAAACTCCAATGACCATTGAATGACTACTAATGACGACTAAATGACTATTAACTGACAACTTATTATTTTAACGAATCAACTTTATCAACATGCCAGGAATAAAACTTTCAGAAAAAACCATCGGAATCATTCAGCAAGTCTGTTCCGATTTCAGGAATGAGGGAAGTGAACTGATTAACGTGCTTCACCAGGTGCAGGGGAAACTCGGCTATTTACCGGCTGAAGTTCAGGAAGTAATAGCCAAAGAACTAAATATTTCGGTTGCCAAAGTTTACGGAGTAGTAACCTTCTACTCATTTTTCACCATGATCCCGATGGGAGAGCACCCCATTTCTATTTGTATGGGTACGGCCTGCTACGTGCGTGGTTCGGAACAGGTACTGGCCGAATTTAAACGTCAATTGAGTATCGAAGTGGGGCAATCTACTCCCGACAACAAATTTTCACTCAACTGTTTGCGCTGTGTTGGCGCCTGCGGACTGGCTCCGGTGGTGATGGTTGGCGAAAAAGTATTTGGGCGCGTTTCGCCACAAATGGTGAAAAGTATTATTGCCGAATACAAGGAAGGCTGCGGTAGCGAAGCAAAAAGTGCTTAATGAAGCCATAGTGAGCGTGTGACTTTGGGTCACGCCCTCATTGTAGTTACATTTGAATGATCCGATTTTCACCAAAGATCGGATCATTTGTTTTTTTATCGTTCCTTGCAAAATATTTTATCTTTAGCCAATCGAAAAACGAAAGCAAATGATACGGATTTATCAGCTCACCTTATTTCTCATCGGATTTGTAATTACCATACAAGCCCAAACAATTACGTATAAAACCGAACCCAACATTTCCTATCGTTCAGGTGAAAAACTTGACGATTACATGAAAGAGCGCTGCAAACTGGATATTTACTTTCCTGAAAATGTGGATAGTTTTATTACGGTTGTTTGGTTTCATGGTGGCGGTTTGACCGGAGGCGAAAAGCACATTCCGGAGCGCCTGAAAAATAAAAAAATAGCCATTGTTACCGTGAATTACCGCTTAAGCCCGAAAGTGAAAAGCCCGGCATATATAGATGACGCAGCGGCGGCTGTGGCCTGGACTTTTAATAACATTGGCAAATATGGTGGCGACCCAAAAAAGATAGTTGTTTCGGGTCATTCGGCCGGTGGTTACCTGGCCAGCATGATTGGGCTCGACAAAAAGTATTTGGCTGCTTATGGATTTGACGCCAATTCAATTCAGAAATTGGTTCCTTTTAGCGGGCAAATGATTACTCATTTTGAAATTCGCAAAGAGCGCGGGATTCCGGAGAAACAACCTGTTGTTGACGAATTTGCACCACAATTCCATGTTCGGGCCGATGCCCCTCCCTTGTATTTAATTACCGGCGACCGCGAATTGGAAATGCTTGGCCGCTACGAAGAAAATGCCTACATGTGGCGTATGATGAAAATTTCAGGCCACAAAAAGACATTTTTGTACGAATTGGATGGTTTCGATCACGGTGGAATGGCCGGGCCCGGGTTTGATTTGCTGCTAAAGATTCTCGGTAAATAATTTTCACACCTTTCTTTTTGAAGAATTTATTGTTGAATAAATTCTGGCTCATGAAGGGGAATATTTTGTTTGACACAAAACATTCCCCTTCAATGTTAATTCGGTTTATTTTCGTGAATCACTGTTGAATTATTCAGCATAATTGATATGTCGCATAACACTTTGTTGTGTTGATTTTCTGATTGATAAGCATAGTATTTCTCTTTTCACTTCCTTAAATTTAGAGGAATTGTAACACTTCCAAAAACAACTAATATTTACTAATCGCTTATGAATCCTGTTTCCGAATTGATCAAAAATCTGGCCGATCAACACGGCCGAAACCGGCATAACCTGCTGCCCATTCTTCAGGGTGTGGTTGAACAGGAAAAGTATCTGTCGGAATTTTCGATGATAGAAATTGCACGCGAACTCGACTTGCCTGCTTCCGAGGTATTTGGTACAGCAACCTTCTACTCGTTTCTGGAATATAAAAAGATGGGCAAATACATCATTCGTATCTGCAAAACCATTACCTGTTCTATGAAAGGGAAAAATCAGATTTTAATGGCGATCGAAGACATGCTTAAAATTCATGTCGGTGAAACTACTCCCGATGGGAATTTCTCGCTGCTCCAGACCAACTGCCTCGGTTTTTGCCACAAAGCGCCCGCGATGCTGGTAAACAACGAAGTATATACCGACCTGACACCCGAGAAGGTGCGCGAGATTCTAAGTTCTTACCTGAAAAAACAAAAGGAGGAGATGGTATGACAGTTAGTTATCAGTTAAAAAGAGCCGATTTCATTTTTAAAAATGAAAACGATTGGGAACAAGTTCTACAAAAAAGTATCAGTCGTACTCCGCAGGATTTGATTAATGAATTGATCAGTTCGGAGTTGAAAGGAAGGGGAGGAGCCGGATTTCCCACCGGATTGAAATGGAAACTAACAGCCGAAGTTGATAATTCAGTGAAATATGTAATTTGTAATGCCGACGAGGGAGAACCCGGGACTTTTAAAGACCGCGAAATTCTCTCGATGGTACCCTATAAAGTGCTTACTGGCATGGCTGTTTGTGCTCATGTGATTGGGGCAAAAGAAGGCTATATCTACCTGCGCGGCGAGTATTTCTTTTTACTTCCGGAGTTGAACAAATCAATCCGCGAGTTCGAATATTACTGCAAAGAGATCAATCTTGATTTTACGATCCGGGTTTTTATGGGAAGCGGGGCATACATTTGTGGCGAAGAAACAGCCCTGTTCGAATCGATGGAAGGGAAACGCGGTGAGCCGCGCAATAAACCTCCATATCCTTCGAATTACGGTTATATGGGCAAGCCAACTGTTATTAATAATGTTGAAACACTGGCACATACATTTACTATTTTTAAATACGGAGCCAAGCGTTTTTACGATTTGGGTGTACAGTATTCGCGTGGTTCGAAGCTGTTTTCTGTTTCAGGAGACACCCCAAAACCCGGAATTTATGAGCTTGAACTGGGTATGAGTCTGGCTGATTTTGTTGATGAGTTTGGCGATGGCGATACCAAAGCAGTTCAAGTTGGTGGTGCTTCGGGCTTTTTGGTTCCGAGGAAGCGATTCGCTGAAACAGCGATCGGATTTCAGGGGAAACTGGTAGGTATTTCGTTGCCAACCGGCGGATCAATGATGCTGTTCAATAGTTCGCGGTCGATGTTCAACGTGCTCGACAACTACCTCGAATTTTTCCGCGAAGAATCGTGCGGNNCTGGATAAACTGTTGCGCCTGACTGAAACGATGAAATTGACAGCAAAATGCGGCCTCGGGCAATCGGTGGCCAATTCATTTTCATCGATTGTTGAAAACTTCAGGGAAGAAATGATTTATTAATTCTGAAAACTGAACTGCGATGACTAAAATCATAAAAATAAGTATCAACGGAATTCCAATAGAAGTTGAGCAGGGAACAACAATTCTGGATGCGGCCCGTCAGGCAGGAGTTATCATTCCGTCGTTGTGTTACCATAAAGATCTCTGCATTGCCGGAAACTGTCGTGTTTGTGTGGTCGAAATTGCAGGGCAGAAACGCCTTGCAGCAGCCTGCGCCACGCCTTGCGAAGAAGAAATGGAAATACTTACCAATTCGCTCAACGTACTTCACTCGCGAAAGCAGATTATCGAACTTTTACTGTCGGAACACAATGCAGACTGCACCAGTTGCTTTAAAAACGGGAGCTGTGAACTGCAAAAGCTGGCTTCGGATTATAAAATTCTGAAGCAGGATTTCATAAGGCTTGTGCCTTTCAAGAATTACACCATCGACAAGTTTTCGCCATCTATTATTAAAGACGACAGCAAATGTATCCGCTGCCAGCGATGCGTACGTACCTGCGCCGAATTGCAGGGAATTAATGCGCTAACGGTTGCCTATAAAGGCGATCAGATGAAAATAACCACCTTCTTCGAAAAACCGATCAACGATGTGGTTTGCTCAACCTGCGGACAATGCATTAATCATTGCCCGACCGGAGCGCTGGTCGAAAAAAATTACATCGAAAAAGTATGGGATGCCATTGCCGATAAAAGTAAACATGTGGTGGTGCAAACTGCTCCGGCTGTGCGTGTTGGTTTGGGCGAAGAGCTTGGTTTTGGTCCGGGCGAACGGGTTACGGGTAAAATGGTTACAGCCCTTAAACGACTGGGTTTCGACGCAGTAATGGATACCGATTTTACTGCCGACCTCACCATTATGGAGGAAGGTACCGAATTACTCATGCGGTTGAAAAGTGTTTTGGTCGATCATGATCCGAAAGTAAAACTACCGATGGCAACTTCGTGTTCGCCCGGTTGGATAAAGTATATCGAACATTTATTTCCTGATTATCTCGATCACTTGTCAACCTGCAAATCGCCGCAGCAAATGTTTGGAGCATTGGCAAAAACGTATTATGCCAAAGCCCGGAACCTCGATCCTGAAAAAATTATTTCGGTTTCCATCATGCCGTGTACTGCTAAAAAGTTCGAAGCTGCACGGCCCGAAATGCACGATAGCGGCTACCGTGATGTTGATTATGTGCTGACTACCCGCGAACTGGCGATAATGATTAAGCAAGCCGGACTCGATTTTATGAAACTTGATGATACCCATTTCGACAGGCTTATGGGCGAATCAACAGGTGCAGGTGTTATTTTTGGCGCTACCGGTGGTGTAATGGAAGCTGCGTTGCGTACCGTTTACGAATTGGTAACCGGCCGCGAAATTCCGTTCGAAAACCTCAACATTACTCCGGTTCGTGGTATGGAAGGAGTGAAAGAAGCATCGGTAAAAATTGAAAACCCGCTGAAAGAATGGGCATTTCTGGATGGGGTAGAATTGAAATGCGCGGTTGCTCATGGTTTGGTAAATGCACATAAGGTAATGGAATCCATCCGTTCAGGCAAGGCAGAGTATCATTTTGTTGAGATAATGGCTTGTCCGGGTGGCTGTTTGGGAGGTGGAGGTCAGCCAATTCCCACCAGTCCCGAAATCAGGAAGAAACGTGCGGAAGCAATTTATGCCGAAGACGAAGGGATGCCTTTGCGAAAGTCGCATCAGAACCCTGAAATCATTAAGATTTACAAGGATTTTCTCGATCATCCGTTGAGCGAAAAGTCGCATCATCTTTTGCACACACACTATGTGCCCAGAGAAAGATTTTAACAAAAAGTCCGGCATTTGCCGGACTTTCTTATTTTTGAAAGATGGAATATCAAACTTCATTTTCGAGCCCTTTGGGTTTTCTGGCCTTAAAATCCGATGGCCAGTCGATTACCGATATTTCTTTTTCTGAAAACGATCTTCAGGAGCAGAAATCGTGTGCTGTACTCGACGAATGCAGGAAACAACTCGATCTGTATTTTTCAGGGAAAGTGCTTGATTTTACCCTGCCACTTTCTCCTGAAGGAACCGAATTTCAGCAAAAAGTATGGACCGAATTACTAAAAATTCCTTATGGCGAAACGATCACCTACATGGAACTGGCTGTCAGATTGGGAGATGCAAAAGCGGTGAGGGCAGTTGGTACGGCAAACGGGCGAAATCCGATCGCCATTATTATTCCTTGTCACCGGGTAATTGGCGCCGGCAACAAACTTACCGGATACGCGGGCGGACTCTGGCGAAAAAAACTGCTGCTCGAACTTGAAATGAAACACTCGGTAAGGAAGGATATGTTGTTTTGAAGCAAATTGCATGGAAAAAGTGGTTCTATAATGTTTTGTAAGTGTAAGATAAAGTAGTCCTTATTTCAGGTGCAGAGCACCGTTGATATTTGTAGATTATTTGTTGCAATTCACATATGAGGTGCAGAGCACCGGAATATAGGCATTCAAAAATTTTAATATTCCGGTGCGATGCACCTTACCAGCTTTTATCGACTTTTTTACTATAAATATTATGCGGCTCTGCCGCTTTCTGGTAACTAAATATCCGACGTTTTTCATATTTTTAGCTGTATAAATAATTGGGGATTTCTCAAATTAGAACTGACAAATGAATACTTTACCCACACTTTTAGATTATAGAACCAAAGAATTCAAGTTATAAATCAATCATAAATGACAACAAAAAAATTAACCTTCGAAGCTTGTGTGGAAACGCCCGAAGAAGCGCTGGCGGCTCAAAACAATGGCGCACACCGAATTGAACTTTGCTCTGATTTGGCACAGGATGGTTTAACACCTTCGGTGGAATTAACTAACGCTTGCGTAAAAAAACTCAAAATTCCAATCATGGCAATGGTTCGCCCACGTGGTGGTAATTTTGTTTATTCTGAAACAGAAATTCAGCAGATGGAACGGGAAATTGAATTTTTCAAGCAGTCGGGAGTTGCAGGGGTTGTTTTTGGTTTGCTCACCAGCGAAGGCAAAATTGACATCGAAAATACTAAAAGGCTGACCAGGCTTGCTTTCCCTCTGGAAGTCACTTTCCACAAAGCGATCGATTATTCCGGCGATGTTTTTAAATCATTTCAGGAACTAAATGAAATTGATGGAATTACGCGCGTGCTTACTTCAGGAGGAATGGACACTGCGTGGAATGGGCGGGAGGTTTTGCGACAAATGCAGGAAATGCCGGGGAGAAAAATAAAAATTATTGCTGCCGGAAAAGTACTTCCGGAGAACAGAACCCAAATTGCTGAATTTACCGGAATTGCAGAATTACATGGAAAACGAATTGTTTATAAAGCAACATAATTTGCTTATAATTGCAGTAGAAAAATCTGATATAAACTCCTATGAAAGTTTTCTATTTTGTACTTCTGTCTTTTCTCTTCTTGCAAGTTGCTGCACAGGAGAAACCTTCAAGCTCAATAACTATTGGTACCAATATCGGTAGTTTTGATCATAGTTCAGGATTCGGACCTGTATTTTTTGTAGAATACGACTGGTGTATAAATCCGTTTTTCAAGCTTTCTCCGCATCTTCAAATGGGTTCTGGTAACAATACTTCTGAATATGGAAACATGGGTGAGGATGAAACAGTTGACAAATTGACGAATTCTTTAGAATCGGGATTACTTTTAAAAATAGTACCAATTCCTAAATATTTTGACAGACTGAGGCTTATTACCGGTTTTACATATTTGATCGAAAACACACTTATATCGGATACTGGTAATTTGCAAAAAAATGGATTTTTGAAACAAAGAGGATTAAATACAGTTGTTGGCCTCGATTTGGATTTGTTAAAACTTAAAAATTTAAGTGTTGGTTTAGACTCCAGGGTTAATACAAGCAACAAAAGAATACTTCTTTACCATTTTGGAATTGTTACTACCATAAAACTGGCCGATTAGAGTGTTAAAACTTAATTCGAATTCACATTTTGATAGTCCTGTTAGGTTTTCAAAACCTAACAGGACTAATCGCTCAGCTGAATATGCTCAACAATGCGGGCAACTGCTAAGCCCCTGTCATCAAAGGTTTTCACCATACGCAAAACCTTCGCGCATGGGTTCTTTTATGTAAGCATCCAGCTCCGGATGATTTGTAACTTTCATGTTCGCAGCGTCATATTCGATTCGGGTATTAAAACGCTGGGCTAAAACACCGGTCAGCGACATCTCGACGAGTTTTGTTGCATAATCGAAATTCGAGCCCGGTAAAGTCCCGTTTTTAATGGCATCAATCCATTCTCTTTGAGGATTTTCTTCAAATGTTCTTGGAATTGTTTGAGCGGGCAAACTCTTCTGAAATTCAGTCCACTCATCGCCCGGCAACAATATTTTCGGTTGATTTGGCCGCCCTCCGGTCATTAGGCAATTTTTATCGCCCACCATAATCATTCCGCTTCCGGGCAGTTTTTCAAGGTTCCACTCCGGACGATTTTCTGGTTTCAATCCGCCTTCGAACCAGCGCATTGTTAGTGGTGCTTTTTCTCTGCGTGCAGGAAAATCCCAGCGAATGATGGCCTGATCGGAAACAAATCCTGTATCAGGAACAGGCGATTTAAATTCGGCTTCAACTACATCGGGCATTCCCATATCCAGCGCCCAGAAAGGTGCATCGAGCGTATGGCAGCACCAGTCGCCCAGTTCGCCGTTGCCGAAATCGAACCAGCTGCGCCATGTTTTAGGCACGTAAATTTCGTTGTACGGGCGGAATGCAGCAGGGCCGACCCACAAATTCCAGTCTAAATGCGCCGGAACAGGTTGTTCTGCAGGTGGAAAACTCTCTGGTTTATTGAAATATTTGCCGGGGCCAAATGTTGGCCCATCGAACCATGCAATTACTTCGGTAACATTTCCAAGAATTCCGGCTTCGTACCATTCTTTTACCTGACGAATGCCGTTGGTGGTGTGTCCCTGATTAGCCATTTGCGTAACCACACCGTAATGTTTGGCAGCTTTCTGAAGCGTGCGCAATTGCCAGATATTGTGTGCAAGCGGTTTTTCAACGATTACGTGTTTTCCCAGTTCCATTGCTGCCATTGCTGCCGGAAAGTGCGTGTGATCGGGCGTACAAACCATCACTGCATCAATTTCCTTGTGCATTTCGTCGAACATCACCCGGTAATCCTTGTATCGTTTGGCATTGGGCATCACTTTGTAGCCATCGGCAGCGCGGTTGTCGTCCACATCACAAAGGGCAACAATGTTTTCATTCCAGGTTGGGTCTTCCTGATTGATCAGCTTGCTCCAGTTCGATTTGCCCTGTCCGCCCACGCCAATGACGGCAATATTTAAACGGTTTGATGGTGAGCAACTCATCATGTTCGGGATAAAAAACGCACCCGCAGTCAATACAGATGCCGATTTGAGGAAGTCTCTTCTGGTAGGTTTCATGTTGGTTTAGTTGTTTATAATTAGAGCTCTAATATAGGAAAATTTATTTTCTGAAGTGTTTCGAATCGCCCCATTCGCCGTACCCGATTTCGCATCCGGCAAGGTCGATCCGGGCTTCCAGACAATTCCGGCAAAGTTCCGCATCTTCGTCCAGACAAGGTTTGTCTTCGTACAACTGATAATCTTTGCGGTATTTCGTTGGAGTTAAGTTGGGCATAATGATGTTGGCCCCGATCGTCAGCGCTTTTTCGCGACCTGCCGGATCGATCGCCTGCAAGGCTGTTGCAGCGGCAATGTTGATGTCGGGCATTAACAAGCGCAAAGTGGCTACCATTTTGAGCGCCAGATCGAAACGCTGCTGACGGGTTTTCAGTTGAGAATGAAATTCGTAAAGGGGAGTTTCTTCGTGTTCTATGTATGGCCCCATTCCCACCATATCCACATCGATGGCTTTGAAAAAGAGCAGGTCGCTGGCCAAATCGTCGATGGTTTGAAAAGGCAAACCAATCATCACCCCGGTTCCAACCTGGTAACCGGCCGTTCTTAAATCTTTCAACGCCTGCAACCGGCGCTGGTGACTGTGAAAATCATTTTCAGGATGTAGTTTCAGGTACAAATCAGGATTGGAGCTTTCAATACGCAGCAGATAACGGTGCGCCCCGCTGGCAAACCATTGCCGATAGGTTTCCAGGTTTTGCTCTCCGCACGAAAGCGTGATGCCCAGCTCTCCGTTCGATAGCTCTTTAATCTTCTGCAGCAATCGGCTGATTCGTTCCACAAAAACCGGAGATGACAATTCGCCCGACTGCAAAACAACCGAGCCAAAGCGGTTTTCCCAGGCAAACCGGCAGGCATCGAGAATTTCCTCATCTGAGGCTTCGTAGCGAACGACATGGTCGTTGCTTTTGCGAATGCCGCAATACAGGCAGTCTTTCGCGCAAATATTCGAAAACTCGACCAATCCACGGAAAAAAACTTTGTTGCCAATCGTTTGGAGTTTCACCGATTGCGCCTGTTGTAAAAGGAGCTGACGTTCCTCTCTCTCTGCCAGAAGGAGTGTTGTCAAATCCTCACGAGAGAATTCGGTTTGCTGCACTATTTCCTGAAATGTTTTCATTGATGCGAAGATAGGAAATAACAGTCCCATCCCCAACCCTCCGCTTAAGATGAAAGGGAGTTTGAAAACTTCGGTCACTATGCTTTATTTTTTTTATTAGCGAATCAAAGGGTAAATATTAAAACCTGAAGGGTTGTGAGGATGATAGAAAATAGTTGAGCAAGCCCTAAAAAACCACGAAGTGGTGAAATTATACTGTCATGCCTTCGGCATTATCATCAAGTAATTTTTATTTTATTCGAGCTTTTATTTGTTAGTAAAATCTAACTATATTAGCTGCATGGAAAAACTGGTAGAATATATTGCGATTCTGTCGCGCGAAATTGGACACAAGGAAGAAGCGGCCAAAGAACAGTTCGATTTTAAGGAACTGACACTGACTCAAATGAATTACCTTGAAACTATCAGCCAATTGGGGAACCCAAATCTGACCGAACTTTCAGCCGAAATGAACCTCACCAAACCCACCGTTAAAGTAGCTGTAGATAAGCTGATTGAAAAGGGCTTTATCTACCGCGTAAAGTCTGACGAAGACCGCCGGAGCGCCCATTTTCACCTCACCGTGAAAGGCAAACTCATCAACCACACCCACGATTTTGCACACAGGCAAATGGCAGAGCAAATCGCTGCAAAGCTCGAACCAGCGGAAGTGGGATTATTGGAAATGTTACTTGAAAAAGCCTTCAGAAAACAATAAAAATTTACCTAATTAGTTAGAGTAATCTAATCAGTTTAGCTATGACAGTCGATTTAAAATCAGAAAAGTACCGGGGACTGACCAACGAACAGGTTCAGGAAAAGCAAAAGCGCGAAGGACTGAACGAACTTCCTTCGTCGAAACCCAAAAACCTGTTTGCCATTGCCTGGGGCGTGGTGAAAGAGCCCATGTTTTTGCTGCTGGTGGCCTGCGGCGCTTTGTACCTGATTTTGGGCGATGTTCAGGAGGGATTGATGTTGCTGGGATTCGTTTTTGTGATTATGGGGATCGAATTTTATCAGGAAAAGAAAACCGAAAAAGCGCTCGATGCACTGAAAGACATGGCGAGTCCGCGTGCTTTGGTGATTCGGGAGGGCATTGAAAAGCGCATTGCGGGACGCGATGTGGTGAACGGCGATCTGGTGGTTTTGCAGGAAGGCGACCGCGTTCCGGCTGATGCAACGGTTTTATATTCGGTGAACCTGATGGCCGACGAGTCGCTGCTGACCGGCGAATCGGTTCCGGTGCGAAAATCGGAGTGGAACGGCGCTGACAAAAACACCCATCCCGGTGGCGATGATTTGCCTTTCGTGTATTCCGGATCGATGATCGTTCAGGGGAATGGCATCGTAAAAGTAACGGCCATCGGGTCGAACACCGAAATCGGCAAAATCGGGAAAGCGCTCGATTCGGTGGAGGAAGAACCCACCAAGCTGAAAACCGAAATGGCGGTGCTGGTAAAAAGACTGGCAATCATCGGTATTTCGCTGTGTGTGTTGGTGATTGTGGTATTTACGCTCACCCGTGGCGATTTGCTGAAAGGATTCCTGGCCGGAATTACGCTGGCGATGGCCATGCTTCCTGAAGAATTTCCGGTGGTACTGACGGTTTTTATGGCTTTGGGAGCCTGGCGGATGTCGAAAAAAAATGTACTGACCCGCAAACCATCAGCCGTTGAAACGCTGGGTTCGGCAACGGTTTTGTGTACTGATAAAACCGGGACGCTCACCCAAAATAAAATGAAGGTTGCCCGCCTGTACAACGGGAAAAGCTTTCATACTGTCAGCAAATCAAACGGTTTTCCTGATGAGTTTCACGAGATCATCGAATACGGGATTTTGTCGAGCCAGACCAACCCGTTGGACCCGATGGAACGCGCCATTACCAACATGGGCGAGGCTTATCTGCAAAACACCGAACACATTCATACCGACTGGCAAATGGTGAAGGAATATCCGCTTTCGAAAGATTTGCTGGCCATGTCGCGCGTTTTTACGAACCACGAAAAACACCGCCAAACCATTGCTACCAAAGGCGCACCCGAAGCAATTTTCGACTTGTGCCACCTTCAGCAAAATCAAAAAGAGAAATATGCGGAGGCTGTGGCCGAAATGGCTTCGGCCGGATTGCGGGTTTTGGGCGTGGCAAAAGCATTGATCGGGACTGAAGATCTGCCTGAAATTCAGCACGATTTCGATTTCGAATTTATTGGTCTGATCGCTCTTTCCGATCCGATTCGCGAAAATGTGCCTGCCGCCGTGAATGAATGCTACCAGGCCGGAATCCGTGTGATCATGATTACAGGCGATTATCCGGTGACCGCCATGAATATTGCCCGCGAAATCGGGCTGAAAAACCCTGACATTTCAATCAGTGGACCCGAACTTCAGGAAATGACCGAAGATGAACTGGCCGAACGGATCAGGAACGTGAACGTGTTTGCCCGGGTTGTCCCGGAGCAGAAACTGAAAATTGTGAACGCGCTGAAACGAAACGGCGAAATTGTGGCCATGACCGGCGATGGCGTGAACGATGCGCCCGCGCTGAAAGCCGCCAACATTGGTATCGCGATGGGCGAAAAAGGAACCGACGTGGCGCGCGAAGCCTCGTCGCTGGTGCTGATGGACGATAATTTCGCATCGATTGTGGGCGCCGTAAAAATGGGGCGCCGCATTTTCGACAACTTGCAAAAAGCGCTTGGGTACATTTTTGCCATTCATGTCCCGATTGCCGGATTGTCACTCATCCCGGTTTTCGTGGCCGACTGGCCTTTGTTGCTCTGGCCGGTACACATTGTGTTTCTTGAACTGATTATCGACCCGGCATGCTCCATTATTTTTGAAGCCGAAAAGGAAGAAAAAAACGTGATGAACCGTCCGCCAAAAGCCATTGACGAACCTTTCTTCGGCGCGAAAAAGATTTGGTTGAGCTGCTCGCAGGGAATCGGGATTCTGGTGGTTGTTTTTGCCGTTTACTTAATTGGCCTGAAAACTGGCTACTCTGAGCAGGAAACGCGCGCACTGGCATTTACCACGCTGATTGCCGCCAACATCGCGGTGATTCTATCGAACCGTTCGTGGACGCGCAATATTTTTCAGATACTGCGCACTTCAAATAAAACCGTAAAATGGGTAGTTGGTGGAGCTGCTTTTTTCCTGATACTGATCCTGAACGTGCCTTTCCTGCTCAATCTGTTCCAGTTCGAAAAAATCAGCCTGGCAGAATCGCTGATCTGCATTGTTGCCGGTTTTTCGAGTATTGTATGGTTCGAGATTTACAAGGTTTGGAGAAGCAGGGAAAGAGTAACATGAAATTTTTAACAGTTTGGAAAGGCAAGCTCTTTGGGCATTCTTTGTAGGCTTTGTGCGGTTGCCAAAATGGGTAACATGCTTGCCTTAACGTTGGATTGTTTTGTCTGTTTTCTTATTCCAATTCAAAAGTTACAGTTACATTTCCCGAACCCAATGCAGTTGTCAAACCTGTTACATCATCTATTGTCCCCAATTTTATATAGCTGTATGATGTTGAAAATGTTTTATAAAACAGCACTAAAGTTTTTGAACCGTACAACATTAAATCACCATTTTTTATCGTTCCCGGATTGGATGAGTTTGTCGGAATACTTTCGGGCAAGTCGTAATATTTCTCATTTCCATTCAGTTCAATCATATTGATTGTCAAAGGCAACAATTCTTTAAAAGCTTTTGCCGAGTTATTGTCCAAAAGTGTGACTATAAAGGTTTGTGAATTTGCTTTTATTTTGATTTTACCGTTTGCCAATGGTGCATTATTTTCTGTGTTAATCTTGTCATCTTCTTTGTTACAAGAAGATGCACTACTCATAAATGTTGACATAAAAGCCAACATCATTAAAAACGAATATTTCATAATCTTGCTAATATTTTAAATGCTCTTTGAAAAATGCTCCCAACTTGTCGAAGGGAATAACATCCACCTTCATCAGCATTTGCCCCGTGCCAATGCCTTACATTTACTCGATCGACGGATGAAAATTCCCGTCTTTCTTACAGCTCCTGAGAGGTTGGACGGAAGATAATCTCATTAATGTCAACGTCTTCAGGCTGGCTGATTGCAAACGCAACCACACGTGCAAAACTATCCGGACTAATTCCTACTTCTCCCACATAATCTTTGTTAGCCTGCTGAATATCTGCCTCGGAAATATGTTCCAGCAATTCTGTTTTGACGGCTCCAGGACAAACAATTGTAGTACGAATATTATAAGGTTTAACTTCCAAACGTAAACCTTCCGTCAATGCCCGAACAGCATATTTTGTAGCAGAATAAACTGCAGAGCCGTTAAATACTTTGTGACCAGCCACAGAAGAAGTATTGATAATCTGACCAAACTTTTGCTCTTTCATATAAGGAAGAACAGCGGCAATACCATTAAGCACGCCTTTGATGTTGACATCAACCATCATATCCCACTCGTCAACATTTAGGCGATCCATCGGCGATAAGGGCATTATACCAGCATTATTGAGAATTACATCAACACGTCCGAATTTTTCAACTGCAGAATCGACCAACTTCTTTACCTGATCTCGCTGTGTTACGTCTGTAGCAATGGCAATCGCTTTTCCACCACTTTCCTGAATCTCGTTTGCCAGTTTTTCTATCCTATCCGCTCTTCTTGCACCCAATACAACCGCTGCACCGAGCTGTGATAAATGTTTTGCCGCTGCTTCACCCATACCACTGCTTGCGCCGGTAATGATTACCACTTTGCCTTTTACGTTGTTTGTCATGTTTTATCGTTTTTTAAGAATTACTCTATTCAGCCATCGTTGTATGAAGAACAGACAGTATAATTCTATGGTTAACTTTTATAGAATATATCATCGAAGAAACTCAGCATTTGAGCGGCATAAGGCACCCCATATCTGGCAAAAGTTGCTCTCGTTGTAGCATCTGGTTTCCAATCGAAAAAGGCGTGTCCTGCATCTTCCACCTGAATATACTTTACCGACTGCCCGGCTGCTTTGAGCACATCTACATAGCGCTGCACCATAGCGTGATCTACGATCGGGTCTTTTGTACCACGGACAATGAAATGCGGAAGAACCCGTTCACCAGCCTTTGGAACATGCCTTGTAGGAGAAATGGCGTCCCAATAACCTTGGTCTGTTTGCTCCAGCAGCGTTTTAAAGTCCGCTGCCTCGGATGCACCATAACTTGGTGCCACAGCCTTAACTGCATTGGTTATTTCAGTTTTAACCTGAACCAGTGATTTTCTTTTTGGCAGGTAGCTTGGCATATACTGGTAAACCCCGCTAGTTATCCCAAAACCAGCATCGCCAATAAGCGGACTAAGGGTGGCCACTGCTTCGGCTAGATGGCCGCCGGCACTGTCGCCGGTAACGGCTATACGGGTCGGATCGCCGCCGTACTCCGCAGCATGTTCCTGAATATGGGCGATGGCTCCAAAAACATCTTCAATCAAATTGTGCATGTACGTCGGCTCGGTTTCTCCGTCCAGTCTGTTAATCCACCGGTAGTCAATACTGAAAACAACATAGCGACCACCTTTCACCAGTTCACGAGCTAGTCCACGCATAATGTCTTCGTTGTTTGAAGACCAACCGCCGCCATGAATGATGATAATGCAAGGAAGATTTTTAGCCCCTTTCGGCGAATACACATCGTACTTCAAAGGCTTAACTCCCGGCTTTGCATAAACAACATCTTGGATTGCCCTCACATTATCTACCAAAGAACGGGGAATAAATGTTGCCCCGACCTTCATATCCTTGGTAACAGTTATTTTCATTTTAGGTGTGAAACTTTCGTAACTAGTTGTTCCCCAAATACCTCCTTTTGCCGTGTAATACACGGCATCCAGACTGTATGCCGATGCGGGTTTGGCTTTTACCGATAATACAGTGCCCGCCGGCACCTGGCCGTCATCAGGAATTTTTGGACTAATGGTATAAGACCCGTTTTCAGCCGGAACAGACGTTATGGTAAATGTTTCTAACGGCTTCTTTTTTGAAGAGGATGACACTGTCTGTGCATTTAACCCAGAAGTAAGTAAAACGACAACATAAATGAATGTTGTTATCAGCAGCCTTGCAATTGATTTATTCATGAGGAAAATTTTATTTTTTCTTATCTGATTAATATTCTACTCTCGACTGTTGCAGTGCATCATAGCGATCACCCACAACTCCTATTTTCTCTATTTTACTTTCAATCTCATTTATTTCGGCTGCGGTTAACACGAAGTCAGCGGCTCGTAAATCCTCCTCTAAATGTGAAAGCTTGGTTGTGCCAGGCAAGGGAACTATAAAAGGGTATTTTGAAAGCATCCACGCTATGGATATTTGAGATGAAGTCATTCCTTTTGTCTTTCCAAACTCATTCAGCGCCTCTACAATCCGGATATTTGACCTTAAAGCCTCAGGCTGAAACCGTGGCCATGCACCCCGAATGTCATTCGTATTCAAATCAGAATACTCGGTTAAATTTCCACCCAACAAACCACGGCAAAGCGGACTATATGCCACGAAACCTATCTCCAATTCCTGCAAAGTGGAAAAGATGACTTCTTCGGGTAGCCTAAACATAAAGGAATACTCACTTTGCACTGCCGTAACAGGGCAAACAGCGTGTGCCTTTCTGATGGTTTCTGCTTTTGCTTCACTTAGACCAAAGTGCAGCACTTTCCCGGCTTGTATAAGATCCTTTACGGCACCTGCAACATCCTCAATTGGCACGTTCGGATCAACCCTGTGCTGAAAGAAAAGATCGATACGGTCGGTCTTAAGCCGTTTGAGTGATTGATCGACAACCTTGCGAATGTGCTCTGGTGTGCTGTTGAAGACATTTGTACCCCCAATATCAAACCCAAATTTGGTAGAGATGGCAACTTGGTTTCGGATGGGAGCAAGCGCTTCTCCAACCAATTCTTCATTTATATACGGACCATAAACTTCGGCTGTATCGAAAAAGTCGCAGCCACGTTCAGCAGCATCCCGGATCAGTTTGACCATGCTCTTGTGATCGGGATGGATACCACGACCAGAATGCATACCCATGCAGCCCAACTGAATAGCTGAAACTTCAAGCGGATTCTTCTTTGAACCTAAAGTCCGCTTTTTATCCAATATGGTACCTATCCCTTTTTTCTTTTCGGAACTATGAGAAGCGGCTGCATAGCCCTTAACAGTTCCGGCTGCCATCGCTCCTAAACCTAAAAAGGTAGCTGCCGTTAAGAAACCCCTTCTACTGGTTGGATTTGCGATTTTATTTTCCGGCTGGTTCTCAATATTCTTTTTCATTGTTTTTTTTAATAAACTACTTCGTATTGTTATATTGTTCATCCGTCACTGGCTCCATCCATTCGACAATCCCCTTTTCAGTGTTGGGAATAATATAAAGTTGCTGTACACCCACATCAGGGCTTGCACCGTGCCAGTGCCGCACATTGGGCGGAAATTTTACCACATCTCCTTTTTTCATAACTTCAATGGGTTGCCCTTCAATCTGATAATAACCAATGCCATCCGTAATGATCAGTATCTGACCGGATGGGTGGGTATGCCAATTACTCCGGGCTCCGGATTCAAAATAAACATTACCTGCAATTGTGGTATATACAGAATCTGCTTCCAACAGGCTTGTAGGATAAGCATTCCCGGTAAACCATTCTTCCGAACCTTTTTCACCCTTTGGGAAAATGGCATTCAATTCGTTTTTGTCCGATTCCATATTTTCTCGTTTTTCACTTTTTGTGTTGCAGGCCTGACCTATCAATATTAATAGGGCTACTGCGAGTGTCATTATTGTTCTCATTTTATCTGGTTTAAATTTTTTTGATGATTTTTGCAGGAATTCCACCCACGATTGTATTATCAGGAACATCTTTTGAAACCACAGAACCGGAAGCGACAACAGCGTTTTCGCCAATGGTTACGCCTTGCAAAATGGTGGCATTGGAACCAATCCAAGCGTTCTTTTTGATGTGAATAAGTTTTGGAATTAAAGAATGTCGGTCTTCAATTGAGGTGGGATGTCCTTCGGATAATAAACTCACTTTCGGAGCAATTAACACGTTGTCTTCTATCGTAATTCCGCCCAAATCCAAAAAAACGCAATCGAAGTTTATAAATACATTTTTTCCGATTTTGGTGTGCTTTCCATAATTGATATACAAAGGCGTAAAAACAGCAACGCTTTCGTCAATTTCAGTACCTGTTATTTGGCTTAGTAAATCCCTGATTTCGCTCGGCTCTGTTGCATTGTTCATTTGAACAAGCAACTTTTTTGTACTGTACGATGCTTCACGCATTTTGTACGCTTCAAGGTCATTTGGCAAAATGGGTTCGCCCATTTTCAATCGTTCAAAAATATCTGTTGTTTGCATTGTCTTATTTTTTACAAGGCAAAGTTAACGGCACTTCAAAGGTGTTTTGTTACATTAACGTCGCAATTAATGTCAAATATTACCTATTTTTGTTAATAGTTCCTAAATATTGAATGAATATGTCAGAATATCAAAAGGTTATCCAGTATAAAACAGCATCAACGGCTCAATTTCCTAAAGATTTTCAAACCCGGTTCCACACGCATATTTATTGCCAAAGTGGAAGCGTGAAATTTGTCTTTAATGGTCAGCAATACCAATGCAAAAAAGGGGAATTTATATTTTGGCTGGCAGGTATTAATGTTTCGGACTTGTCTTTCTCAGCGAATTTTAAGGCAACATTGTTGTTTGTGGACAGCGATTTATTGACAACAAATTTACCGAGTGTAAATGCGAGTATCGACAGCGTTATACATTCCAAAGAAAATCCGATTTTGCACCCTGATAAAAAAGACAAAGAGAAAATCTTAAAAAATTTTCAATTGCTGTACGATAAATCGCAAGAAACAAACCACCGATTTTACGAAGAAATGTTGAAACTCCAAATGCAACTTTTTCTTTTTGAAATGTGGCACGTTTTTGAAGATGAACTCGATAGACGAAAACGAAGTTTACAAAGCGGAACATTGTACGAACGGTTTTTGCAATTAGTACAGGAACATTGTATGAAAGAACGAGAAGTGCAGTTTTACAGCGATAAGCTGAACATCACACCCAAATATCTCAATTATATCTGCAAGGTCAATACCCGAATTACCGCTTCGGAATGGATAAAACGATATACAAAAGAACGATTGTTACTTTTATTGCAAAACAAAAATCTGAACATTTCGGAAATTGCTGATAAAATGGATTTTTCGAGCCGTTCGTTCTTTACCCGCTATGTGAAAAAATTGCTTGGTATAACTCCGAAGGAATATCGGGAGCGAATATGAAAAACTTTTTTTTCTGTGTCGGGCTGTTGTTTGGGAAGCCTTCATGTTATAGGGAATGCCCGCCCTGTTAAAGATTTTGCTGCCATGTAGGTGAAAATGGCCGTCATGTTAGTTTTTTAGTCGCCATGTTACCCAATATCGCCGTCATGTTAAAAATATCTCCGCCATGTTGGTTCGGAAGCCGCCATGTTGCACCCAATCGCAATTTCAGCTTGGTGGCTTTGCAGTTTTCAACGGTGGGGTTCCGTTTTTTATTCAGGCTTAACCATTGGCACAAAACGCACCGCAATAATGCTTTCCTTCCGGATACCTTTTTTCGTTTTTGTGACGACGATCAGTTCCTGATAAAGTTTTCCGACAGGGACTACCATGATGCCTTCGGGCTTTAATTGATCGACGAGCGTTTGCGGGATTTCGGGTGGCGCGGCGGTAATGATGATGCGGTCGAATGGCGCATGTTCGGGCCAACCTTTGTAACCGTCGTCGCACTTGGCAACGATGTTGTTGTAGCCCATTCGCTTAAAAAGGGAGCTGGCGCCATCGGCCAGTGTTGGCAGCAACTCTATTGTGTAACAGGTATCGGCCAATTGCGCCAGTATAGCTGCCTGATAACCTGATCCGGTACCAATTTCAAGTACTTTTTCGCTGCCTTTCAGCGCAAGCAGTTCGGTCATTATGGCCACAATATAAGGTTGCGAGATGGTTTGTCTTTCGCCAATCGGCAGCGGACAATCGTTGTAGGCCTCACTGCGCAGGTTTTCAGGAACAAACAGGTGGCGCGGCGTATTTCGCATCACCCGGAGTACATTCTGATCGGCAATTCCCCTTGAGATTAATTGGTTGGCGACCATTTTTCGCGTCTCTTTTTCCCATTCGGGAGATTCATCCTTTTGTTGGGTTTCCATAGCAATCGGCCTGTTTTTATTTTTGGCGTCAGTATCCTGCCGGGCAAACGAGCAGGAAATACAAAATAAAACGACAAGGGAAATAACCCTGAACGCATAAAACGGTGGAAACACTATTGGGGCAGCGGTTCTCATTTTGGCAAAGGCTTGGCTTTCAGTATTGGTTATACGGAAATCAGCAGGAAGGTTCCCATTTATGCATTCAGCGTTTCGCTTTCCACCGCAAATTTTTCCATTTGTTTTGTTCTTCGGTGGTGAGGAATGTCCAGACCACAATACGGCTGATTTTGTTGCCCTGTCCCATCGGGATGGTTTCCACGCCAAAAGCCCCGACCTGTTTCAGCGTTTGGTAAACTTTCTTCAGGTTCGATTCTTTCGAAATAAGCGTTGAAAAGCAGAAACAGTTGGCCGCGAATTTTTTGCTTTGCAGAATCATGTTCCTGACGAACTTTTCTTCGCCACCATCGCACCACAGTTCGTGGTGTTGTCCGCCAAAATTAAGGATGGGGCTGGATTTTTTGTCCAGATGTAAGTTTCGTATTTTCCGGAGCGATCCAGCCTGCGCTTCTTCGGCTGAAGCGTGAAACGGAGGATTGCAGATCGACAAATCAATCAGCTCGTCTTTCCGGATAATTCCGTAGAAAAAGTCTTTCGGATTCAACTGCAATTTACACTCCACTTTTCCGTCAAGTACTTGATTTTGGGCAATTATCCGGTTCGAAGATTCGATGGCAAGCGGATCGATATCGGAAGCAATAAACGACCATCCGTATTCCTGATTTCCGGTAATCGGATAAATACAACTTGCTCCAACTCCAATATCGAAGCATTTTATCTGCGGACCCATAGGGATTTTTCCGAAGTTATTGCGGCACAAAAAATCGGCAATGTGGTGGATGTAATCGGCTCTTCCGGGTATGGGCGGACACAAATAACCTTCGGGGATATCCCAGTGGTCAATATTGTAATGAAGTTTCAGAATCGCTTTGTTCAACGCTTTCACTGCATTGGGGTCAGCAAAATCGACAGATTCGTCGCCATAAATATTGGGCTTGACAAAAGGAGCCAATTCCGGGAAACTCTCTGTCAGTTGTTTAAAATTGTAGCGTTCCCTGTTTTTATTCAGGGGATGTAATTTGGACTTTTCCCTGGGCTGTTCTTTCTTTTTCTGAAGCATGAAGATGTCTCGATGTTGAAGCTGCAAAGGTAGGATATAAAACCGATTGCACATTACCCCAATTTGCTGCTGGCCGTTGAATTGGCTGATTGTCAATTTTTCATGTCAGCAGATTTCGTTTTATAATCACCGGCATAATCTATTACGCACATCGTTTCATAATCGGGATGACGCCCGTTTGCCACGCCTGCAAACTGGAAACAGTGATTCAGAATATTTTCGCGGTGCCCACGGTTTGGAACCCCGTCGTCAATCAGCAGGAAAATCACAATCTGCCGTGCTTCGAAACTTCCGTAGGTGATGTCTTCTGCCGAACAAATATCCCATTCTCCATATTTTTCGATGCGCTGCTGCGGATTGGTACCTTTTCGGGAAATATGACCTGTACCACCATTTTTTTGCTGATCTTCCATCAGGTCTGCCGCTGCTTTTGATAATCCTTCGGCCGGGCGAAGAATGGCGCGGGGCGAAGTTGCCTTCAGCACTTTAATGCATTCTTCAAGCGGCCTGATTCCTTCCTGCGACCTGACAGTTATTTGTCCCGGATATGTGAAGAGCTTTCCGTTGAATGCAGTGCGCAATTCTTCCATATATTCCTCGGCAAAGCGTTTGGGGTTGCTTCTTACTTTGTTCAGCTCGTAAATTACCTCCCGTTCAAGTTTGTCGAGATAAACCGCATCTTTGGCGGTGTTGAGTTCGGCCGGCCAGTTGTTTTCTCCGGAATTGGTTTCAGGAGACACAAGCCATAACAAGCTCGAAATGAATAGCATGATTAAATTCTGCATCGGAATAATTCTCGTTTTTTTTATTGTTCTACCCTCAAACAATCTTGCTCTTCCTGAAATTGAGAAAGTGCGTGCGATTACACTTCCCAATTTCAGGAGAACAGTCAACGGCCTTTTTCACTACAACCGATCGCTGTGGCTAAAAATAAACGGAATAATTTCTTTTCTATTGAGTTCCCCGATGATTTTAAGCAGATTTTAGCTTGTTCAAAATTTGTGCATTGTAATGGGGTTACCATCCAGTTTGAACAGCTACATTCAATGTATGTTTCTTTAAACAATCGGAATACATTTTCATATATTCATCAGCTTTTTCTTTTCCGTATTTTGAAGTTAAGATTGGAGCCATTCCATAATCAGCATTATCAATTGCCGGATCCATCAAAAAGAAATAAGAAAATGTCCCATCTTCATTTGGTTCTGACTGTTTTAAAAAGCGAACCGTTTTCTTAAGTTCGGGAGCGAATTCTTCGGCAGCTGGTTTTAGATAATTTAAGTTAAAGTCTTCGAATTGAGCTATTTTGTCGGCTTTTACAAAATTATGCACAATATATATTGTCCCATTTTCGGTTGCGCGCGCCACCGGAGCCGGATTGTTGGTATTCCAAATGTCCCGGGCGATTTTCCATTGTCCGTTAACTTTTTCCCAGGTAACAATGAATTTCCCCTGATCGGCCATCTGATCACCATCAACAAATAGCTTGTACCTGCCCTCTTCGATGGCAATGTTCCCGGTTTTTTCAGCAATAACGGTTTCCAACTGTACTCTTTTAATTCCCATTCCCTTAACCGCCGTCCAAAATCCCACAATCGCTTCCGGCCCTTCAATCGCATCGCTATTAGCAGGGAACAGTTTTGCATTAGAGGTATAATTACCTGCCATAGTTTTAATATCGCCGCTGTTAAAGGCTTCCATAAAGACATTATTCAGTTCTTTAATTTCGCTGGAAACATCTGTGGGCGCTTGTGTACAACGGTTGAAATTCAAGAACAGAAGAGAAATAATCACCATGCTGCTGATAAGTGTTTTTGTGTTTTTCTTTTTGTGTTTTTTTGAGTTTGGAAATAAAATGACCTGTTGAAAGTTATGTTACAACAAATATTTTGACTCAGGAATATAATACTATCCATTTTTCGATGGATTGAGAAACCGTAACCCGAAAAGGAACATGATTAGAATCGCAGGGCGGATTGTCTTATTAGCTTTTGGAGATGAAATGATTGATACTTAGTCGCCTTAGATTCTGATGTAAGTAGATTTACGACATTTATATGAAGAAATCTGTTTTGTAAAGTTGGTTTTTCAGAAAAAAAACAGCCAATCACATTTTTATGTAACTGGCTGATCTTCAAGAGCGGGAAACGGGGGTCGAACCCGCGACCCTCAGCTTGGGAAGCTGATTAATATTTTCATGCCACTTCAAACTATTTCTCATATATTCTTTATATACTGGTATTTAAAAATATTATTTGATAAATATATGAAATTAATTGAATAGATTTGAAGATATTATTTCAACCATATTTCAACCAGTAAACTCATGGCATCTGTAAAGGCTCTTCTTTATACCCACAAAACATTAAAAGATGGTTCGCACCCGATATTAATCTCTATCATTAAAGATCTAAAGCGTAAAACAATTTCTCTTGGACATTCGGCATCTCCCTCGCAATGGAATAAGAAGCAAAAACAACCAAATAGCAGACATCCTAATCAAAGTTTATTAATAGCTCTAATAAAATCTAAAGTCAATGATTTGGAAGCTATAATCCTTGAATTAGAAAATAAAAAGAAACCATTTACAGTACAAGATATTGTTGATAAGTATAATGGAATTAAAACTGATTTGACGTTAAAATTATTTGTTGAAAAACTTTTGAGTGAGTTTAAAGAAATTGGTAAACTTGGAAATGCTTCTGTTTATGAACACACTCATAACACTTTTCAAAAGTACACAAAGGAACATGATTACCCACTTTCAGAAATTGATTATTCGCTGATTAAAGGCTTTGAAAATTACCTTATTTCTACAGGAATAAAAATTAATACAATTTCAATGCATCTTAGGACTATAAGAGCAATTATAAATAGGGCAATAAAAGCCGGATTAATTGAAGAAACTCAATACCCATTCAAAAATATTTCAGTTAAATCTGAAAAAACACGAAAGCGTGCGGTCAATAAGGCTGTAATTAAAATGGTTGAAGACATGAAGATTCCTAAAGAATTGAATCTACAGCTCTATAAAGATATGTTCATGTTTAGTTTTTATAATCGGGGAATGAACTTTGTTGATATGGCTTTCTTAAAAGTAAAGAATATTGAATCAGGACGGATTAATTATACACGGCATAAAACTGGACAATTTTTCTCAATTAAAATTACTGAAAAGGCACAGACAATTATAGACTACTATAGCAAATCAAAGGAGCCAGACGATTTTATTTTCCCTATTATATACCGAAAAGGTAATGAATATCTTGATTATAGAAATGGAATGAGACTTATGAATAAAAAATTGAAAGATATTTCAAAGGAACTTAAGCTTGATGTCTCATTGACCACATACGTTACAAGGCATTCATGGGCAACCATCGCGAAGAAATCTGGCATTTCTACTGCTGTTATTTCTGAAGGGTTAGGACATGAATCTGAAGAGACTACACAGGTATATTTGGATAGCTTTGAAACAAATGTTTTGGATGACGCCAATGATTTGGTCATTAGTTAATTTAGTTGCCGATTTGTTCTTTTATTAGTTTTGAAAGAGTTTTTATTAATATTCAATTCTCTATATGTCTTTAGCAAATATTACGAAAGAATCTTCTATTGAAAATCCATTTGGATTCTTTGAATACTTTTTCTTAGGAGGTGGATTTCAAAAATTCCACAAATACTTTTTTACAGTTATAAATGAAGAAAAGGGTGAATTTTATGAAGATCAATTGGGTCCTGATTTTGTGGAAGCAGTTAATCTAGGTGAGGAGTATATTGTAATCAATCACATAAGTACAGATGAAGATAGAAATGTCACTGAAAAAAGAGTATATTTTATTGATAGATTGAAAAGTCATCTTAAAGAACAGAGGGATAATTCAAAAATACAGATTTCTAAAAAAATTGCATCATTTGATTTAGATGAAGGTAAAACAATGTTTTACTTAAAAAATATTGTAAATGAGCTTGTTTACCTGATTGATAAAGTAAAACTTCAAAATAGTATTACACAATATAACATCAATCTCCTATCCTTATATTTATTGATTGGATTCATGCATAAGCGCTATAATGGTATCCTATCTTATAATGAATTTCCAAAATTAAAAGAGGCAGAGCAGTTCTTTAAAAAAGAATTTCTGGAAGTAGATAACACCAAACAGAAAGAATCGTTTAGTAACAACTCTAAAGTACAGGATAAAGTTCCTTCAGATATTAAAGCTTTGAATTGGATAAAGAGTCCATTGCTCAATTCAATTACTTTACATGGAATCCTTTCTGAAAATAAGATCATTGATGAAGATGGGGATACATTAGAGAGAATTAAACAGGCATTTAGTGGGGAAGTATTAAATTCATCACTAAATATTAAATGGTCACTTACTAAAAATAATTCAATCAAACCACCCTTAGTACGCATATTTAAACACCTATTGATGGATGAACTAAAAGTTATTGAAAAAATGGAAGATGCAGATTTAGCTAGGTCTTTAAGTAATATTTTTGTGGATCAGGAAGGGAAACCTGCTAAAAATATGTTTCAACCATTATCTAAATCTGGTAGCGTTTCCGCAAAAACTAGCGGAGTTAATACAAAATCAGATGGTTTAGATGAGACCGAGTTAATCAATATAATAAGATCAACTCCATTTCTTAAGTGACAAAGTGACAAATTGTCTTGCCAAAATCTTAATATCCTTAATTAATATTTCACTGTCAAATTCTTAATTAGGCCATATTTTTAATATAAATACAATTAAGGATATATTTTTTATTTTATTTCTTCAATATTCTCAATAGTTCAATAATATCAAAACCTTAATATGCACATATTAAGGTTTTTCCATTTCTGGCATGGAGTGTTTTGTGATAAAAAGATCCCAAGTGGCAACTAATATTTAGAAGAGTTCTCTGGCCACTAGAAGGATTCATAAATATTCAATTATGACAAACAATGCGTTTTCAAACGAAAAAGTAAATGAACTCATTAAAAAAATTGATGAAGTTCGTTTCAAAATCTCTCATTTAGAGAAACAACCTGAGGATATTGATTGGATTAGTACTGATGAAGGCTTAGAGAAGTTTCTTCAAAAGCTTGTCGAGAAACAAAATTTGGCAACCAAGACAAAGTCAGTTTATACCATTAATGATCTGGCTAAGATGTTTCAGGTTACTTCAAGAACAATTTACAACTGGAAAGAGCAAGGAAGACTCAACTTTGTTCAAATTAGCTCCAAAACCTACGTCACTTCTGCCCAACTAGAAGATTTTTTTAAACACAATGAAGTTAAATCATTTAAATTGAAAAATTCTTAATTATGACTGATGAAAGTATCATGCCAGTCAATGAGCAAGGCTCGGAATCGGCAAGAATTATCTTCTGGGATAGCAATGGAGAAATCAGTCCTCATCTGTTATTTGATTATTATGCAAGTATTGGCATTGGAAATTACTTTGTTGATGATTCAAACAAAAAAAACTCTGACCCAATTATTGTAATGATTAACGGGAATATCGTTTATCCAGTTAATGTTGGATATCTTTTGGATATTACTAAAAATTACATTTTAGAAAATACTCAAGGAAATGGAACAGGAAAGATTCTTGACTCACTTCACAAAAAAACTGGCTTGTTTGGTGATAAAAATCTAAAGCTATTGCCAACGCTTCATTTGGATTTTCTTTGTGATACCCAGGATACCGGATTCTTTTTCTTCAGAAATGGAGTTGTAAAAGTTACAGCTGAGAGAATCCAAGTATGTAATTATGAAGATTTCGACACGTATGTATGGGAACAAAATATTATACAACGTGATTTTTATCCGATTGATTCTAATATCTTGGAGATAAACAGTGAATTTTTGCGATTTCTAAAAGATCTTACTGTTGTTAATGATAGTGGAAAAGCTATTACACGCTACAAAGCCTTAAGTTCAGCTATTGGCTATCTTTTACATAGGTATAAAAACCCAACAACAACAAAGGCAATAATTTTACTTGATGTTTATGTTGATGGTATGCCCAACGGCGGAAGTGGTAAAACATTGTTGGTAACTGCTGTTGGTAAAATTCGTAATGTTTCCGTTATAGATGGTAAAAAATACGATCAAAAAGAATGGTTTGGCTTATCATCAGTAGAATTGAATACAGAAGTTTTGTTGTTTGATGATACCGATCGAAACTTCAACTTTGAGTTGATATTCCCATTAATGACCACCGGGATGTTTGTTCGACGTAAATACAAAAATCATGTCTTTGTACCTTTTGATAAATCACCTAAAGTTGCGATAACGACAAATTACGCCATTAATGGGAACAGTAGTTCATTCCGAAGGAGAATGTACGAATTCGAAATTTCAGCTACTTATTCTGCTGATTTTTCCCCAAGGGATAAATTTGGTAAGAACTTCTTTGATGATTGGAATGATAATGATTGGAATCTTTTCTACAATACAATGTTTCACTATTTGCAGGTATTTTTGAGGGAAGGTCTGATCGAATCTGAGCCAATAAATTTGCAGCTTACAAAATTGATAAACAGAACTAGTGAGGAGTTTGTCGATTGGGCTGATAAAACGGTTCGATTATCAAATCAATATGACAAAAAGCACTTGTACGATTTGTTCGTTAGCGAGTATCCTGATTATAGAAATAGACTTAAACAACGTGATTTTACATATTGGCTAAGATTCTGGGGTGATAATCGAAATTTCAAAGTTTCCGAAGGCCATAGTAACGAAATCCGTTATATCCAGTTTTCAACAAATTCTATTCCTTAATGTCAATTCAAGAATCCAACCAGGGGGCTTATTTGCTCTTTGGTTGGATCTATTTTCCACAAAAAAGACATACTTAAATATTGAAAAATATGACAACCTCAGTAAAATACAATTTATCGCAAGCTGCAAGAAGAATCAATATTGAAAAAATGGGTAAAATGAAAATCTATAAATTACTTAGAGAATTAAGTATTGTAGATGGCTCAAATAAACCTGTTCAAAGCTATATTGAAGAGGGGTATCTTGACTTTGGATTACCCACAATCAGAATTCCTGGAATGGCAGTTCAAACTCCTGTTGTCCTAGTTGTTGGAGATAGAGGGTTGAGTTTTTTAAGAAATACTGTGCAGGAATACTTGCTACACAATTCACAGCCAATAATTTATCGTAGAAATAGCAAAATAATGGAAATTAATGGTGATATAATTACTTTTCGACATGCATTTGAATAATAAGCCAAAAGCTAACTTTTTTGTGTGATTTGAAATTTTTGCCATTCCTTAAATCCACTACACCCTAGTAAAACCCTTCAAAACCACTATGAATAAAGGATTAGGGTTTAAGGGTGTAGGAAATGTGAAAACTAATTTTGATTTCAAATAATCGGTTCGTTCTAGTTTTTTATAACCAACTGACAATACAATTTGCAAAGTTGTTTTATGAATTCATAAATCCTTACGCCCTAACCGACATGAATAAAGGAAAGTTCAGGATTTTGGGTGGGTGAATAGGTTGTGTGAATTGCATCTTATCCTCGATTTACGAAACAGGGAGAGCGTTCGACTTATATTCGAAATCGTTGAATCATACTAGACTCTTGCTGCTTTATCTTATAAATCTTCGGTCTCCTTTTCAAGGTATTTCTTGAAGTATTTATAGTTTGATTTTATCTGGCAGTAAATATCAAATCCATTGCCGATTACATATAGAGTTCTCATTTTATACATTTTGATTTTAGAGTTCAATTTATCAACTTATCTATTCACCATAGGAAATGCTTGACCAAATATTCGGTCGGTTAAAAACGAACGGAATTGTTCGTTTTCCAAAAAATAGCGACTTAATTCAGATTGAGCAGCCATATTTCGGATAATAATATCTTGAAGAGCAGAATTACATTCCATTTGGGCGGTATCTTCGTCTGAAAAACGAGCAGCATTAGTGAATGCCTCGTTTTGAGCTAAGAGTTCAGGTAATTCAAGTATTTGTTGACGAACATCGTTTGGATATTGCCAATCTATACTACCAAATATCTGATTAAATTCATCAAGAATGTTACTCAACTTTTCGGGTTCCGGTTCTGAAACACCACCTCCACCACCGGTTGGTAACGGATAAATTGCGGCGTTTTGATTCTCTAACTCTATATTTGCATCTTCTTTGGCAACCACTCGCAATTGGTCAAAGTTGATAGATTCAAGTAAACCCTCAGTCCAATCTTCGGTTTTGAGTTTAGGTAGTTTAGTAACAAGGAATTTATAAAATGTATTCAGCATTTCCCATTCCTGGCTATTGAAAGGCATAATTGCAGCAAGGAAGGTGTATGTACGAACAAATGCTTTCATACTGCCCTTACATGATATTTGCTGATACTCGGTTAAGTTCTCTTTGAATTTTACGACACAAGCATCCAAAATCGGGTCTAATTCTTCCCGTGGTGAATCCTTCCAATACTTTTTGTTGAATAGTTGAACATCTTCCCGTGAATATATGCTGTATTCGTCAAGCTCCTGAAGTAAATCGTTGAGTTTGTTCGGATCAGTTTCCTGTGATAAAGAAGTCATTTTATAATAGCTTTGAAAAGCGACTTTTATATCTTCCGGGTCGTTGGCAAAATCGAGTACAAAAGTATCTTTCTTTTTAGGGTGACTTCGATTGAGGCGAGAAAGTGTTTGAACCGCTTTTATATCCGACAAACCTTTGTCCACATACATAGTGTGCAAAAGAGGTTCATCGTAGCCAGTCTGGAATTTGTCTGCAACAACTAAAATTCTGTAGGGGTCTTGTTTCATACGTGCTTCAATTTCAGTGGAAGAAAAGCCATTGATTGAAGATTCAGTCATTTTCTGACCCATAAATTCTTTTTCACCACTGAACGCAATAACAGCTTTATAAGGACTATTGATTTGAGAAAGTTGTTTTGTAATGGCAAAATAATATTCAATAGCACGGTCGATTCCTGCCGTAACTACCATTGCACGAGCCTGACCGCCAATTTTTCCTTTCCCAATAACTTTTTCTTGAAAATGACGGACAATAATTCCAGCTTTCTTTTCAACTGTTTCGGGACGGCTTTCAACGAACCAACGCAATTTTTTAGAAGCTTGTTTTTTGTCAAATTCAGGGTCATCCTCTACTGCTTTGATTACCTTATAAAAACTCTGATAAGGCGTGTAGTTTTTAAGCACATCCAAAATAAAACCTTCCTGAATAGCTTGACGCATTGTGTAATTATGGTGTGGTTCAAAACTTTTAGTACCATCTTCATTGGGTATTGGCTTACCAAACATTTCAAGTGTTTTGTTTTTTGGCGTAGCCGTAAATGCGTAATAATTGGCATTCTTAACCATTTTACGCCCTTCAATAACTGAAAGTATTATTTCTTCAAGGTCATCTTCGTTTTGAGGTGTATTGCCTGTCAATGCCCTATTCATGCTTGCCGACAATGAGCCATTTTGACTACTGTGTGCTTCGTCGATAACAATAGCAAATCTTTTGTCGGTGAGTGACGAACCTATTGTATCAAGGATAAATTGAAATTTGTGAACGATAGTAATTATAATCTTTTTTCCTGCTTGTAATTCCTTTCTTAGCGTTTCAGAGGAGTCAGCCCAACCAACTATATTTCCAAGCTGATTAAATGTCATGATATTCCCTTTGATTTGTTTATCAAGGTTTATACGGTCAGTAACAATAATCACCGAATTAAACAAGGGTTGAGTGCCTTTTAATTGTTGAACAAGCTGGTAAGCGAGCCAGGTTATTGTATTACTTTTCCCACTACCTGCGCTGTGTTGAATAAGGAATCGTTTTCCAATTTCTGTTTCGCGTGTTTTTTTTATAAAATACCGAACGGCATCGAGTTGGTGATAACGTGGCCAGATACATTTTTCAGATTTTAATCTACCCGTATTTTCGTCATAAATTTTAATGACCTGCGCATAGTTTTCTACAATATCCGAAAGCGAATGTTTCGTAAGAATTTCCTCCCATAAATAAGCGGTTTTAAGACCGTTCAGATTTACCGGATTTCCGGCACTGCCGTCCACTCCTTTATTGAATGGCAAGAACCATGAAGCATCTCCCTTTAATTCTGTACACATCATTACCTGATCATCGTCCACCGCAAAATGCACAGCACAACGTTTAGGCATAAAAATCAAATCCTTTGGGTCACGGTCGGTGCGGTATTGTTTAATGGCATTGCTTACATTTTGCCCTGTGAATTGGTTTTTGAGTTCAAAAGTAATCAATGGCATTCCGTTCAGAAAAACCGCCACGTCAAGTGAAAGATTGGTAAATGTTTTGGAGTAATGCAACTGTCGAATGACACAAAAGATATTCTTTTTGTAATGTATTTTTGCCGAATCGTTCAACTCTGACGGCAGCGGACTGTACATATCGAACAAATGTGTATTGTAACGATAGCCTTTACGTATAACATCAATAACGCCTCGCTTGGTGATTTCATTTTTGAGCCTTTCGAAAAAGTTATGCTTATTGTGTGGCGAAGCAAAAGCCAATGATTCAGCTATTTTTTGTGTTTGGGTAGCTTGGAGATAGGCTTCGACACGAGCTGTATCGAGCGCATAATCAGTATTGTAATCGGAGCTTGTACCTTGAACGTAATTGCTATTATCACGCAAATGTTCAACTATCAGGTTTTCAAGTCCTATTTCGGCTGTGTTTGCAGGCATATCAATTGTTTATTTGTTCAAGAAGTTCATATATAATCTGTTTCCCCCGCTCAATTCTATCTACTTTGTCAATACCTTCAATTTGTTGAATTGGGTATTCGGTTTGAAGTTCATTTTGAGAAACTACATATTTATCATTCTGACATTCAATCTCGTAATCGGTACTTTTTATTTTCAGCTTGTCGCCTTGATAAGCATAATCACCTAACGATAATTTCCCGGAAAACTCAGGTAATTGATTCAATGTATATAAAAAGATATTCCAGTTTTTACCGCCAATACTTTTTTCAGTATTCATCATAATTACATCATAATTTCTATTGGCTAAACTTTTCCAATAATACATGCCAAAATTGCCTTGTCTCATTGGATTGTATTTTATGAAATAGTAACTCCACTCTTTGGGCGTTTCTTTATTTTCAAGGTATGCGTCAATACATTTCTCTATAAATTCATCGTTAATGTTGGATTCCTCAAGATTGGATAACAGGTCGTTGAGAATCTTAAATGTATCTTCAAAACCTGATCTTTGTTTCGTTGGGTGGAATATATCAAACCAAACAGATTCATTGTATCTCGCCCCAAGCTGAAAACGCCAAGATATAAATTGGGAATAATCACCAATAGTTAATAAAATTCTATTAATGAGGTCTTTATTGCAATTATTGAATAATAGTCTGAATTTTTTGAAGTTGCTACTGTTGTTCAAATCGACAATTGAGACACAGCCTTTCAGTAATGAATGGTCTTCTAAGTGATACAGTTCGTCATCTTTTTCTGCATTATCATTTAACCATTCAATTTTTTTACGTTCTTCCTCTTTTTGCCTTACATTATACCCAAGTTCTCCACTTTCGGATATTGGAATTTCACCGGAAAGAATTATTGTTTCAGATTCATTGAGCAATGTTTTCATGCGATCATCACGAATCTCATCGGTAGAATTCCAAATCAAATTTCTTATTATTCTTATCCTTTTGTGAAATTGAGCTTCGGAAATGCTCTCCTTATTCTGAAGGTAAGTGATAATGGAATAAAGCAATAGCATTTTGTTTAGAGGAAATCTTCTGTTTCGACCAGAATATTCTCCGTAATTATCCAGACATTCTTTGAAAATATTCAAATCATCCTGATATATCTTTACTTTACCGCTTTGATAGGCGTTTTTCGAAAATATGTCTTCAAAGAAATTCAAAATATCAAGCTTATGCCAGCAATCAAACGAATTTATCAAATACATGATATTGTCTTTTGCTTTGTCATTTTCATTGCTGTATAATAAACGAGCTACCTTAAATTCATCTCTTTCCAGTTCAAGACCCGACTTATATGTGATAATGTCGCTTATGAAATGAAAATAACGCATAAATTCATCATCAATAATGTTATTGTCGCCACGGAACGGGAATAACATGTCCGTCCAGTCAATGTCAAACTTATGGTTGATTTCCTTTGAAAGTTTTTCAGAAATATGTTTGATAATTTCTTCAAATTCGGCTTTGAAATGCTCAAAAGGAGTTAATGGTTTGCCCCTTGAGTTCATTTTAATATACAAATCATCGGTAAGCCCCATTTCGGTAAGTGGTAAAAAATAAAAGCTGATAATTTTATTGGTTACCAATGATTCCCATAAGCCAAAATGATTATCAAATTTATTGTGTATGGCATCAATCATTACCATCATACTTTGAATAGTAGGATCGTTTTTCCATTCATAAGGATACCAAGCCTGATCTTTGATTGCTACAGATAATTTTTCGTCACTAAAATCGGGAGAGTACTTTACCAACTCTTGGCAAAAATCTCGTGAACTAAATCGAGTAGCGTATGAGAAGCTATTGAGAAATTCATAATTTTTTACTCCTCCATTTTCTTTTTTTGCAATGTACCAATGCAATAGAAATAGTGTTGTTAATCGCTGCTGACCATCGAGAGGTGTTAAAACACCATCTTTTGATACATCACCATACACAAAATCCAAAGTGATATGTTTATTGCCAACAATTGATTGAAACAAAGCATCTAAAAATCGCTCTCTGATTCTTTTTACTTCATCATTCTTCCTGCCTTGTGCATAATCTCTTTGAATGATTGGTATCTCAATTTTGCTTAATGTTATGCTATTGTCTTCGAACTCGAAAGTGCTGCCAAATAAACTTTGAAATGTATATTCTCTTGTGTTCATAATATGATTTCCTTTTGAATTAGCACTAAATAAGCCCTTAAAACATTATCCATTTCTGCTATATATCCATCTCTGTCGGCTTTGCCCCAAAAATGAACCTGATTTGATTCTGAAGGAGTATAATACTTGAGGAAAACACGTCTGGTGCAAACAGGAATGTAATCGCTTGTTTTGTCCATTTCAAGTATCTTATTTCGCTTAACATCAAAAGTAGAGTTGTTTAATGCCGAATTATCGGACTGACCTAATAATGCTAAATTTGATAATGAATGAGTGTATTCGATACTGCCCTCTTCTGAAAGAATAGTGGTAACGCGGTTGAACAAAGTTGAAAATTTATCGCCAGTCAGTTTTTCGTCATTAATTGCCTCTGATATATCCTGAATAATATTTACATCAGACTTACAGTCAACATTAAGCAATGAATTCTTGTGTAAATTCAACCACTCTACCCACTGTTCTTTTTTGTTCATACCTTGTGATTGTTGTGCGTGTATATGCTCTAAACTCCAATCCTCCTGTTTGTGTTTGTCGAATGGGAAACGCATCGTTTCATCCGATTTTTGCCTAATCGTTTCCACATTGAATAAGAGTAGCAACTTCTCAATAAATCCGTAATCAGTCTTATTGTCGTACGACAGTTCGCAATAATCTTTCTTGAAGTCAATGCTGTTAGCTATTAATGCGTCTAACGAATTTTGAAAGGTCGTTTTGGTAATATCCTTTGATTCGTTAATAAGCTTTTGTAGGCTTTTCGATTCAGAGGCTATCAAATATCCTATTTTGTGGTATAAATCAATATTTTCGTACCATTCTTTCAATCGCTGGTAGTAGCGTAATATTTCTGTCCAAATATCCGATTTCTCTTTCCTTTGTTTTATCTCATTATCGAAATGGAAAAAAGTAAAGAATTTCTCACGTTCCCCTTTTTGTTTTTCGGCCATCAAATCGAAAATCAATTCGATACGGGTTGGGTAAGACTTCGGATTTTCATTTGTGATAAAATACCACAAACTATCGTTGTGAAGTTCTTTTTCAATAATATCCCATTCGGTAGCAATTTCCAATTGCTTTCTATCGCCAATGCCGTTGTTTCTGCTAAGAAACAATGCTTTTACAAGTTCAGCATTCGTTAACGGAATACGTCCAATATTCAGACGAGTAAATAAAGAAACGGAATCTTCTTCTTTTTCTGAATTAGTTTCGTACCAAATAATCCGAATACGCTCATTCAGCTTTTTGTACAAATTGAAAGCAGCAAGTGCCTCATCTTTTTGAGCTTTAAACCAATTAGAAATAATCCGATAGGCTTCAATGATAAAATGCTCATCGATATTAAGCGGCTCAATGCTTAAGGTATCTGTATTAATGCTTTCCAAGAAAAGTTTACTGCCGGTCCTGGTTTCATATTCTAATGAAAAGTTGAGTTGAAAGGGCAGGTTTAATTGTTTCATATAGCGAAATATGAGATAGATTGAAGTCAATCGTTGCTGACCATCAATTAACTCAAATTTCTTTTCACTGATTTTCCGGACAACGATAGGTTGTAAGCTATAATTTTTCCCTTCATCTATTTCGTGAATATCGTTTAGCAGCATTTTAACTTCCTCTTTCCAACGATAACCACGCTGGTATGCAGGCACATAAAATTCACCTTCGATACTACCCACTAATTTTGGTTCTAAATGTATATTATTCAATGACATAGATTTGTATTTTTTGCACTAACCGTATTACACTTTAATTTTTCCTGTAACTGCATCCGAAATCAGGCATTGTTTGTATTCCTGCATTCGTACTATTTCGTTTTTAAGCGCGGATATATACTCGTCTATATTTGCAACTCTTGATTCAATATATTCTACTATTTGTTGTTGTTCATCAATCGGTGGAAGCATCAAATATTTATTTCGTAGAATATCATAATTGATATTTTGCCCTTCTCGAATGCCAGTAACACATATTTTTAACAACTCAATAAATGGAAGCGATTTGAATAAGTATTTTATATAATTAGAATTCAGCGATTTTGAAGGAGTAAGAATGGTGTATGCAGCACTAATTATTCCTTTATAATATGCGTATTCTATTCCTCCCTGAAATGACCTAAGACTAATTACAAAATCACCAACTTCTACTAATTTCAATCCTTCTAAACCTTTGTTTACTACAACAACACGATTTTCATATAGATCTTGAGGAATAACTCCGTAGATTTGAGTTGCCGACAGGATAGGTTCATCAGGGAAACCCTTTTGAGATCTTTCGTTAAATAGATATTTTATCTTTCTAACATTCCAGTGTATTGGTATTTGATTTACCCAATCAATACCCGATTCTTTCATTTGTATTTTTGGATTAATCCCTCTGGTAATGACATTATTAATTTCAGATTGCTCTAACATTATAAGCTTGCGAAGGTTATTCGCATTGTTTTGAATATCAGATAAGTCGGATTTTATTTCATTAAGACGGTTACGTTCAACTGATTTGGAAAAGTACTTGGTAAAGCTAAGCTTATAACCCACTTTTGTTTTTGTGTAATCTACATAGGCATCGGGGGCATAAGGCAATACTTCGTTTTGCAAAAAGGCAGATATACCACCTTCATATAGGAAGGGAACTTGCTCCGTATCGCGTAGAGCTGGGTTTGGTATAAGTTTGTTGTTTTTTGTTACTGGTTCTGCATTTTCATCAACTTCAATTAAAGTGTATAAGAAATCACTCAATTTGTCGAACTTTAATTTATATTGATTTGCTCTTTTATGTGTATCGAACTGATCTGTAAATGCCTGAAGATTCAAATAAATAGATTGTTGCTGAGCAAAGTCACAAAGAATCATCATTACTTCGCTCATCATTACATCGGCTGTAAGCTGGCCGATTGTTTTCGGTAGTTTTACTTTTCGTTCGTTTAATAACCTGTCACTAAATATACTTTCGTCCTCTTCTAAAACTGGAATATTATCTTTATAAGTCGCATCAATTCCAAAACCTTCAAGTTCCTTAACCGTTTCGTTAGAGAATTTTACATCCATTCTCAAACAGCGTTTCACCAAAGAGCTGAGGGTTTCCTTATCAATACGAACCTGTTGCCGTAATGGTCGCTCAACTGTAACTTCCCAAAAACCAAACTCTGCATTGGGGAAAATTTGGCTTTGTGCGTTTTCTTCAAAATGTGTAAGAAGGTTTAGAATTTTTTTACGGTCTGCTTTATTTGTCTCACAGTTTTTTTTGCCAAGGTTTTTACGTAAGGGTGTCTTAATGGCCGTAGCATCAATAAGCTGTACTTTACCTCGGCGGTGTTCTTCTTTACGGTTGGTAACTATCCAAATATAAGTGCCTATAGGCGTATTATAGAAATCATTTTCTGGCATTGCTATAATCGCTTCGAGAAGGTCATTTTCGATAATGTATTGACGAAGGTTACTTTCACCACCTCCGGCATTTCCAGTAAAAAGCGACGAGCCGTTATGCACTTCTACAATTCGAGTTCCGAGAGGCGTGTTGCTTTTCATGCGGCTTATGTTGTTAGCAAGAAAAAGCATTTGAGGGTCGCCAATTCCAGGAATAAAAGAAATGGGTTCTTGCCCTTCTTCCATCTGTATTTTAAATCGGGCATCGGTAATTTTGTCTTTCTCCTTTTCTCCCAATCCCCAGTTTTTAAGGTCTTCTTTCCAAGGTGTGCCAAAAGGTGGATTGGATATACAAAAGTCGTAGGTTTCGCCCCGGTGTCCATCTTGCGAAATGGTAGAACCGAAAGCAATGTAATCGCGCTGCTGATTGTTGAGCGTATAGGAAAACTGTCTTAACTCTCCCGAAATCATTATGTCGGCTTTACAAGTGGCATAGGTGTCAGGTTGAAATTCTTGTCCAAACGTGTGAATTTGTACTTTCTTGTTTTTCTTTTCGGCAACCGATTGAATCTGTTCTTTGGAAATGGTAAGAATGCCACCAGTACCGGAAGCACCATCGTAAATGCTGTAAGTGGTACTTTCAATTTTATCTGCAATTGGAATAATCGCTAAATCCGAAAGTAGGTGGACATAATCGCGTGGCGTGAAATGTTCTCCAGCTTCAGTTACGCTGTTTTCTTCGTTAAACTTTCGAAGTAATTCCTCGAACACAGTACCCATCATGTGATTGTCAACACCTGGTAAAACTTCATTGCCTTCGGTGTCCACAATAGGATTAATACCGAGGTTCACAGAAGAATCGGTAAACTTATCAAGTATAGAACCCAAACGATTGTTTTCGGTCAGATTATCAACCTGTTGCTTTAGTTTGAATTTTTCAATAATATCCTGTACATCTCTACTGTACCCATCCAAATACTCTAAAAAGTTCATTTTTAAACGCATCGGATTTGTTTCCGAAGTAAGCGTTTTCATTGTAAAGCGGGACGTGTTATAAAATGGATATTTTGTAATGGTCATCAATACGGGTGATTGATTGGTAATGCCCATTTTATCCAGTTGTTCTTTTTGCTTCAGCACAGCCTCTTTTGTTGGCTCTAACAGAATATCAAGGCGACGGAGAACCATCATTGGGAGTATTACTTTCTTGTAATCTCCCTTGTTAAAAACATGCACAAGTACATCGTTGGCTATGTTCCAGATAAATGAAACTAATTGATTGAACTGCTGTTGGTTGTTAAGCATTGATAACTATTTATTTTATGTTGTTTTTTACGATTTCCATTTTAAGACTTTATCTGCCAAATAATATTTTTCTCCATTTTTATCGATTGGACTCAAAGAAGATTCTTTTATCAGGATAAATATCTTGCTATAAGCAGATCACTATATATCAGATAAACCGTGTTCATAGCTAAAACTACTTTGACTTTGTTCCTGCGCCACAATATGATTGAAAACTTGCTCAATAGACGTAAGTACGATCTCGTTTTCCAGAGGAATTGATAGCCCATAAGAGGTTGCCAAAATTGCAAATAACTCTTGATTAATTCCTCGATTTTTAATTGCCGGAATATTGAGTAAGTTTTTATTTATGGTTTTAATATCTGTAAAATTTAACACGGAAGTCCGCATACTATCATAAACAGAACCACCACCACAAAACACAACCGGACGATTTTTAAGCGCGTTTCTTAATCGGGAAACTGGGAGCCCGTGAAAAGCTTCCCGAAGTGTAAAAGAAGATTCAATGTTATCTACCATCTTTTTAGTTTCCTGTTGCAGTTGTTTTTTGTATTTATCAATGCTAGAGTTAAATACAGATGTTTCACCTTGCTTGTCGAAAAATATTTTTTGAACGTCTGAAATTAATAAACCTTCATTCTCAATAATATATTGTTCAAAAATAAAATTCAATCCTTTGTGGAAAGAAATTACAGCATGAATATCCGGCTTATTTTCCCTGATAGTAAAAAACGCAATATCTGTTGTACCTCCACCAATATCGACCAGTAAACTCATGCCGGTCTCCAATCTTTTCTGTTGGGTTATTGAAGACAAACCAGCGTATGCTTCGGGCAGAACATTTAGTCCATAGAAAGCAATCTCATCTTCTGAAAAATCAAAGTCAAGTTTTGTAACCTCCAACAAATTATGGTATGTCTCTGTTAGAAATTCCTCGTTTGTTCTATATCTTTCCACTAACCTGTATGCTGCAATCAATATCGCAAAAGCCTTTCGCTCTTGACTTTTTAGCTCGGATTTTTTCGCCCCACTTGGAACTCCAGTCTGTATATAAAAATCTTCGCCCAACTTTGCTCTTAATACCAGCAGTAAATATGCAATATACCAAACAGAAATTATTTCAGGTTCGATTTCGTGTTCCCATTGGCTAGTATTAGAATAAGTGGCTAACTTGAAATACCTGAAATGGAATTGTCTAATTGGTTTTACATCCCATTGCTCTATTGCTTTGTCGTATTCAGCTTTTCGTTGATTGTTTGCCGTTTGGCAGAAATAAAGGTCTCTGTCGTATTCCTCCTGAAGAATTGCACACTCTTTTCCCCACTCAATAATATTTTGCTCATGCTCATTTTGCAGTCTCAAACAGTCTTGTTTCCACTGGAGTATTTCATCATTTTCACTAGAATTCCTATTAAAAAATAGCTTTATTAATTTTTTGCCCCATGAAAGAGTTTCGTCCTGGGGTTTGAGCGGTAATATTGGTTCTACTGGGTTGGGTGGAATTTTTAAAACTGGCTCTTGGCTCAAAGATAGCACTGGTTTTACTACTCCATTTTTATTTAGTATTTTGCATCTCTCATCATTGACAAAACCATAGCTAATCGTATCGTCATTATTAATTTGGACTATTGAAGGGAATAAGACAGTCAATTTACCATCATTATCTTCAAACTCTAAAAATTCATACAATTTTTGAGCTGGGTTTGAAGCATCTTCAATACATATTTTTGTCTGGTGAGTTCCAAAATCAAGACCAACTGTGTAACTCATATCAATAAATTGTAATTAGGCTCAATGACAATAACTGAGGTGTTTTATATATGATCTCGCCTGCATTTATTTCCCTCAATGAGTTTTCCATTTCTTCATGCAGATTCGACAATATTTTCTTTTGGGCTGGCAGAATGCTCTCAATGTTTTTTCGCTCTTTCTCATCTGTTAAGAATCTTAATTTTGATTCAGAACTTCTGATAATGTTTTCCTGGGTTTTTATTCGGTTGTTATAAAACTCAGTTTTGCGTTGGGTTTGCATCTTTTTATGGGTCTCCAATCGCATCAGTTGCTCTGCTACATTTTGCGATTCAATATCTTCTATTTCTTCAGCAAAAATGTATTCTAGTTCAGATATTTTATTTTCAGGAAGTTTTGAACTTTCAACTGTGGTAGTTGCATGTAGTTGAGCTTCCCCCAAAAGCCGTTCGGCAATCTTTTTATCTTTGATTATTCTTTCATTTCTTACATCAAACAGAATCGGAATCAACAGTTCTGTCTTTTGTTCGCGACTAAACCATTTTTTTATGGTAGTTGAGGAATAAACCGCCAAAAAGTAGTCGCCAACAGGAACAGAGACTTCTCCCAAAACTGATTCATTTAGAGCAAATCGGAACGTATTACTTGTTTTGGAATCCTGACTTTGGAAGTATCTCATTGCAGCGATGATTATCGGATGATATGCATTTAACCTTATTATTCCTCTGTTGTTATATCCAGTTTGCTGTGAGAAAGTTAAGTCCAAAACTGTTTTGTCTCTAATAGAATTTATGAATTGTCTGAAAGCTATAGCGTAATCAGGATCGTTAGGCTGAAATTCATTCAAAAAGTTTATCAGAATGCGCGAAGAACTTTGCGGTAAATGTAGTTGGAAAAGCAATTTTTCCTCGTCAATTGTATGCAGCTGACAGGTTGTGAGCTTTGATCGAATTAAAAATTGCATGTAGTTGACTAATTCTTTCTCAGTAACATACCTGTGATTATTCTGAATGTTCTCAATTTCGTTTTTGAAGTATATGTCATTTGTAAGTGAGTCTGTAAGTCCTTCACTAATTTCCTTCAGATTCCTTTGTTCAGTTAGAATAGCTCTCTCAATAGCATCAATTTTCTCTAGTCTTTGTTGTTTTGTAATTTTTGTGCAATAAAGTTCTTTTTCTAAAGTAGAGAACCACTCCCGGATATTCTTTACCCCAATATTGCCTTGTCTGTCCAGATCTTTATCTAATATGGCTTCCAAATCTCCAATGCACCCTCTGAATATACCTATTCTATCCAGTAACCGAGTGTAGATATCTTCCTGAATTGAGTCTTTCACAACTAGATTGTAAATGTTAACAATAGGAGATTCTTGGCCAAATCGGTCAATTCTACCTATTCGTTGTTCCACAACCATTGGATTCCACGGCAAATCATAATTGACTAGAACATCACAAAACTGCATATCAAGACCTTCACTACCAACTTCTGAAGACAAAAGCACCTTTATGTCGTTGCTTCGCTTAAATCGTTCAATTACTGATGTTCTATCGTCGATATCCCCATGAATGATAGCACATCCCACTCCGATTTTTTTTAATCTTACATTTAGGTATTTTAAGGTATTTTTAAAAAGTGCAAAAACTATCAGTTTCTTATTTTCCTGCGTTGTTAACTTCTTTATAATCGTTAACAGCGCCTCAAACTTCGCATCTCTTTCTGAGCTATATTGGTCTATCCCTTTGTCCAGGTGTTCTTTGTTATTTAGATACCCATAAACACTACTGGCAACCTGACGTTTTTTCTGAACAAGACCCAATGCTGCGCCTAAAGACATTCTTTCATTGCCAAAATCATCCAAATATGAATTTTCTTCGATATATTCTTCTATCACTTTGTCGAACTCTAATTGTTCATCGGGGTGCAGTTCAACAATTAATGTATGTGGTTCACGGACTGCTTGAGACCAATCCTGCGTAACTTCTTTTTTTCGTGTTCGTGAAAATATTTTATTCATTTCACTCATGTCAGAAATGTCGAATTGCAACTGAACCCGGGTTTCTGCCATGTCTTCCTTTGTTCTTAAATCATCAATTATCTTTTTGTAAAGAGGTATTTCGCTAAACAACTCCTTCACTATGAAATTCTTTTTCCATTCAACACGGTACTCTTCTCCAGAACTATAGTAAAGTGAAACCTCCGAATCATCTAGATCATCGGCTATTTTATGCAGAGGGATCTGATTATTTAATTGTGTTAACGCATTAATAAAAGGCGCATTTACTGCGATTTCGTTCAAGAAAGTTGAGTACTCAGTATATTTATTATCATCTAATAATTGGAGTAGATTAAAAAGATTTTGCTCGCTGATCATTATTGGTGTGGCAGTCAAAAAAACGACTGAATTAGCAGTTTCCAATAATTTCTTTGCCCCTCGATGTGTTTGTGTTGTGTGATTTCTTAGTCGGTGTGCTTCATCGCATAAAACAAAATCAAATTTAATCTCGTTTTTATCTATTAAATCAAACAAACTAGTGTCTTTTGACTGTTTGTTTTCATTTTCACTCCTGGAAAATCGAATTTTCTCATAGTTGACTATAGCCCTGACTGTGCCATTTCTGTCTTTTATGTCCGCAATTAAGTCTTTAGAAGTGTCGTAAATTTTAAACTGGAAATTGAATTTTTCTTTCAGTTCTACCTGCCACTTTTCCTGAAGAGATTTTGGGCATACTATCAAGGCATTCTTCATTTCACGCCTTGCCATTAATTCAAGCATTATATGTCCTGCTTCAATTGTTTTTCCTAACCCAACTTCATCAGCTACTAATATTCTTCTATTTTCTGAGCTTAAAAATTTTAGTAATGGTTTGAACTGGTAAGCTTTAAAAATAGTATTGGAAGCCTTCAAAGAGGAAATCGTATTATTACTTGTATTCTGAATCTTAAAACTTGTGTTTATTTTGGAAAAATCGAGGAAAGAGCCGAAAATCCCTTGTCTTAATCGTTGAAATGGGTCTGATAAATCAGTGTCAGGGATCAAGTTAGATTCTAAACAGTTTTTAATAGTGTTATCAATACTAACCCGATATAATTGACGTCCTCGCGCTGGGGGTAGTATTTCTTTTACGATACCCTTTTCCTTTGAGCTAATATAAATTACTGAATCGCCTATATTAAATTTAGCCATGGATTTAAAGTCTTTTTGGAATCATCTGTTTTGCCAAGATAGTCTCGTGCTTTGTGGAAGATGCTTCAGATATTACGATGCTGTTAGTGCCATAAATCATTATAAATGAATTATATGCACAATTCAAATTTCGATGACCATTTCACAAAACGTTTTGATGAATAGTGTTTCTTTATGCAGTATTACAGTTTATAAGGCCTATAAAAGAGCAAAGAATAGTGATTATCTTAGTGGTAAGATCTGATAGTGTTAATTTCAGGTTAGTCAGTTTATTCATTGTTTCACGTGGGTTTTCTCAAATTTAAGATATTGTTTCTTTTAAAACAAAGTATTACCAATATTTTTGACCTATATGAAATAAAATCAGGAGCAGCAAATTGCTGCATTAGTGTAGGTCTCACCCAAGTCTGAATTTAAAAATAGAGTTGCACAAAATGAGAACCGTTTCTATTATATGTCACTTTTAAAATATATAATCGATAATTACTAAAGTTTCATTCAGAATACAGAAGTCCAATATTTTTCACAAATTGTTTCTCAGATTTTCTAATCAATTCAAATCTTAAATCAATTGCTTCTTGAGTGTTACCTTGCTCAAGCAGGCGAATAATCTCATTATTTATAAAATATGATTCATAATCAACATTATCCTGCTCTAACATCAAACTTCCATCATTCTTTTTTAATAATTGTAAATTTTCATTAATAACTGAGTTATTAAAAAATACACTTTTTGTATTTCGTATCTCTGTAGATAAATATCTTATGTCAAGAGATGGTCTTAAATTGGAATTGTCTTTGTTAAATAAATTATTGACTTGACTAAGCAAAAACAGCATAAATGTTTTTGAACGAACACTCCCAAAATCAATGCGATCTGGGAATGGATATGTAGATAATTTTGAGTCGTGGTTTAAATAGAAAACAGGGTCATTTTTCTTCCCCATCGCAAAACATTTAAAATGTTCTAATGCCATTCGCTGTTTACTCAATGAATAAATTGTAAAATAGTTCGAATATGAAGTAATCCAAAACCATTTCTTTAACAAGGCTATCTGATGATTAGTTGGAGTTGGATTTAGTCTATAGAATTCAGATAAAAATATTAATTGGGTATTGTATGGAAGTAATCTATATTCAATAACATGGACAGAATTAAGAAATCTTACAGCTTTTTCTATGGTGTCAAGTGTCTGATTTACAATTTGAGGGAAATCACTTCTTCTTGATAAATCCTCTATTTTAACGTCGAAGTAAATTTTATCAGTTGCTGATTCTATACAATGTAATATTGTTTCTCTACTTAGCTGTTCAAAATTATATTCCTCTAATGACGTCAACAAAGAGTCTATTTTGCTACTAAATAAGAAATTCTGGTTGGGATTATATGATAAAGCTGAAACCATCCAATCTGGAGAAATTTGAGTTCCTCTAGAATTAATTCGAGAAAAAATGTCCACTGAACTATTAATGTCCCCTCCTTTAATATCTACAAACGGGATTTCATAATCGACTAATATTTTAACTAAATTTTTTGCTCTAATGATTAACCTATTTTGTTCGTTATCTCCTACAATCTTCTTCCGCAGATCATCAATAAATCCTAAAAATTCAAAAGTATCGATCAAAATATATAGGGGAATTAGATCTGGAGGATTATTTCTGCTTCTTGAATAAGTAAACTCTTCATTACTGAGATCATAAAACAATTGAAAATCTTTTAATCTAGAATTTTGATTATCTAATCGATTTGCCTTTGGATGGGCCAAAACTCCAAATAAAGTTGAAAGCCTTTGAAATCCATCTAGAATGTATTTCACATCCTTTGACTGCTTATCAATTATATATGGGCCAATTTTATCTATTGAATTAAATTCTTCTTCAGGCTTCCAAAACAATAGGCTGCCAATCGGGTATCCTTTCTCCATACTATCAAAAAGTTCTTTCATTTGTCTCGAATCCCAGACAAAATCTCTTTGAAAAATTGGAATCTTTATACTTCCATTTTTGATATCTTCTAACAAGTTTATTAACCTGATCTTATCCGGGCGAACAGTAATTGATTCTTTCATGTTAAACTATTTTAGAAATGTTTAGAAGCAATACCTCTATTTCAGAGACTTCTTCCAAAGTACCATTAGGTAATTCAATCTTACATCTATGATGGTCGCATCGACGCTCTAACTCATCTTTTCTCCAATACGTTTTTAAAAACAACTCAGGAAATTCATTTTTTGTGTCAATTCCTTTGAATTCATCAGCAAATTTACAATAGTCCAATTCTTCAATTGTTTTTTTTGCAAATCTTTCATAAAAATCCCCTTCCATTTTAATTTCCTTTCCCAGAACCTGAATAGGTAGGTAATTTTCAATCTCTCTTTTATACAACATATGCCAAACAACCAGATCACCATTCTTGTAGGTAAAAGATACAAAGGGTTCAACAATCTTTGCATGGGTCAGCTCTTCAATTAAAAGTCGCTGAACGTCTGAACATTTATCGTCTTTAGAATTCCTATCGCTATCGAAAACTGTACCTAATTTTAATTTATAGTTTTCACCAAATCTGACAATTAGGCCCCTAATCCTTTTATTTATTTCGCCTTTACCTCCTGCATGCTCTGGTTCAATTAAATCATTCTCAATCGCATCAAATAGAATGCTATAAATACTTTTTCGTTTCTTGTGATTACGATATTTCTCCGCAATTCCTTTTATAAATTTCCAATCATTAGTTGAGTTTTCTACAATAACCTTTGATCGTTCCATTAAAAAAACACTTGCATCTATTGGATTTATCATATTATCCTTCAACCCAATTGTTATTGAAGTTAAATAACAAGTATGCATTTGAGTTATGTAGCCTGTTTTATGGATAATTATTTTTAGAGTTTCGAAAAATTCTTTTTGCTTCTGAGAGGACAGGAAGTCAGTAAACCAATATGATTCTTCTATTTTATCCAAAAACTCATATATATCTTCAGGGAAAAGTAAAAATCTGTTGGAAATCGCTCCTTCAATAATTTTCGTTAATGCATTTAATGTCACATCATCATGTGAAAAAAAAGTTTCAATATCAATTCTGACAATCATATCAAGCTTTCTTTTTATCTACTTTGAGAACTCTATTAATAGCTTGAATTTCGTCAAGATTCTCTGTAAACACACCGTCTGGCCAATCACTTAATTCTCCTTTATTATTTATGGTTATTTCTAACAGATACGGCTCGTTTGATTCATCATGTTCGATAGAATATATTATAACATCTTCTGGCTGCAATTTTGAGGAATCGTCAGCAATAAGCTTTCTAAGACGCAAGATAAAATTCTCGGAGTGTGTCTCTATAATATAATTGTGATTTTTCGTCAGCGTTGAGTTTGCAAATAGTTCAGCCATATCACCATGAGCAGCAGGATGAAGATGAAGCTCAGGTTGTTCTAGAACAACCAAGGAATTATCATCTTCCATAAAAGCCCTTACAACCAGTGGCAGTGCTTGACTCATTCCTTGACCAACATCAATGATATTAATTTTCACATCAGGGTTTTCGCTTTTATGAAGTAAGATTTGATTAAAAGGACTTAGCGCATTAGAAACCTCCAAATTCCAACCATCAAAGTTTTTTTCATACCAATCGCCAACTTGCTTTACCAATAATTTGTCTCGAAGCATATTATTCCCTAATATGTTATAAGCATTTTCACCAAATATGCCCATTTTATAATATTCCTGTTTCCCTGAAAGCAAAAATCCACGAGGAGGCACTAATCTAAACGGACCAATATAATCTACTTTTATGTTTTTAGTGAGATTATCCAGAGTTGATAAATCTTCTATATCATCTCCTGAATGAATAAAGTTTGGAATAAATCCTTTAAAGTTAATATCATAGGTGAGTCCTTGCCTTTCATATTTTCCATTTTTTTCATCATATGTGAAACAAAAATCATCCAAAGACTTATTTTTATGACACCATTTCAATATAATTGGAGAAGGTGAGCTAATTGGTTGTATTATCGAAACGAACATCTTGCTATCATCTTCAAAAACAATATTGAATTCGATAGGAGTTGAAGGATCCTGGTTGTAAACTAAATCTCTAAATTCACCGCCAAGACAAACTTCATTATTGTTGAGCAACATTGGAACATCGATTTCACCAGAGAGAGAGTTCTCTAACATCGTGAATAATTTGGCAATCGAGCTCTTCCCTGAACTATTCTTACCTATCAGTACGGTGATTGGCTTTAGCTCAATGGTTTGAATGCCAGGGAAAGCCTTGTAATTTTTAAACGATAGTTTTTTGATCTTCATTGAAATAGAACTTAGGAAACAAAATGAAAGAATTATTCTTTATTTAAATAGAACAGATACTCAATAAAAATAGTGAAGTTGCAAAATACACTATAAATATGAAAAGATAAAAAAAATAGAGATTAATCCATCCACTAGCTAATAATAAGTTTTATAACAAAATAAATCAGCTATTTAGTTATACCAAATACTTCAATAAACCACGTTTCAACTCCCCTTCAAGCTTGCGCCAGCTCGAAAAATGCTAAAAATTACTTCTACTTTCCTTGAAAAGATCGTTCGATCATAACTGGTTTAAGGTATTGCTCCCCAAGGATAATCAGTATCTCTTTTCAGAATTCTTCTTGTGTTGATTTTTCTTTGCCCCATTTCAATGGCTATATCGCCAATGCAATTAACCTTGCTTCCAGCAGCTCAATGTAAATATTAACAGACCATTTATCCAGCATCTCATCCAAATTCAAGAACGTAATTCCTTTCACAGTATTATCAATAATCTGGGAATACCATTGGTACAAGCTATCGGGTTTTTCTATGAATCCAGCAAAGGTTAAAATTTGTTCACTGATAATCAGTGTATAGGAGGTACAGTCAAATCCTAAACTTCGCAATGTATTCATTTGGAATTTATTTCGGAGTTCTTCACTTATCAGGTGAATCACAAGTTTTTTGTTCATGGTGGTTAATTGGAATTTTGGTTAGGGGGTTAAAATGGAATACTTAATTGCTGTCCAGTGTCCAGAATCCTTAATGATGTTGGACATGTGGACAGCTTCAATCTATTTTAGTTGAATGCCTATCCGAAAATATTGGAAACATGTCCTGTTTGTCATATGAAATTTGGAGTTCAAAAAATACAGGATTGTTATTTTATTAGCTTTATAATCCAAAAATATAAGTAAGGCAGTCCTATAATGCTTCTCTTGACAAGATTTAAAACCTTAGAATTTGATTAATGATTTGGGCAAATATAAATAATGATAAAGTTGAAGCTTTTCCAAAAGGCAGGGCTTTATGTGATAATTGTGGAAAACAAGTTATTGCTAAATGTGGAGAGATTAAGATTTGGCATTGGGCACATTTTAATAATCCAGATTGTGATATTTGGCATGAACCTGAAACAGATTGGCATTATCATTGGAAAATGACATTTGGAAAAGAAAATTCAGAAATTGTTGTTAGAAAAGAAGGTAAAATGCATAGAGCAGATATACTAACCAAGGAGAAAGTAGTCATTGAATTACAGAACTCACCAATTTCAGGACCTGAAATTAATCAAAGAGAACAATTTTATGGAGAAAGGATGATATGGTTAGTGAATGGAATTGGGTTTAAGGGAAAATTTAAAATTGATATAGCTAGAAATAGATTTCCCGATATAAACTATGGTTATGAGCTAATTTGGGATGAAGTAAAAGGTGAAGGGAAAAGAATTAAAATAGAAAATCCAGAACCACAACCCCAAAGAGGCAAATATGATTTTATATGGAATTATAATAAACAGAGTTGGGCAAGTGTTAAAAGACCAGTATTTATTGATTTTGGTGGAAAAGAGTTATTTTGGGTTAAAAATGGAATGGGATCAGGAAGTGGTGATGGAGATTTTATCCTAAAAAAGGTATTTATTGAGAAATATAACGGAGACTATAACTATTTTATACAAAATCATAGGTTCTTTCAGGATGATCAAATATTATAAATACCATTTTGGGAACAAAAGGTCTGAATAATAAGCTGCAAGAGAGTAATAAGAATAAATTCTGTGGGGTCATTACTAGGTATTATACCTAGTCCAGTGTCAAATTTCTTTAAGTAGATTGGACACTGGACACCTAGTAAAAAATCAAGGAGCTACAATTTCTTATAACTCCTGATTTGTGTCCTTCATTCAGTGGTTTTACATTAGGGGTAAAGGATAGTGAAGGGGAAAACCGTCTCAATACAAGAACCTGAAATTCAGCATAAAACCTTTACTATCCAATTGTACAATTTCTTTTACTAATAGAGAATTTTATTGGTCACTTTTTGCCACTAGGCTAACAACAAAATCTCTCTTTATATATCCCATAACCAAATAGATAACTTATTCATAAGCTTGAAATAGCATATCTTAAAGCATGAATTCCAATAATCAGGTTGATTATATTTTCTAATAGAGAAAATTCATCTAATGCCATAATCAAGTCAAAACCATAACACGAAATTAGCTTCAAAATTACCAGCCATTTCAAATTAGCTTATGAAGCACAGGAACTAAGGATTAACACCAGTGTGAAAAAGCTATTTGGCCTATGCTAAAATGAGATTGTTGATAGAATGAAATTTAGGATTCAAGCTTTTAGTTGAAATCTGGCCTGTTTCTTTTGACCTGTTCAGAAAAAAAATGTACAATTCTTCATTATTATAAGGAATGTACATTTTAAAATGAAGTGAGTTCAGGAATTAATTGAGTGGATAACCTGCTTCAAACCTTTTACTTTAACACAACTACAAATAAAAAATGTAATGCAAGTAAATACTTGAGAAAGTGCCTTCATGCAACATTAAGTCACACAAAGACACTCTCTATTAATACATTACACTGAAGCTGACTGATAGTTCACACCTTCAAGTTCAGGGAAAATTTCATCCACATATACCGGAGCTTTCTGTGGTTCAGCAACGTACACATACCTGTGAAAGAGTGTTATAACTTCACCAGTCTTTTCAACAGTGTACTCATAAGGTTCACACTCCTGCTTTTCAATAACTCCCGGAATTTCAGTGCCAATCAAGGCTTTGCAGGTTTCTTCATCAAAGGTACTGGCAACTGAAGCTTTCCTGACTGTTGCATACATACCACCTGAAGCAGAATGAATAATTTCTACACCACCTTGAAGAACTAATGCCATAAAGGGTTTACCTTCTCCGGATAAACGCTCTTTGTAACTAATTACTTTAACCATTTTGTTTTGATTTTGAGTTAAACAATAAAGAACTTCCTGAATGAATCACTCCCTTTTGCAACTGGTGTTAACTTTGGAAACCAAGAAGATCAATAAATCAGCTGTACTTTAATAATCCTTGGCAATAAAAGTCAAAGCTCAGTTTGCCACCGGGGCAGCTTTTCCATTCAGAGATCCGTGGGGGTTTCATTAGGGTGGTTGGGGCATCTGTACACCACCAATACATTTTAAAATGAAGTCTCCCCAAATTTTTTATAGTATAAAATTTTTTCTGTAGTTGGCTGACAGCTAACACCAGATGAAAAGGGGATGAATGCAAGTAAAAGGTTGAAAGGGTAGAACCCAGTTCAATAAAAAACTGAAGTCCTACCCGGTGGTTTAACTCAAAAACCAATGAGTTTTGCTTTCTGTTTGCATTGCATCAACCAAGCTTTCGGTAAAAATGTGTGCATTCAAAGAACGGTCAAGAAATGAATCTATATAACTTGACTTATTGCTGCCGGTGAATAATTGATATAATTTCCAAAGTGAAATTTCTCCGTTTTCTTCTCTGCAAAATGATTTATCAAGATAGTAATCCCTTGATATGGAATTCATTTGACTGTCTGTAAAAGCCAATTGCGGAACATCTTTTCTAACCTTTGGTGGCAAGTAAGGATATAATCTGGACTTACCTATCAGTTGAGCAAATTGATGTTCTGTCAATGAATGATTTGTGAAGTTTCTCATGCAATTGATATGCTTTTTCATGTCATAGTTCTGGAAGAGTTCAAACACCTTATTCACGAGTTCTGTTATGCTCGAAACACGTACTTCTAGCATTGTACCATCAGTTGACACAAGCAGATTCGTACACACAAGATTCTGGAAACCAATAAATACCTTAAATTTTTCAACACTTTTCTTACTGAAAAGGCTCTCATGATTTAAGCTTCTTACCCCACCAATTGTCAGGTTTAACTGATTACCATTTATTGTTTCAGTAATGGAAGGTATTTCTATACAGAACATCATTCTTTCATAGTACCTTGTTTTTTCCCAATCTTCCAATTCTGAAACTTTCTTGTGTAATGCCTGTGGGATTCTACCGTTAATCTGATGCGAAACCCTGATCTGTGGTTCAAGGATATCAGTTCCCTTAAAATACTGCTGTACACAGAAATCAACAGAATCAATAAACTCAAAGTGACTGACAGTTTTCTCATTATCACGATAAGTAGGTATTACACATTCATCCCTCAAATGATTTAATCTCACAGGCTCTGTATTGGCTTCAATGAACATCTTTGTTTTCACAGATGGTTCAAGAATTGTAGAATTTGGTCTTTCAATTACTTCTGCTTCTACAGTTATAGGCTCTTTTTGCTGTTTAGGCATAACAAGTGGCACATTGTTTCTACGCTGTACCAGTTGGAGTTGCATGTCCATTGTTTGAAAAGTTTTGAAGATTTGAAATGTTGTTGTTTAATTCCCTTTTCCGGGTAGTATATTCAGCAGTCAATTGCTTAGTCCATTCAGTTTGATGTTTCAGATACACATCATACAGACTTTCTGTTGTTGCTGCCTTTTTTATCTTATCAGTTATTGATTCAGAAAGTACAACTGAATTTGTCGTGGCAGATGTAGGTGAAGCACCAGAGTTGCACCAATCACGGATTATCTTTCCAGTATTAATAGTTATTCTGAATTTACCTTTTCCAGAAAAGAGTTCTGTTCTATCCTTTGAGGATATTGCATTGTGTTCATCATCAATGTCAAGTGAAATTGTGACCTCATATTCAAAGCCATCACGGGTAACAGCTGCCATTCCTACCTTTTGAGGTTGCTGTTTGCCATTACGTTCTGCCAATACATATTCAGTTTTACTCCTGAGTGTTGTAATAACATGGCTTTGGGATTGTAGTATTGCATCAATGAAAGCCTGATGTCTGGGAGTTACACTTGCCCACGCTGTAAAAGAGTTGGGTACACGCATTTTGGAAGTGACTTCTTCATGGATTTGAAGACAGCCATTTTTACCCTGCCACTCATGTGAGGCGGAGTCGATGATTATACATTCAATTCCGCTGTTCTCACAAAGTTTAATTGCTTCAATGTACCTTTCTGGTGTGTAAGGTTCTGTTAAAGGAAGTACAAAGTAATTCCCAAGGTGAGCATACAAGTCTGCTGACCCTCTTTCTGTGTCAATTACTGCAATCTTTGACCAGTCACCAACAAGTCCAAATGCAATCAGAAGTGCTGAATAAGTCTTACCACTTCCACTTGGCCCTTGCAGTGACAATCTGATCTTTGCAGATTTGCGTTCTGATGTTCTTAACTGCATAGTTTTTGAGTTTTGAATAAAAAATGATAGTTGACCTTCAATTTAGATTTGAAGGAATGAGCAATAGAATTCCTGCATGATCAGGAATAGAAGATCATTCAGATAAGGATTCATCTGAAATTCATGGAAGGATTGCATAGTCAGGGGTCAGGATCAACCGGAGAATAAATCAATTAAAAACACCAGTTGAAAAGACAATGGTTATTCCATTTATTCCTTTGCTTCTGGTGTTGTTTGATAAACCTAAAATGTTCATTAATGTAATCTTCAGAGATAAACCAAAGGACCGCTGCAGGTATGTGTGGGGGTTTTATTATGGCAGGGAAAATAAAAGAATCTACGAATAGGATTAAAAAAGAATTAAAATACGACAGCCGAAAAACGTTTTTTAAGAATAGCTGATATGCTTTTATCGAGTATTTTTGAAACAATATATTTCAACCAAAATAATAAGAGAGATAGAACTTAATCTAACTCTCTTATTATCAGAGCGGGAAACGGGGGTCGAACCCGCGACCCTCAGCTTGGGAAGCTGATGCTCTACACCTGAGCTACTCCCGCAATTTTGTGCCGCAAATATAATGATTTACTTTATTT
>DPRM01000057.1 GCA_003537645.1 Prolixibacteraceae bacterium
ATATTATTGTGTCGGCGAGAGGTGAAGGAGTGCGAATTTCGGCAAGTATTTTTAATAACGAGAACGATGTGGCAGCATTAACAAAAGAGCTGGCAATAATTCTGAAACGTTAAAACTGAATTTCAATACCGTTAAAACGGTACATTGTTTGAAACAAAACTCATCGTTATTAAATAATCATAAGAGATGAAATTAAATTCTTTACTGTCGCTACTTATTATCCTGCTTTTGGGATTTTTGTCGTGTAAATCAACAAAAACCACAGCTACAGAAAATAGTGGAATGAATCAGTCTGAACTAACAGAGAAACACTGGAAACTTGTTGAGCTGAACGGACTTTTGGTAAACGAAACCTCCCGGGAACCATTCATTGTATTCGAAAAAGAGGGACACCGTGTTCACGGAAATACAAGTTGTAATAACCTTTTTGGCATTTTCGAATTGCCGGAGAAAAACAAAATTAAGTTCTCGCAAGTTGGAATGACCAAAATGGCTTGCATTGGAAATAACATTGAAACACCTTTTATTCAGGCGCTTGAATCAGCGACTGCTTATAAAATCGAGAAAGTTTCGTTATTACTATTTGACGAATCAGGCACAATCAAGGCACAATTTACAGAAGAAATCAGGAACTGATTGCGTTTTCGAAATTTGAACAGCCTCAATTATTCAATCCATTCAGTTTTTTCCTGCACATTTCCCCTGCCTGGCGAAGGATAATCAATGGCAATCTCTCCTACATAAAAGAACCCAAGTAATTTTTGTCCGGTTTTTAGCTGGAGTAATCCGTTCAGCGAAGGTAAAAACTCAGGTGTTGACCAAAAAGCGCCAAATCCTTTGTCGGTTGCTGTAAGCCACATATTCTGCACCGCCATTGAAACTGCAGCCACTTCTTCCCATTCGGGAATCCGCACAGCAGCATCGCGCTCCAAAATTATGGCAATCGCAACCGGAACATTTTTTAATCCTGATGTGAATTTTTCAGCTTTTTGAAAGTTTACCGGCGCAATTTCAGAACTGGTAATCAATAATTCATAAATATCGGCAGCCAGTTTCAGTTTTGCCTGCCCCCTGAAAATTTTAAATCGCCAGGGTTCGGTATTTTTATGGGTAGGTGCCCAGTTGGCGTTTTCAAGCAATTCTTCAATCAGTTCTTTTGACACTTCGGTTTTGGCAAGGAATTTCGGAGGTGTTGCACGACGTATTTTTATTAATTCACTGATGTTGTTCTTCATAATTCAAAATTAAATTGTGACTTCCAAAAATAACGATAAACTTCGGGTTCGGTTAGTTTCAAAAAAAACGGCGGTTAAAAAATACCGCCGCACTTTGTTTTATTATAACCCGGTTTATTTTTCGTATCCAAGAATTTTAAACATGTCGTTGGCCGACTGTTCGTTACGATACACGTAATCAACAATATTGCCTTTGTCGTCGCGGTCGATAATTACATGCTTTGGCGAAGGAATTAAACAGTGTTTAATTCCACCGTATCCGCTTATGGCATCCTGATAAGCGCCTGTGTGGAAGAAGCCAAGATAAAGTGGTTCATCATCTTCCTCGGGATATGCAGGCAAAAGAACTTCCTGGTTTAAATCCTCCGAGTTGTAGTAATCCGAATGGTCGCAACTGATTCCACCTATATTAACGCGTTTGTATTCGTTTTTCCATTTGTTAATTGGCAGCAAAATAAACTTCTCAAAAATCGACCAGGCATCGGGAATTGTATTCATCAAACTGTTGTTGATGATGTACCAGCTTTCTGTATCATTCTGCTGTTTTTGCTCAAGAACTTCAAAAATGATTGCACCACTTTCTCCTACTGTATATCTGCCAAATTCAGTATAAATATCAGGTTCTTTGATTTTTTCGTTTGTACAGGTCTCCTTAATAATTGTTACAATTTCGTTAATCATGTACTCGTAATTGTATTCGAAACCAAGGTGGTTGCGAATCGGAAATCCGCCACCCAGATTAAACGCATCAAGTGTATCGCATTGTTTTTTCAGATCGACATACAACTTTAAGGCTTTCTGAAATTCGCCCCAATAATACAAACTGTCCTTAATTCCTGAATCGACAAAGAAATGAAGCATTTTCAACTCAATATTTTCTTTATCTTTTAACTTCTCAGCGTAGAATTTCAATACGTCAGCATGCCTGATACCAAGTCGCGAAGTATAGTAAGATGATTGCGATTCTTCGTTGATAGCCATTCTGATGCCGACTTTTACTTTAATTCCACCGGCAAGCTTTTCAATACGGGTCAACTCGTTCATGCTGTCAAGCACGATGATGTTGTTCTTAAACCCAATCTCCTGCAAATTGAGAATTTTGGCAAGGTACTCGTCGGTCTTATAACCGTTATGAACGATTACTCTGTGTTTGTCGATTTTCTTTTCGCGGTACAGATTTAAAATGAGATCAATATCGTAAGCCGAGGATGTTTCGAGGTTTACATTCTGTTTTAAAGCCTCGTTAACCACATGCGAAAAGTGGTTACACTTTGTACAATAGCAATAGAAATAATTGCCTTTGTAATTATTTTTCTTGATTGCCTTATTGAAAAGATTACGCGCCTTTTTTATTTGATCGCCGATCTTTGGAAGATATATAAATCTGAAAGGTGTTCCGTACTTTTTAATCAGATATTTTAAAGAGATGCCGTGAAAAGTAAGGCTGTCGTCTCTTAAATCAAAGCCTTCCTGCGGAAAGTAAAAGCTTTGCTCGATCAAATCAAAATAGGTATTTTTCATCTACGTAATCATAAAGAATTATAAGTATTTATAAGTGTGGCAAAATAAACTATTTTTTCCGAATTTATCCGGGTAATAGTTTCAAAGATTATACCCGATAAAAAAACAGATTTCACATCAATTATCGGGGCATAAATCAGTCGGCTGGATGAATCGAAATTTGTGGTTCAAACGAACTGAAATTAACTTTTAAAATCATTGCAAAACAGGCTGTTTAAAAGATTTACTTTTGCAAACACAACTTCAAACAGGGTTAAATCATTATTTTGTCATAATCGGTTCATAAAAAAAATGCTTAATTTGTCGTGCTTGTTTTCGAAATTACTGAAGTAGTTTCGTTACAGGATAAATTAAGTTTTTAATAACAAAACAAAAACAAAAAAATGAGCAAAGTTTTGATTATTGGGGCAGGTGGCGTTGGACGTGTGGTAGCAAGCAAATGTGCCGACAACCCACAGGTTTTTTCTGAAATTCTGCTTG
>DPRM01000014.1 GCA_003537645.1 Prolixibacteraceae bacterium
AAATTAAAATAAGGTAGTTGAAATACGGTGAGTTCGATTGGCTGACCCCGCGAAACAATTAGATTAATTAAATGTTGTAAGTCACATAGTTGTAACCAGAAACTCACAAAATCAATTTAAAATGAATAAATACATTGTACTAATTGCTGCGGTTGGCTTGATTTCGTTGGCATCCTGCACGCCTGCGAAAAAAGAGTCAAAACCAGTACAGGTTCAACAGCAAAACCAGGAGCCGCAATCAGTTATAAAATCAGATACTGCTGCAATAATTTCTTCTGTTCCTGAAACTGCCTCACCGGAAGTAAATGCGGCTGCAACTCCTCCATAACTGAATCCTCCACACGGACAACCCTTTCATCGTTGCGATATCACAGTTGGAAGTCCGCTGAAAGGCGCTGCTCCTGCAAAATTTGCTGCGACAACTATCAGAACAGGAACTGCGCCAACATTGGAAAATGCAGCGCGCCTGAACAATCCGCAGGCAAATCCCGCTCCTGCTCCATCCACCCCTGCTGTGGCAAATGCTACTGGAACGCCACCCAAACTGAATCCTCCGCATGGGCAGCCGTTTCACCGCTGCGAAATTCCGGTTGGAAGTCCGCTGAATTAATTCTTTTTTTTATGACTATCCGTAACATTAACCAATCGAATAAAAGTCATTCAATTATCATTTAGTAGTCATAAAGTTGTCTATAAATAACAATTAATGAACACTTTAATGCCGAATAGTTATTCAAATGGTCAATCAGATTCATTAGCCAAATGGCAGTTTTTAAATCAATATCAATATTTGTTCTTGCCGGTCTTTGCGAAATCGGTGGTGGCTACCTTGTTTGGCTCTGGATAAAAGAAGACAAACCGATTTGGTACGGAGTGCTTGGTGGTTTAATTCTGGCTTTTTACGGCGTTGTGGCAACATTGCAAACTTCAAATTTCGCCAGAGTGTATGCCACTTACGGAGGATTTTTCATTGTCTTGTCGCTATTGTGGGCTTATAAAATTGACAACTACATTCCTGATAAATATGACATTATCGGAGCGTCAATCGCATTGCTGGGAGTCTGTGTAATTTATTACGCTCCGAGAGGATAACAAATGAACACAATCAACCTGAAAATATTTAAGTCCGCCCCAAAGATCCGTCCGTAGTAACGACCTGCTCCGCCGGGCTAAACAGCAAACTTTTTCATTTAAAATCGTACAAGATAATTCACCATCTAAAACTCAAACAATGAAGTATTACATCAGAAAAAAAAATAACAGCCACTTTTGAACAGGCTATCGACCGGGTAAAGAATCGCTTGAAATAGAAGGTTTTGACGTAGTATCGGAGATTAATATGCACGAAAAATTGAAAGAAAAACTAGATGTTGATTTCCGAAGATACACAATTTTAGGTGCCTGCAATGCAGTTTACGCATACAAAGCGCTCCAACACGAAGACAAGATTGGAACCATGCTACCCTGTAATGTAGTTGTACAGGAGGTAAAAAACAATGTGATTGAAGTGGCTGCCGTTGATCCGGTTGCTTCGATGATGGCCATTGAAAATCCTGACCTTGCCATAATTGCTGCGGAAATCAAAGTAAAACTCGAACGGGTTATCGAAACCTTGCATACCGGAGTCGAATCGTTCGGATTGGTTTAAAATAAATCAAGGCAGAAATGAAAATAGAAGAGTTACTCGAATACAATCCGATACTATTAGCTCTTTTGGCTACTCTATTTACATGGGCGCTTACTGCTTTGGGGGCTTCAATGGTTTTTTTCTTTAAAACCATTAATAAGAAGATTCTGAATTCAATGCTTGGTTTTGCTGCCGGTGTAATGATTGCAGCAAGTTTCTGGTCATTGCTGAAACCATCAATTGAAATGGCTGAAGCCAATGGCTCAATTCCCTGGGTTCCTGCATGTATCGGATTCCTGTCGGGAGGAGCTTTTTTACTGCTGATAGACAAGATTTTACCCCATTTACACATCGGACTTACAATCGACAAAGCCGAAGGAATAAAAACCTCCTGGCAACGAAGCGTATTGTTAATACTTGCCATCACGCTGCACAATATTCCTGAAGGATTGGCCGTAGGAGTTGCCTTTGGTGCATTGGCAAATAATCCCGATGCGGGAACACTTGCAGGAGCTGTTGCATTGGCAATCGGTATAGGATTACAGAATTTTCCTGAAGGGGCCGCCGTTTCAATTCCGCTTCGACGCGAAGGATTCTCCAGGCTGAAATCATTCACTTATGGCCAGCTTTCAGGAATTGTTGAACCAATAGCTGGTGTAATCGGAGCTGCTTTGGTTTTACTGATTACCCCATTACTTCCTTACGCACTGGCGTTTGCGGCTGGTGCTATGATTTTTGTGGTAGTGGAAGAATTAATACCAGAATCACAATCCGGAAACGAAACTGATTTATCGTCGATTGGGGCAATGATAGGCTTTGCAACCATGATGGTTCTTGATGTTGCCCTTGGATAATCATTTTTGAACTCCGAAGGATCGAAAATTAATTTACTGGTCCCCAAATAAAAAAACAGATGGAATATTCAGAAGAAAAACTATACAAAAAGGCTTATTTATTAAGCTTGTTCACCATTTTTTATAACCTGATCGAAGGCGTAGTGTCAATGTTATTGGGTTACGAAGACGAAACGCTTGCCTTGTTTGGATTTGGTGTTGACAGTTTTATTGAAGTCATGTCGGGCATTGGCATTGCCATTATGATCCAGCGAATCCGGCAAAATCCGGCTAGTCAGAAAAGTGAGTTTGAAATAAAGGCTTTAAAAATAACAGGGACAGCCTTTTACCTTCTTTCGGCCGGGTTGCTGGTGGGTATTGTTTTATCGGTTGTTGGCAATCACAAGCCCGAAACAACCTTTTGGGGTGTAATCATCTCGTTAATATCTATTGCCGTAATGGTTTGGTTGATGAATGCAAAAAAGTTGACAGGCAAAAAGCTACACTCCGATCCCATTATTTCCGATGCCAATTGCACAAAAGTTTGCGTATATATGTCGGTTGTATTGCTGGTCTCAAGTCTGATCTATGAATTCACCGGTTTTGCTTATGCCGATGTTATTGGAGCGGCCGGATTGATTTACTTCTCGGTTTCGGAAGGGAAAGAGGCCATTGAAAAAGCAAAGGGGAAAAGCTATTGCTGTAGTTGTGAGCACGATTAATATTTTATAGTATGCACTATTTTATCAAAAATATGGTTTGTAACCGCTGTATCATGGCTGTACAACAGGTTTTCGAAAGTTTGGGCAACCCGCCAGTCCGGATTTCGCTGGGCGAAGTGGAAACGGCCCACCCCATTCAGGAAAATGAACTGGAAAAACTTCGCAAAGCGCTTGTAAATTATGGCTTTGAACTAATCGACGATACAAAAAGCCAGTTGATCGAAAAGATCAAAAATACATTAGTTCAGTCCATCCACCACAACAACGAGGACCTGAAAATAAACTATTCCGAATACATCGAATCGCATCTAAACCGGGATTACGCTTATTTAAGCGGCCTTTTTTCAGAAGTTGAGGGAACTACCATCGAAAAATACATCATCCTCCAGAAAATAGAGCGTGTCAAAGAATTGCTGGTGTACGACGAACTCACCCTAAGCGAAATTGCCTACCAAATGGGATACAGCAACGTGGCTTATTTATCAAACCAGTTTAAAAAGGTGACCGGATTAACGCCCAGTCATTTCAAACAGGTAAAAGAAAACAAGCGAAAACCTTTGGATAAAATCTGATTGATCAAAGTAAAATTGTTCTTGGCATAACCTGAAAATCTTATAAATAGTTACGGGAATATCGTAACAAGCACCCGGTTTCCGGACTTTATCTTTGATGAAAAAATAAAGACATGGAAACTTCAGTAAAAAAGAACTTCCCAGTTACCGGTTTAAGCTGCGCATCATGCGCCATCAGTGTCGAGAGTATGCTTAAAGCCCAGAAAGGGGTGCTTGATGCTTCCGTTAACTACGCAAATTCTTCAGCCTGGGTCGAATACACGCCCAAAACAGCCTCGGTCAGCGATTTCAAATCGGCTATTCAGTCGATTGGTTACGACTTATTGATTGAAGAAGAGGGACACGACCATCAGGAGGAAATGCAGCATATCCATTACAAAAAGCTAAGAACAAATACGCTCTGGGCAACCATACTGGCATTTCCGGTGGTGGTAATTGCCATGTTTCTGATGGATATTCCCTATGCCAACTGGATCATGTTGGTTCTGGCAACTCCGGTAATCGGCTGGTTTGGCCGCAGCTTTTTCATCAATGCTTTCAATCAGGCCAAACACGGTAAGGCAAACATGGATACGCTGGTTGCGTTAAGCACCGGAATCGCTTATTTATTTAGCGTATTCAGCACATTTTTTCCTGAATTCTGGCACGATCGCGGCCAGCATGCCCAGGTTTACTTTGAGGCATCTTCAGTAATAATCGCATTCATTCTGTTGGGTAAAGTGCTCGAAGAACGGGCTAAATCAAACACTTCATCGGCCATAAAAAAGCTGATTGGATTACAGCCGAATACCGTCAATCTGATTCGGGAAAACGGGCAGGAAATGGAAATACCTATTTCGCAGGTCGTTATTGGTGATAAAATACGGGTTAAGCCCGGAGAAAAAATCCCTGTGGATGGTGAAATCATTTCCGGTTCATCATTTATCGACGAAAGTACCATTACCGGAGAATCACTTCCGGTTGAAAAGGAAAAGGGCGGAAAAGTCTTTGCCGGAACTATCAACCAGAAGGGAAGTTTTGTTTTTGTAGCTCAAAAAGTGGGTGGCGAAACCATTTTGGCGCAGATCATTAAAATGGTTCAGCAGGCGCAGGGAAGTAAACCTCCCGTTCAAATGCTGGTCGATAAAATCGCCGGAATATTTGTTCCGGTGGTGCTGGTTATTTCCGTAGTAACCTTTGCAGTCTGGATGATTTTAGGCGGTGAAGATGCCATCACGCAAGCATTATTGGCGATGGTTTCGGTGTTGGTAATTGCCTGTCCGTGTGCCTTGGGGCTTGCAACGCCAACTGCCATTATGGTTGGCATGGGCAAGGGCGCCGAAAACGGAATCCTGATTAAAGATGCCGAAAGCCTTGAACTGGTGCACAAAGTCAATGCGATTGTTCTCGATAAAACCGGTACCATTACCGAAGGTAAATCTGCCGTAACCGACATCGTTTGGAATCTTCCTGAAGCAGATCAGGCAGAACTGGAACAAATCCTTTTTACCATCGAATCTCAATCGGAACATCCGTTGGCTGAAGCAGTAACTGCTACGTTGAAAACCAATTCCGTCAAACAAATTACCCTCGACAAATTCGAAAGTATTACCGGCAAAGGAGTTATAGCCAATTTCGGAGATCACGTTTATTTGGTGGGCAATCAAAAACTGTTGACCGATTATCAGGTAAATCTTCCGGAAGCAAGTTCAGCCAAAATCAAAACCTGGCAGAATGAAGCAAAAACAGTGGTGTGTTTTTCACGCGATACAGAACTTCTGGCAATCATTGCAATCGCCGACAGAATCAAAGAGACATCGGCAAAAGCCATTGCTGACCTTCAAAATCAAGGCATTGAGGTTTATATGCTTACCGGAGACCATATACAAACTGCAAAAGCGGTGGCACAGAAAGTTGGTTTGAAGAATTTCAAAGCAGAAGTGATGCCCTCGGACAAGGCCGATTTCATCAAACAGTTGCAGAATCAGGGAAAAGTGGTGGCGATGGTTGGTGACGGCATCAACGATTCACACGCATTGGCTCAAGCTGATGTGAGCATCGCCATGGGAAAAGGTTCCGACATTGCGATGGATGTGGCTAAAATGACGATCATTTCTTCCGATCTTCAGCTCATATCAAAAGCAATCCGGCTATCGAAACTGACGGTGAATACAATTCATCAGAATTTGTTTTGGGCATTCATTTACAACCTGATCGGTATTCCTGTTGCTGCCGGGATTTTGTTCCCCATCTGGGGTTTTATGCTCAACCCGATGATTGCCGGAGCTGCGATGGCCTTAAGCTCGGTATCGGTAGTCAGCAACAGTTTACGACTAAAATTCAAAAAAATTGACAATTAATCATTAATGCGAACCTTCCTGTATTGATGCGTTTATCCCCACTTAATGAAAGCTCCTAAATATTCCATAGAATACAGGCCACCAAAGGTTTACCAAAGTCCTTATCTGGACACTAATGATCGGTTTTAATAATAAAACCGGCAAATAACAGGTACAAAGCTCCGGCTAAGATCACTATTACGGCCCCAGCCTGCGAACCTAAAGTATCCGACATCAACCCCATAAAGAAAGGAAGTATTGCGCCGCCAAATACGCCGGTGATCATCAAACCTGAAATTTCATTAGCCTTATCGGGGCGCGATTGTATGGCCAATCCAAACAAAATCGGGAATACATTGGCTATCGAGAACCCGATGACCCCATACAACCCGAAAATCAAAAATTTATCGCTGGCAAAAATCAGGGTTGTCAAGGCAATCACCATTACCGCTACATTGATTTTGTAGAATTTTGACGAAGAATATTTTGCCAACATAAAAGCTCCCAAGAAAGCGCCTATTGTTCGTAGTGCAAAATAAACGCTGGGGCCATAACCAGCCTCTATGGAATTCAGTCCGGCCCGTTCCATCAATATTTTTGACGAAGCAGTGTTGACGCCTACATCAACCCCAACATTTAACGCATAATTTAAAATGAAAGCTTTGGGTAATACCGTTCAGAATTTTGAGTTACATGTGAGTTGGGACGTACCAGTGAAAGATATCATTTCATTTTTTGATTTGAAGCCTAATGCAAAGGCACTTACATTGGAATGACTCAGAGGAAAAGAAAATTTTCCTTTTGTATTTTTCATTTCCTATTTCAATCCAGCGATCGGAATGACAAGGAATGATGATTTTAGTCGCCCTCTGTATGAAATTCTAGAAGAAAAATACAAAGTTAAAGCGACTCTTTCTTACGAAGAATTGAGTGCAATTAAAGCAACCCCATTCCTTTGCAAGAAACTAAACCTTTCTCCAGAAGAGCCAGTGCTATTACGACGTAGGTTTGTTTTCGATGAAAACAAATGTCCAATCGAGAACAATCTTGGATATTACAGAGGGGACAGTTTCGTATTTACCGTAGAAAGTGAACGTAGATGAGTCGTTCGAAATAGAAATACAAAATACCACTAATTTTAATTCCATATACGGCTTAAACATAGGATGAAAGTTAGTTATACCGTTATATGCAAACTTAAACCACTTGTTTTTCGCTTAATCTTTTCTTTAATTTCTCCATATCCTCACCAAGTTTCTTTTCAATTACTTTTGCATATATCTGTGTTGTTGAAATCTTTGAATGTCCAAGCATTTTGCTGACCGATTCGATAGGGACTCCATTGGTCAGAGTTACCGTTGTTGCAAAAGTGTGTCGGGCCAAATGAAAAGTAAGATTCTTATTTATTTGACATAAATCAGCAATCTCTTTTAGGTAGCTATTTAGTTTTTGATTAGAAATATTTGGGAACAAGCGATTTTGAACTATAGCTTTCATATCAGACTTGTATTTATTGATGATGTCCATCGCAACAGGAAGGATTGGAATTCTAACAGGATTATCAGTTTTTTCTCTGTTAGTAAATAACCAATACTGTTTGTCAATGCCAATTTGGATATTCCCAGATGATAATTGCATTACATCAATGTAAGCTAATCCGGTATAACAGCCAAAAACAAATAAATCTTTGACGTATTGTAACCTGGGAATTGAAAATTCCTTTTCTTCAATTCTTTTTAGTTCTTCTTCAGAAAGGAAACCCCTTTCAACCCGATGAAACTTTTGTTGAAAAGAAATGAAAGGGTCTTTTTCCAGCCATTCATATCGGATAGCCATTTTGATCAATTTTCTTAGGCGTTCAATGTGTTTCATTACAGTATTGTTTCCCATTGATGTGTGAAAATCATCTGGGGTATATTTTCGAAGGAAATATTCAAAATCTATCAGAAACTTATAATTTAGGCTTGTAAGGTAAATATCGGTTGTCCTGTGTTTCTCCTTTAGAAAAAGCTCGATGTATTTCTTCGTTGTGAAGTAATTTTTTAGCGTTCCCCATTTCAGAGTCTCTTTGCAGTTTGTATTATGATATTCGATCAGTTTACACAAGGTCATATCAGAAATATCTAAACCCAAGAACTTATTTTTAATAGCCTCCGCAGTTATGACTTGTTTCCCCAGTACAAGGTCCTGATAAGATTGTACCATCATCTTTCGAATTTGTTCCAGATAAGAATTTAATTGCTTATTCTCACTCGATGAAGGTTTAGCCATACCCTTTCCTATATTCCAGCTTTCCACCTGTATTTTCCGTTTTATTGAGATTTCACACCGTTTGGAATTAACGGTTATACGGGCGTAAATTGGAGCTATACCACTGATAGTCTTGCTTGAACGAAGAACGAAATGAATCCCTAATGTTACTTTTTCCATGATGATTTCATTTTAAATTTTTTACACACTAAAAAGGTTCACTAAATCTGATTGAATTTGGTCTCAAAACGAGTCAAAACAAATCAAATTGGATCAATCTAAATGTTAATAAATAACAGTAATACAAATAGTTACATCAACATTCGTGAACCAAATATAAAAACTTAAAAAGGTCACCGGATAGTTCACATACACCTTGGTATAAAGTGGTTTATTTTGATATGATATAAAAACAAAAAGACCACAAAATCAATGCTTTGTGGTCTTTAATTAGGATTTGACATCCCATTTTGTCGGGGTAGTAGGATTCGAACCTACGACCCCCTGGTCCCAAACCAGGTGCGCTAACCGGACTGCGCTATACCCCGAAAAATTTCATTATATATTTTAAGTGCGGAGAGAGGGGGATTCGAACCCCCGGTACAGAATGACCCGTACGTCGGTTTAGCAAACCGGTGGTTTCAGCCACTCACCCATCTCTCCTTGGTATTGTAACAGAATAAAATCTATTCCAAACTTTTCAATTTTCAGTAGCAATTACCTTTCGATTTCGCTACCCATTCAGCCTTTGCGAATGTGCGTGCAAATATAGAACTACTTTTTTCTTTAGCAAAACAATTAGGATAAAAATCGAGACATTTTTGAAGTTTTTTTTGGGGTCAACAAGAAGGAGGTACATTCAGGAATGCCAATAAAATAACGGTTTGTGTACGATTACCATTATAAAAAGTTCTGCCCAAAAAAAATATGATACGTAAGCAATCTGGTTATCAGACAGATATTGGCAACATGTTATTAAAACATCGTAGATAATTGGAATTTTGGAAATAGTCCTTTATATTTGAAGCAACAAATCGTTCTTGCATATAAGTCAAAAGATATTATCCGCATTAATTCGGCGTTTGGAAAATTCAACATTTTTAATTGACCCGAGAAAGCTTTTGATTGCTAAAACAGGCCCAGTACCGCTTTGCGGGAGTAGCATTTACTACCGTAGGAAGTTTGATCAGTCAGGCACTCAAATCCTTTTATTTAGGGATTTTTACAATCGAATTAATGCGGATTTTTTTGCCCGTTACCGAACAAAAACGGATAAATCAAAATCGAGACTGATAACATTAGACTTATCCGGCCTATATAATCTCCATATCTCACATAAAAAGTAATAGTATTATTCAGATTAATATCCGATCTTATTACTGCCTGTGAGTTTACTTTGGTTTTTTCAACAACATCTCCCCGCCCGTTAATAATTCCTGAAACACCAGTATTCGCGCTTCTAACAACACATCGGCGCGTCTCAATTGCCCTTAGCCTTGAGTAAGAAAAATGCTGCCAAACCCCTGGTGAATCTTTAAACCAACCATCGTTAGTGATTACGAAAATCAAATTCGCACCTTTTTTAACTGTACCTGAAACATATTCACCAAATACTGATTCAAAACAGATTACAGCTCCGATTTTCTCATCTTTTGTTCCAACAAAAACAGTTGATTGGCTGGCAGGAGTATAAGTTCCGACAACTCCGCCCAGATGAACAAGGTACTTCCCAACAAAAGAGAAGTATTTTTGAAACGGCATTTTCTCAACACCGCTCACCAGCACACTTTTATGCGCAACCTGCACAACAGATGAAGAATCAATTAAAAGCGCAGAATTAAAAACATCATAAAAACTACCATCATCCAATTGCCGCGAAGTATATGAAACCGGCTGATTAGCATCCAATTTTTTTTGTGTAACTGCTCCAACGACAAACTTTAGCTGCGGATAATTGCTGATCAATGAATCAATTAACGTCAATGCATGATTTTGCTTCATTCCATTTCCTTCCCAGATTGGTGGGAGTGCAGTTTCAGGAGCCAAAACATATTCAGTAGAGTTTGTTACAATTGACCCTGCCAGAGAGATTAAACGACTTGATTGCTCTTCATTGCTTATTCCTGAAAACTTCTCGCTAAACGGATCAATATTGGGTTGCAAAATGACCACTTCCGCTGTTTTACCGGTTTCAGAATAGGAATAATATAGGTATAACGACCAGGCCACCGGAAGTGAAATAAGCAGAAAAAGCAAACCCAAAAGTCTGATAGTTTTGAGAATCGCTTTTGCTGTTAATCTTTTATAAATAACATAGATCGATATATTTACCAACAATATCCATAGTGAGCCTCCCTGAACTCCTGTAAACTCGAACCATTGAATCAATTTGCCGGCATTGGCAAATCCGTTTCCCAAAGTAAGCCAGGGCCATTGAACCGACCAGTTAAAATGCAGAAATTCGAAAGCCAGCCAAAAAACAATCAATGAAAAATATCCGGTCAGTGAAGTTGTTTTGCGATGTACAAAATACATTAGCCACCAGACACAAGCCATCAGCATGGAGTTCAAAGCCGCAATTACTATCATTCCTGAAAGAGAAACATAAGCTATCCACCAGGTTGACAATACATTCCAAATAATGAAAGCTATAAATGCATAAAAAAATATGGTACTGCTACTTTGCTTTTTGCTAACAAGCAAATCTTCAACAACCAATAAAGGAACAAAAGCTAGAAATAATATCCACGAAAATGAAGGTATTAGCCAAGGCACGCTTAACAACATTCCTGAAATGATTGAAAGTATTAACAGCGTTTTTCTGCCCATCAGGAAATCTAAACTAGAGATTATTTACAACAGTCGAAAATGTTTTCTTTTTTCCTGTCCGGTCAAATACAAAATCAATTTTTCCGGCAGCCAAAGCAGCCCAACCAGCCTGATTAACCAATATCGGTTTTCCTGAAGCATTATTCAATAACAAGGGTTTCTCAAGAAAAGAATGCGTATGGCCTCCAACAATCAAATCGGTGTATTTTGTTTGCGGCGCAAGACTTCTGTCACTTATTTTACTGTTCGCGTACGAAAAACCAAGATGCGACAGGCAAATAACCAAATCGCATTTATGATCCTGTTTCAATAGCTGTTCCATTTCGAGCGCGGTGGTTAGCGGATCTAAATACCGTGTATTCCCGTAATTTAATTTACCAACCAAACCATCCAATTCAATTCCCAACCCATAAATTCCAATTTTGATTCCTCCCTTTTTCATAACCTCATATTTCTTCACATGACCTGACAAAATGGTATCCGAAAAATCGTAATTACTCGAAACTATCGGGAATTTGGCAAATTGCAGCGCCGAAGCAATATCATTTAGTCCATTATCAAATTCATGATTTCCAATGGTTCCGGCATCGTATCCCATCTGGCTCATGAGTTTCAGGATAAGGTCGCCTTTGAAATAATTGAAATATGGTGTTCCCTGAAACATATCGCCTGCATCGAGCAAAAGCAGGTTCGGATTCTCGACGCGTGATTTGGCTACCAGCGAAGCAAGCCGCACCATTCCTCCGCGCCCAGCATATTCGGCATGTGAATCAGAAAACGGATCAATATGGCAATGCATATCATTGGTATGCATTACGGTGAGTTTTAAAAGTTCGCCCGAAGCAAACAATTCATCTGGTATAAATCCTAAGGCAAGGGCACCACCGCCAAAAACAGATTGCTTAATAAAAGTTCTTCTATTGCTCATTGAAAATCCTCCCATCTTCTTTTACCTCAATAATTCCATCTTTTTTATACCGATCATTTAAGGTCTGAATCAACACATCTCTTATTTTCAAACCGGTATTTATTCTTTCAGCCGCATCGGCAAACATATCCATCTGGTCGCCTCCATTGGCAATATAATCGTTTGTAACCAACCAATACAAAGCTGTCGGGTCAATTGCTTTTCCTCCTGAAGTCAAACTCGAAATCTTTCCGCTTCTGATTCCAAGCTTCATTCCGGCAACGCCCTCTCCTCCCCTTGCAGCAATCTTTTCGGCCATTCTCACAAACGATTCTCCTGAAATCTTAATCAGTACAATTTCATTTTCAAAAGGCATCAGTTCAAAAATCCGCTCAACAGTAATTTCACCCTGGGGCAACGAAGCCCGCAAGCCGCCGTAATTCACATACGCAGCATCGGGTCTGATATTTAAATTTTGTTTCAGGCTATAAACAGTTCCCGATTCAAGCAAAATGTCAGAAACCAGATTGGTAAGTTTACTCTCTGGCTTGCCTTTTACAAGTGGAGCCGAACTGATTGTAACCAATGTTGACATATCATGTTCAATACTGTCTCTGTATGGCCTGATCATTGATTCCAACTGCGAATCGACCGGCCCGATATTCGAATCGACTGAAATATTCTCTGTATTTACTTCGCGCACAACCAGATGCCGGTTGCAGGAAAATAAAAATAAAATGACATACAAAATGAAGAATGAACGGCGCATTGAAGTATATTTAAAATTGTAATTCTGAACGGTTAATTTGTTGAACTTCGATAAAGATAAAAACAAAACAGAACGATATTCGTTTGACACAATAAAATAAAATTGCCCATGTTTTCATTTACTTTTCAATTGCCTTTTGGTCGAAAAACATACAGAACGGTTATAATCGCGGTTTTTATCCTATTGAGTTTATCGACTTTTTCACAAGAATACAAAACGATTAAGGCACAAAAAGGCGATGGTATTTATTCAGTACTTAAACAAAACGGACTTCCACCGGCAGAATATCTCGACCAGTTTATTGAACTAAACAAAACCAAACTGGGTAAAGACAACTCACTGATTATTGGCAAGACATACAGACTGCCGGTTATTGAAACGAAGAACATCGCAATTCAGGAGCCGCCTCCGGTAGCTGAAAACTCACAAGAAAAGATCGTTTATGAGATCTTCGGAAACAAATACAAAGAAATCACCATTAAAAGCCGCGAACTTAGCAAGGCTGTTTATTATTTAATGAGTGGACACGGTGGCCCCGATCCGGGCGCTGTGGGCAAACTTTACGGACAGTTGCTCTGCGAAGATGAGTACGCATACGATGTAACTCTGCGACTGGCGCGTAACCTTATAGAACGTGGAGCTACTGTTTATATGATTATCCGCGACCCGAACGACGGAATCCGCGACGAGCAGTTTCTAAAACCCGATAAGGATGAAGTTTGTTTTCCGAACAGCCCGATTCCGCTCAACCAAGTTGCACGCCTTCACCAGGGCACTGAAGCGGTGAACAAACTTTACGCTCAAAACAAAGGAAAATACCAGCGACTGGTAGTTATACATGTGGATTCGAGAAGTCAAAAAGAAAATATCGATGTATTTTTCTATCACGACAAAAGAAGCGATACAGGCAAAAAAATGGCTATAACCCTGAAGGAAACATTTGGGCAGAAATATGCAAGGCATCAACCTAACAGGGGATACGGTGGATCTGTTACCGATCGCAATCTTTATGTCATAAAAAATTCTTTTCCGCCCTCGGTTTTCATCGAATTGGGCAACATCAACCACACCCGCGACCAGCAAAGATTTATCCTCTCTGATAACCGACAGGCAGTTGCAAACTGGTTAAGAGACGGAATTGTTGAAGATTACAAAAAAAGCATAAAATGAATCCTGCAATTCCTGAAGGGAAAATACTTGTTCAATTCGATGGAATCTGCATTTTATGCAGCCGTACAGTCGGTTTTATCCTGAAGGCCGACCGTTACAAGAAATTTCTGTTTCAGGCATTTCAGAATTCGGAAACGAAAGAACCTGGCGACAGTGTGATTGTTTTTGACGGAGAAAAATCGTATAGTCATTTTGATGCTGTCCTGAAAATAGCCGAAGAACTGGGTGGAATTTATAAAGTGGCGGTAATCTTCAGATTAATCCCCAGGAAGTGGCGGCTTGCTTTATATTTATGGATTGCCCGAAACCGCTATCGATGGTTTGGTGTACGAAAATCGTGTTATTTACCTTCAGAAAAAGATCTGGAAAGATTTTTCTAAAACTCGAAGTCGTCGTTTTCGAACTGAATATACCTTGCAGATAAATGCCCGATCATCCGGCCAAATCCTTCCACAGTATTTTGTGTCAGCGATGAAATCTCAACATTCTTCAGTTTCAGTAACAACACTCCGTAAAGTGCATTAAGGCAGGCATCTACCTCGTTATTCGCTGAATTGTCCGATTTTCGTGCAAACTCACTTATTGCATCGCGGTTAGTTTGGTACAATCGCAAATATTCACCATCAACCTGCGTTGCAATCATTTTCAGGTGGAATTCATTTAAATCGCTCACCAAATTGGTAATCGCCTGCAAATGACCTTTTTCCTTGATATGTTCCTTTTCCATTGCAAGCGCCAGATTGTTGTACCAGGCGGCAATCTTCTTACCCGTTTGTTCATCAGCACCGAAACGGCTTACAAGTTTCGTATTAATCAATTCAGGATTGAAAGAACAAGCACGCAGCAAATCTTCTACCTGCCACATATACAAGATGTATTCGGCAATATTCTTTTTTCGTTTTTCCTGTGCGATTAACATCGGGTAAAAAGTTTATAATCAAACGTCAAAAAAATCATCGAGATCTCTTCTTTCTTTTTTTGTTGGTCGTCCGGTTCCGCGCTCACGGTTAAAAAAACTATCAAGTTTCTGCATCTCAAGAATTTTGAGTTCCGATTCGGGAGTAGTTTCAACCATAAATTCGGGGACAAGCTTGGCCGCCATGCGACTTTCGGTAAGTGCCAGAATTTTATAACTGCGGGTAATCGGAGGCCGCCGTACCTGAATGGTTTCGCCTAATTTTAATTCGCGCGATGGCTTTACATTCATGCCGCCAATGGTAACTTTGCCTTTCCGGCATTCTTCCGACGCAAGACTGCGCGTTTTGTAAAGCCGCACTGCAAAAAGCCATTTATCGATACGAATTCCCTCTGCCATTTTATTTCCGTTTATTAAAGAAAGTCATGGTTTGATGAACTCCTATTGTACCAAAACTCTTGATAATTTCGATTGAAGTGTCAATAATCGCAGGTAATTCGAGTTTCTCCTGTTTATCCCATTCGCCCAACACATAATCAACCTGTTTTCCCTGCCTGAAATTATCGCCAATACCAATGCGAAGCCGTGCATAATCCTGACTTACAAGCACCTCGGTGATATTCTTTAGCCCATTATGACCGGCATCGCTGCCTTTTGCCCGAAGACGCAAAGATCCCAAAGGCAAAGCCAGATCATCAACAACAACCAAAACATTTTCAATGCCGATACTTTCCTTCTGCATCCAGTAATTGACAGCTTTGCCGCTCATATTCATATAGGTCGCCGGTTTCAGCAAAATAAATGTCCGGCCTTTGAACTTATATTCGGCTTTCCAACCGTAACGCTCATCGCTAAAAACAATATTGGACGCATCTGCAAGAGCGTCCAATACTTTAAATCCTATATTATGCCGGGTATTTTCGTATTCTTTTCCCGGATTTCCAAGTCCTGCAATAAGATATTTCAAGACAAAAATGTTTTAAAATGATTAACCTTTACCACCAGCTTTTGCAGCCCTTGCAGCTCTTGTAATCATGATAGTTACAACCGGAACAGCTTTTGCGTTGAGGAATTCCAGATTTTCTCTCTGAAGTGAGCTAACTTTATAGCTCTGGCCAATATCCAAATCATCTACATTGATATTGATTGTATCAGGAAGGTGTTTTACCATTGCTTTTACTTTCAGTGTGCGAAGGTTCAGTTTTAATTTACCCCCGTTACGGATACCTTTTGCAAAACCTTCAACTTTCACCGGAATTTCAACTTTTACCGTTTTGTCGTCAGATGTGCGAAGAAAATCAACATGCAACAACTGCTCTTTTACCGGATGAAATTGACTATCCTGAATAATTGACTGACAAACAGTTCCGTCGATATCCAGATCAACCAGATAAACATTTGGAGTATAAATCAGTGATTTGAATTCTTTTTCCGGAGCATAAAAATGGATAGGCTCTTCACCTCCATAAAGTACTCCAGGTACTAATCCTTCTGCCCGAAGTCTTTTGGTTTCTTTTTTACCAAGCACTTCTCTTTTTGTGGCCTTAATTGAAATCGATTTCATTTTACTTCTTTTTTAAAAATTTAAATTATGGTACTCAGTCCTCCCTTTCCGGAGAAAGGGCAAACAGCATGCATAACATGTGCTTATGGAAAAAGCGGTGCAAATATATACAATTAGCCGTAATACATCGAACTAATTGACTGATTTTTATAAACTCTTT
>DPRM01000006.1 GCA_003537645.1 Prolixibacteraceae bacterium
TACCAGTATTGCCAAAGCCATTTGTTCCATACACACCGTAAGCACCTAGCGAAGGCAATTTTGAATTTCGAAGACCTTCTAGTTCAGCATAATTAAATTGCAATTTTTTATCAATCAACTTCATATCCGTAGTTGCCTGAATCTGAGGATGCAATTGAACCAAAGTGTTTTCAGTTATTAAAACCTGAATGGTATCNNAGTTTATTGGTATTGATCATGTTGCTATCCAAAAAAGCCAGTTGATTCAGCAGAATCTGTGCATTGTAGTAGGCGTTCGAAACTTCCAGTACCACATCTTCATCGGTTTTTGTTTTCTGAATTTCTGAAAGTTCAACGGCTATCTGCGTTGTCTTTATCGCACTTAAAGCTGTTGGGTTGTAAATTGGGATTGCTAGTTGAAGATTAGCATTCAGGCTTTGAGGCACACCAAACTGAACCTCTTTATAAGTGCCTTCCGGTCCGCCGAAAGCTGCTGCAGGCATTAGCTGATAAGGCAAATCGGTATAATAACGATAGTCAGTCATGCCATTTAGTTTTGGAAGCAGATTGGCTTTGGTTTCTTTGTTTTTCTCATTAACTTGAAAAACATCCTGCTGTGATAGTTTAATTGTTCTGTTATACTGCAAGGCCGTATCGATGCATTGCTCCAGAGAGAGTGTTTGCGCTTTTGTTATAAAACCTGTAAACAGGATAATCCCGAATAGCAGGACTTTTAGTAAATTATGCCTTGATGGCTTTTCCCTTGATGTATTCATTTTTTCTGTCATTTTAATTCGTATTTATTCCTTATTGGCTCTTATTAATTTTATATCCCTGATCATTTTGTTCGTCAGCTGTTGGTCACTCATGAACAAACGAAAGTGGCCGAGAATGTTTTCAACCAGATAACCCGTTTCTAACTTATTACAGAAGACTCCGGTTTTCTTTCCCTGTTCCAAAACTTGTGACAGATAAGTTTTTGCGGTATTTTTTATTCTCTTTAGTATCTCTTGAATGGCAGTATCCTTTTCATTTATTTCAGAGGAGAACAGAATATACAGATAATATGATTTCTGATCGAACAATTCATAGAGTCGTTTAAATAAATCCTCAAGTTCTTTTTCAGGTGGATGATTCAATGCTACTACATTGTTAATCAATTGCTTAATTTCATCTTCAAGGTTTAACGAAATGAATTTCAGGATATCATCATCTTTCTTGAAGTAGAGTGAAAGTTCATCTCGTATAATTCCCATTTTAAAGGATAAAACATCCACCGACAGAGCATTTATCCCTTCTTCGTTAATTGTTGCTCCGATGGCCTTTATGATGTCTGTTTTTATTGGGTTCATTACTTTTCTTAAAAGTGAATATTCACTAACATTAATGATTAAAAAAAACGAAAACAATTCATTGTGCTTTATGACTTTCAAGCTTCCTGTGTTTGTTTATCGTATAATAGGCGAGTATTGCAAAAACCATTGTTATGGTAATTCGGAAGATCATAGCGCCAATTGTCTTTATTTCGTATATACCACCAGCATTGATGTGAATAAATAACCCGACAAATGCGAGAAAAAGCACTATTACTGAAATGCCTAACAGAAGAGCAGTCCACTTTGTATTTTTTATAAATCCATATGCAGCGAAAAGATAGATCAGACTACTGATGAAATTTGCCCAAACAACAAACAAAACATAATTGCCTTCTTTGGCTCTGACACCAAATAAGTCAAATATTACAGAGGTACTCATGAATAAAGTAAGCAAACCAAAAGCAGCTAATATGGATGCCAATAAATAAGGAAGGGCCTTTTTCATATTTACTTGTTTTTAATTAATGTTAGAACAGATTGAATCATTTTATTTCCAGCTTCATTTATATCAAACTGGAAATCCTCTAATCTCCATCTGAACATCTGTAACCTGAAAGTCCCCATCAGAATATACATCAAGTCTTCTAAAGGAACAGAATTTGAAAATACTCCCTTCTCCTGTCCTTCAAGCAATATCGGGAATAAATTTTTTACAATTATCCCAAGCAGTTTAAGGATTGCTTCATTAATACTCTGACTTTCTTTCAATAAGCCATCAGAAAAAACAGCAACCACGAAATATCGCTGACTTTCGAAAAAAGCAAACTGGCTTTGGAACATGGCAGTAAATTTTGCTTCCGGCTCATCAGTGATTCGAATAGAATTCTGTAATCGCTCGTCGATTACTATAGCCAGATATTCCAGCATGGCTAAGATAATTTCCTCTTTGCTGGTAAAGTGCCTATAAATGGCGCTTTCTGAAAACTGCATTTCTTTCGCCAGATTTTTGATGGTCAGCCCACTGACTCCCGAGGAGGTGAGTATTTTACCTGCTGCTTCAATGATCTCTAACTGACGGGGAGTAATATCCATGATAATTTTTTTTAACGTGTAATATTTTAATCTAAAGTACTCTGGTTAAGCTGATTGGTCGTGGCGCTTTCACAACAAGAATCCGGGCTACACTTTTCGTTTCGTTACTGATGTAATGCACAATATCGGCAGGGCTTTCAATCAATGTATCTGCTTCGCACACTTCACTTTCGTCGCCAATATGAATGGTTGGCTGGCCTTCAACAACAAAGAAAAATACATCAACCGGCGTTTTGTGTGGTTTCAGACTTTCTCCTGGTTTTAAGGCCATAAGCATTGCCTGCGCCGATGCTTTGTTATACATTTCCCGAACATCAATTTTGTGAGGAGTTTCTTTTACTTGCTGATCCTGATATTTTGTAATTTTCATTATTTGAATGTTTAAATATTTAAATTAATAAGTAAGTGAATGTTCGCTCACAAAGATAACACAAAAGATTTCTCATCTCCAAGAGAAAGTTATTTTTTTTTCAAGCTGATCGTTTATCCTCTCTATCTTTTAAAATCCAATTATTAATTGCTCCATTCCGGCAGATCCAATAAGTCTTGTCATGATTAGCAATGTTACTACGATTGCCAAGCCATAACAAGTAATTATTCTTTTGCATTTCCCCGACCACCCAATAATATCGAGCCGAATGATTTCTGTTCGTTCAAACGAGTTCCTTGCATATTGCATTCCTTTTACCTTGTCGGAAGGCGAATATTTATCGAGCAACAATTCGAGACCTTTCATGCGCTCAACATCGGGCAGATTTGTGAATGCCAAACAATTCAAAACAATGCTTTCGTAGGCAGTGGAAAATTTATTTGAAATTACCTGTGTGTGTCCAACAATACAGAATGATACCCGGTTACAGATTTCTATACACTTGAGCTTACGTCCCTCAGGTGCGCAGTGCAGGTAAATAGACTTTTTACCGTTCCACACGTAATTGATGGGTATGCCATAAGCACCACCCTCTTCTGCTTGTATTGAAAAAATACCGTATTCGCCCATTTTGAGCAGTTCTTTGGCTTGAGCTTCATCGAGTAAACGATCCTGTCGGCGTATATTGGTATTGGAATATTTCATCTGTTTTTTTAGATAATACTAACTGATCAGAACAAACAACGAATCTAATAAATGAAGTTCAATGTAGGTTTTTCAGAATTTTGAATAGAATCAATGGCATCTCTTTCAATTAATTTAACTCGGTTTTTCGCAACCTTTCCGATTGTAGTAATACCAATTTACAAGTGTGGCAATTATAACAAAGGCTAACAATCCGATAAAGAAGGCTTTGGCATTTCCGTTTGCCGATATAACTGCTCCAATTATGGTCGCAAAAATAAACGGGCCGTAAGCTGCAATGGCAGCAGTCCATCCAATTACTCCGGCTGCCTGGCGCGGATTATGTCCGAAAACAATTGGGAACTGCCTGAAAGTAGCCGCGTTGCCAATTCCGGTAAAAAAGAACAAGGCCAAAATAACTGCTACAAACATCGGGAACTGCTCCATTCCCGTTGGCGCAACAAGACCCATCGTAATCAACATCAGAACGCCGGTTGCAAGTCCAATACCTGCAATTGTGGTTAGGATTGCACCTCCGGTTTTATCAGCTATAAAGCCAAAAAGTATCCGGCTTGCCGAACCAATCAGCGGGCCATAAAAAGCATAAACCAATGGGTCGGGCGATCCTTCAAAACCACCATAGAGTGTTTTTATCAACAAGGGGAAAGCTGCTGATAAACCGGCAAAAGTTCCAAAAGTCATCATATAGGTAATGGTGCAAAACCAGGTATGTTTATTCCTGAAAATGTCGAGTTGTTCTTTGAATGATGCTTTTACCGGAATTCTCCTTAAATAGGTCCACGAAAGAATGGCCAATACAATTAAAATTGGAACATACCAAAATGCTGCACTTTGAAGGTAAATATCGGAAGTACCCAATACTTCTTTGGTTTTTGGATTGACTTTGGTAAAAACCTGTGATTCTCCATAAATAGAAACACCTATCATAATTGGTGTCAGAAATTGTGCTACACTAACGCCAAAGTTTCCAATACCTGCCTGAATTCCAAGGGCTGTTCCCTGTAATCGCTTCGGAAAAAACACACAGGTGCTTGGCATAAACGAAGAGAAATCACCACCACCGAAACCTGCAGTTAAAGCCAATACCATAAACACCCAAAAAGGCGTAGTCGGATCCATAATGGCAAGACCGATTCCAATAACAGGGATTAATTTAAGGATGGTCGCAAAGGTTACAATATTCCGTGTACCATAGATGGGCAGCAAAAAAGTATGGATAATCCGCAGGGTTCCTCCTGCAAGGCCTGGCATGGCGGCTAACCAGAACAATTGGCTGGTTGTAAATTTAAAACCAATTCCGGGAAGTTTTACTACGATTACGCTCATCATGAACCACGTTGAAAATGAAAAAATAAGTGCAACTGTGGTAACCGTGAGTGTTTTCCATGCAATTTTTTTTCCGGTAGATTCCCAGAATTGCGGGTTTTCCACATTCCAGTTTTCAATTATTCCTGCCATAAGTTGGGTTTTTTATTGTTTTTTATTGGGTGTCAATTGTCATTTTGGGTGGTGGGTTGTCTTCCCGGTTTAATTTCTGAACCACGTTATACATCCATATCAGGCAAATGGCTGACAGGAAGAACATGAACATCCAGCAACTGGTCCATAAACCGGTACCTTCGAGCAGATATCCAAAAATAATCGGGCATGCGAAACCGCCCAGACCACCGATAACTCCTACCATTCCTCCAACAACACCTACTTCGTTAGGGAAATAATCAGGAATAAGCCGGTAAACAGCAGCTTTCCCAATTCCCCAGATGCTTCCGATAAGGAATACCAGAACAACAAAAATCCAGACATTGGCCTGAAAATAGATTACCGATTTCCCCTTAATAATGAGTTCATTCTTTTTTACTTTATCGCCAACTTTAACAACAGGTTCCTGCCAAAGCTCCTTTGTCGGGAATATCAGCAAGTCAGTTTCCAGATTATCAATTTTCCCACTTTTCTGTTTAACCTGATATGAGATGTTACCAACTTTCACTGATGATTCAGTTACTTCAGTAACGGTTCCTGGAACCTTCGTATTAACACCTTTTCCGGGGGAATGGACTTCCATTTTGGGTACAATCAGCATAAAGCAGATTGCAAGCGACGAGCCTAAAACCCAAAACATCACTTTTCGACCACCAAATTTATCCGACATCCAGCCGCCAACCGCTCTTATTAATCCTGAAGGCAGACTGAATGCTGTGGCCATGAATCCGGCTGTGACCAGCGGAAGGTAATACACGTTGGTAAAATAGGGAACCAGCCATTGCGAGAATGCCACAAAACAGCCGAAAACGAGGAAATAATACAATCCAAACCGCCACACCCTCATGCTTTTAAGTGGCCTCAACATCTGCCTGACGGATTTTCCGGTCGATTGCGGTTTTTTATTCTTTGTAAACAGAAGGAATACAATGCCCATAATGACCAGAGCCGCAGCATAAATGATTGGTAAGGTTCGCCATCCTTCCAGATTTTCTCCGTGGTTGGTCAGGTTATTTAGGATCGATGGAGCCAGCATGGTCGTAATTGCCGCCCCCGCGTTGCCGGCGCCGAAAATACCGAGCGCCGTGCCCTGCCAGTTTTTTGGGTACCAAACCGATGTGAAGGCAATTCCAACAGCGAATCCTACACCAGTAAGCCCGAAACCAAAGCTGCACAAAGCAAAGCTAAAAAAACTATTGGCCTGTGAGAGGAAAAACATGGGAATGGCGCAAAGCAGAAGCAGGATTCCAAAAACCGGCCTTCCGCCATACTTGTCGGTTAATATTCCGGCGGGCAGACGAAAAATAGATCCTGTCAGCACCGGAATACCCAGCAGCCAGCCGATTTCCACAGGCCCCCAGTCAAAAACCTGATTTCCGGCCAAAAAAGAGACCAGTACTCCATTTAACATCCAACAAGCAAAACAAACCGTAAAGGCTATGGTATTAAGTGCAAGTATCTTGTGAGCCCTTCCTGTTACTACAGCTTCCATCGGTAAAATTTGATTAGTTATTGACAGGTTTAACGCCTTCTCGGGTATTTTTTGAGCTATGCATTGCTTTCTGGTCGCGGTTCCAGATAACCAGTTGATAGCTTCGCCACAGATAGGCCAACGGATAAACCAGGAAATGCATCAGCCGGGTAAATGGGATGAGTCCGATAAACACAAAAGCCGAAATCGTATGTATTTTGATGAGCCACGGCATGCTTGCAATAACTGCTTGATCGGGCATGAAAATAATCAGTGAGCGTAAGAACGGAACCAGCGATGATGCGTACCAGCTAATTCCCCACCGGTGATAATAGGCCACCAGCAAGCCCGTAATTACCTGGGTGAGAATTACAAAATACACTATCAAATCCATTTTTGAAGTAACCGAATGAAGTCGCTTTTCCTGAATCCTTCGTTTAATGAGAAGTACAATTCCGGCCAGGGTAAGCAAGCCGAAAGCAAATGCTGTAACTTCAATAACCATCATCCACAGAGGCGTGGATGTGACAACTATAATTGATTTGGGTATCAGAAATCCGATGATGTGCCCCAGAAGCAGCACTACAATTCCGGAGTGGAAAAGGCGGCTTCCCCAAAACAGTTTATCCGATTCGAGAAACTGCGACGAATGGCTGGTTACTGAATATCCATAATACCTAAACCTTAAAATACTGCCAATCAGGAAAATGAAAATGGCAGCGTAAGGTAATCCGATGAGTAGAAATGAATCAATCATAGCTTTGGTTTTAATATTTTTTGGTTTTGAGTTTGGTGAAATCCATCCCACACGAATATGCCCCGGCACATTCAATCTCGTGCTGGTTGATCTGGTAAGGCACAAATGCTGAATCTTTAAAATCGGTTTCCAGAACCTGAACCAGCAGTTTTAGCAAGCCCTTGTAAATGTTTTCTTCAGTCCTGAAGTTATCGAGCATGTGTTTCAGGGCCGGAAGCAACATCGAAACGACCAACTCTTCCCTGAACAATTTATCTTCGATCTTCGGCAGCAAGGTGAGTACATTGGGCAAATGGTCGGCAAACTCGGTTCCACAATCATTCCCTGCTTTTTGTTGTTCGCTTCTCATATTCAGCAGAAACTGTCCGCGTTTAGATTCCTCGCCAAACAGAACATACCCAATATCGAGGTAACAGGTAGCATTTACGTCGAAAGTGCGAATGTAATATTCCTGAAGTTCACTGATTTGTTTGGATGTAAAATGCCTGGCAACCGGCAGGAAATCGTCCACTGCCGATTGTCCGTATTCCTGAAATTCCAAATGTAATTTCTCAACAACGGTTCGGTAATCGCCAGTAGGGTAATTGAATAAATGCGCTATGTAGTTGTATATCTGCATCGTCTTTTTATTTTCCATTCATCATTCAAAATTCATCATTCCTAAAACACCCTCCTTGTTCCTTTTTTCTCACCAAAACCTGTATTCCCTTTCCGGTCATCGGTACTTTCAATCATTTCGATGGCTTCTTCGCGATGTGCTGCCGGAATCACAAATCGTTCATCGTATTTAACCAGCGAAGTAAGCCGGTAAATGGCATCAGCAACATCAGGGGTCAAACCGGTTGATTCAAAAGCGTCGTCCAATAAAGAGCCTTCAATATCATTCACCGTTACCTGGCGGCGATGGTAGCGAACAGTCATCAGTTTTTTCAGCACTTCCTTTATTTTATCCTGATTTCCAGCCGAAAACAGGTTGGCGAGATACTGAAGCGGCAACCTCGATTCCTCAATTTTTCCCCATAAATTGGTGGTAGTCGATTCATAAACACCATTTTCCATCTTGCCCATAACAGGCAGCATTGGCGGTACATAAAACAAACTTGGCATGGTCCGGAATTCAGCATGAAGCGGCAGCGCGATTTTCCATTCTTTCACAAATTTATAAACTGGCGATTTTTGCGCAGCTTCGATGGTTGAGTCGGCAATTCCGTTCTTTTTGGCGTCGCGGATCACTTTTTCGCTGAACGGATTGAGGTAGATATCCAGTTGCCTGTCGATGAGTTCATTTTCAGGACAAGAAGCGAATTCTTTTATTTTATCGGCATCGTAAAGCAGTACTCCGAGGTAACGAATACGTCCCACGCACGAGTGCATACAGGCTGGCGCCTGCCCGGTTTCGAGGCGGGGGTAGCAAAGCAAACATTTTTCAGATTTGCCACTGCTCCAGTTGTAGTAAGATTTTTTGTACGGACAGGCAGTTACACAAAGCCTCCAGGCACGGCATTTCTCCTGACTGATAAGCACCACGCCATCTTCTCCGCGCTTGTAAACAGCGCCGCTCGGGCAGGCAGCAACACAGGCCGGATTGAGGCAATGGTTGCACATTCGGGGCAAATAGTGCATGGTCATGCGTTCAAGCTGAAACATGGCTTCCTGATCTTCTGCACTCACATTCCTCAAATTGATGTCGTTCCGTCCATAATCGGGCGTTCCGCTTAAATCATCGTCCCAATTGGGGCCACCTTTTACGTCAATCGGTTCGCCGGTAACCAGCGAAATGGTGCGGGCTGTGGGTTGGTCTGAACCAGCGGGCGCCTCAAACAAATGGTCGTAATCGTAAGTCCACGGTTCGTAGTAATCGTCCATCACCGGCATATCCGGATTGTGGTACAGCTTGGTCAAACCGGTAGGCTTTCCGGCCACGCGCAGTTCTAACTTGTCGCCGTTTTTCACCCAACCTCCTTTATAAATTTTCTGGTCTTCCCATTTGGTCGGGTAACCGGTACCAGGCTTGGTTTCTACATTGTTCCACCACATGTATTCGGCGCCTTTCCGGTCGGTCCAGATATTTTTACAGGCGATTGAACAGGTGTGGCAGCCAATGCACTTATCGAGGTGAAATACCATTGCTATTTGCGATCTGATATCCATAGTGTTTCTTTTTTCTGATATTAGAATTCCAGTTTCTTCATTTTCTGAACAATAACAAAGGTGTCACGATTCACACCAACCGGTCCCCAGTAGTTGAAATGGTAGGAGAACTGACCATATCCACCTGCCATCAGGTTGGGTTTGAGCCTCACACGGGTTAAACTGTTGTGTCCTCCAGAACGCTTTCCACCNNGCGCTGACAATGGCACGGGTACTGTAAACCCCGTAATCGTTAAATACTTCTACCCAATCGTTGTCGAGTATGCCCAACTCTTCGGCATCCACTTCGCTCATCCAGCAAGGGCCGATTCCCCTCGAAAGAGTGTGCATCCGAATGTTGTCGGTATAAGTCGAGTGAATTCCCCATTTCCCGTGGGGAGTGAGTACATTCAGCACTTTCGATTTTCCGGTGGCTTCCGAATTTTTCAGGTCACCCAGAATGCCCGGTTTTGGCGATGGTTTATAGGTTGGCAGATGTTCACCAAACTTGATGTACATTTCGTGGTCGAGATAGAAATGCTGCCTTCCGGTGAGGGTGCGCCACGGAACCGATTTTTCGATGTTGTAGGTAAACCCGGCATAAGCTTTCCCTTCGCCCATTGTACCTGACCAGATTGGGGAGTTGATGTACCTCCGTGGCTGCGATTTCAAATCGTCGAAATTCAGCTTCACGTTTTTATTTCCTTCCGACAAATCTGTCAGTTTTAAACCGGTTCGTTTTTCAGCATTTTCATACGCCCGGTTGGCAAGTACCCCGTTAGTAAGCGATGAAAGGTGAAGAATAGCGTTGACGGCTTCTTCATCGTCTTTTAGTGAAGGGTACATCTTTCCGTTTACTTCCTGAAGATGATCCTTATCTTCGAACATCATGTCGTAATAATCGGAACAGTTGAAACTGTTCCCATGCGCCCCGATTCCGTTGCGGATGTTGGGACCCAGTGCGATAAACTTGCTGTAAATCTGCGTATAATCGCGTTCCAGAACCACAATATTGTGCATGGTTTTCCCCGGAATCGGTTCGCATTCGCCCATACTCCAGTCTTTCACCGAAGTCTGACTGATTTCACCAACCGAATCGTGTGCAATGGGTAAATTCACAATGTCTTTCACCGGAAGCGGAATGTGAACTTTGGCAAATTCCGAAGTAACCTTCGCGATATTTTTGAAAATATCCCAGTCTGATTTTGCTTCCCATGATGGTTTCACCGCTGCCGATAGCGGATGAATAAACGAGTGCATATCCGTGCTGTTCAGGTCGTTTTTTTCGTACCACGATGCGGTAGGCAACACAATATCGGAATACAAAGCAGAAGTGTCCATCCTGAAATTGATGTCCACCACCAAGTCTAGTTTTCCCTGTGGCGCTTCATTGTGCCATTTGATATCGGTTACCAGGTTTTTTGAAACATCTTCGGCTATCGAATTGTGGTGCGTTCCCAGATAATGCTTCAGAAAAAACTCATGACCCTTCGCACTCGACATCAGGGCATTTCCGCGCCAGATGTACCACACACGCGGAAAATTCACTTCGGCGTCGGGGTCAGCCACCGAGTAGGTTAGCTTTTTCGATTTGAGTTGATCTACTACGTAACTCACAATTCCCTTATCGTCTTTTGCTCCAGCAGCAATGGCATCTTTGGCAATTTCAAGGTTGTTTTTATCGTACTGCGGATAGAATGGCATCCAGCCATTCCGAACCGCTTTCACAATCATGTCGGCAGTATGCTTTTCAGTCAGTTCGTTTTTCGGTACGGTGTTGTAATCGGAGTGATTTCCATCATAACGCCACTGGTCGGAGTTCAGATAATGCCAGATCGGTGTTTGCTGCAGGCGTACTGGTCCCTGCCAGTCTTTTCCCGACATGATAGCAGCCCACGAATCGACAGGCGCCAGTTTTTCCTGACCAACGTAATGGTTCATTCCACCGCCATTTTTTCCGATACAGCCGGTTAAAGCCAGCGCCATTTGTCCGGCACGGTATATTAAATTGCAATGGTACCAGTGATTGATTCCGGCGCCAATAATAATCATGCACTTTCCTTTGGTAGCTTCGGCAGTGCGAATCCATTCGGCTGCAAATTGCAGAAGGGTATTGCTTCCGATTCCGGTAAACACTTCCTGCCATGCAGGCGTGTAAGCCGCGTATTGATCGTCATAGCTTTCAGGATAATCGCCGGCCAAACCACGGCCAACGCCATATTGCGCCATAATTAAATCGTAGGCTGTGGTTACCGGAACTTTGCCGTCAATCGTTTCAATGTATTTTACAGGAACACCTCTCCATCGCGTTTTATTCAGACCATATTCAACAAACTCGACCATCGAAACTTCATCTTCCGCTCCCAAAAGTGTAAGCAACGGATAGTAATCAGAATTGTCCTCTCCATCAATCGGGAGGGTACTCCAGTTTCCATCTTTGCTGTCCCAGCGATGACCAGCACTTCCACGCGGACAGACGAGTCTGCCGGTTTCCTTGTCGATGTTCAGGAATTTCCAATCGCCATTTTCGGCTGATTTATATTTTTCGATCCGGTTGGCACGAAGCATTTTTCCGGGGGTAAAACCATCGCCTTTCTTTTCCAATTCAATCAGGAATGGGCTGTCGGTATATTTTGCAACGTAATCAAGAAAATACGGGATCTGCTTTTCGTGGTGTGCTTCCTTCAGTATAACATGCGTTACGGCTAACCAAAAAGGCCCATCCTGACCGGCATGAACCGGAACCCAGGTGTCGGCATATTTGGCAACCATGTTAAAATCGGGAGAAAAGACCACCGTTTTGGTTCCGTTGTGTCGCGATTCGGCAAAGAAATGCACATCGGGTGTGCGGGTCATGGCCAGGTTGGCGCCCATTACTGCAACAAATTTGGCATTGTACCAGTCGGCGCTTTCGGCCACATCGGTTTGTTCGCCCCACATTTCGGGGAACGAAGGCGGAAGGTCGCAATACCAGTCATAAAAGCTTAGGTTTAAACCGCCCATCAGTTGTAAGAAGCGCGATCCACTGGCATAGCTAAGCATCGACATAGCCGGAATTGGGGAAAACCCAGCCAAACGGTCGGGACCATATTTCTGGACGGTATAAATATTAGCAGCGGCAATCAGTTCAAGCGCTTCACTCCAATCTACACGGCGTAACCCACCTTTTCCTCGTGCTTTCTGATATTGTCTGCGCTTTTCAGGATTTTCCTGAATGTTTTTCCATGCTGCAACCGGATCACCAATCCTGTTCTTCTCGGCCTGATACAAATCTAGCAAAGCGCCTCGCATAAGCGGATATTTCACCCGGATTGGACTGTACAAATACCACGAAGCCGATATTCCGCGCTGACACCCGCGGGGTTCATACGGCGGGAGGTTTTTGTCGAAAACGGGGTAGTCGATGGCCTGGGTTTCCCAAACCACAATGCCATCTTTCACATGAATGTTCCAACTGCAACCGCCGGTACAATTCACCCCGTGCGAACTACGCACCATTTTATCGTACTGCCAGCGGCTTCGGTAGAAATCTTCCCATTTTCGGGTTTGTGGCGATATTAAATCTTTAATCCAGCTCATTTTATCTTGAATATGTGGTGGTTATTTCGAATATTTTTCTTGACGTTTTAATATTGCGTGGTTCACGCTAAGTCGTTTTCGCCTGAACCAGAGACCGGTAATTGTCAGCAGTATCACTAAACCAACTACCATTGCAGCATAGAAAAACCAGGCTTTTTCTACCACTGGTTGTACCGGGTTTTGCTCGTCGGTATTTTTCAGGAATAATTGGATCTGGGCATTTTCGATTTCGGTAACCGGATGATTTTTATAGGTTGCGAGCATCGAAGGAAATGGTGCTGAAGCAATTATCCCTTTTATACCGGCAAATCCCCCCAAACGAGAATAGGCTTTAGTCAGATCTTTGGCTAGAATTCCGCCCTTTCCTGAATTATTGTAGGTGGCATTGTGGCAGGAAGTGCATGATGCCCCACCATTTTCGAAGCGCCGATCCCCGTTGAACAACTCTTTTCCGGCCAAAATATCGAGCGGAGAATTCGTTTTTAGCATAGAGTCCACTTTGTGCTGAAGCGCTACCTGTTTGGGATCGATGGCTGCACCTCCCTCACCGCCATCAATGTGGGCAAGTATCTTGTTTATCTGATCAACGGTAAGAGCATTGTCAGGCATTGGAATGTTGTTGAACTGCTTAAATACAGCAACAGCATCTGGATCGCCCGATTTAATTAACTTACCTGAAGACTGTATAAACTGCACCAGCCATTCGTTTGTGCGGCGTTTGGTAATTCCTTTTAAATCGGGGCCAACGGTCTTTCCGCCTCCAATGGTATGACAGGCTACGCAAGTTTTGTAAAGTGTTGCTCCATCCTGTGCTGTAACCTGTTGGATAAATAATCCAGTCAGCAAAAAGCTCGTGAGAGCAAGGATATTCATTTTTTGTTTCATTACTGACGATGCTTTAGTGATTCAAAAATGATCTGTCTATTGATTGTTTTAATCGAGTAATTCAAACTGTGTAGCCCAGGTCTGTCCGGTTTCCTGCGACAAAACGGAGAGTTCGAAGAGCTTTTTGTTTTCTTTCGAAACGATTTCCTTTCTGCTACAGATATGACCTTTGCCATGCTGGCTATGGTTTACCTGATCTCCCAACCGCGGCAAAAACGGGTACGAAATTGTCAATTGCTGATCTTCGTCATCAACCAGTTTCAAGGCTTCATTGAAAAGAATAGTTTCGAACATTTCCGCAAATTCATCCTCCTTCATTGCTTTAAGTTCGGATTCCTTCATGCCGTCAATCCACTCGAAAAATATGATGGAGGTTCTTTCCTTTAATGCGTTCCTGATTACTGAAGGGAATGGACTTCTGATATGTTCGTGGTTGGTAAACCAGTATTCAAAACCAGGTTCGATAAACTTCGAAGAGATAACTGAACGGGTTTGTATTGGATCATTAAGTTCGGATTGACTCATTTTAGTATATTCTTTGCTTTATTTAAAGAAGATTCTGCCTGCTTTTTTTATCCTGAAAAGGTTGTAGATCACATAAACAATTACTGCCCAGACTATTGCAATAATTCCGTTGGCCAGCAGAAGCAACCATACCGGACTTTTATCGCGGGCACCCCATAAGGCACGACGGCTAAACTCACCTTCGTGGCTTAGCAGCGGCATTCCCCATTTTTTTACATTCGTTGTTTCGTTGTCATTATACAGAAAATTGTTTTCGATTTTTACAACCAGGGTGACATTTCCCTCGCTGTCACCCACAATTTTCTCAGGAAAAAAGACCTTCACTTTTCCATCGGCTCCGGTATAATTCGACATCTCGCCAATACGCATCAGTCCAAACTCACGTTTGACATAGAAATGAACATCAACCTCGCTGAGTGGCAATTTAGCGGAGTCTGCACTCAGGACAGTTGCTGTGATTGATTTGATTTCTTCGCCGGTAGTAAGCTCCAGCTTCACATTTTTGGGTGGCGGAATGGCCGAAGGATCAGCCAGCACACGAAGGTAATTGATGACGGACCAGATTTCATCTTCTTTTAACATGGCGCCAAAAGGTGGCATTTTATCCCTTCCGGTACTTATTTTATAGAAAACCACTCCATCGGTCTGTTTCTGAAATTTTTCATCAATCAGGCTCGTACTTTGTATAAGACCTTTCCCATCAGCTTTTTCGCCATGACAAGCCACACAAGTTCGTTTAAAAATATTCCGGCCAAGCGCCAGATTCTTCGGAAGTATTTCGAGTGGGTTCTTTTTAGCTGCCTGATCAGCAGAAACCTCCCATGTAGTGGTTTGCGAATATGCACCTAAAGAAAATGCAAAGATCAGGATTGCAACGATTGTATTTAGCTTTGCCATCTTAGGAGTTGTTAATTATTTCGTTTGGAAAGCCTTTTTCGTGGGCCGTTTCGTAAACCGGAATGATTGGGAAGAGCTTGATAAATAATGAAATAATCAGCATGATTCCGGCAAAACTGCCTACAGTAATCATTATTTCGGAGAAGGTCGGGTTGTAATGGTGATAACTTTCAGGATAATTCTGTACCGGAAGAAATGGGTGCAGCAAAGTTGGTGTCACAATCAGGAAACGCTTGAGAAATGCACCGATAACAACGACCACCGAAATGATCATGAGTGGCTTTGGTTTTCGGAAGGGTTTAATGATCAGGAGAAGGATGGGTAGTATCATTCCGAGAATCTGTACCGACCAAAAAAGCACTGAATACTCACCAACCAACAAGCCCAGAATGTGCGCACTTTCACCCGATTTCATTTTATAGGCCGGAACCATAAATTCGTTCAGATTAAAATACAGGTAAACCAGCGAAGTGAGTACGAGAAGTTTACCCATCAGGTCAAAATGCTCGTCGGTAATGTAAGCTTTGAAATTATAATTGGTCATGATCACATACATGGTTACAATCACTGTAGCTGCCCCAACCATAAATGCACCGGCGACAAAATAGGGTCCGAAAATGGTACTATCCCATCCTGGCCGGAGTGTGGAAGCGAAAAGCCATGAAGTTACCGTGTGAATGGAAAGCGCCACCGGTATAATGATAACCATTAGTGCAGTAAGCGAAAGGTTCATGATACGGAACTGTTCTTCAGTTCCCTGCCAGCCCAGAGATAATATTTTGTACATCTTTTGCTGCCATTTGGGTTTGTGTCCCATCGTTTTCCGGAGCAATGCAAGATCAGGAATCAATGGAATGTACAGCAACAAAATACTGATTACCAGATATGTATTCACCACTAAAATATCCCAGACGATAGGTGATTGAAGCCTTCCGTGCACGAAAATGTGCCACAGCCTGTCGGGCCGCCCCATGTCAACCACAATGATGAGCAATGCTGCAATAAGTGCAGCCACTGCGATAATTTCGGAAATGCGGGTCAACGGAGTGGCCCATTTTACATTACTAAGTTTCAGAATGGCTGTAATGAGCGATCCAACGAGGCTGACGGCGATCAGGAAAACAAAATCGGCAATGTACAAACCCCAGGAGGCAATGTCGCGCATGTCAGTTGTTCCCAGTCCTTGCTGCAACTGGCGGACATACATGAACCCCGCCATTGCGATGAGCAACAACAAAAATCCGATCCAGATTTTAAATGATGATCCGGTTCGGTTTAAGGGGGAATTCAGGTCAGAAACAAGATACTGAAACTGTTCTTTTTTAATTTCTATTTCTTTTCTGTACAAGTCGGTCATGTTGTGGAAAAATTAGCTGTGAGTATCTTCGATTTCAGGTATCAAAGTCCTGTCTTTGGGTGGCAGGTAATAAACCGATGGCGCGGTTCCGAGATCTTCCATTAAACGGTAGGCCGAATTTTGTGCCAATAATTCGCTCAACGAAACTGTTTCGCCAGATGTTCCGTTGGTTACGGCATCTTCATACTCATTTCCGAAGTAGTACACCCCGTTCGGACACGCTGAAACGCAATAAGGCAGTTTTCCATCGCGCAGGCAGTCGGCGCTGAAAGTACATTTGGTAACCGTGCCTTTTTTTTGCGGAACGTTCTTCTCGATGTCGTAGGCTACATCTTTATATTTTTCGGCATCTTTGGGTTCGAACCAATTGAACGACCTGGCCGAATAGGGGCAGGCTGCAATGCAGAAGCGGCAGCCTATGCAGCGTTCGTTATCAATCAGAACAATTCCGTCGCTCCTCTTAAATGTCGCGTCAACCGGACAAACTTTTACGCAGGGAGGATTGTCGCAATGCTGGCAGTGTTTGGGCATATAATAAGGAGCCGTATGTTCACTGTCTTTCATTAACAACACGTTCAGATGATGCTGGTCTGGCCGCAGTTGGTGAACAGCCTGACATTTATCCATGCACTTCCGGGCATTTTTGCATTTTGCAAGATCAACAATCAAAACGAATTTTTTACCGGGCAAACCTTTGCGACTTTCACTGTTGTGGTTTGGGGCAAGATTTTTATTTAAGTTGGAGATATAGGCCGAATCAACTTCAACCAATTCATTTTTGCTGTTTAAAAGGGTAATTTTTTTTCCTGATTCCTGGTCTTTGGTCGGGTTGGTACAGCTTTCGGATAATCCGGCAGAAACAGCCAAAGTACCCAAGCCAAGGGAACCAAATTTTTGCAGGAATCTTCGTCGGGATTTGGGGGAATAATCCTGATCTTCCATAGGTATTAAGATTTAGTTAAGTAGTATATAAAGTTACTAATTTAATACGTAAAAAATGGTTAGTTTGTAACCTATGTTACAATCATGCTCAATTTTGTTTTTTGGAGTCTATTTGATTCTGACAAGCAGATAAATTTAACTTGCGTATTATTTTAATAAAGAGCCCTCTTTCCTTTGTCGCTTGGTAATGTACACAGAAATTGTGCATTGTGCCCTGCCATACTATCTGACACTGAGAGTTATCACTTTGAGAGAACCGCTTCGACCAACAATGCGGATAAATTCTGCCAAGCTATTTGTGCATTTTCCAACGACCTACCCGGAAGCAGAGAAAATGGTTATCTGATTCTTGGTGTTCTTGATAATGGGAAATTGTCAGGTTTGAAAGTTGATGATAAATTATTGCTACAAATCAGCAATATTCGTACTGACGGCAACATTCTGCCTCAGCCGGGGATGACAGTCGACAAATTTAACTTTGAAAATGGCGATGTTCTGGTTGCTGAAGTACAACCTTCAGGATTTCCACCGGTACGTTACAAAAGTCGCGTTTGGGTACGTGTTGGTCCGCGTAAAAGCATTGCCTCGGAAGCTGAAGAAAAAATATTAACGGAAAGGCGTCTTTCCAATGTTCACACCTTTGATGCCATGTTTAGGTACTACCCTCCCCGATCTGGACGTATCGCTTATCAAAAGAGAATTCCTATCAAAAGCAGTAGCTGAAGATAAACGCCCAATAGAAGAACAACTTGCATCCCCTGGACTTTACTGATGAATTCCATCATGCACCGCGATTATGAAACCAATGCACCTGTACTGTTTTACGAGTACGACGACCGAATCGAGGTACAGAATCCCGGAGGATTATATGGAAAGGTTAGTCCGGCCAATTTCCCCAATGTGGGCGATTACCGTAATCCGTTTATTGCTGAAGCTATGAAAGTTTTGGGATATGTCAATCGCTTTAGTCGCGGAGTATATAGGGTACAAAAAGAATTGACAGAAAACGGAAACGGAGAAGCCTTTTTCGATTTTTCGTTGATTACAGCTTTCAGGGTAACTGAAAAAGTTTCGGAGAAGTATTTTTAGGCTGGATTTGGAACAAATGTTACCCAAAAACATCCTGAGACTACCCAAGAAGAAGTCAATACTACCCAGAAAATAATTCTAAAAGTGTTGAAAGATAAACCGGAAACAACTCAAAAGGAATTAGCAAAACTAATTGGGATTAGCATAGACGGAATAAAATATCACATTCAAAAAATGACTAAAGAAGGTATCATTAAACACGAAGGCTCAACTAAAGCAGGCAAATAGATCAAAATCAAAAGTCAAAATCAAGAGTCGAAGGAAGATGGCAGTGTTGGTGACGATTATCTCTTGAAACTGATTCGTAAATAATTCAAATGCATTTGCCCATGTCGCCAAACTAGAGCGCCACTATCCGCTCTAAATTTTTTTTTACCTTTACGGCTCGAAAAAAAATCAAATCATGAAATTGAATTTACTTACAGCTATATCGCCTATCGATGGCCGCTACCGTTCGAAAGTTGAAAACCTTCAGCTTTATTTTTCAGAATACGCATTGATCAAATACCGGGTGCTGGTTGAAGTTGAATATTTCATCGCCTTGTGCGAATTACCCTTGCCACAACTGTCAAACTTCAATAAAAATCTGTTCGAATCACTAAGACAAATAGTTACCAACTTTTCGCTCGACGATGCACAACGCATCAAAGACATCGAAAAGGTGACCAATCACGACGTAAAAGCTGTTGAGTATTTCCTAAAAGAAGAGTTCGACAAGCTTAACATTCAGGAATACAAGGAATTTATCCATTTCGGACTTACTTCGCAGGACATCAACAATACCGCCGTTCCGAAGTCTATTCACGATGCACTCAACAACGAGTATTTCCCAGCCATTTACGATTTGGTTGACAAACTCGACGAATTGGCTGACGAATGGAAAAACATACCAATTCTGGCTAAAACCCACGGACAACCGGCTTCTCCAACCAATCTGGGAAAAGAAATCCGAGTATTTTCGGAGCGGCTCAAAACACAGCTCGAACAATTGAAGAATATTAATTGCGATGCCAAATTTGGTGGAGCAACCGGAAATTTTAACGCGCACCACATTGCCTATCCCGAAATAAGCTGGAAAGCGTTCGGTAACCATTTTCTGAAAAAATACCTCGGACTTGAGCGGTCGCAATACACTACCCAAATTGCCAACTACGACAACCACTCAGCTATTTTTGATGCGATGAAACGCGTTAACAATGTGATCATGGATTTGAACCGCGACATGTGGGCCTACATTTCGATGGAATATTTCAAGCAAAAAATTAAAGCCGGAGAAGTTGGATCATCGGCCATGCCGCACAAAGTGAACCCTATCGACTTCGAAAATTCTGAAGGAAACATCGGAATGGCCAATGCAATTTTCGAACATTTATCGGCAAAACTGCCGGTTTCGCGTTTACAGCGCGACCTTACCGACTCTACCGTCCTGCGCAATATCGGAGTTCCGTTTGCCCATTCGCTTATTTCGATTAACTCAACCATGCGAGGACTTAACAAACTGTTGCTCAATTCCGAAGCTATTCATGCCGATCTGGAAAAGAACTGGCCGGTAGTTGCCGAAGCCATTCAAACCATACTGCGACGCGAAGGTTATCCGAATCCATACGAAGCCCTTCGCAACCTTACCCGCGTAAACCGCAAGATCGATCAGGAAGTAATACACGAGTTCATTGATTCGCTCGAAATCACAGATTCGCTAAAAGACGAATTAAAAAAGATAACTCCGCACAACTATACCGGTATTTTTTAAACATTCAGCAACAATAAATAACTTGTATTAAGAGTTTTAGACGACAGTATTTATACTGAACATTCAATACATGAAAGATTTTTTCAAGATTTTAAAGCGCTTTATACCCCCATATAAAAAGCAGTTAATTCTCAACTTTCTGTTCAATTTGCTTTCAGCTTTGTTCACTGTTTTTTCGGTAACAATGATGATTCCAATTCTTGAAATTCTGTTCGAGATGTCGAAAGATGTAAACGAGCTGATGCCCTGGGCAATGAATCTGGATGCTTTAAAAAACAATGTTTACTATTACATCACAGTATTTAAAAATGCAAACGGAGCAGGTCCTGTGCTATTGATGGTTGGTTTTTTTGTGATTTTCACCACTCTCCTGAAGGTCGGATTTGCCTATATGGGAGCCTGTCAGGCTGTTTTAATCCGCAATGGCGTGGTAAAAGATATTCGCGAAAAAATATTCAGTAAAATTCTTAGACTGGCTTTACCTTTCTTTTCTGAAGAACGTAAAGGCGATATAATTTCGCGCATCACCGGCGACGTTACCGAGGTTGAAAATTCAATCATGTCGTCACTGGATATGTTTCTGAAAAATCCGGTTATAATTCTTGTTTTGCTCGCTTCGATGCTGGTAATGAGCCCAAGTCTTACACTTTTTATTTTTCTGGTTTTGCCAATTGCCGGTTTCATAATTGGCCGGGTGGGCAAATCACTCAAAAAAGTATCGCGCGAAGGCCAGGATAAAATGGGTGAAATACTCACTGTTGTCGAAGAAACCCTTGGAGGATTGCGCATCATAAAAGCATTCAATGCCGAAAAGAAAATGAACGCCCGTTTTTATTCGGAACTTCACGACTATAAAACCATTATGAACCGGCTGATGCGCCGCCGCGAACTGGCACACCCACTTAGCGAATTACTTGGAACTATCGTGATTATTATTGTCGTTTGGTATGGTGGAACCTTGATTTTAAATAAAAGCAGCGAACTAAGCGGACCTGAATTTATAGCCTATCTTGCTATTTTCTATCAGATTATCAACCCAGCCAAAGCATTTACAACTGCACTTTACTCAATTCAGAAGGGATTGGCATCAATGGACCGTATCGACAAAATTCTATTGGCCGATATAACCATTTCTGAAGCAACCAACGCACAAACAGTCAACACGTTGAAGGATTCGATTGAATACCGGAATATAAGCTTTTCGTACGAAGAAAAAATTGTTCTAAACAAGGTTTCGCTTCAAATTCCGAAGGGAAAAACAATTGCGCTGGTTGGCCAATCGGGAAGCGGGAAAACTACATTTGTTGACCTTTTGCCTCGTTTCTACGATGTGAAAGATGGCCAGATTTTGATTGATGGAGTTGATATCCGTCACCTGAAATTGCACGATCTCCGCGATTTGATGGGAAATGTAAATCAGGAAGCCATATTATTTAACGACACCATATACAACAACATTGCTTTTGGGGTTGAAAACACTTCAATGCCCGAAGTAATTACAGCTGCTAAAGTTGCTAACGCTCACGATTTTATCATCGAAACCGAACATGGTTACGATACGGTGATTGGCGACCGTGGCAGCAAACTTTCAGGAGGACAAAGACAGCGTTTGAGTATTGCCCGGGCGATCCTGAAAAACCCACCTATCCTGATTCTCGACGAAGCAACCTCGGCGCTCGACACAGAATCTGAACGACTGGTTCAGGATGCGCTCGAAAACCTGATGAAAAATCGCACTTCGGTGGTTATTGCACATCGCTTGTCAACCGTTCGAAATGCCGATCTGATTTGCGTTTTCCACGAAGGCGAAATTGTTGAACGCGGAACCCACGAAGAACTGATTGAACTTGATGGCCGGTACAAAAGGCTGCACAGTATGCAAATGTTTTAAAACTGACATTTTACGGTCCTCTTCAGCGTATCAAAAAAAATAAAATCATTTTCAATATTTTATTACATTTACCCCGCTCGAAAAGTCTTTGGACGATTAGAATTAGCGCGGTTTACAGCAGTATTTGCCGATTCATTTTATTTCATGAATTACAAGGCTGAAACTGGTTTGCTCTGTTTGAAATTCCGACAATGGTTTTTTCAGTCGAAATCTGAACCAAAATGTCTTTTTCGGGCAGTTAAAATGAGTATGAATAATAAATTAACTTTTCCTTAATGAGAAAATGGCGCATTGAAGACTCTGCTGAACTCTACAACATCAACGGGTGGGGTATCAACTTCTTTTCGATCAACGAAAAAGGTCATGTAACGGTAACTCCAAAGAAAGACGGCATACAGGTCGATCTGCATGAATTGGTTGAAGAACTTCAGCTTCGGGATGTTTCAGCACCTATGTTGCTTCGTTTCCCCGACATTCTGGATAACCGGATTGAAAAAATGGCCAGTTGCTTTAAAATTGCTGCCGAAGAGTACGATTACAAAGCACAAAACTTTATTATTTATCCGATTAAGGTCAATCAGATGAGACCGGTCGTCGAAGAAATTGTAAGTCACGGCAAGAAATTCAACATCGGTCTGGAAGCTGGATCAAAACCTGAGTTACATGCCGTTATCGCCATTAATACCGACAACGATTCGTTGATCATTTGTAACGGATACAAAGATGAAGACTACATTGAACTGGCTCTTTTAGCTCAAAAAATGGGACGCCGCATTTACCTTGTGGTTGAAAAACTCAACGAATTAAAACTAATTATCAAGATAGCCAATCGCCTGAAAGTAAAACCAAACCTTGGAATCCGCATTAAATTGGCCAGCTCAGGAAGTGGTAAATGGGAAGACTCGGGTGGCGATGCCAGCAAGTTCGGTTTAACTTCAAGTGAACTGCTCGAAGCCCTTGATATTCTGGAGAAAAAAGACATGAAAGACTGTCTGAAACTGGTTCATTTTCACATTGGCAGTCAGGTTACCAAAATACGGCGTATTAAAATTGCCATGCGCGAAGCTTCGCAATTCTATGTGCAGCTTTACCTGAAAGGATTTAACGTAGAGTTTGTAGATATTGGCGGCGGATTGGGAGTTGACTACGACGGAACGCGATCATCGAGCAGCGAAAGCAGCGTCAATTACAGCATTCAGGAATATGTAAACGACGCAATTGCAACCATGGTCGATGCCAGTGACAAAAACAACATTCCGCACCCCAATGTTATAACAGAATCAGGTCGTTCGCTCACTGCACATCATTCGGTTTTGGTTTTCGAAGTACTCGAAGCCACTACCCTGCCAACAATGGGCGAAGAAGAAGAATCAAAAGAAGATGATCACGAGTTGGTGCGCGAGTTGTTCTCGTTGTGGGAACAAATCAATCAGTCGCGGATGCTCGAAACATGGCACGATGCCCAGCAAATACGCGAAGAAGCGCTCGATTTATTCAGCCTCGGAATGCTCGACCTGAAAACCCGCGCTCAAATCGAACGCCTGTTTTGGTCGATTACCAAAGAAATTCACCAGATGACCGGCGAGCTGAAACACATTCCTGAAGAACTATTGTATTTGCCCAAACTACTGTCTGATAAATACTTCTGTAACTTTTCCTTATTTCAGTCTCTACCCGATTCATGGGCCATCGATCAGATTTTTCCGATCATTCCGATTCAGCGACTCGATGAAAAACCCGATCGCTCAGCCACGTTGCAGGACATTACCTGCGATTCGGACGGAAAAATCGACAACTTCATTTCAACCCGTAATTTCTCGTATTACCTGCCGGTTCACTCACTGAAATCGAAAGAGCCGTACTATATCGGCGTATTTTTAGTGGGCGCTTATCAGGAAATTCTGGGCGATTTGCACAATCTGTTTGGCGATACAAACGCTGTTCACATTTCAGTAAACGACAAAGGTTACAGCATCGACCAAATTATTGATGGTGAAACTGTTGCGGAAGTTCTGGACTACGTGCAATACAATGCAAAAAAACTGGTCCGCACGGTGGAAACCTGGGTAACTTCGTCGGTAAAATCAGGTATTATTACTGCTGAAGAAGGGAAAGAGTTTTTATCGAACTACCGTTCGGGATTGTACGGGTATACTTATCTGGAATAAGATCCAAAAAAGTTCTATTATACTGAAAAGCAAATACTTCGGACGAGGTATTTGCTTTTTTTTTGTTGTTCGCCGTGCAATATTGGTACAATCGTTCGATAAACATTTATGGGATTAATCTCAAAGCAATTGCATTAACATCAGTGCTAAATTTGCCAAATTAAAGTTTTTGAACACCGTAGAATTATACCAGATGTCTTCAAAGGCAAAGTCACTTTAAACTTGGGTCAATATCTGTTTTCGCTCGTTCTTTTCACCATCCCAGCAATTACTCCAAACATCACCATCGCCACAACTGCCCCGGCAATAAACGAAGCTTGCAGGCTTCCGATTGTATAAAATACGCCAATCAGCAAAGGGCCAACGGTTTGACCAATGCGAAGAACCATGCTGTTTACTGACATGAATGCTGCGCGCTCTTTAATGGAAGCAAATCCCACCAGCAAGTTTTGTATTGAAGGAATCAGCAATCCATGCCCTAATCCAAAAATTGCAATAGAGACAATTACCTGAATCCAGTTCTGACTAATCAAAAGTGAAAGCATTGAAAGAAAATAGAAAGCAGCTCCCAAAAGCAAAATTGTTTTTGATTGAAATCGCTTATTGATCCGTCCCAATTGCGATGAAGTAGCCGCAGTAACCAGCGACATCACTGACATCATCAACCCAATATGAACGGATGAAGCCTCCAATCGTTCGGAAAGCAAAATCGGAAAATAAGTCAGGTAAGCTCCGTAAAGCAGCACAAAAACCAGCATATTGACCAGAAAAAGTCCCCAGACACTTCGCTGATTGATGCTTTTCCAGATTCGGCGGAAATATTCACCAATCCCTTGATGATCTTTAGGTTCCGGATTATTCAGTCCAAAAATTACAAAAATTGCGAGTGGAATTGCCAGTAAGGGCAAATAGAAAATATATTGCCAGCCAAAAACTGCGATGAATCCGCCCAATGCCGGATATGCAGCCGTTCCAATACTTAAAATACTGGCATTATACCCCATCAGTGCCGTTCGTTTTTCGCCTGAATATAAATCACCAATCAAGGTTATGTTGATGCTCGATAGCCCGGCTGCTCCAATTCCTTCAATAAAAAGGAAAAGCAGCAGTAAATTAAAATCTCGCATAAATGAACACAGAAAACCAGCAATTCCGAAGATAAAAAGTGATGGAACCAATACCAGCTTGCGACCAAAACGATCGGCCAGAATTCCGGATACCGGAGTTAAAAATATACCCGGAAGCGTGAAAGCTGCAATCAACCAGCCGACTTGTTGCGTTGAGATTCCAAAATATTTGATGATTCCGGGGAAAGCTGGCGTGATACTGGCGATCCCCATTACGGCAATAAGTGTGACACCGAAAATGATGATCATGTTTTTTTCAATACCCATATTTTGTTGACCTGCCATTGAATTTTGTTTTTTGTTGAATCGAATGTGAAAGTAAAAAAGAAATTGTAGAATTATCGGGTAAATCATCCTTCAATCTCAATTTCTGAAAATTATTTTCAACGTCTATATCGTTTTGATTTTGAAAAAGTCAGGTGTATTTTACCATTAAAAAGCCTATAAAACGGCATATTTTTTATCGCAGTCAAGTTATTTTCTCTAGGTTCTGAAAAACTAATTACTATATTTGCACTCGCAAAACGGATACGGGTGTAGCTCAGTTGGTAGAGCATCGGTCTCCAAAACCGAGTGTCGGGCGTTCGAGTCGCTCCTCCCGTGCAAAAGCTGCTCTTTCGGGCAGCTTTTTTGTTTTACGAAAAGTCTTTGGTAACTTGAACCCAAATTCAAACAAAAATGACGGTTGATCTTTTTATACCCTGTTTTATCGATCAGATTTATCCTGATACGGCTTTCAATACCGTAAAATTACTCCGGAAGGCCGGACTGGACGTGAACTACAATCCGGAGCAAACCTGCTGCGGACAACCTGCATTTAACAGCGGCTACTGGGACGAAACCAAAACACTGGCTAAAAAATTCATTCTCGATTTCCCGAACGACCGGCACATTGTCAGTCCGTCGGCTTCGTGCACAGGGTTCATTAAAAACTATTATCCCGACTTGTTTAAAACGGGTCAAGCCGGATTTGAAGATTACCAGCGACTGAACCGAAATATTTTTGAGCTGACGGATTATCTGGTCAATCATTTAAATTTTACCGATTTTGGAGCTGAATTTCCGCATAAAGTGTGTTACCACGATGCCTGCACCGCTTTGCGCGAATACGGAATCCGGCAGGAACCGCGCTTGTTACTCTCGAAAGTAAAAGGACTGGAACTGATTGAAATGGAAGATACCGAAACCTGCTGCGGATTTGGAGGTACGTTCTCGGCTAAATTCACAGCCATTTCATCGGCAATGACGGAACAGAAAGTAGAAAACGCCCTGAAAACCGGTGCCGAATACATTATTTCAACAGAATCATCCTGCATTATGAATCTGGAAGGATACATCCTGAAAAACAATTTGCCCATCAAACCGATCCACATTGCCGATATTTTGGCTTCGGGATGGGAATAAAATAGACGCAAGTATCAAGCTATAAGTATCAGGAAAGAAATCTTGATACCTGATACTTTTTGAAACTTTAAATACGCAACAAGATTATGACTGAAATAGGAAAAATAAATCACCTGTATGTGGTGAAAGAAGTTGATTTTGGTATTTACCTCGACGGTGGCGATCTGGGTGAAATTTTGATGCCCAAACGCTATGTTCCTGAAGGAACCCAACCCGAAGACATGATCGATGCGTTTATCTATCTCGATTCGGAAGACCGTCTGGTGGCAACTACAGAGAAACCGCTGGCCATGGTCGAAGAATTTGCTTTGCTCGAAGTGGTTTCGGTTACTCAGGTCGGCGCATTCCTGAATTGGGGATTGCCAAAAGACTTGTTTGTTCCGTTTCGCGAGCAGCGCCAGCCAATGGAAGAAGGTAAAAAGTACCTGGTGTACGTTTACCTGGACACAAATAGCAAACGTATTGCAGCTTCTTCTAAAATCGAAAATTACCTCGATAATATTCCGGTTGATTACGACGAAGGCGAAGATGTTGACCTGATAATTGTGAATGAAACCGATTTGGGCTACAACGCAATTATCGACAACAGTCACTTCGGAATATTATACAAAAATGAAGTTTTTCAGCCACTCAATCCGGGAGATAGAATTCCGGGATTCATAAAAAAGATCAGAACCGACGGTAAAATTGACCTTAGTCTTGTAAAAGCCGGTTACGAGAAAATCAGCGAATTCGCCGATAAGATTGTCGCCGAGCTCCAAAAACACAAAGGATTCTTACCTTTTACCGATAAAAGTTCTCCTGAAGATATCTACAAAACATTTAAGTTCAGCAAGAAAAACTTCAAAACGGCCATCGGTGCACTTTACAAAAAAAGAATAATTACGCTGGAGGAAAACGGAATCAGGTTACTGGTTTCCGAATAAAAATATAAGTTTCGCTACTCATCGGGGGATTTTTACTCTCCCGATGATTTTTTCGATAAAATTACAATGGAACCACGAATCATAACAATTCCAGAAAAAAAACTAGTCGGCAAACGAATCCGGATGTCATTATCGATAAACCACACCGCTGATCTTTGGCAATCGTTTATGCCAGGTCGAAAAGAAATCAGAAATAAAAAGAATGCTGATTTATTTTCAATTGAAGTTTACGACCAAAATCTTGATTTTAAGTATTTTAACCCGACTACAGAATTCGAAAAATGGGCCGCGATTGAAGTCTCTGAATTTGACACGGTTCCTGCCGGAATGGAAACATTCACCTTAACTGAAGGGCTTTACGCCATGTTCATTTATCGGGGAGCAGCAAACAACTCTGCTTCGTTTTTCCAGTATATTTTTGGGACATGGTTGCCTCAATCCGAATATCTGCTGGATCAGCGGGCACATTTCGAAGTGATGGGGGAAAAATACAAAGGGAACGATCCCGATTCGGAAGAAGAAATCTGGATACCCCTAAAATTGATGAAGTAGTCACCAGTATTCACGAGTTAACTCAGAGTCAACTTGTGGGTAAACAATCAAAAGTATCCAACACCCAATATTGAATAACCAATATCCAAATTCAAGGCAAACCTGGAACTTGGAACTTTGAACTGATTTCATGATAGTTTGTATTGCTGAAAAGCCCAGTGTAGCAAAAGAACTGGCACAGATTCTGGGCGCCAACCTCCGGCGCGATGGTTATTTTGAAGGAAACGGGTATCAGGTAACCTGGACATTCGGGCATTTGTGTACCCTGAAAGAACCCAACGACTATACTGAAAACTGGAAATTCTGGAATATCCACCATTTGCCTATGATTCCGACCAAATTCGGCATCAAACTCATTGAGGATGACGGTGTAAAAAAACAGTTTGCTACCATCGAAAAACTGATGCAAGCCGCCGAAGAGGTTATAAACTGTGGTGATGCCGGCCAGGAAGGGGAATTGATTCAGCGTTGGGTAATGTCGAAAGCCAAATGCACCGCACCAGTGAAACGTTTGTGGATTTCGTCACTGACGGAAGAAGCCATCCGCGAAGGTTTTTCTCATTTACAGCCTGGAGGAAAATTTGATAACCTCTATGCCGCCGGAAGCGCCCGTGCCATTGGCGACTGGCTGCTGGGAATGAATGCCACGCGCCTGTACACTCTGAAATACGGACGAAACAGGCAGGTTTTGTCGATCGGGCGCGTGCAAACCCCTACCCTCGCGATCATCGTCAACCGGCAAAAAGAAATTGATGCTTTTAAGCCTGAACCGTATTTCGAAATCAAAACCATCTACCGCGAAGCTACTTTTTCGGCGGCTTCAGGACGATTCCAAAACCGTGAAGATGCAGCACAAGTACTGGAAGAAATCAGTCGTTTCGAGCTTGTAATTGGCAAAATAGAAACCAAAAACAGTACTGAAGCGCCTTTACGACTGTTCGATTTAACATCCTTACAGGTCGATTGCAACCGAAAATTCAATATGGGTGCCGAAGATACGCTGCGAACCATCCAGTCGCTGTACGAGAAAAAACTGACCACCTATCCGCGCGTGGACACCACTTATCTTTCGGATGATATTTACCCCAAAGTTCCGGGTATCCTGAAAAACCTGAAAGGCTACGAAACGCTGACAGCGCCGCTGCTTCAGGAGAAAATACGCAAAACAAACAAAGTTTTCGACGATAAAAAGATTACCGACCACCATGCCATAATACCCACCGGACAGTACCGTGCCGATTTAAACCAGGCTGAAAGACAGGTTTTCGACATGGTGGCCAAACGGTTTATTTCGGTTTTTTATCCCGATTGTAAAGTAGCCAACACCACCGTTGAAGCCAAGGCTGGAACGCACGACTTTAAAGCAACCGGGAAACAAATCCTTTCGCCCGGATGGCGCGCGGTTTACATGAACGAAAAGAATCCGGTTCAGAGCGACGAAAACATTTTGCCGATTTTTGTAACCGGCGAACATGGTCCGCACGAACCCGGCTTACTCGAAAAGTTTACCCAACCACCCAAATACCTGAATGAAGCGACTTTGCTCCGCGCAATGGAAACTGCCGGAAAAAGTGTGGACGATGAAGAATTACGTGAACTGATGAAAGACAATGGAATTGGACGGCCTTCCACGCGCGCCAACATCATCGAAACACTTTTCAGGAGAAAATATGTAAAAAAAGAAGGAAAACGGCTGGTTGCCACCCAAACCGGAATCGACCTGATTGACACCATCGAAAACGAACTGCTCAAATCAGCCGAACTTACCGGCCAATGGGAAAAGAAACTCCGGATGATTGAGCTGGGACAGTACGACGTCACTCTATTTATGGATGAAATGAAGCAGATGGTCACCGAGGTCGTCGATCAGGTAAAACGATCGCACGGGAAAGCCATCGCCATGGCACCCGAAGAACCGGCAGTTCCGGAGAAAAAAGAAAAGGCGGCTCCGGCAGAACCAACGGAAACCACTTGCCCTGCCTGCAAAAAAGGAATACTGAAGAAAGGCAAAAATGCCTGGGGCTGCTCCGATTGGAAAGACGGCTGCCGGTTTATTATTCCTTTCGAGTTTATGGGAAAGAAACTCACTGATGCACAAATCAAACGGTTAGCCGAAAAAGGGAAAACTGTTCTCATCAAGGGTTTCAAGCAGGATGACGATGCTGTTGACGGTTTTTTGGAGCTAACCGAAGATTTCAAAATCGCTTTTACGGAAGCAGAACCCGAAAAACTGGTTTGCCCATCGTGTAAAAACGGCGAAATCATAAAAGGGAAAACAGCCTGGGGTTGCTCCAATTATAAAAGTGGATGCAAACTACGCATTCCGTTCGAACTTCAGGGTAAAAAACTCACCGAAAGCCAAATGGCGCAGTTGGTTTTAAAAGGAAAAACGCGGCCATTAACAAGTACTGACGAAACTTCAGGCGAAAAACTGACAGGGCTTTTCCGTTTCGACAATCAGTTTCAGGTTCAGTTTACTAAAAAGTAAAGTTTTTTAAATATCCCCACATTTAGGGATTTCTAAAGCTGGTGATCCGACTACCTTTGCTGCATGATGTTAAGCATTCGACATACAGCAAAAAAATACTTTGTTTATCTGATCATTGGCCTGATGGGTTTGATGATAATCAACAAGGCTATTTTTCTGCATAGCCATATTTTGGATGACGGAACAATCGTTACTCATGCACATCCATGCGAAAGTCCAGGTGATTCGCAACCGTTTAAAACACATCATCACACCAAAGCTGCATTTTTCTTTTACGAAAACCTCGACCTGCTTTTCCTTTCGGCAGTACTGAGTTTTTTTAGCTTTATACGCATACAATCGGGTCCTGTCTTTCACAGGCTTGCTTCCCAATATACTTCATTTCAACTTTCGCAGCTTCACGGGCGCGCCCCTCCTGCATTTCTGTAAGCCAAACATTCCCGTAAAATAATCAAAAATCAACATTTATGTTACTGCTATTCATTTTAAATAGCTGAATGGCAGAACCCTGCTTACCCTTAAATCACATCATGAACAAAATAGTTATCATGCTGACAGGAATTATCATGTCAGTTACCAGCATTAGCTTTGCTCAAAAAGCTAAAACCGATGCCAACATTGTTGGGCATGTTACCAATAATGGCGCCCACTTACCCTATGCCAATGTTAGCCTGAAAGGCACCACTATTGGTACTTTAACTGATGAGACCGGACACTTCCAACTCGTTAATTGTCCTCCGGGGAATTACATTTTATCGGCAAGCAGTCTGGGTTACAAAACCCAGGAGAAACCGGTAGTCGTAGAACTTGGAAAAACCAACGAAATTAAATTCGATCTGGAGGAGGATGCATTTAACATTTCCGAAGTGGTCGTTTCGTCCGATAGAAGTGAACAAAAACGCACCGAAGCCCCGATGATTGTCAACACCATATCTCCCAAATTATTTATGACCACCCAATCGGCTACACTGGGCGATGGATTGAATTTCTGCCCGGGCCTTCGCCTCGAAAACAATTGCCAAAACTGCGGCTTCACGCAGGTTCGTATGAACGGCATGGAAGGCCCATATTCGCAAATCCTGATCAACAGTCGGCCCATTTTTAGCGGACTGGCCGGGGTTTACGGATTGGAACTGATTCCGTCGAATATGATTGAACGCGTGGAAGTGGTTCGCGGCGGAGGTTCTGCACTCTTCGGTGGAAATGCCATTGCCGGAACCATCAATATTATCCTGAAAGATCCGGTCAGCAATGCGTACGAAATCGGCGCAAATACCGGTTTAACCGGCGTTGGACTGAATAATTCAGGAGGTTCGGCAGCCGATTATTCGGTTAATTTTAATACTTCGCTCGTTTCTGATGACCGAAAAACAGGTGTTGCTGTTTATGGGTTTTCGCGTGAACGCAAAATGTTTGATGCCAACAACGATGGTTTTTCGGAACAAGCCCCGATGAAAAATATCACAATGGGAACACGGTTTTTCCACCGGTTTGGTCATCGCAGCAAAATGGCCATCGACTTTTTCAACATTAAGGAAGAACGCGACGGTGGTAATAAACACGACTACCCGCTCCATGAGCGCGATGTGGCCGAAGCGGTGAAACACGACATTAAAACGGTGGCTTTCACTTACGATCAGTTTGTGCGCGAATACGATATGCTTTCGGTTTATGCTTCGGGTCAGTTCCTGAACCGTGATTCGTATTACGGCGCCAACCATTCGTTGAGCGACTACGGAAATTCAAAAGATAAAACCTACAATATGGGCGTTCAGTACAAAGCTGCGCTGGGCAATTCGAGCCTTATCGCCGGAATTGAAAATACCGGAGGCGACCTTACCGACATGAAACTGGGTTATCCGGATTACAACAATGCAGTGATCGTCGATGGTAAAATCATATCCATCCCACATACCGAAAACACGCTGGTTTCTGACCAGTCAACGGTTACAACTGGAATTTTTGCACAGTACGAACTTAGGTTCAACAAGACCAAAGTAACTGCCGGAGGGCGATTCGACACCTACAAAATAGAAGATTACGCCAAGCTCGCCAACAAAAAAACCGGCAATGTATTTAGTCCGCGAATCAGCCTGATGCAGGAACTAACTGAATCGATTCAGGCCAGGGCCAGCTACTCGCAGGGTTACCGCGCTCCGCAGATTTTCGACGAAGATTTGCATATCGAAACTTCCGGTTCGCGCCAGGTGATCAATGTAAACGATCCGAACCTGAAGCAGGAAAGCAGCCACTCGATAATGGTTTCGCTCGACTTTAACAGGCTGATTGGCAAAGTACACACCGGTTTGCTGCTTGAAGGTTTTTATACACGGCTCGACCATCCGTTTGTAAACGAAATTGGTACTCCCGACGAAAACGGGACCGTACTTTATACCCGCAAAAATGCGGAAGACGGAGCTGCCGTTCAGGGTGTAAACATCGAACTAAAACTAAAACCGGCAACCGATTTTTCGCTGACTTCGGGTTTCACTGTTCAAACTTCGAAATATGATAATCCGCAGGAATTTGGCGAACGCAGGTTTTTCAGGACTCCGGATAATTATGGATTTTTTGCTTTAGATTGGGACTTCCTGGAAGATTTTTGCCTTTCAGCAACCGGAAACTATACTGGCAAAATGCTGGTTCCCTATTTTGGCCCGCTGGCCGATCCCGATTTGGGAGAATTGCACCGCTCCGACACATTCTTCGACTGGGGCACCAAATTGACTTACACCGTGAAACTAAACGGTGCTAAACTTCAGTTCCTCGGAGGAATCAAGAACATTTTCAATGCCTATCAATCTGATTTCGATAGTGGCGCCGACCGCGATCCGGCTTACATGTACGGCCCCACACAACCCCGAACGATTTATTTCGGGATAAAAATTGGGAATATGTTGTAAAAGAAATATAACTACAAACAATTAATGCAAAGTATCTAAATTCAACACAAAAAGCCCGACCAGATTCTTTCGTTTTTATTTTGTATATTTGAAACTCAACAACCTTAAAATGAAAAATCTATGGAAAAATTAATCTCCTGTTGCGGACTAAATTGTGCTAACTGCGACGCAAGAATTGCAACAATAAACAACGATAATGAACTTCGCACCAAAACAGCTGCTACCTGGAAAGTACAATATGGTGCCGACATAACGCCTGAAATGATCAATTGTACCGGATGCCGTGAGGCCGGGGTTAAATTTGCCCATTGCGCCGAATGTGAAATCAGGAATTGTGTAAAATCAAAGGGCTTTGAAACCTGTGCCGATTGCGAGAAACTGGAGAATTGTGAAATCACCAAAGATATACACCAATACCTACCTGAGGCTTTGCTGAATTTAAAATCGCTGAATTGATTAAATTGGAACAAATCCGATCAGCTCCATGCGATCGGATTTGTTGCTAAAAAGTACATACAATAC
>DPRM01000022.1:0-4565 GCA_003537645.1 Prolixibacteraceae bacterium
GTCGATGAAGTTGAAAAAGCCTGTCGCGTTGACAGCCTCAGATTCGGGGTTTACCTTTCGCCCTGGGACCGCAATAGGGCCGATTACGGTTCGCCATCGTACATAGAATATTACCGCAACCAGTTGAAAGAGCTTTTTGCTGCACATTCGCCGGTTTTCGAAATGTGGTTTGACGGCGCAAATGGCGGCGACGGCTTTTACGGAGGCGCCAACGAAAAACGAAAAATAGATGGGAAAACCTATTACGACTGGGCAACAACACTCAAGCTGATTCGGGAAATGGAACCAAATATCATTTTCTTCAGCGATGCCGGTCCGGATATTCGCTGGTGCGGAAATGAAAGCGGATACGTAAATGAAACCAACTGGAATACCATCACTCCTGATACTCTGTATGCAGGTAAAGGAGGCATTCAGGAATTACTGAACACCGGAGAAGAAAACGGCACAAGCTGGATTCCTGCTGAAGTGGATGTTTCAATCCGTCCCGGATGGTTTTACCACGCCAAAGAAGATTCGCTGGTTAAAACTCCCGAACAACTTTTCGAGATTTACCTAAGTTCGGTAGGCCGTGGAGCCAACCTTATCCTGAATATTCCGCCTGACCGCCGCGGATTGATACATGAAATAGATGTAGCCGCCTTGCAGGGCTGGAAAAAACTGATCGATGAACGGTTCAGGACAAACCTTGCCCTGAATAAAACTGCAAAAGCGTCTTCGGTTCGCGGAAATTCACACAATTACAGCGGAGAAATGGTGACTGACGGAAACAAGGAAACCTATTGGGCAACCAACGACGAAGTTCAGAATGGCCATCTTGAAATTGATTTGGGAGAACGTAAAGTGATCAACTATATCCTTATTCAGGAATACATCAGGTTGGGACAGCGGGTAAAAAACTTTTCGGTTGAAATTGAAAAAGATGGCAACTGGCTGAAAGTGGCACAAGGTACAACCATTGGATACAAACGAATACTGAAAATTGAACCGGTAGAAGCACAAAAAGTGCAAATCGTGATCAAAGATTCGAAAGCCTGCCCGGTGATTTCGAATGTGGAAGTTTATTAAAGTCTGACACTCTGACACTCAAAATGACAGATACCAAAACACAGGCATAACACACTATTTCAACACATTACAAACACCAGAGGCGATTCCTTTTCATTCTGAATGTAAAAATGTCCAGCTTCTGTCGCGTTTAGCGGCAATATTACTTTTGGCATAGTATCTGCTAAAAGAGGATTCGAAAAATTTAAAACAAAAAGTTAAACCAATTAAATATTTTTAAAATGGCAGATTTAAAAGGAAAAATCCTTGCAGGTAAAATTCTTGTACAACCCAAGGAAGCTGAAAAGAAAACAGCAAGTGGAATCATTATTCCTGATTCAGCAAAGGAAAAACCACAAGTTGGCAAAGTAGTTTTGGTTGGTTCTCCTAAAAAAGACGAACCAATGGAAATCAGTGTTGGTGATGTAGTTTTCTACGGAAAATATTCCGGAACAGAATTAAACATTGACGGAACTGACTTCTTGTTGATGTCGCAGACCGATGTTTTATTTATTGCTGAATAATTGATTAATAACATTTTAAAAAGAATTAAAAATGGCAAAAGAAATTAAATTCAATATCGAAGCCCGCGACCTGCTAAAAAAAGGCGTTGACAAATTGGCTGATGCAGTAAAAGTAACCCTCGGACCAAAAGGCCGCAACGTGGTTATCGAAAAGAAATTTGGCGCACCACAAATCACCAAAGACGGTGTTTCGGTTGCTAAAGAAATCGAACTTTCAAACGCTTACGAAAACATCGGCGCACAGATGGTGAAAGAAGTAGCCAGCAAAACTGGTGACGATGCCGGTGACGGAACTACAACTGCCACAGTTCTTGCACAGTCATTAATTTCGGTAGGTTTGAAAAACGTTGCTGCCGGTGCTAATCCAATGGATTTGAAACGTGGTATCGACAAAGCTGTCCTGAAAGTTGTTGAAAACATTAAAGATCAGGCTCAGAATGTAGGCGACGACTTCAAAAAAATTGAACAGGTTGCTAAAATTGCTGCCAACAACGATAGCGCGATTGGTGCATTGATTGCTGAAGCAATGGAAAAAGTAAATAAAGAAGGTGTAATCACCGTAGAAGCTGCCAAAGGAACCGAAACTTATGTTGACGTTGTTGAAGGTATGCAGTTCGACCGTGGTTATATTTCTCCATATTTCATTACCGATGGCGAAAAAATGGCTGCCGATCTGGATCATCCATACATCCTGATCCACGACAAAAAAATCAGCACCATGAAAGATTTGCTTCCTGTTCTGGAACAAACCGCTCAGACTGGTCGCCCATTGTTAATTATTGCTGAAGATGTTGATGGTGAAGCATTGGCTACTTTGGTGGTTAACCGCTTACGTGGTTCGCTGAAAGTTTGCGCTGTGAAAGCTCCCGGATTTGGCGACCGCCGTAAAGAAATGTTGGAAGACTTGGCAGTATTGACTGGTGGCGTAGTGATTACCGAAGAAAAAGGTATGAAAATGGAAGACGCTACTTTGGAAATGCTTGGTCGCGCCGAAAAAATTACTGTTGACAAAGAAACAACTACTGTTGTTGCTGGAGCCGGTGACGAAACGGCGATTAAAACCCGCGTTAACCAAATCAAAAAACAGATCGAAACTACAACTTCGGATTACGACAAAGAAAAACTTCAGGAACGTTTGGCTAAACTAGCCGGTGGCGTTGCTGTACTTTATGTTGGCGCTTCTTCAGAAGTTGAAATGAAAGAGAAAANNACCCGCGCTGCTGTTGAAGAAGGTATAGTTCCCGGAGGTGGTGTTGCTTACATCCGTAGCATCGCTGTGCTGGAAGGCTTGACTGGCGAAAACGAAGACGAAACAACTGGTATCGAAATTGTAAAACGCGCTATTCAGGAACCTTTACGCCAGATTGCTTTCAACGCTGGTAAAGAAGGCGCTGTTATTGTACAGAAAGTTAGCGAAGGAAAAGCTGATTTCGGTTACAATGCACGTACCGATGTTTACGAAAACCTATACGAAGCCGGAGTAATCGATCCTGCTAAAGTAACCCGCATCGCGCTGGAAAATGCCGCTTCAATTGCTGGTATGTTCCTGACTACCGAATGTGTATTGGTTGACGAAAAAGAAGACAAACCAGCTATGCCACCAATGGGCGGTGGAATGGGTGGCGGAATGGGCGGAATGATGTAATCGACTACGCATACCCTTCAAAATAAATATATTTTAAAACCCTCTTTCGGTTCGCCGGAAGGGGGTTTTTGCTTAGATTCCATAACCAGTTGTTTTTTTCGAAAGCGATTATTGTATAGAAATACTGCCGACGGCATCGTATGTTTATAGAAAGCCATTTGCAAATGAATTTGAATTTAGCGTAACCAACGACAGCATTGCGGCCATTTTCGAACGCAACAACGGCAAAATAGTTGAACTAAGGTATAAAGAATATCTTCACACGTTACCTTGGCGCGGGATGAGTAATTTTATTGTAATTGAAGTTATTAGCGCAAAATAATCATCGAAAACAAAAAACCTGCCTTATGAATAAAAACCATACAAAAACAGCGCGATAGAAATACCGCGCTGTTTTTGTATAAATAAATTTAAGGCTGACTAAAAAATATACCTGATTGAAAGTGCTCCTCCATCGCCCCAAAAACCTGAATANNAGACCAAGTATTCCGTCGATACCAATAATCGTATAGGTTCCCGAATTATCGCCCCAATTTTTATACTGTGTGTCGTAAAAACCAATGTGAGCACCAAACCCGTAGTACCAGTTCAATCTTTCAGTATTGAAAGCCTGATTATGAATTTCATACAATCCGGTCAGGTTAAAGCCACGCCAGCGCGAATCGAAAAGCCCTTCAAAGGCGGCCTTTTCATTCAAAAAATGCTTCACTGTTAATCCATTCCATGCACCACCGCGAAGTCCGATTCCGGTGTTATAATCCTGAGCATTGGATTTCAATCCAAAAAACAGGGCAATCATTAAAACAAACAGTAATTTTTTCATGGTATTTAAATTTTAGATTTTGATGATTATACAAGCTTAACAGTTATTCCAAATTATGGTTCATTATTATGATACAACGGAACCGGGAAATACCCTATCATTTTTTGTCAGCACAATACTACTTTTGCAAAAATCCATACTGATATATTTCGAAACTTAGTTTCAGGCAATCGTTACAAACTCCTTGCTTTTAACCACAACAAATGTGTAATTTGTATTCATAAACAATTTTGTCATGCGCGCATCCAAATCCTTCAGGCTTCATATCGGTATTTTCGGTCGCCGCAATGCCGGCAAATCATCCATCCTCAACGCAATTACCAGTCAGGAAGTTTCAATCGTTTCCGAGATTGCAGGTACTACCACCGACCCCGTCGAAAAACCGATGGAACTTTTGCCACTCGGCCCTGTGCTTTTTATCGATACCGCCGGAATTGACGATTCGGGTGCACTCGGCGAAAAACGTATAAAAAAGACGATGCAGGTTTTCGACCGCACCGAGCTGGGTTTAATTATTGCAAAAGCC
>DPRM01000022.1:4596-18082 GCA_003537645.1 Prolixibacteraceae bacterium
TGGTTGGACCGGGAGAAATGGCTGTTTTGGTGGTTCCAATCGACAAGGAAGCGCCAAAGGGCCGGCTCATCCTGCCGCAGGTAAATACAATCCGCGATCTGCTCGATGCCGATTCGTTTTGTGTAGTGGTGAAAGAGCGCGAACTTCGGGAGGTTTTTACCCGATTTACAAAACTGCCCAAGCTGGTGGTTACCGATAGTCAGGCTTTCCTGAAAGTGGCNNGACCTTTCGGAGATGGTAAAAGGTGCAATGGCAATCGACAAATTAAAATCGGGTGATAAAGTTTTGATTGCCGAAGCCTGTTCGCATCACCCAATTGGCGAAGATATTGGCACCGTAAAAATACCACGCTGGCTTACTCAATATGTTGGTGGAAAACTTGAATTTGTGCATCATCGCGGACACGATTTCCCGGAAAATCTGTCAGAATTTAAGTTGATTATTCATTGTGGCGCCTGCATGTGGAACCGCCGTGAAATGCTCTCGCGATTGATGAAAGCCCGGATGGCAGGCGTTCCGTTGACCAATTACGGACTGACTATTGCCTATTCGCTGGGGATTTTCGAACGGGCATTACAACCGTTTCCTGCTGCATTAGAGGTTTACAAAACATTATCCTAACATATTCTTTTTCAGTAAAAAACGATAAATAAGTCTTATTTACGGTGGTTTGTCGGATTAATGACTAAATTCGCGGCGTTAACACAAAGGCCTGATACTATAAATTGTTTTAAGAGGCCTTTCCAAATTATTAAAATGTCATTTGAAAATTTAGATTTGATTGAGCCCATCCTGAGGGCTTTAAAAACAGAAGGTTACACAAAACCCACCCCTATTCAGGAACAAGCAATACCCATTATACTTCAGCGAAAAGATTTATTAGGTTGTGCACAAACAGGAACCGGAAAAACGGCAGCTTTTGCCATTCCGATCATCCAGATTCTACACGATACTCAATTGCCGGCCAGAGGAAAACGCAGAATTAAATCACTGATTGTGACCCCAACCCGCGAACTGGCCATCCAGATTGGCGAAAGTTTTTCAGCTTACGGGCGTCATGCCGGACTGAAACACACCGTTATTTTTGGTGGAGTGGGCGAACGTCCGCAAACCGATGCTTTGCGTCAGGGAATCGACATACTGATTGCCACGCCTGGTCGTTTGCTCGATTTAATGAATCAGGGCTACATCGATTTACGAAGCATCGAATTGTTTGTACTCGACGAAGCCGACCGAATGCTCGACATGGGTTTTATTCACGATGTAAAACGCATTATTGCTGAATTACCGNNATCCTGAACAATCCTTCGAAAGTTGAAGTAACTCCTGAAGTGACTACAGCCGAAAAGGTTGAGCAACAGATGTACATGGTAAATTATGCCGACAAACGCAGCTTATTGCTTCATGTACTTCGAAATCAGGAAATAAACTCTGCTTTGGTTTTTACCCGCACAAAACATGGTGCCGATAAAGTAGTCCAGTTTTTGCAGAAAAACGGACACCAGGCGCAGGCTATTCATGGTAATAAATCGCAGAATGCACGCCAGAAAGCGCTTTCAGATTTTAAAGCCGGGAAAATTCGTGTGTTGGTAGCTACCGATATTGCTGCCCGTGGTATTGATGTGGACGATTTGTCGCACGTAATCAACTACGAAATTCCAAATATTCCTGAAACCTACGTTCACCGGATCGGAAGAACCGGACGTGCCGGACAAAGCGGTATAGCACTTTCGTTTTGCGACAATACCGAAATCATGTTTCTGCGCGATATTCAGCGATTAATTTCGCAATCGATACCCGTAGTAAGCGACCATCCGTATGCGATGACCGATTTTACCCCGGAGAAGGCACCAGCCAAAACAACCAGGAAACCTATCCGGCGTGAACACAATGGGCAGGCAGTAAGGGAAAATTCAGGCCAACGTGAAAACAGGCCAACCAATCACCCTTCGGCGCAAACAGAACCAAAACCTAAAAGGACTTTCTGGAGCCGGAGACCATAAAAATTACATGAAAACCTCATCGCAAGTGAGGTTTTCTTTTTTTTCGGCAAGTGAACTTTTCCACTTTAATATTGTCATCTTTGAAACATCAATCATTTTATTCAGGATATGGAATTATTTAACGAAAACAGCAAGCTTGCTTCGGTTATCCTTAAAGATTATTCGTTGTTGCCTGTCATCAACCGACTTGGTATTCAGTTGGGTTTTGGCGATAAAACGATCAGAGATATATGCAATGAAAATGGTATTGACCTCAATTTCTTTGTCGAAACCATCAATGTTTTTCATTACGAGGCTTATTTTCCTGAAAAGCGGCTACTGGATTTTCCGGTTACAATCGTGATCGATTACCTTGTGAAAACGCATCAGTACTACGTGAATTACCTGATGCCCGAAAACGACCGGCTGATTGAATTATTCCTTTCAGCAAATCCTGAAGAAAGCCCCGAAAATGAGTTGGTACGGAAATTCTATGCAAAGTTTAAAGAAGAATTTGTAATTCATATCAATTTCGAGGAAAGCGTAATGTTTCCATACATTCTCGAATTAAACCGGGTGATTGAAAATCCGGATTCAAGTATGCAGTTCAGGCTTAAATATCCTGATTATTCAATTAGCGGATTCGAGAAAGAACATTCGCACATGGACGACAAAATGGACGATCTCAAAAATATTATCATCAAATATCTTCCGCCCAATTATGACCAGAACCGGGGAAATGCATTTCTTTCGAATCTGTTCCTTTTCGAAAAAGACCTGAAAAACCATTCACGAATCGAAGATCATATCCTGATTCCAAAAGTTAAGCAACTCGAAATGGTTCTGCAAAATCATGATTAACAGTCAAAACAAATCAATCGTTTTAATCAGCCAGTCGGATGTAATTCTGGCAGGCCTGACCGAGATCCTGAAAGGAAGTATAGCGGGCGAAATTATTCAGCTTCACCGGGGCGACGAGATTATCGATTTTCCGGAGCTGGCAGGCAATTTTCTGGTAATTGCTACTCACGAAGAACTCGAAAAAAGCACTGCTTTAATACGTCAGATCTTGCCGGTTACCGGAAGTGTCCAATTTATGGCATTGGTTTCTGATTCGAATGCAGCCTCTTCAATCACTTTAAACGATTCGTCAGCGCTGATATGCTACAAGGTGAATGAGATTCTGAATTCATTTGCAAACAACCAGGCAAAAGATGCCGACACAGAACTTACCCGGCGCGAAATTGAAGTGTTGCAACTGCTCACCAAAGGCTATTCGAACAAGGAAATTGCCGACCATTTGTTTGTAAGTACGCATACCGTTATCTCGCACCGTAAGAATATTTCGGAGAAAACCGGCATCAAATCAGCTTCAGGATTAACGATGTATGCCATCCTGAAAAAAGTTATCGACGTTTCTGACATCAATCCGGAGGAACTCATATAAACTTTGGAATAATTCCCCGCTTTCGGTACTTTTGCAGGCCAGTAAAAAGTGTTCAGTCACAGTTACCAGTTTTCAGATTGGTGAGAATTCGACTTAAAACTTTGAACTTAAAACTTTGAACTTTCAGAATGAGCCGAGTAGTAATAGGATTATCGGGTGGTGTTGATTCGAGTGTTGCCGCGTATTTGCTGAAGCAACAGGGACACGATGTGGTGGCATTGTTCATGGTAAACTGGCACGACCGCACCGGAACAATTACCTCGCGCTGTACCTGGGAAGACGATGCAATGATAGCCGAACTGGTAGCCAAAAAGCTCGAAATCCCGTTTCACATAGTTGACCTCAGCAAAGATTACAAGCAGCGGGTTGTCGATTATATGTTTGCCGAATACAGCAAAGGCCGCACACCCAATCCCGATGTACTTTGCAACCGCGAAATTAAATTCGATATTTTCCTTGACGAATGCCTGAAATACAATGCAGACTTTGTAGCAACCGGTCATTATTGTCGTAAATCGGAAGTCGAAAAAGACGGCCAGATGATTCACCAGTTATTGGCCGGAAAAGACAACAACAAAGATCAAAGCTACTTCCTGTGCCAGTTGAATCAATATCAACTTTCGAAAGCCATGTTCCCGATTGGGCATCTGGAAAAACCAGAGGTTCGAGAAATTGCACGCCAACAGAATTTACCAACCGCAGAACGCAAAGATTCGCAGGGGATCTGCTTTGTCGGCAAAGTTGATTTACCCACTTTCCTTCAGCAGCAGCTCGAACCCAAAACCGGCAATGTGATTGAAGTTCCGGCAGAATTTATCGCGAAGAAAAAGAACATCGAAAAGACTGAAGAGAACTTCAGGAAACTTTGTTCGGCATTTCCATACAAACCCTGGAATGGCGAAGTAATTGGCGAACACCGCGGCGCTCATTATTACACTGTTGGTCAGCGAAAAGGGCTGAACATTGGCGGACATCAGGAACCCTTGTTTGTAATTGGAACCGATGTAACCCGAAATATATTGTATGTGGGCGAAGGAACCGAACATCCGGGGTTGTATCGTCCGGGGCTTTTTGTTCCGAAAGATGAAATTCACTGGATTAGAACTGATCTGGCAATGAATTCAGGAGAAAGCAGGAAATACGACCTGCGAATCCGTTACCGCCAGCCACTCGAAAAAGCGACCATTTACCAGCGCGAAGAAGGAATGTACATCATCTTCGACGAAGAACAGCGCGGAATAACTTCCGGCCAGTTTGCAGCCTGGTACAAAGGCGACGAGTTGATTGGTTCGGGAGTAATTGCCTGAGCGGAGACCGAAAAAAAAGGAGACCAGAAACCGAAATTCGGGTACTTTGGACTTTGGGCTTTTAACTTTGGACTTCACTTTTTTACCTTATCTTTAGACGCTAAAATCAAAAAAATATGATCAGATCGATGACAGGATTCGGGAAAACCGAATTCGAAGTGGGAACTAAAAAAATCACCTTAGAAATAAAGTCGCTTAACAGCAAACAACTCGATATCAATACGCGCGTGCCGTCGATGTACCGCGAAAAAGACCTCGAAATACGCCGGTTAATTTCTGAAATGCTTACCCGCGGGAAAGTCGATTTCGCAATTTACCTCGATAATCTGGGAACTGAAAGTACTTCCCGCATCAATTCAGCGATCATTAAAGACTATTACAGCCAGTTAAAATCCGTTCATCAGGAATTGGGTCTCGAAATAAACGAATCCATTATGCAGAGCATCATGCGATTGCCCGAAACGGTAAAGATGGTGTACGATGAACTGGACGAAACCGAATGGCTGACAGTTCGCGAAAACCTGATCAAAACNNAGTCTGGAGGCGCTTCAGCTGAATGGCAATCTGGATAAAAATCGCTTTGAGCAGGAGTTGATTTACTACATGGAGAAACTCGATATCAACGAAGAAAAAGTCCGCCTGACCAACCATTGCAGCTACTTTACCGAAACAATGGACGAATCAGAACCTTCAGGAAGAAAACTGGGATTTATTGCGCAGGAAATTGGCCGTGAGATTAATACCCTCGGATCAAAAGCAAACGAAAGCAATCTGCAACGCATTGTGGTTCAGATGAAAGACAATCTGGAGAAAATTAAGGAACAGGTTTTAAATGTACTTTAACGCCAAATACTGAAACCGATTATGGCAGCAAAAAAAATAACTTACAAAGAAGCAATCACCGAAATTGAAGAAATCCTGGAAAAGATTGAAAACGAAGAACTCGATGTGGACGAACTTTCGGAACAGGTAACCCGTGTTTCGGCGCTAATCACCATCTGTAAGGACAAGTTGCATAAAACTGAAGCAGAGGTTGAGAAAATTTTGAACGAGATGAACCAATAAACACCAGTGATCAGTTTTCAGTCTAAGTTTCCAGAAAAAAATGTTGCGGGATACGAGTTAATTGAAACCCGCATCCCGCAACAAAGAAGTAGTCAGTATTCGAATTTGAAAATCAAATTTTGTGAAACGATGCCAACTGCGACTGACCACTGACCACTTTCCCCTTAGAATTTGATGTCAATTCCGGCCATAAAATGAATTCCGGCCTGCGGGAAATATCCATCCATAGCGTATCGTTCGCCTCCTAACACATAAGAATAAACCCACGCATTGTTTTCATATTCAGTATCGAACAGGTTATTTACCATCAGGTGTAAATTCAATTCTTTTGCAAATTTTTGCGATACACGATAAGTCATTTTCAGATTATTCAGCAGGTAGCCATCCAATTTCCGGTCGTTACTCGAACTGTTGTCGATGTATTGTTTGCTGACAGAATATGTTTGCAAACTGACATTCAAACCTTTGGCNNCCGGCCATCAGTTCCACACCGGCGCGGTAACTATCGTCCACATTGGTCATAATTGGCGCACCTACATCGTTGATCTCGCCAGTAAGAATTAACTGATTCTGATACAACATGTAATAGGCATTTACACCCAAAGCGAAACGCGAAGTATTCAGTTTGTAGCCAAGTTCAAAGTCGTTCAGGGTTTCATAAGTCGGCTGTTTCCCGGCAGGATCGGCATCCACATAATTATCGCGATTGGGCTCACGATTGGCACGGGCAAAGTTGGCATACATGCTTTGCTGATCGTTCAACTGATAGAAAATACCCACTTTAGGATTAAAAAACTCGAACTTGTGGGATTGTTTCAAATCGCGTAAATCATCGTCAGTGCCGTCAATTTTATAATTAATCATCCTGAACTGAAAATCTGCAAACAAGTTAAGATTTTCAACCAACTCATAATTGTACTTTGCATAGAGATTTAAATCTTTCTTCAGCCCTGTGCCGCGATACCATTCGTGGTTTATCTGCGAATTTCCGGCATTTTGTGCCCAAATCACCTTGCCGAAATGGTCACCGTCGTAAACATTGTAACCTCCCCCTAAATTAAATTCGCTGGTTCCCTTTTTCTGATTAATGGAAAAAGTGGTTCCGTAGAAATCGTTTCCAAGCCATTTCCGGCGAATCAAATCCGATTTTTTGATCGTTACGCCACCATAAACCGGAGGAGTAATCAGGTAATCAGCCAATTTCTGATTTTCCTTGTATTGTTCGTAATAACCATTTCCGGCGGTATAAAAAAGGCTGGCATTTAAATGCAAAACCTCGTTTAATTTGCGCGAAAACAACAATTGGTAATGATCCTGCTGATAATGGTCAATCTCATTTTCGTATGTGTAAAGGTTGTAAGTGCGACTGTCCGAATTCAGCATTTCGTCCACCTGCTTCTGACTGTAAAGCCANNAAAGAATGATTTCAGGTCGGCTGAAGCGCGGTCGATAAAACCATCGGAACTTACTTTCGACAAACGGGCATCGAAAGTGAATTTTTCTTTGATAAGGCCCGAACCAACGCCAACCGAATGTTTCATTGTTCCGAACGAACCGGCAGAAGTACTGTATTCAGCAAAAGCATCTTTGTTTATAGTAGTTGTCTGAAGATTGATGGTTCCGCCGAAAGCCGCAGCGCCATTGGTAGATGTTCCCACGCCGCGCTGTACCTGAATATTGTCTGTTGAAGAGGCNNACTCCGGTTCCGGCATCCGAAGTAGCAACAAATGATGGAGTTAAACCAAGCAAATACGGAATATCCTGTCCCATATTTTTATTCCGGATTTCCGATTTCTCAACTGTTACAAAAGCTACCGGCGACTTTTCACCGGCACGTGTACCCGAAACCAGCACTTCTTCAGCCATAATATTCTCCTGCGCTAAAACAAGTTCAAGAACCTGATCACCAACCAGTTTGACTTCTCTCGTAAGTTTTTCATACCCGATGTACGATACTGCCAGCTGGTAATTGCCAGGCTTCAGGTTTTTAAACTGAAAATTGCCATTCACATCGGTTGTTGTTCCGCTAAAACTGTTCAAAACAGCCAGATTGGCTCCAATTAGCCGCTCACCTGTTTCGCTTTTCACAGTGCCTTTCAGTGTAAATTGGGCGATTGCCAAAAACACTGCACATTGCAAAAGCAATGTCAAATAAACTCGTTTCATTCTTGTTTTTTTAATGGTTAATAAATAACCAATGAGGCAAGTAATTCCCTTTCGCCATCCCTTCGCCGGCATTACCCGTATCAGGTTCGGTGGGTGTGATCTCAGCCTTTAATTACCCCGACTTTCGTCGGGCAGGCACCCCATTGCGTAAATTGATGGGTGCAAAAATAGGTTTTTAAGTATATGAAGCAAATCTTTTTCTGAAAAAGTGTTCGACGTCTTTTATTCGATTTTCTGAAAAATTGTCATCCAAAAACTTCGACATCCTGAAAATTTGACATCAAAAATGACTTTATGACACTCAATATCAAACAGATAACACTTGGTATCTGATTTGAAATATTGCTTCACGAAAACAGTAAATAATAAAAAAGTATAACTTAAAAATGGAGGATTAAACTATGTTACCAGTATTTAAAACCAGAAATTTGCCGGGAATATTTGATGAATTCTTTGGCGGAACCTTAGTTCCAAATTTTGTTGAAGAAGGAGCCTGGAAATCAACTCCGGCTGTAAATATCTACGAAAACAACGAAAAATTCGAAATCGAAATTGCAGCTCCCGGCCTCGAAAAAGAAGATTTCAAAATTGATCTCAAAGACGAGTACCTGATCGTTTCTTCAGAAAAGAAAGACAAAAAAGAAGAAAANNCAATTAACGCAAACCATAAAAACGGTGTTTTGACCATTTCGCTTCCCAAAAAAGTGGAATACAAAAACAATTTGTCGCGCCAGATTGAAATTCAGTAAACTCTTGATTGAATTGTGCTTTGGAAAGGGATTGTTCCGCAAGGAGCAATCCTTTTTTTATAGCGCTTTTTTCGAAAAGCTCAGTGGCAATAAACTTTCAACGCCATGCAAAACCATAATAGAATCGTGNNGAAGGATAAGCGGAGTTTTCCTGATTATTGCCAGTTATAATTTTTCCGTTATCAAGCAAAATTGCAGCCCCAACATGAAACCCTGAATATGGAGCATACGCCATCTCAGTAATTCTTCTGGCTTCGCTTAGTAATTGTTGATCACTTTCAGGCAATTCGCCAATATTTTCGAATTCGCGTACTACAATTTTGATTTCTGTCGTTTTCATTTATGAACAGTTTTCCCCAAAAGTACGTTAATAGTTCTTATTTGCCAATGGCTTCAGCTAACAACATTTTCTTATTTTTGTGGAAAACAGTAAAAATTGCCATGATAAAACAAACGATACTATTCATTTTTCTACTTTCGGTTATTCAGTCAATTGCACTTCCAAAGCAATATACACGCGAAGAATACATTCAGAAATATTATAAACTGGCCATTTCGGAAATGGAACGCAGCGGAATACCTGCCAGTATAACATTGGCACAGGGTTGCTGGGAATCGGGAAACGGGAATAGCCGGCTGGCAACACTTGGCAATAATCATTTCGGCATCAAATGCAAATCTGAATGGAGAGGTAAAAAGATTTACCACGACGACGATGCCCGACAGGAATGCTTCAGGAAATATGACCATGCAGAAGCTTCGTATATCGACCATTCAAATTTTCTGATGAGTGGAAGCCGCTACAGTTTTCTTTTTCAGCTCGATCCGAAAGATTACGTAGCCTGGGCACATGGATTGAAAAAAGCGGGCTATGCCACCGACCCAAATTATGCTGACCGATTGATAAAAATTATTGAAGATTTCAAACTTCATATTTACGATGAATATGACAATCGCCAAATTGCTTCGCTGACAAATGAAAAAACCGAGGTTAAATTGCACAATTCGGATCTGGCAAAAACCACTGCAAAGCATAAAATTGAATTGCGGAACGGATTACGCACTATCGTAGTAGAAGCCGGCGACAACTACCAGAGCATATCGAAAGATTTGAACCTGAAAGACTGGGAATTATATACTTACAACGATTTAGCCAAAGGTACACAGCCACGTGAAAACGAGATTCTATATATCGAGGCAAAACACAAGAAAGGCAGTAAAACCCACAAACAACATGTTGCCGAAAAAGACGACACCATGCACTACATTGCACAAAGATATGCCCTGCGGATGAAACCTTTACTTAAAAGAAACCGCATGAAACCCGGCACTGAACCAGTTGAAGGCCAGATTATTTATCTGCGGAATAAAAAGCCGAGGTAGAAAAAGTGATCAGTGTTTAGTCTCAGTTTACAAGGTATCACTCAATTATTCGTTCTCCACCTGCTGAAAAGCAATCGTAACAGTACGCGGTCGGCAAAGAAGATAAAGTTCAGCAAAAACAAGGCGAATATTACCTGAATTATATTTCCTGAAGCGAATGCCAAAGCACGCATTACAAATTCTTTGTCGACATAATAGTACAATCCGACGGCAACTGAAACAAGTGACAAAATAACCGCCGTCAGAAAAAGGTATTCATTCAGATCGCTTTTCCATTGCTCGCGACGCACCATCGAAAACGTTACTTTCCGGGCAAAATCGGCCGGCAGCACAAATCCGGGTTCTGTTTTGAACGATTTTTCAATGATTTTATCCAGTTCTTCAGTTTTCATGTGTAATCTCCTTCACAAAATTTAGACTGTTTTCGTCAACCACAAATTTAAGTTTTTCTTTCAAAAGCGCTTTTGCCCTGAACAGGTAACTTTTAATTGTTCCTTCGGGCATTCCGGTAATCTGTTCAATTTCCTGGTACGAAAACTCTTCCAGGTGAAACAAAGTCAGAACCGTTCGATACTGAACAGGCAATAAATCAATTTGTTCGCGGATATACCGGTGCAAATCAGCCTTCTCGAAATCAACCGTATTAAACTCTGAAAGGTTTCTCAATGTTGCCGAATCTTCAGGAACAACTTCGTCGCCCTTTTTAAATTTCCGCAGATAATTGATGCTCGTATTGTACGCAATAGTTGCAATCCAGGTCGAAAGTTTGCATTCGTATCGGTACTTTCCCAAATTCTGATACACTTTCAGAAAAACATCCTGGCAAACATCCTCCAGCTCGTCGTGCCGCTGAATTAACCGACCGGTAATATGAACCACCAGTTTCTGGTAACGGGTTACCAAAAACGTGAATGCATTCGTATTGCCATTTAAAATCTGATTAATTAGTTCAGCGTCATTCATACAGGAGGTTTGACAACGAATAAAGTTGAAATGTTGCATGAAGTACTGATATTTTTTCTGAAAAAAATAATTAATCCTTCTGCAACATTTTTATGGTAGCCGCTGTCAAATCTTACAAACACTTAAAACTGAAAATTATGAACGATGTATTAATGGCCGCCGTGGTATTTTTTGCCATCTTCCAAATTCTGAAAAGTTTTACTGACTTTTTACTGAAACGAAAAATAATCAAAGCAGGACACTTCGAAAATGCCGGAATTTTAGAACAAAAAGTGGCAACAGTGGCAACAGAAAATCAGGAAGCGAATAAATATCCTTCATTAAAATGGGGTCTGGTAGCTTTTTTTGCAGGAATTGGCTTTATTGTTATCCACCAACTTAGCCCAAGTTACAATGATTACGATTTCATGAACAGTATGCTCCCGTTTGGTATCGAATTGGTTTCAATTTCTCTCGGGTTTATAATCTATTTCCTGATTGTGAATTTTTCAAAAAAGAAGTAATCAGAAGTCTTCAGAAGTCTTTTAGACAGAAGGCAGAAGTTTTTTCTTCTGCCTTCTGCCTTTTTTGCTACTGCCTTTCTTAAACTTTCACACGCCAATCGCCCAAATCATGAAACCCGCGCAGTAATTCGTCGGTTTTCATTCGTTTTTTGCCTGAAAGCTGTATCTCTCCGATCGATAACCAGCCATCGGTACATGCTATCTTCAGGTACTTTTTACCATCAGTAATCAGCGTACCCGGTGCAGCGGGCATACTGCTGTTATCGCGACTGGCCGAATAGATTTTTGCTGTCAGGGTTTCATCTTTCCCCGAATGCATAAGCTCTGTCCATGCTGCCGGATAGGGCGACAATCCTCTGATCATGTTCCTAACCGACTCTGTATCTTTGGTCCAGTCGATTCGGCAATCGTCTTTAAATATTTTGGGAGCTTGCTTTATTCTGTATGTCTGATCAATCAGCTCCTCCTGATCGATGGGCTGAATATTCCCTTCGGCCAGAGCGTCAATGGTTTTCAAGACCAGTTTAGAACCAACTTCCATCATTTGGTCGTGTAAATCACCAACAGTATCGTTTTCAGAAATCGAAACTTTTTCCTGAAAAATGATCTGCCCGGTATCAATTTCGTGTGAGAGCAAAAAGGTTGTGACACCCGTTTCCGTTTCGCCATTTATAATTGCCCAGTTGAGTGGCGCGGCTCCACGATATTGAGGTAGCAGCGAGGCATGTAAATTGAAAGTACCCATTGGCGGCATGTTCCAGACCATTTCGGGCAACATACGGAAAGCAACCACGATCTGAAGATCGGCCTTCAGACTTTCCAGTTCGGAAATAAATTCAGGATTTTTTAGCTTTTCGGGCTGAAGTATATGCAAGCCGCTTTTTGTTGCATATTGTTTTACCGCCGATTCGGTTAACTGGCGTCCGCGCCCTGCGGGTTTATCGGGAGCAGTAATAACCCCCACCACCTTGTAGCCATTTTCTACCAAAGCCTTTAAACTCTCAACTGCAAAGTCGGGAGTTCCCATGAATACAATACGGACTTCTTTCGGATTCATAGATTTTACTAAAGTTTGTATTTATTTTCGACATCCGGTCTGAGTTTCCGGTTTCCTTTTATGGCTTTGGGCGAATACGGGCAATTTTTGCATCCGTTNNTTCATAACGTAATCAATTCCTTCTACCTGCTTTTCGCCGTATCCCGACTCAAACAGATCGTCGAACATTCCCATCAGGATTAATATTTAAAATTCTGAAGAAAATGCCCCATCCGGTCGCGTTTTGTTTTCAGGTAAAACTGATTGAATTCGTTGGGTTCAATTTCAATAGATTCGGTCGAAACTACTTCAAGACTGTATGCTTCGAGTCCAACACGTTTAATCGGATTGTTGGTAATCAAACGCATTTTGGTAATTCCAAGGCTGCGTAAAATCTGGGCTCCAACACCATAATCGCGCTCATCGGCATCAAATCCGAGATGTATGTTTGCTTCAACAGTATCCAATCCCTGATCCTGAAGTTTATATGCGGCAATTTTATTCATTAAGCCGATTCCCCGACCTTCCTGCTGCATGTAAACCAACACGCCTTTGCCCTCCTTTTCAATCAGTTCCATCGCTTTATCAAGCTGTTCGCCACACTCGCAGCGCATCGAACCAAATATATCGCCGGTCATGCACGAAGAATGTACCCTAACCAAAATAGGTTCATCAACAGTCCATTCGCCTTTTATTAATGCNNACTTCAGAACCACGTTCGATCAGGCTTTCGCTTTGCAAACGGTAATTGATCAAATCTTTGATCGATATTATTTTGAGATTGAAACGTTTCGCAATTTCCATCAGTTCGGGCAAACGGGCCATCGAACCATCATCGTTCATAATTTCAATCAGCATTCCTGCAGGATTTAACCCGGCCATTCT
>DPRM01000110.1 GCA_003537645.1 Prolixibacteraceae bacterium
TGACCCGTTGTAGTAATATTCACTCCCTGGCATTGTCCAGGATAAAGGCAGATGAACCCGGCCTGAATGAATGGTGTTTATTCGTTCCTATGATTGGCCTAAAGCTTTACCTGAAGAAAACTTTGGCTTCAATAAATTCTGATTTTTGTTATCGCTTTCACAACATTATAACACTCAAAATTACACACACATGTTGTTTTCGTATTTTAGCAAAAAATAATCCTGTAAATACCTATAAAACAGACAGTATTGGCGTAAATCTATTGTTATGTTTCAGGATTATAGGGGGGGATATAAGGTTAGAAAAGTCTTTTAATGTCACTTTTTGTGCGGTAACGGGGGGTGTATGGGTTGTTTTTTATACCGCTTTTGTTCGGGTGTTGTTCGGGTGTTTGTACGGGTGTCCATTTTTTTAGCCTTATTTTGTCAATTATTGTATGCTTCCTGAATGCCTTTTTTTTTGTCTTTAAATGGTTGTTTTATCCCGTTTAAACAACGTTTCTATATTTCTAAAATTAGCTAATTGCGCCTGTTTTAGTGATGTTTCAGACCTATTGGTGTCGGAATTAAAGCAATACAAAAAAAGAGCCCGATTTTAGGCTCTTTAATTAAAGGAATGCTTAACTAAAATTAAACTTTCGTAGCAATTTGTTTTGACGCTCTTTAAGCTTAACTCTAAGATAATCAGAGAAATAATTCTTTTGTCTTTTACACTGTTCGTTTTATCCCCCTTATATTCTAAAGCATCTTGACAGAGATGCTTTTTTTATTTATATTTGTGATATCAATTTAATATTAGAATAATTTAAAATTAATAGTATGGAAAAGTCATTTAAAGCCCGTTCCGGTTATTTGTTTCTTTTGCTTGAAGTTGTATTACTGGCACTGGCTATTGCCGGTTTTATTTCACAAATAATTGTTCCTTCTGTTTTGCTAATCGTTTTATTTGTGGTGATTGCTCCCGGCTTTATTGCCGTCGATCCAAATCAAAGTTATGTACTTGTGTTGTTTGGTGCTTATAAAGGGACCATAAAAGACAATGGTTTTTTCTGGGTCAATCCTTTCTTCGTAAAAAAGAAATTTTCGCTTCGGGCGCGTAACTTTAACAGCGAACCTATAAAAGTGAATGATAAACTTGGAAATCCGATAATGATTGGATTGGTTCTGGTTTGGAAAGTGGAAGAAACATATCGTGCAGCATTTGGGGTTGATGAATACGAACATTTTGTAGTGGTACAGAGTGAAGCCGCGTTACGTAAACTTGCTGGTTTGTATCCGTATGACAACATCGAAGATGATCATGCTAAAATTACGCTGCGCGATGGAGGAGAAGAAGTAAACCATGAACTTGAAAATGAAATTCGTGAGCGTTTGGATATTGCCGGAATTCATGTAATTGAGGCTCGTATCAACTACATCGCCTATGCACAGGAAATTGCACAGGCCATGCTGAAACGTCAACAGGCTACCGCAATTGTTGCTGCCCGGTTTAAGATTGTAGAAGGCGCGGTGAGTATGGTGGAAATGGCTTTGGCCGAATTGAGCAAACGTGAAATTGTAACTCTTGATGAGGACAAAAAGGCAACAATGGTGAGCAATCTGCTGGTTGTTCTATGTGGCGATAAAGAAGCTACTCCGGTTGTAAACACCGGAACCTTATATCAGTAGGAGATGAACAAGGTGCTATTTAAAGAAGAGCAACAATTTCGCCAATGGTGGTACATCATGTTGGTAATGGTTTCGGTTGTACCTTCAATGTTGTTTTGTGTTTATGCTTTTTATCAGCAAGTAGTAAATGGTATCCAGGTTGGCGATAGCTCTGCTCCAAATGCATTCCTGATAGTTATTTTTGTAGTACTCTGTGTTATACTCTGGAGTGTTTTTGTTATGAAACTTGAAGTGTGGGTAGATGAGACTGGAATACATTTCAGGTTTTTCCCTCTGATTTTTAAACCAAAAGTCATTTTAAAGAATGAAATTCAACGGTTTGAAATACGAAAGTACAGTCCGATTTTTGATTATGGAGGTTTGGGTATTAAAAGAAGATTTAAATGGGGAAGGGCCTATAATGTTAGCGGAAATATTGGATTGCAGATCTATTTGACCAATGGGAAGAAAGTACTGTTTGGAACCCAGCGTTCGCAGGCGATTCAGTACGCCATGGATACAATGATGAACAATGAAATAACACAACGAAAACATTAAAGCAAATAAGACATGAAACTACAATTTATTTCTTTTTTATTGGGTCTGTTGGCGGCAGTGGCTGCAATGGCAGAAACAGAACAGCCAATTACCCTGAAAACCCAGACAGGCGAAATTGCAGGCACTTTAATTATGCCTGATGTGATTTCCCCGGTACCGGTAGTCTTGATTATTGCGGGCTCCGGCCCAACTGATCGTGATGGTAATAATCCGGCGATGAAAAACAATTCACTGAAAATGTTATCGACCGAACTGGCAAAAAATGGGATTGCATCAGTGAGGTATGATAAACGTGGAATTGCTATAAGCCAAAAGGCCGGGATGACAGAAGCTGATTTGCGTTTCGAAACTTACATCGAAGATGTAATTGACTGGGTGGAATTACTGAAACAGGATAAAAAATTTAACCAAATTGTGATAATCGGGCACAGCGAAGGTTCTTTAATTGGGATGATTGCTTCGCAGGAAAAGCAAGTCGCAAAATTCGTTTCAATTGCAGGGGTAGGGCAGGCTGCCGATAAAACTATCCGCGAACAATTGAAAGCTGCTCCGCCGTCAGTTTTAGAACAATGCTCTCCAATTCTTGACGAATTGGTTAAAGGAAACAAGGTCGAAAATGTTCCTGAAATGTTCTATTCGCTGTTTCGTCCGAGCGTTCAGCCTTATATGATTTCGTGGTTTAAATACGATCCGCAAATTGAAATGGCAAAACTGAAAAAGCCAACATTGATTCTTCAGGGAACTACCGATATTCAGGTAAGCGTTGAGGACGCAAAACGGCTTCAGACGGCAAACCCTGATGCCAAAATGGTTTTGATTGAAGGGATGAATCATATTTTAAAAAATGCAGAGGCCGACCGGATGAAGAATATTCAGACTTACAGCCAACCAGATTTGCCTGTAAATACCGAATTGGTTGAGGTTATCAGCAATTTTATAAATAGCAAATAAGCTCCGCTGATTCTGAATGTTCGTAATGATTTTGGAATGAATAAAACGAGAGGGTGACGATATGGCAAAGAAAAAATCATTTGTATTGCGCATTGATCCTGATGTGTACGATGCCCTTGAAAAATGGGCTGCACAGGAATTTCGCAGTGCAAACGGACAAATAGAATGGATTATCGCCAAGGCTCTTCGCGATGCCAGGCGAACGGTTGAAAAAAGTATTCAGGAGGAACCTGAAGATGAGACTGATTGATCATTACTGATTTTTCAATTTTTAATACTCAACTTTTAAATTTTTCTCGCCATGCAACAAACAAAGTATCATTGTCCGAAGTGTAATAACACGCAGGCAGAAATGGATCAGATTCGTACAACAGGCAGGGGATTTTCGAGGATTTTCGACATTCAGAATAAAAAATTCACGGTAATTACCTGTACGCGCTGCAAATACAGCGAGTTTTACAAAGGAACTCCAAGTACACTCGGAAATATTGTCGATTTTCTGGTAGGTTAAGCCGATCGGTTTAATTTTACTTTAAATAGATCGAATATGCTTTCAGTCTGATGGTAAAACCATTGGTTTTAGTTTATTTTTGCAAAGTTTTTTTAATGTAAATACTAAACAAAAAATAAGAACTATGACCATTAGCGCATTACAAGCAGAACGGGCTAAATATCAGCCAAAACTTCCAAATTCATTGAAGTCTTCAGTAAAGTTGGTTGAAGGTGAAAAAACTCAGTCAATTGCCGATCAGAATGAAATCAAGGAACTCTTTCCGAATACCTACGGAATGCCCTTGATTACTTTTGAACCAGGCGATAGTAAAAAACAATATCCTGCTGTTAATGTGGGGGTTATACTTTCTGGTGGTCAGGCGCCGGGAGGGCACAATGTGATTTCCGGAATTTTTGATGGTATTAAAAACATCAATCCTGAAAGCAAATTGTACGGTTTCCTTGGTGGGCCGGGTGGTCTGGTCGATCATAAATACCTTGAACTAACTGCTGAAATTATTGACGAGTACCGTAACACCGGCGGTTTCGATATCATCGGTTCTGGTCGTACAAAACTTGAAGAAACCGCTCAGTACGACAAAGGAACTGAAATTCTGAAACAGTTGAATGTGAGGGCATTAATAATAATTGGTGGCGACGATAGCAATACAAATGCCTGCGTTCTGGCCGAATATTATGCAGCTAAAAATACAGGCATTCAGGTAATTGGTTGTCCAAAAACAATTGATGGTGACTTGAAAAACGACATGATCGAAACTTCATTCGGTTTCGATACAGCTACAAAAGTTTATTCAGAATTGATTGGTAATATCGAACGCGATGCCAATTCTGCGAAGAAATACTGGCACTTTATTAAACTGATGGGGCGTTCGGCTTCGCATATCGGCCTCGAGTGCGCTTTACAGACACAGCCGAACATTACACTCATTTCGGAAGAAGTTGCTGAGAAAAAACAAACTTTAGACGAAATTGTAGATTATATGGCCAGTGTTGTAGCAAAACGTGCAGCCAACGGCGAAAACTTTGGAGTAGCTTTAATTCCTGAAGGTTTGGTAGAATTTGTTCCTGAAATGAAAGCTTTGATTGCAGAGCTGAACGACTTGCTTGCCGAAGGTTCAGAAACTGAGCAAAAATTCAAATCGTTTGCCAGCAAATCAGAAGGCCGCGCATTTGTAGCCGGAATTTTATCGCCGGAATCTGCGCATGTTTATAAATCATTGCCATCTGGAATCGCCGATCAGCTGACTCTCGACCGTGATCCACATGGAAACGTTCAGGTATCGCTTATCGAAACTGAAAAATTACTTGGCGAAATGGTCAAGAGTAAACTGAAAGAAATGAAAAAAGCTGGTGAATTCAAAGGTAAGTTCGGTACTCAGTACCACTTCTTCGGATATGAAGGACGTTGTGCTGCGCCTTCAAACTTCGATGCCGATTATTGCTATTCTTTGGGTTACAACGCTTCGTTTCTGATTGCTGAAGGTAAAACTGGTTATATGTCGTCAGTACGCAATCTTACAGCTCCGGCTGCTGACTGGATTGCCGGAGGGGTTCCTGTAACTATGATGATGAATATGGAACGCCGTCATGGTCACATGAAACCTGTAATCCAAAAAGCACTGGTTGAACTGGAAAGCGCTCCATTTAAATTTCTTGTTGCCAACCGCGAAAAGTGGGCCATCGAAACCTCGTTTGTTTATCCTGGACCAATTCAATACTGGGGACCAACCGCAGTTTGCGATCAGCCAACCAAAACAATTACACTAGAGAGAGCAAAATAATTTCACTCAATTAATTTGTGAAAATAGAAAACCCCGGAATCGCTTTCGGGGTTTTTGCTTTTTAAAAAGTGGGAGTGCGACTCCAGGTCGCGCCCCCACTTTCACAATGTCATCTCCTTTTTTATTTTTTTACCAAAAGGTACTTTTCAATGTTTTCAATAAACATCTTTTTGGTGTCTTCTTTCGATCTGCCAATGCCTGACATCATGACTGGTTTCCCATTGGCCGGAATATATAAAAATGCCGGAATACCAGTGATTCCGAAAACTTGTGCAAGTTCTCGTTCTTTTTCAGTATCAATTTTGTAGATCTGTACTTTCCCGGCATATTCGGCTCCAATTTCTTCGAGTATCGGAGCTGCAATTTTGCACGGGCCACACCAATCGGCATAGAAATCTATAATCGCAGGTTTGTTTCCAAGGTATTTCCATTCTTTGGGCGACTTGTTATAATCCCAAACTTTTGCAATAAACTGTGCTTTGGTAAGCAACTCAGAGCTCTTGGTTGCCGGAGCCGCATTGCTCGTTGCACTAATCGACGCTTCGTTTAAATTGTTTTGCTTTGCTCCTGATTTTTGATTTCCACAGGCTGAAATAAGAATGGCCGCTGATGCCAATGTTAAAAATAGTCGTTTCATAATTATCAGATTTATAATTGTTTATATTTCAATTTCGGATTTATTTTAATCAATATTTATTAAATATATAAAAATGTAAATATATAGATATGAATTATCAATTGCTATGCCAAACTTGTTTTTTTTAGCAAAGTCTTTCCTGAATTAAAAAACTAATGCGGTGACGCAACCATTTTCCGCTATATCGTATCTTCTAAGTAAACAATTTGCAATCAGAAATTATTAATTATTTTAAAATTATTCAGGAAATGAAAAAGGTAGTTTTCTTTTTATTGATGGGATTCTTGTTGAGCTTTTTATCGGGCTGCGACTTGAACGATGATGAATATTCGTACCGTGATGCCTGGGTTGGTTATGGACTGGTTCAAAAGGATACAGAAGCCGGGGTGCAACAAATTGTGATGGACGATAATGAAGTCCTTTTTCCCCTTAGCAATGATTATTTTTGGAATCAGGCAAAAAACAACGATAGGGTTTTGGTGAATTTTACCATCGTCGGGAATAAAAAAACAGAGAATCACGATGAGCATTATTATGTGAGAATTAACTCTTTGCATAAAATTCTGTACAAGGGTATTCTCGACATCACTCCGGCAATCGAAGACAGCATTGGAAATGATCCGGTTAAGGTTAAGGACAGGTGGATCAAAAAGGATATGCTGAATTTTGAACTTAGATATTACGGAGGAAGCAAAATCCATTACATTAACCTGGTAAAACAGCCGGGAACGATTAATCCGGAAAACGGCCCCGTTATCTTGGAATTGCGGCATAACAATAATGATGATTCAGGGGGAATTCCGTTGTCGGCAATTGTTACTTTCGACTTGAGCGCATTGAAAGTTGAAGGCAAAAACAGCACTGCTTTCAAGGTGATTGCCAAGGGATTTGATGACGAAGATTTTGAATATTCCGGAGAATACAAGTATTAAAGTTAGTTTCAATCAATTCGGTTTTCTGAAAAGCATTTGTTAATTCATAGCAGGTGCTTTTTCATTTTTTTATTGGCAGGTAATAATTACATTCACAGCCTTTAATCGAAATAAATCAATGGCATAATTAAATTTATCAGCATGACAAAGATTTTATCTTTACTTACCCTGGGAGCTATTTTGTTCTCCTGTTCAAATCAGAAAACAAACAAAGAAATGACAAACAATTATCAGCCGGAAGTTCCGGTATTGTCTTCCGACGTAATGACTCCTGAAGTATTATGGAGTTTTGGAAGAGTTGGAGAACCTGTTGTTTCGCCCGATGGAACAAGCGTTTTGTATTCGGTTACCACTTACAATGTTGAAGAGAACAAGTCGTACCGCGATCTTTATACGGTGCCTGTTTCGGGTGGCGAACCAGTCAGGTTAACCGATTCTCCGGAAAAGGAATCTTCTGCTGTTTGGAGACCCGACGGAAAGAAAATTGGATTTTTATCGTCGAAATCAGGCGATACTCAACTTTGGGAAATGGAGGCAGATGGGAGCAATCCGGTTCAGCTTACCCAGGTAGCGGGCGGAATCACCGGATTTAAATATTCGCCCGATTTAACACATCTGCTTTATACCGCCAATGTGAAATTAGATCAGGATATTCATGATTTATTTCCTGATCTGCCAAAAGCCAATGCCCGGTTGGAAAATGATTTAATGTACCGTCATTGGGACAGCTGGCACGATTATACTTACAGTCATATTTTTATTGCCGGTTATGCTGAAGGAAAAGTGGGAGAGGCCTTGGATATTATGGAAGGCGAAAGATTCGACAGCCCGATGAAACCAATGGGCGGAATAGAAGAAATTGACTGGAGCCCCGACGGAAAACTTGTTGCTTACACCTGCAAAAAGAAAGTTGGGAAAGAGTATGCTTTTTCGACCAATTCAGAAATCTACCTTTATTCAATTCAGGAAAAAACAACCGTAAATTTTTCTGAAGGGCAGATGGGCTACGACAAAAGTCCCGCTTTTTCTCCTGATGGAAAATATCTGGCATGGGAAAGCATGGAGCGCGATGGTTACGAAGCCGACAAATCGAGACTTTTTATAGGCGAACTTGTTACCGGAATTAAAAAAGATTATTCAGCGCAGTTTGACCAGAACAGCAATCACCTTAGCTGGTCAACTGATAGTAAATCAGTATATTTCATTAGTGATATTCATGCAACCGACGAAATTTATCGTCTGGATTTGGCTGATGAAAAAATTACCCGCTTAACCGACGGAGTTCATAATTACCTAACTGTTGCTGAAGCTAAAGGAGGATTGGTTGCCCAAAAAGTTTCGATGTCGCAACCTGCCGAGCTTTATCTGGTCGATCCTTTAACCGGAAAAGATCAGCCTTTGACAAGCGTTACCAAAGGTATTACCGACCAGCTCACAATGGGAAAAGTTGAAGAACGCTGGGTTAAGACCACCGACAATAAAGACATGTTGGTATGGGTGATTTATCCGCCACATTTTGATCCGAATAAAAAATACCCGGCTATATTGTATTGCCAGGGTGGTCCGCAGGGAACTGTAAGCCAGAATTGGTCGTATCGCTGGAATTTTCAGCAGATGGCAGCCAATGGTTATATTGTTGTAGCCCCTAACCGTCGCGGATTGCCAGGTTTTGGAATGGAATGGCTCGAACAGATTAGCAAAGATTATGGTGGCCAGAATATCAAAGATTATTTGAGTGCCATCGATAATGTTTCGGCCGAACCATTTGTTGACAAGACTAAATTGGGAGCTGTTGGCGCAAGTTATGGCGGTTTCTCTGTGAATTATCTGGCCGGTCATCACGAAGGACGTTTCAAAGCGTTTATTTCTCATGCCGGAATCTTCAATTTCGAACAACAATATGTAACCACCGAAGAAATGTTTTTCGAAGACTGGGATATTGGCGGCCCATATTGGGATAAATCGAACAAGGCAGCACAGCGTTCTTACGGATTTTCACCGCATCAGTTTGTCGATAAATGGGATACCCCGATTTTAGTTATTCATGGCGAAAAAGATTTTCGCATTCCGTTTACACAGGGAATGGGAGCATATAATGCGGCAATTATGAAAGGAATTCCGGCGCAGTTCCTTTATTTTCCTGAAGAAAATCACTGGGTAATGCAACCACAGAATGGGATTTTGTGGCAAAGGGTTTTTAAACAGTGGCTTGATAAATGGTTGAAGTAGAAAACTGTTTCAGTTGAATGAGTCAAGTTCCAAATTTCAGGAGAAGAAATCCCGGAATTTGGAACTTTGCTTTTAAAATACCTCGACTTTGCTTTTTGCCGTTTCAAGAAATCCTTTGGTGTGAGCTGCAAATCGAATGATGGCAATTAATTCGCTTACATTAATTCTCGATAAATTGATTGTCAAATCAAACACTGTATCGATGTTACTTTCTCCCGCAATGTGTTTAATGAAGTTCTGTCTTTCTTTTTCTGTTTTTTCGATGAAATCGACTGCAGCTCTCATGTTCACGTTGTTTTTCTCCATGATTTGCTTAATACGCCAGTCGAGTGGAGCCGTTAGTTTTACAAAAAGTGATTTTTCGATATCGCGGGCAATAATATGTCCGGCCCGCCCAACAATAATGCAGTGCCCGTCATTGGCAAAGCTTGAAATCAGGTCGATAAGGGTTTTGTTGATTTTTCGGTCGCTTTTGAACCTTTTTTCACTGAAAGCCGACAAAATATCGTCCAACAGTGTTCGATTCCCCTCTTTCAGATAGCTTTTCAGTTTCTCGGGAGCCATGTCTAATTCGCGTGCGCTTTCCTCAAGAATTTCTTTGCTCAACACCTTCCATTTTTTTACAATTGATTGTTTGTCGAATTCAGCAGCAAGTAATTTGGCAATATTAACTCCACCGCATCCAACTTCTCTTGAAATACAAATAACAGGGCCGGGTTGAGTATTGGCTGACATATATTTATTGTCGTTTTTACGCAGCCTTTTATTCAGATATACCATTAACGTATTGTTCATAGCGTATGGATTTTTGGTTACCTTAATGTACGAATTATTTATGTTCAGGTTTTGTAAATTTGCAAATGATTTTAACGGTTTTATATGGTGTACAACATTCATCCCGGAAATTTCAGCAGGGTTAACTGGTATTTTTTCTATCTTTCAGAAATAATTTTAAACCTATTTTGATGTTTAATCGCGAAACTTATATTAGCCGCCGTCAGAAATTGAAACAAAAAATTTCGAACGGTATAATTTTACTATTAGGGAATGTTGATTCTCCGATGAATTATGCTGATAACACCTATTATTTCAGGCAGGATAGTTCTTTTTTGTATTTTTTTGGTCTTGATTTTCAGAATCTTGCCGGAGTTATTGACGTTGAATCTGACGAAGAGATCATCTTTGGCGACGATGTTAGTATCGAAGATATTATCTGGATGGGGCCACAGGTAGCTCTCAAAGAAAAGGCAGAAAAGGTTGGAATAACCAATACTAAGCCATATAAAGATTTACAGTCGGTTGTAGAAAAAGCCATTTCTTCGGGACGTAAAATTCATTTTTTGCCACCTTACCGTGCCGAAAATAAATTGTTGCTGAATGAATTATTGGGGCTATCAGTTTCGAAACAGAAGTCCTATTCTTCGGTTGAATTAATAAAAGCGATTGTTGCTTTGCGCTCGGTGAAAGAAATTCAGGAGATCGATGAAATCAGAAAAGCCTGCGCTGTTGGTTATCAGATGCATGTAACTGCAATGAAAATGGCGAAAGTTGGAGTTTGGGAACAATCGATTGCCGGAACCATCGAAGGAATTGCAAATGCTGGTGGCGGCATGGTTTCATTCCCGGTAATTCTGTCTCAAAACGGCGAAACACTTCACAATCACGATCACTCAGGAACTTTGCAAAACGGACGATTATTACTAGTTGATGCAGGTGCAGAAGTGGGCTCACATTATGCTTCGGATTTTACAAGAACGATGCCTGTTGGTGGTAAGTTCACCCAAAAACAGCGCGAAATTTACGAGATTGTTTTAGCTGCGAATAACCATGCCCGCGAACTTACAAAACCGGGTTCCACTTATCTGTCGGTGCATTTGGCTGCTGCCGAAGTAATTGCCTCGGGCTTAAAATCGCTTGGCCTGATGAAAGGTGATGTGAAAGAGGCAGTTGCTGCCGGTGCTCACGCTTTGTTCATGCCACACGGATTAGGGCACATGCTGGGTATCGATGTACACGATATGGAAGATCTGGGCCAGATTTATGTGGGTTACGACGATGAAACCCGCCCTGTCAATCAGTTTGGAACTGCTTATTTGAGAATGGGACGCAAGCTTCAGCCCGGGTTTGTGATTACCAATGAGCCTGGTATTTATTTTATTCCGGCATTGATTGAAAAATGGAAAGCCGAAAAGATCAACAATGATTTTATCAACTTCGATCGTTTGGAAAGTTATCTTGACTTTGGCGGAATTCGTCTGGAAGATGATATTCTGGTCACTGAATCAGGATGCGAAATTATTGGCGACCGTATTCCTATTACTCCTGATGAAGTGGAAGATATGATGAGATAGTTCTGAAGATTTCTGATCCGATAGATCCTCATTTATCGGATCAGAATTTAATTATGAGCGAACAAATTCGCGAACTAAAATCCGGTTGTAAAAGTAATCGAGTTCATTTTTGATTTCATCGCGTATTTCGCGGTAAATTTCAATATTTTCAGGTTCAGAACATGCCCCTTTTCTGGGGTCGCTAAATCCGAGATGAATTTTGTGATTGTATAGAATGTTTACCGCAGGTAATTTATCTTTTGTACCGTCGCAAAGCGTAATCAGGTAATCTACCGTCATTCCCTCAAACATCGAAAAACTCTTTGGCTTTTTATTTCTGATGTCGATACCGATTTCGTCCATAACTTTTATTGCCATCGGATCTGTCTGTTCATCAGGATTGATTCCTGCCGAAAACACTTCAAGGGTTTGATCTTTTTGCTGAAGAAATGTTTCAGCCATCAAACTCCTGCATGAATTTCCACCTGTACAAAGAATGAGAATCTTCATGTTTATCCAATTCAATAATTGCCATCAAGTTACAACTATTAGCGGTGATAAAAAAGCTGAAATGTTGGTATTTTAAACGGTTGTATAAATATTGTCANNTGGTCATAAGTCATGTAGTTCCACATCCAGTTAACGAAAATCAGCAAGCGGTTCTTAACGCCAACGATGGCCATTAGGTGAACAAACATCCATGTTAGCCAGGCAATAAAACCACTGAATTTTATAAAACTTAAATCGGCAACTGCACGGTTACGCCCAATTGTTGCCATTGATCCTCGATCAATGTATTTAAATGGCTTTAGTTTTCCCTGATGTTTCATCGAAAGAAAATTCCAGGCCAGATTAATTCCCTGCTGAATGGCAACCTGCGCAACTTGCGGGTGGCCGTTTGGATAATCAGACGTTGACATGATACAAACATCTCCGATTGCAAAAATGTCTTTTAAGTTCCTCAGTTCGTTAAACTCATCAACCATTGCACGTCTGCCGCGTCCGATTTGTTCTGCAGGAATTCCTTCAGGCAAAACACCGCTGATACCGGCTGCCCAAATCACTGTATTGGTTTTTATTTGCTGTCCATCGCCAAAACTAAGTACATTTCCGTCAAAGTCAGTCACCTTTTTATTTAGCATTACGTTTATTCCCAGCCGTTTCAGGTAAAACAAAGCTTTTTCCGAAGCATGTTTCGACATTCCGCCAAGAACTGCTGATGAACCTTCAACCAAACTAATTTGCATGGCGTCGAAATTCAAATCGGGATAATCTTTCGGAAGTACAAACTTTTTCATTTCAGCAATTGCTCCGGCAAGTTCAACCCCGGTAGGACCACCACCAACCACAACTACATTTAACAAAGTCCTCCGTTCATTCTGATCGCGCAAAGTCACTGCTTTTTCGAACCGTTGCAACAGCTTGTTGCGTAGCGACATGGCTTCGGAAACTGATTTCATCGGAAGCGCAAATTCTTCCATATTTTTCATTCCGAAGAAATTGGAATTTACGCCGCTTGCAATTACCAAATAGTCGTACCAAACAATATCCAGGCTGGTATGAATTTCTTTCTTTTCCGGATCGACAGAATATACCTCGGCAACACGTACAAATATGTCTTTCTGTTTCTGAAATATTTTTCGAAGCGGGAACAAGATTGAGCTGGGTTCGATGCCCGAACTGGCAACCTGATAAAACAATGGCTGAAACTGGTGGTAATTGTTTTTGTCGATCACGACAACCTGATAATCTGACCCGATGAGGGTTTGAGCTAATTTAAGACCTCCAAAACCGGCACCAATTATGACGATTCGTTTTTGAGATGTTTCCGGTACATTGACAGGCATAAATACTAATTTTGTGTTTTACGACATATTTAAAACATCTTTCAGAACCAAAAGTTTGCCGGCGATGAAAATATACTTCAGGAGTAACTACTTTTTAAATTCGCATAAATCACCCAATTTCAGTGGTTAATTCGATAATTATCCTGGAATAATTGACTGTGTAGAAGCATTCAGGTGATATCTGAAATCTGTTAAAGAAACGATTTTCTTATTTTGAGATGTAGAGATAAGTGTTAAATTTACATTTTATATTCCGCTACTGGTGGAGACCTGAAATCATTGAACTCAAAATAACTAAATCAACCTTAATGAAACGTTTTTTCCTGACACCAATTTGTTTTTTTGTATTGATTTTTGCTGTGCAGGCGCAGTATTCAGTAAAGTCGCCGCAATCTTTGGTCGAAGCCAAAGTCGATGTTGATAGCCATATAAAATACAGTGTATATTTCAAAGGGAATCTGGTAATAACCAATTCATTGATTCGCTTCGAATTTAAACAGGCTCCACCAATGGGCGACGAAATGGTTGTACTTAAAACTTCAATCAGGGAAATCGATGAAATATGGAGTCCGGTTTTAAAGCGAAAGGAAAAAGTTTCAAACCATTGCAATGAATTAACACTGCAACTTCAGGAAAAGAAATTTCCACGCCGGATGATGAACCTTGTTTTCAGGGTCTTTGACGATGGAACTGCCTTCAGAACCGAATTTGTAGGATCGGGAAATGGACACGAATATGTAATAACCGACGAAATGGTGACTTTTGACTTTACGGCCGATCATACCTGTTGGGCTGTAAATCATGGTAATTACCGGTCCTCGCAGGAAAACGAATATTTCAAACGCAAACTTTCAGATATTACTGATCAAATGGTAATCGGATTACCGATGACAGTAAAAGTTTCGGACAACTGTTACGCGGCAATTACCGAAGCCGACATTGAAAACTACGCCGGAATGTACCTGAAACCTGGTCATTCGAAAAACGGTTTTTCAGTAAGGTCGAGTTTGTCGCCACTTCCAAAACAACCCGACAATGGCGATAAAGTCAAATTTAAATTTCCGCACAATACACCCTGGAGAGTAATTATGCTTGGCGATACTCCCGGGAAACTGCTTGAATCTGAAATTATTATGAACTTAAATGATCCGTGCGCCATTACTGATCCTTCTTGGATTAAACCAGGCATGTGTGCCTGGGATCATTGGTGGAGCGGCGAAGTGAAAATGGATAACGAAACCATCAGAAAATACATCGACCTGGCTTCGGAAATGGGCTGGCCTTACCAGTTAATCGACTGGCAATGGTACGGAACGTTTAATTCTCCGGAAGCCGATATTACCAAAGTGGCGCCTCAGCTCGATATGCCGGGTATTTTAGCCTACGCTAAACAAAAGAATGTAAAATGTTGGCTGTGGCTATATTATACCGATGTAAACCGATCGGATTTTGATAAAGCCTGTGCTTTGTACGAAAGCTGGGGAATTGCCGGTATTAAAATCGACTTTATGGATAGCGACGATCAGGAAATGGTAAATTGGTATCACCGTGTTGTTAAAACAGCAGCCGCCCATCACCTGATGGTTGATTTTCATGGCGCTTATAAACCTGATGGTTTCAGGCGAACTTACCCGAATCTGGTTACCCGCGAAGGTGTTTTGGGCAACGAATACAACAAATGGTCGTTGCGGATAACTCCCGAACATATAACCACATTGCCATTCACACGAATGCTGGCAGGCCCGATGGATTTTACTCCCGGTGGTTTTCTGAACCGTACGCCCGAAAAATTCAAAAATGGAACTCCGGCACAGGTGCTGGGAACCCGCGCGCTGCAATTGGCTCAGTTCGTGGTTTACGACAGTCCGTTTCAGGTGGCATGCGATCATCCTGATAATTACAAAGGACAGGAAGGTGTGGAATTTCTGAAAAAAGTTAAAACAATATGGGATGACACCAAAATCCTGAATGGGCAAATTGGTGAATATATTACATCGGCCCGACGTTCGGGAAATGAGTGGTTTATTGGTTCGATGACCAACAGTGAAAGTCGCACGCTGGAAATTAAACTCGACTTTTTGGGAGAAGGAAAATATAAACTGGTGGCTTTCGAAGATTTGCCCGAATCGGCGGTGGATGCCGAAAAAGCGATGCGCACCACCAAAACGGTTACCAAAGGCGATGTCGTTCAAATACGGATGGCTTCCGGCGGTGGCTATGCTGCCTGGCTGGAACCAGTGAAATAGTGTTCAGTGACAGTTGCCATAGAACAGGGAATAATGAATGACAATTTATGACGCGACGCAAATGACCATTGCATGACCATTCAACCAACTTGAAACTTTGAACTCTAAAAATATGCTCGAACAATTAAAAGAAGAAGTCTGGAAAGCCAATCTCGATCTGGTGAAACATGGATTGGTGATTTTTACCTGGGGAAATGTAAGTGGAATCGACCGTCAATCGGGCTTGGTTGCGATTAAACCCAGCGGCGTTTCTTATGATGTGATGAAACCATCCGACATGGTCATCCTCGATTTGGATGGCAAAGTGGTGGAAGGCAACCTGAAACCATCGAGCGACGCGCCGACTCATTTGATTTTATACCGTGAGTTCCTGAATATTGGCGGAATAGTTCACACGCATTCTGAATGGGCTACAAGCTGGGCTCAGGCTGGCCGGGGAATTCCTGCAATTGGCACAACCCATGCCGATTATTTCTATGGTGAAATTCCATGTACCCGAAAAATGACCGAACAGGAAATAAAAGGAGAATACGAACTTGAAACCGGTCGTGTAATTATTGAGCGGTTCAATGGGCTTGATCCGGATATGATTCCCGGAGTGCTGGTTAACAACCACGCGCCGTTTAGCTGGGGCAAAAATGCTGATGATGCTGTTCACAATGCGGTTGTTCTTGAAGAAGTGGCTAAAATGACTTTCAGGAGTTTACAACTAAACCCTACAACGTCGATGGGACAATCACTTCTGGATAAACATTTCCTCCGGAAGCATGGAAAGGATGCCTATTACGGACAGAAATAGCCGTCAGAAATAGTCATTGATAGTCATTCACTTCGTGTCATTCATTGTTTCGGCCACCACAACTACTGACAACCAATGACAATGAATGACCAACTTTAAACTTTAAACATCAAACTTTAAACAACATAAAAATGACACAGGCAAAATACACCATCGGGCTCGATTACGGTACCGATTCGGTTCGTTCGCTCATCGTGAACGTTGAAAACGGAGAAGAAGTAGCCAGCGTAGTTTTTGAATATCCGCGCTGGAAAAAAGGCATGTACTGCGATGCGCCCAACAACCAGTTTCGCCAGCACCCGAAAGATTATCTCGAAGGAATGGAATTCACCATTGTTGAAGCGCTGAAAAAAGCTCCGGCAGGCGTGGCCGAAAACGTAGTGGGTATTTCCATCGACACCACTGGCTCGACACCAATCGCTGTTGACGAAAAAGGCACACCTCTCTCGCTGACTCCCGGATTCGAAGAAAACCCGAATGCCATGTTTGTGCTCTGGAAAGACCATACAGGTGTTAAAGAAGCCGATGAAATTAATCAACTGGCAAGAGAATGGTCTATCGACTTTACCAAGTTTGAAGGGGGCGTTTATTCTTCGGAATGGTTTTGGGCTAAACTGTTACATGTAATTCGCGAAGATGCAGGCGTTTTTCGTGCAGCAAATTCGTGGGTCGAGCATTGCGACTGGATTCCTGCCATTCTTACCGGAAATGCCAACCCGAAAACCCTGAAACGTTCGCGTTGCGCCGCCGGTCATAAAGCCATGTGGCACGAGGCTTTTGGTGGATTACCAACTGAAGAGTTCCTGGTAAAACTCGATCCGCTTTTGAGTGGCCTGAAAGACCGCTTGTTCAAGGAAACTTTTACCTGCGATGTATCTGCCGGAACTATCACTCCTGAATGGGCTGCTAAACTTGGCTTACCAGCAAATGTGAAGGTTGGGGTAGGAGCTTTCGATGCCCACCTCGGAGCTTTGGGCGCTGAAATTGAGCCGTATTTTCTAAGCAAAGTGATGGGAACTTCAACCTGCGACATGTTGATTGCCCCGATGGAAGAAGTTGGAGATAAGCTTATCAGCGGAATTTGCGGACAGGTGGATGGCTCTATCGTTCCCGGAATGCTTGGAATGGAAGCCGGACAGTCGGCTTTTGGCGATATTTATGCATGGTTTAAAAATGTACTTCTTTGGCCTGCCGAAAAAATTATTTCAGAAAGTCAATTGATTGGCGAAGCGACCAAAACAAAAATGATTGCTGAAATTTCTTCGCGTATTATCCCGGAACTTACCAGAGCTGCCGAGCTGATTCCAATGGAAGAAAGCAGTATTGTGGCTCTTGACTGGATGAATGGCCGCCGCACCCCTGATGCCAATCAAAATCTGAAAGGCGTAATTTCAGGCTTGAATTTAGGTTCGGATGCACCCCGCATTTTCCGTGCGTTGGTTGAAGCCACCGCATTTGGTTCGAAAGCGATTGTCGATCGTTTTGTAAGCGAAGGCGTTCGTATCGACGGTGTGATTGCATTGGGCGGAGTTGCAAAAAAATCACCATTCGTAATGCAGATTGTTTGCGATGTGCTTAATATGCCGATTAAAGTTGCCCGTTCGGAACAGGCCTGCGCGTTGGGTTCGGCGATGGCTGCCGCGGTTGTGGCCGGAGTTTACAGCACTACTTCCGAAGCTCAGAAGAAAATGGGCGGTGGTTTTGAAACCACTTATTCTCCAATTCCTGAAAATGTTGCCAGATACGCCAAATTGTACGAAAAATACGTGGCTCTTGGTAAAGTTATAGAGTTTGGACTGAAATCGATTTAAGCGTCTTCGCTTTATTAGTCAGGGTTTCACTCAAAGGTGAAGCCCTGACTTTTTTTGAAAAGTAATGGTTTGCAGTAGATGATCTTGCAAATCAATAACCAGCAAAATCATAAAATGCAAGTCCGGGCATCGCTGAAAAGTGAGGCCCGGACTTTTTTGTGAAGTAACATTTGTATCCCCGCCTGCGGGTATTTCGTGCTTACCTTTCTTCATTGATTGTGCGATATAGTTATTTTTGATGTTTAACTGCAAAAAAATGGTTAGCACGTTCAAATATAATAAATGCAATAGTGTTAATGGCTTAATTTTACAAAATATTTTTCAGCAGATTGCAAACAATGTGCCCCGATGAACCGGAAGGAATCGGAGTATTTGGTGGGCAGACCCGAAACAGATAACCTGCATCCCGCAACATTTTTATAGTATTACCACGGCTTCGGTTATTCCGGCAAAGCCATTCTGAAGCACCATTCTGTCGGAAAGTAATTGTTGGCGCGGATAAAAAACAATTTTTCAAGAAAAACAAAAACAATAGTTTTTAATTGCTATATTTATATCAGACATTTTTGTCTTTTATTTATTGGCCGATATGTTGAAATAAACAATTCCATTAAAACCACAATTAGCCTACCCGTATTTTTATACCCAATTATTTTGTTTCCCTGCTTTAGGTATCTCTCTGTTTATGTTGTATTTATGTGTGATCGCCAACGATAAATGTTAATGCTTAATTTATATCCTATGAGAAAGATTTTACATGTTATTTCAAGCCCGCGAGGCAACGAGTCGTTTAGCATTAAGTTGGGAAATGCTATTGTCAAAAAGATTATCGAGACCTATCCGGGTAGCGTGGTAAAAGAAAATAATCTTGTAACCAAACAGTTTCCTCATCTTTTCGATGATCAGATCGTTTCTTTTTTTACCCCACCCGAATACCGGACTCCGGAGAATTTGGAAGCAATTCGTCGGTCGGATGAAGCGATAAGTGAAGTTTTGGAAGCCGATATCATTGTAATAGGTGTGCCTTTTTACAATTTTAGTATTCATTCGACCTTGAAAGCATGGATTGACCATATTGCAAGAACCGGGGTCACTTTTCGGTTTACCGAAAATGGTTATGAAGGGTTGGTTCATGGCAAAAAAGTTTATCTGGCAATCGCCTCCGGTGGAATATACTCTGAAGGTATTATGAAATCGTACGATTTTGCAGCCCCTTATTTGAAAGCCATTTTGGGATTTCTTGGAATTACAGACGTTAGTGAAGTCAGGGTGGAAGGAACTGCTATTCCTGATTTAAAGGATTTTGCCTTAGAAAAGGCGATAAGTCGGATAGACACTCTTATGTGAATATTCTCATCAGTACCTAAATTGATTTTTGTGAGATATCGATGCAACGGCCTGTTTGTCATATAGGACTTTTTCAGAAAATATTCGACTAAAATTGCGGCAAAATTTATTAAGCAGGTTCGGTAAATGTTTGGCTTAATATTATTTAGTATGTCGTGCAGTAAAATACCAGGGGTCCGGTAATTCCGGCAGCGCCATTCTTATGCGCCATTCTTTGGGAAAGTAATTGTTGGCGCGGTTGCCGAGGTTTTTCACAAAGCCAAGCGGTACGCCCTGAAAGTTAACCAACATCCAGCCTTTGGTTGATGAATCGATCCGGATTTCTTCCTTTTTCTGGAAAAGGAGTGCGTCGCGCAAATTAAGTTCAACCGATTCAAAAATTGCCGGATTGCGATCGACCGAAAGTGCAAAAGTATGTTCCGGCAATAAATCGTTTTTCTTGAATTGAGCCACTGGCAATCCAAAGCTGATCACACGCAACTGTTCTGAAAGAGCATTCAATACCGGAATTTTATCTTCGGGAAAAGCAATCAGGAATTCACTTTTTGCAAAAAAATCCGAGTTTTCAGTCGTCAGCCAGTTCCTGATTTCGGCAAACTGTTTCGGCATTTTCTCCAATCTCGATTTGATCTTTTTAGAAATTGAATACGAGTTGCTACCGTTCTTTTTGCGAATCAATGTCAGGAAAAAACCTTCGCCTTTTATTTTGTGCGGAAGAAAACGGTAGCCAAATAAACCATCAATTTCCATCTCCTGAACTCCCCAGTTTTCCTGAAGCGGAATGCTGACACTTTCCACTTCATTATTTTCAGCCAGCCATTTCAGGTTTTCCTCGTTTTCAGCCGGATTGAAAGTACAGGTGCTGTAAATCAGGTAACCACCATTTTTCAGGCTAGGCCAAATATCTGCCAAAATGCGGCGCTGGCGGGTTGCACAAAGGTTGGTATTGTCAACCGACCATTGCTGAATAGCCGAAGCATCGCGCCTGAAAAGTCCTTCGCCGGAGCAAGGTGCGTCAACCAGAATGACATCGAACAATCCTTCCAGATGGCTGAAGTCAGCCGGATCGTTGTTGCAAACCACTACATTCTGATGTCCCCATTTGCGGATATTTTCGTTCAAAACCGAAACGCGCGACCGGATCACTTCGTTGGCTACAAGCAAATCACTGCTATTAAGAAGGCTTAATAAATGAGTGGATTTTCCGCCGGGAGCAGCGCTCAAATCCAGAACAATCCGGTTGCTGTCGTGTTCCATTTGCCGGAAAGCCTGCTCCACAAACATCGAACTGGCTTCCTGAACGTAATAAGATCCGGAATGAAAAATTGGGTCGAGCGTATAGGAAGGCCGTTCGTTCAGGAAAATGCCGGTTTCGCACCAGGAAACTTGTTCCGCAGCAATGGGCAAACCGAATTTTCGCGGATTGATGCGCAAGCTGATGGCCGGAACCTGATCGATGGATTGAACAAAGCGATCAAAATCTGTTGGAAACTGAATTTTGATTCGATCTAAAAAATCAATTGGTAATATTTCGGATGTCTTTTCGATGGTTTTTTGAGTTTTCTTTTGATATTTGCCGGCAAGATAAGGTGAATGCAATAAATATACAAAACGAGTATTCGATAATTTACCTGTTCAAAAATAGAATTTGTGATTATGTAGTTGTTAAGTTGTGAAAAGCAATGAATGTCAATCGAATGACTATAAATGGCTACCGAATGACTAACTATATTTTATTGAATATTAATTGAATAAACTGATAGAGCTATGGTTGATCAAAATATCGTTTCGGAACTGAACAAACAGGCTGACGCCGCCAATTTGATTGAAATGCTGAAAAATGTAGCCGTACAATTTCCGGGAAAAGCAGTTTTCACAACCAGTCTGGGAATTGAAGATCAGGTGGTCACAGATCTGATTTTCAGCAATAACCTTGACATTAAAGTGGTTACTTTGGATACCGGACGCTTGTTTGAAGAAACTTACAAGGTGTTTAACCGCACGCTGGATAAATACGGAAAGCAAATTCATGTTTATTTTCCGAAGCACGAAGCGGTGGAGAAAATGGTGACCGAAAAAGGGCCGCTAAGTTTTTATACTTCGCTCGAAAACCGCAAGGAATGCTGCAATATACGCAAAGTTGAGCCACTGAAACGGGTTTTGGAAGGAATGGAATGCTGGATTACCGGTCTGCGTGCTTCGCAATCGGACAACCGGCACGATCTCGACTTTTTCGTTTGGGATGCCGGATTTCAACTGATCAAATGCAATCCGCTTTTGTATTGGTCGCTCGAAGATTGCCAGAAGTATGTGAAAGAAAACAATGTTCCGTATAACGTTTTGCACGACCGCGGTTTTGTAAGCATCGGCTGCGCACCCTGCACACGCGCCATTCAGCCCGGTGAAGATTTCAGGGCTGGTCGCTGGTGGTGGGAGAATAATTCCAAGAAGGAATGCGGGTTGCATACGCATGAAGAAAAATAAGTACATGTTTTGAGTTTTAAATCTATATTTGTAAAAATCAGTTAAATATGGATATTGCTATTTCAAAAAACAATGTACCAATTCGATTGACATCAGAGCGTTGGCAGCATATTTCTATCGGCCATCCGGAAGTAGCGGATTTTTATTATGAAATTCTTGAGACAATTGAAAATCCACAGATTATTTATGAAGGAAGTTATGGTGGATTAATGGCTGTTAGTTTTAGAATAGCACAAACTGATAAGTTTATTGTTGTTGTCTATAAAGAATTGTCTTCGAGCGACGGTTTTGTAATTACAGCGTATATTTCAAATAAAGATCAGAAGTTTGGAAAAAAGAAAGTGATCTGGCCTCATGCTGATTCTTTGGGTTTTTATGAATCGTTGATTGTATAGTTTAAACCAGTATTTCAAATAAATATTTGTTATGGAAGCGATTGTAAATGAGATTAAAGAAATTTTACCTTATTTCATGAAGCATAAAAATGTTTGGTCTAATTATGACGATGAAGCTGACTGTTTGTACTTTCATTTTAAGAAGCCAAATAATGCTGATCATTCAGAAATGACAGATGATGATATTATCATCAGGTATGAGAATGATGAAATTATAGGTCTGACAATTTTAAATGCTAGTAAGAGATAGTTATCTAACTCTCCCTAATCTCCCGTCCAAACGGTGTCAGCGCCAGCGAGACCAGTTTGAAATGCTGCTTGGCCCAGGGAATGCCGATGATTGTAATTCCGAGCAATATTCCGAAAACGAGGTGAGTCAGGGCAATCCAGATGCCGCCAATCAGTAGCCAAATCAGGTTCATAATGGTTGACAAACATCCAGGATTTCCAGGTGTTAAGCCAATTGTTTTGCCGAATGGCCACAAAGCCAGTAGGGCTAATTTAAAAGCCTGAATACCAAAAGGTATCCCGATGATGGTGAGGCAAAGTAAAAAACCGGCAACCATATATTCGATAAATACCAGAAAACCCCCAAAAACGAACCAGATTAAATTTCCAAGTGTGCCCATGTCGAGTTGTTTTAAATTTTGATTTTAAAAGTACAACTTTTGAATCAATCAGTTTGCCTGTTTTTCCGGAGAATAGGGCATCTAAAGTATTTCACCGGTAAATGGAATATCTATCTTTGCCGCCGTCGAATAACACCTTTCGGAAATTTACAATCAAGGTTTATTCAAAGCTGAAACAAATGACAAAATTATTTTCCAGCGAGGCTTTCGCAGCGATTCGTATTCGCGATTTTCGCTTGTTTTTGGCGTACCGTTTTTTTATGACAGCTGCCGTACTGATGCAGGCCGTGATCGTTGGCTGGCAATTGTACGATCTCACCAAAGATCCGCTTTCGCTTGGAATGATTGGCCTCACCGAGGTAATTCCGCAGGTAAGTATTGCACTGTTTGCCGGTCATTTTGTCGATATATGGGATAGAAAGCTGATCATTTTTCGCACCAGTTTCTTACTGCTGATTGGCTCTGCAATTTTGCTCGGTTCAAGCATTGATTCAGAATTTACCAGCTTCTTGAAGGGAACTGCGCCGATCTTCATTACCATTTTTATCGTCGGATTGGTTCGCGGAATTCTGATGCCTGCACATACTGCTCTGCTGGGACAACTGGTTCCGCGTAAGTTACTTTCAGGAGCGGCAACCTGGGGAAGTACGGTTTGGCAGGTGGCAGCGGTTACAGGTCCGGCTTTGGGTGGTTTGGTTTACGGCTTCTTCGGAATTGTTCCTGCCTATGTTTTGGTATTTACCTTTTTCCTGATTTGTGTAACCATAATCTATTTCATTAAAAGTCCGGGAAAGGTGGCTCATGAACCGAACCGCGACAGCCGCATTTTTGCCAGTATTTCGGAAGGAATCCGGTACGTATTTAAAAATCAGGTTTTGCTGGGCGCATTTACGCTCGATATGTTTGCTGTTTTGTTTGGCGGGGCGGTTGCAATGCTACCGGTTTTCGCTTCCGATATTCTGAAAGTCGGACCCGAAGGACTGGGAGTGCTGCGTGCTTGTCCGGCAATTGGGGCAATTCTGATGTCCGTGGTGTTGACCGTTTATCCTCCTGTCCGGCATTCAGGCCGGAAAATGCTGCTAAGTTTGGTAGGATTCGGGGTTTGCATGATTGTTTTTGCACTGTCCAAGAATTTTTATCTGTCGGCAACAGTCCTGCTATTGAGTGGTTCTTTCGATTTTGTGAGTGTTGTTGTCCGGAGCAATATCCTTCAGTTGTTTACTTCCAACGAAATGAAAGGTCGCGTTTCCTCGGTCAACAGCATTTTTGTGGGTTCGTCGAACGAGCTGGGCGCTTTCGAATCGGGTGCAGCCGCCAGTTTAATGGGGCTGGTACCTTCGGTGGTTTTCGGCGGCGCCATGACATTGATTGTGGTTGGTGTGGCTACTTTTGCAGCACCCAAACTAAGGCGGCTGTCGTTGATAGACAGTTGATCTGACATTAAACCTTCGTAAGTTTCCATTTGCCTTTCCTGAAAAAATACCATGCAGTAATGGTAAGCGCCGATTCGGCGGCAACAATAGCGATGCAAATTCCTTCAATTTTCATATCGAGCACAATTCCAAGAAGATAGGCCAGTGGAATTTCTAACAACCAGAAGCAAAACAGGTTGATTTTTGTTGGAGTTACCGTATCGCCGCTCCCGTTAAAACCCTGAATCAAAACCATGCCAAGTGCATAAAAAACAAACCCATAGCTGATAATTTGCAAACTCATTGCTCCGCTTGCAACCACTGCCGGATCTTCAATAAAAATCCGGATAAAAGGTTCGGGCCAAAAGACGAAGACCAGTCCTATCGATCCGAGCAATACCATATTTGCTATTGCAGTTATCCAAACTGTTCTTTCGGCTCTGTCGGGTTGTTTGGCACCCAGATTCTGACCAACCAGTGTTGATGCAGCATTGCTCAATCCCCATGAAGGCAGCAGGGCAAAAACCACAATGCGAATGGCAATGGTATAACCTGCAAGAACTTCAGAACCCAATTCCGAAATGATTCTAAAAAGTGCGATCCAGCTTGAAGTTGCGATGATGTTTTGTAAAATTCCACCAGTTGAAAGACGAAACAACTGAAACATTACTTTTAGTTTTATCCGAAGGTGATTCAGTTCAAGCCTGATGCGTTTATGACCTTTAAACAAGAGATAAAACTGATAGCAGACAGCCAATCCACGGCCTATGGTCGTTGCAATGGCGGCGCCCATCAATCCCAGTTCGGGAAATGGTCCGATGCCAAATATCAGTAGCGGATCGAGTATGATGTTTAAAAGGTTGGCCAGCAGCAAAACACGCATCGAAACTGCTGCATCGCCCGAACTGCGAAAAACAGCATTGATGATAAACAACAGCATAACAACAGCATTTCCACCAAACATGATTGTTGGATACATGTACCCGGCTTCGGCCATTTCTTCGGAAGCACCCATCAGCAATAAAAAATCTTTGGCGTAAATTATTCCCGGAACTGTAATGAGCAGTGAAACAGAAAAGCCTGCAACAATTGCCTGAAAAGCAGCCATCCCTGCTTTGCCTGATTTTTTTTCGCCAATGCGGCGTGCCACCAATGCGGTAGTTGCGGTACTCAGGCCCATGCCGATGGCGTAAACAATGGTCATGCTCGATTCGGTGATGCCAACAGTTGCCACTGCATCGGCACCAAGTTTCGATACGAAAAAAATATCGACCACGGCAAAAATCGATTCCATAATCATTTCCAGAACCATCGGAACGGAAAGAATGAAAAGCGCTTTTCCAAGTTTGTCGCTGGTGAAATCGCGATCGCTTCCGGCGATTGATTCTTTTATGTCGGTCCACAACGACTTAAGTCGAATGGATTTTATCTGTTCAAAAAATGAGTTGGTTTTTTTACCAATCATGATAAAAATGAATTAATTGAGAAATGAAAAAATTGGGTAATTGAAATTGAATCCGCTTTCTTGTTGCAAGAAATTAAAAAATTGCGGAATAAGAGACCGCCGGAATTGAAGTGAGTTTCATAATTCGGTCTTTTTTGGTTATTGCAAATGTAAGGAATTTTATATTTTATTTTTGAACCAGTTAATGATAAAAATGTTTCAGAAGAAAAAATTATAATGAAGCTCACACGTCTATTGCTTGCCATCCCGATGGTTTTTATTTTTTCTTCATGCGGAAATGATCCAAACCAACTTTCTGTGATCAATTCAGAATCGTTTCATGAAACACAAATACAACTTCAATTGCAGCCTGTGCAACCATCGTTTGCTTTGGATTCTGTAAGCGGAGATTCTATTCAGAAAACAGAACAAAATTTTGCGCTGGATAAGCTTGACGAAATGCTTTCGATGACTGACAACATTCGCAAATCGGGTTCCGACAGTATTTGGAGTTCCCTTTTACAGAAGTGGACTGATTTTAATACAAATATTATTGCTCCGGCTAATTCATCGACTCCAAAAATGTTTCCTGAAGCAATTCAGAAATGGGTTGAACTGAATATCGCGTTGGTTAAACTTTCCGGAGAAGTTAGATTTGGCGATGCGATCGATAAAATAATCGGTGGTCGTGAAAATATATTGATACCGGAAAAGCTGCTAAAATCGGTTTTTTATACGCATGTTGATGATAAGATTTTTATCAACCTTATTGGATCTTCATCGGTCGAATATCAGCATACAACCGGTGGAAATGTAAAGTTTATTCAGGAGACAAATTATCCGGAAGGAAATATAATGACTTTGAAAAGTGAATGCAGCGATAAACGTTTTGTTGAAATTTTTATACGGATTCCTTCGTGGGCAGTGAATCCAACCGTTTCGTATGGCAATGTGAAATATGTTGCCCGTCCCGGCGAATATTGCCAGATTTCAAGAAAATGGAAAACAGGTGACGAGATATTGGTTGTGCTGAAAAATTGAATAAATATTTTTTTATGTCGGTTGGCCGAAGCCAACCGACATAAAAAAACACCAACCAGTTTATTCCATTGAATGCAGCGAAATGTGATTTCCTTCGGTGTCTTCAAAAACTGCGTAATAACCAATTTCTTCAGTGATCAGGGTTTTCAGAAGGACGATTTCGCCACCCGCAGCAATAACCCGGTTTAAAACAGTCTGCAAATCTTTACCGCCATTCAGGTAAACTTTCGTTCCGAGGGCAGTTGGCACAAATCCCTCGCCTTGAACAATTGCTCCTCCAACTCCCTGCGAATCAGTATCCATTGGCAGAAATCCCATTCTTAACGAACCCATCATCATTTCGTGCATTTCGTAATCGTAAATGCGGGAATAGAAATCCTTGGCACGTTCGAAATTCAATACAGGAATTTCGAACCAATTGATTGAATTTGTCATCTTTTCCATAGTTATCGTTTTAAAATTTAAGTCTTACAACAATTACGAAGTTGACCTGGTTTGGTTCCGGTGAAAACCGTGTTGTTTTATATAAATTCAATAGAAATCCTTAAAATTTACCAATATCATAAAAGTCATTCGATTGTCATTTGCCAATCGTTAATTTGCCGGAAAATAGAATCAGAATGGCAATTCATACCCACAACTGACTGACACAAAATGCCAGATTGGATAGCAAACGTACAATCATATAAAATATTCATTTGGAAGGTTTTTTCAGGTACATTCATTTATCTTTGTGAGCATTCAAAAAAAAGCAAGCTATGAGCGAAAGGCCCCTAATTTTAATTACGAACGACGATGGTGTTACGGCAAAAGGTATCACAGAATTATCTGAAGTGATGCGTCTTTTTGGCGATGTGGTGGTGGTAGCCCCCGATAGTCACCGGTCGGGAATGTCGAATGCCATCACGGTCGATCATCCGATTCGTGTAACCAAAACTGTTGACGAAGAAGGATATCAGGTTTATAAATGCACCGGAACACCGGTTGATTGTGTTAAGCTGGCTTTTAACCAGTTGCTCGATCGTATGCCGGATTTTGTTGTTTCCGGAATAAACCACGGTTCAAATTCGTCGATCAGTGTAGTTTATTCGGGTACAATGGGTGGCGCTCTTGAAGGCTGTATTCATGGCATTCCATCGATAGGTTTTTCGTTGAACGACTATGATCACGAAGCTGATTTTTCGCGCGCGAAAATATATGTAGCCCGTGTTTTTCAGCAGGTTGCCGAAAACGGACTTCCACCATTTGTTTGCCTGAACGTGAATATTCCGAAAGGCGAAATCAAAGGAATCCAGGTCTGCCGCCAAACTTCAGGAAAATGGGTGGAAGAATTCGACAGGCGCTCCGACCCGCACAAACGCGAATATTTCTGGATGGCCGGATATTTCAAAAACTTTGAGGTTGATGTGGCCGAAACCGATGTTACCGCGCTCGAAAACGGATATGTATCGGTTGTGCCTGTTAATGCCGATATGACTTGTTATCAGACTTTTGAGAGAATGAAAAGCTGGAGATTTTAATATGACAATCCGCAAACGAAACCGCTTCGACCACCTTCCAATAGGTTGGATAATCGGAACCATCCTGCCACTTATCATCTTTTTTATAACCTATCTGGTAAAATACAGCGAAATGGAATTTTCTGTTTTTCTGCGAAGTATGTGGGAAATGAAAGTTCTGCTGAAATTGCTGAGCATTTGCGTGTTCCCAAACCTGGGATTCTTTATGTTGTTTTACCGGTTAAAATACGATATGGCTGCACGCGGCGTTATATTGGCTACGTTTATGTACGCGTTTCTGGTGCTGATTTCCAAACTGATATAAAAAGCTGGAAGGCAGAAGACCTGAGTCGGATGACAATGGGTTTTAGTTTCATAGGAGCGGAATATTTGTTACATGGAAGAATCGAAGCGCAAAATGTTGATAACCTGGAATTTGAAACATGAAATTTGGAACTTATGAAGTATTACGTTTTAGCAGGTGAAGCTTCGGGCGATTTGCACGCCTCCAATCTGATCAGAGAAATCAGTTTGATTGATCCGCAGGCGCAGTTTCGCGGATTTGGCGGCGATATGATGGAAAATGCCGGAATGACTGTGCTGAAACATTACCGTGATCTGGCGTTTATGGGAATAGTTCCGGTAATCATGAATATCCGCACTATTCAGAAAAACTTCAGGTTTTGCGAAATGGATATGCTGGAATTTAATCCTGATGTTTTGATTCTGATTGATTATCCGGGATTTAACCTCCGGATGGCCAAATTCGCCAAAGAGCAAGGAATACGCACGTTTTATTACATTTCGCCAAAAATATGGGCATGGAAAGAGGCACGTGTGCACAAGGTAAAAGCTTTTGTTGACGATATGTTTACCATCTTGCCTTTCGAAACCGAATTTTACCGGAAATATAATTACCCGGTTAGTTACGTCGGAAACCCACTGCTTGATGCGATTCTTCAAAAGAAAACCGCACCGGATTTTCCCCGTTTTTTTGCTGAAAATAATTTGCCTGACAAACCTGTTTTAGCATTGTTGCCGGGAAGCCGAAAAGGCGAAATCAGTGTTTTATTGCCAACCATGCTCGAAGCTGCTGCTCATTTTCCTGAATTTCAATGTATCATAGCCGGAGCGCCTAATATGGGAATTGAATTTTACCAACCATTTATGAAAGGCAGTAAAGTACCCGTACTTTGGGGGAAAACTTATGAAATACTGATTCATAGCCGGGTTGCCATTGTTTCGTCGGGAACGGCAACGCTCGAAACCGCCATTTTAAATGTTCCGCAGGTGGTAGTTTATCAGCTCACGCCCAACTGGTTATTTACACCGCTGAAGAAATTTTTCCTGAAAACAAAATGGGTTTCGCTGGTCAATATTATTTTAGGTCGCGAAGCCGTTGCAGAGTTAATACAGTCGGACTTTACCCTGAAAAATGTAATTGGCGAACTGAATAAAATTGTACATGATCCGGAAAATGAAGAACGGATGCTCTCGGATTACCACGATATGATGATCAAGCTGGGCGAACCCGGAGCCTCAAAAAGGGCGGCGGTATTGATGGTGGAGAAGTTGAAAGTCTGAAAGACTTGAATTTGAATAACCTCCGGTGAAACCGGAGGAATAGAATAAGGCCAAGCCAGAACCCCGAATTGGGTTCAATAAGTTTATATAAAGTTTAAATTGAATCCTTTTCAGGGTTTTTAACTTTGGGTCTGTTTTCATCATCCAAATTCATTTTGGGGTGATTAATATTAATCCTTTAGGGATTATCGTTCAACATTAATGATCATTTTCGTGACCTCGCGAAAATGATCGAATTGGTAAAAGTGACAAGCGTAGAAACATAAAACTCAAGAAGTAACCTATCAAATATGTACAGTCTCTTAAAAAAAGAAATTACCAGTTTTTTTGGATCGCTCACAGGGTATGTGGTCGTTTTCGTGTTTCTGCTGGCTACCAGTTTGTTCTTGTGGGTTTTCCCCGGAAATTACAATATTTTGGAGGGCGGATATGCTTCGCTCGACGGTTTGTTTTCGCTGGCGCCGTGGGTTTACCTCTTTCTGGTTCCGGCGGTAACCATGCGTTTGTTTGCCGAAGAGAAACGCTTGGGAACTATGGAGGTTTTGCTCACCCGTCCACTTTCTGTTTTCAGGATTGTACTTGCCAAATATCTGGCAGGTTTGCTGCTGGTTACCATTTCGTTGCTACCCACTTTGTTTTATTTTTTCTCGGTGTATTCGCTCGGAAATCCGGTTGGAAGTATTGATACCGGCGGAACCTGGGGCGCTTTTATCGGGTTGTTTTTTCTGGCAGCCATTTATGTCGCGATAGGCCTGTTTGCATCGTCGCTCACCGACAACCAGATTTTTTCGTTTATTCTTGCCATTGGACTTTCTTTTCTGGCCTATCTTGGGTTCGATCTTGTTGGTTCAATGCAGCTTCCGTCAGCCATTCAACAACATATTGTTGGTTTCGGGATTAACGAACATTACAATTCCATCAGTCGCGGGGTAGTCGATTCGCGCGATCTGGTTTATTTTCTTGTCACCATTTTTCTTTTTCTTTTCCTGACAAGCAGAATCATTCATTTTCACAAAATCAATTTCAGGAGAGAATTGAAACTGGGAGTTTTGGCAATTGTTGCTGTTATTTTTGTCAGTATCCTTTCAGGACAAATGTTTTTTCGCCTCGATCTGACAGCAGAGAAACGATATTCTATCACCACCGTTTCGAAGAATCTGGTAAAAGAGCTTGACAAACCAATCAATATCACACTTTACCTTGATGGCGAGTTGAATGCCAGTTTTCGCAAGTTTCAGAAATCGATTATCGAGAAAATTGCCGATTACAATGCCTATTCGTCACAACTGATCAACCTGACCATTTTTGACCCCTATCAAATAACCGACGTAAAAAGACGTGAAAATCTCTTTACAGAGCTTGTTGCAAAAGGACTTCAGCCAACAAATATTCACCAGAATACAGAAAAGGGAACCACCACCCGGCTAATTTTCCCTGGAGCGCTAATCGAATATGGCGACAAGAAAGCGAGTGTTAATCTGCTGAAAAACAATGCTGCACTGCATTACGAAGTGAACCTGAATAACTCGATTGAAAGTCTTGAATATGAGTTTACTGCGGCTTTTTCGGAATTAATGAGTACCGAAAAACAGACAGTTGCTTTCCTTCAGGGGCAGGGTGAATTGAACGAATACGAAACACATGGGTTTTCGGAAGCACTGGCCGAAAAATACACTGTATCGCAAGTTTCGGCACAACAATTAATTTCAAAAGACGGGCAAATAAAAGCGCTGATTGTAGCCAATCCAACACAGCCATTTTCGGAAGCCGACAAATTTTATATCGATCAGTATTTAATGAACGGTGGCCGGATTATGTGGCTCATCGACCCGGTTTCGGTGAGTTTGGATAGTTTGAGCACCAGCGGTTCAACACTGGCTTTTCCGAAAGACCTGAAGCTCGACGATCAGCTTTTTAGATATGGTATCCGCCTGAATTCAAATATGATTCAGGATGCTGAATGTTTGAGGATTCTGGTGAATACCGCACCGGCCGGAACACCTGCAAAATTCACTCCGGCTCCCTGGTATTTTTCGCCCTTGCTAATCCCCTCCGAAAATCATGTAATCAGCCGAAACATGAATCGTGTAAAGGCCGAATTCGTAAGTTCGGTTGATACAGTGGGCAAACAGGAACAAATGCGCAAAACAGTGATTCTGGCTTCGTCGCCTTATTCGCTGGTAAGCAATACGCCTATGGAAATAAACCTTGCAAGCATCAATAATCCGCCCGATCGCCGATTGTTTAGTCAGCCTTCGCAGCCGGTGGGTGTTTTGCTCGAAGGAACTTTCACTTCCGTTTTTAAGAATCGCATGGTTGATTCGTTTGGCGCAAAATCTTCAGAAATAAAAACGGAGAGCGAACCCACCAAAATGATTGTTTTTTCTGACGGAAATATGATTGCCAACCAATACCGGTTTGTGGGGGGCGTACCCGAATTTATGGAGCTGGGCTACGACCGTACTTCGAAACAAACTTTCGGGAACAAAGCTTTTTTGATGAATGCGGTAAATTATCTTTGCGACGACCAGGGATTAATGGAATTGCGTTCGCGCGTGTTTAAAATCAGGTTGCTCGATAAAGTCAGACTTCAGGAAGAAAAAACTTACTGGCAAATGATTAATGTGTTGATTCCATTGGTTTTAATTGCCGTTTTTGGCGCGGTATATATATATGTCCGTACCCGGAAATACAAGCGCTAATTTTATCCTGAAAGAATGTAAACTTATTGGTTAATTGGTAGTTGAGTTTGTTATCAAACATGTTTGTTTCTTTTGTATAAAATCTTGAACGATCAATAGGTAAGAAAAACCAAAGTTTGTATATTCGTGAGCTTTGTGTTGAAAAACTGCGAAGCTCAATTCAAGCTCAAATAATTAAAATAGAATATAAAACTCTAAAAAAATAGCTAATGAAATTTGTTGTTTCAAGTACCGAATTACTTAGTCATCTTTCTGCAATCAGCAAAGTGATCAACTCAAAGAATACACTTCCTATTCTGGATAATTATTTGTTATTATTGGAAGATAATCTTCTGACAATCACTGCATCCGATCTTGAATCAACGCTGATTACAAGTATGGAGCTCGACAATACCAATGGAACAGGGGCAATTGCTGTTCCGGCAAAACGCATGAACGAAATCCTGAAGGAATTTCCGGAGCAACCTTTAACTTTCCAGATTGATCCTGAAACTTTTGCCATCGAAATTTTTTCGCAGAACGGTAAATTCAGTATTGTTGGTCAGAATGGCGAAGATTTTCCACAGCAACCAATCCTGAACGAAGATGTTGCTTCAACCGTAAGTTTGAATCACAGTGTGTTGCTGAACGGTATCAATAAAACATTGTTTGCTACCGCCGACGACGAACTTCGTCCGGTGATGAACGGTATTTTTGTTGAACTTTCAACCGAAGATATCAAGTTTGTGGCTTCAGATGCACATAAACTGGTGCGCTACAAACGTTTCGATGCAAAAGCCGAAAAAGATGCTTCATTCATCCTTCCTAAAAAGCCGGCTGCTTTGCTGAAAAGCTTGCTTCCGAAAGAAGATTTTGATGTGAAACTGGAATTCGACGATAAAAATGCATTTTTCACTTTAAGCAATTTTAAACTGATCTGCCGTTTGGTTGAAGGAAATTACCCAAGCTACAATTCAGTAATTCCGACCAATAACCCAAATCAATTGATTATTGACCGTGTTGAGTTTTACAATACAGTTCGTCGTGTATCGGTATTCTCAAATGCAGCCAGTAATTTGGTTCGTCTTAAATTAACTGAAAATCAGTTGGTTGTTTCGGCGCAGGATATTGATTTCGCTATTTCGGCTGTTGAAAGGTTAAGTTGTCAGTACGAAGGTGAGGACATGGAAATCGGATTCAAATCGACATTCCTTCAGGAAATATTATCGAATCTGTCGGCTACCGATGTAAAGATGGAATTGTCGGATCCAACCCGTGCCGGTTTGTTGTTACCTGCTGAAAATGAGCACGAAGAAGAGAATATTTTAATGCTTCTGATGCCAATGATGATAAACGCCTGATAAACTACAGGCTCTGAAAAGAAAACCTAACAGTGTGATATTGTTAGGTTTTTTTAATTTTATAGCGGTAATGCTTTCGGTATAAGTTGTAAAAAGCGCTGATGGTAAGAATTGTAATAAAAAAAGGATATATTTTTATAGTACTCGTTTTAGCCTTTGTCATTGGGATTCAGGTGAATAATGTAACCGGTCAGACTTACTGTAATCCGATAAATCTGCCGTATCAAATTAATCCTGATTTACGATCCAAACCTGATATTACCGACCCGGTCGTTGTTCTTTATAAGGATAACTATTTTTTATTCGCTTCAAATGCCGGAGGATATTGGTATTCGGGCGATCTGCTTTCCTGGAAGTTTGTAACAGCTGTAAACCTGCCTTTTGAAAATCTTGCACCATCAGCATTTGTTATTGGCGACTGGATTTATTTTACCACATCACTAAGCAAAACAATTTATCGATCCAAAGATCCGGTTAATGCGAAATGGGAAGTGTTTAGTAATAATTCAGTTCTGCTCTCATTAATAAGCGATTTTTCGATTTTTGTCGATACTGATGGCAGGGTTTATTGCTACTATGGCTGTTCCAATCACGAAGGGGTTATGGCGCGCGAGCTGGATCCGGATAATTTGCTAGAACCCCTCGGTGTTCCTGTTGTCTGCGATAAATTAAATCCGTTGAAGAAGAGTGTGAAAAAGCTTAAAGAAATTCCGGGACAAGCTGTCACTTACAATACCAATGGTTCGTGGATGAATAAGTACAATGGAAAATACTATTATCAGTGCGCCGAGCCAATTGGTGTCCTGAATAGTTATGCTGATTTTGTGTATGTTTCGGATAGTCCGATGGGGCCTTTTACTTTTGCAGCGAATAATCCGTTTTCATTTAAACCTGATGGTTTTGTAAGCGGAGCTGGCAGCGGAGCGACATTTGCCGATAAGTTTGGCAACTGGTGGCACATTGCAACGATTACAGCACCAAAAAATCAGAAGGCTCAAACCCGCTTTGCACTTTTCCCGTCAGGTTTCGATAAAGATGGGAACCTGTTCACAAAAACAGACTTTGGCGATTACCCGATAATCATGCCTAACAGTAAATATTCCAATTTTAGTAAGCTTTATCCGGAGTGGTCGTTACTTTCTGATAATATTAGAGCACAGGCATCCTCAAGTTTGTCTTCAGCTCCGGTTACTTCGGCTTTCGATGAAAATATCGGAACTTTCTGGAGTGCTCAAACAGGTGAAAAGAGGGAATGGCTGATGGCGGATTTAGGTTCGGTTTGTACAATAAATGCCTTTCAGATCAATTTTGCTGAAAATAAAACTCAAATCAAGGATTCGGACAGCCTGCTTGCTTACCAATACCTTGTTGAATATTCGGTTGACAAAAAGAACTGGAAAAAACTGAGCGATAAAACCGCCAATACAGAATACACAACAAATCCTTACGAAACGATAAAAATTCCGGTTGAGGCGCAGTATCTGAAGATTACCAATTATCATGTGCCGGTTGGTACTTTCGCCATTTCCGGGTTCCGGATTTTTGGTTCAGGAAATGACCGCAAGCCGAAAAAGGTAAGTACGTTTCGCGCAGTAAGAGATTACCGCAATCAGCAAATCATTAAAATGTCGTGGAAGAAACAGGCAAATACTATGGGTTACAATATCAGGTACGGAACCGAAAAAGATAAATTATACCACAGCTATCAGGTATTTAAAAATACACGGTTAACCATTCATTGTCCTGATAAAAATAAAACATATTGGTTTCAAATGGATGCTTTTAATGAAAACGGAGTTACTCCCGGAAAACCACAACTTTCTAAATAAGTAATTTTTATCCAGTGAGTTACGCTGACTTTTTAGTCGGGTTTGGTTTGCAGGCACAATGAATTCTGATACCATTCGATTAATTGTTTAGATTTGCATTCGAATAAATTTCAATCTTTAAAACAAAAATTTTTACATGAATCTTAATCTCAAAAATCCGTTGGTTTTTCTCGATCTGGAAACAACCGGAATGAATATCGTAACCGACAGGATCGTTGAAATCGCCCTTATAAAAGTTCATCCCGATGGAAGGGAAGAGGAAAAACAGTATCGTATTAACCCTGAAATGCCCATTCCGGAGATTGTAAGTAAGATCCATGGAATTTATGACGACGACATTAAAGACAAACCAACTTTTAAGGAAGTCGCAAAAAATATTTCACAGTTTATTGAAGGTTGCGATTTTGCCGGTTTCAACTCAAACCGGTTCGATATTCCGTTGCTTGCCGAGGAATTTTTACGTGCCGATGTTGATATCGATCTGAAAAAGAGGAAGTTTATCGATGTTCAGGCTATTTTTCACAAAATGGAAAAACGAACGCTGGCTGCAGCATACAAATTTTATTGCCAGAAACCTCTTGAAGATGCACACAGCGCAATGGCCGATACCAAAGCAACTTACGAAGTTTTGAAAGCACAACTTGATCAGTATAAAGATGAAGAATATGAAGATCATGCAGGGAAGGTTTCAAAGCCAATTGTAAACGATGTTCAGGCACTGAGCGAATTTTCGGCTTACGATACCAACGTCGATTTTGTTGGCCGCATTGTTTACGACGAAAATGGTGTCGAAATCATCAATTTCGGGAAAAACAAAGGAGTACCTGTTGAGAAGGTTTTGCGCGAGCAGCCCGGATATTATGGTTGGATTTTGAACAACGAATTTCCACTTTATACGAAGAAAGTGCTGACTGCTATTAAGTTGAGAATGAAATAGCAGGATGTTGTAATTGATTGTCATTCGTGGTCATTGCGTTGTCGTTGATTGTTGAAAAAACAATAAATGAACAACTAATGACGCAAAGCAAATGACTACCAATAACCAGCCAAACCAATTTAAACCAAAAATACGATTACCCATGAAAATCATCTGTATCGGGCGAAATTATGTGGCCCACGCCAAAGAATTGAACAATGAAGTTCCCGGAGAACCGGTCATTTTTATGAAACCCGATTCGGCTCTGCTGCGGAACAACGATCCTTTTTATATTCCCGACTGGACTCAGGATGTTCATCACGAAATCGAGCTGATTGTCAGGATTAACCGGCTTGGCAAAAACATCGAAAAGAAATTTGCGCATCGCTATTACGACGAGATTGGAATCGGGATCGACTTTACAGCACGCGACATTCAGAATGCACTAAAAGACAAGGGATTGCCATGGGAAAAGTCAAAAGCATTCGATTATTCGGCAGTTATTTGTCCTGAATTTGTGTCCGTTTCTTCGTTGCCCGACCGCAATGCCATAAATTTCAGGCTCGATATTAACGGAAAAACAGTTCAGGAAGGAAACTCGTCTTTGATGATTTTCCCGATTGATGAAATTATTTCGCAGGTTTCGAAATATTTTACCCTGAAAATTGGTGATTTGATTTATACCGGAACGCCCGCAGGAGTTGGCCCGGTGAAGATTGGCGACCACTTGAAAGGCTATCTGGAAGGCGATAAAAAGTTTGATTTTTTCGTGAAATAGTTTTCGGTGTATCTCATTGTTTCGTTTTCATTCCCTTTTTTTTGGAGTTTATTTATGGGTTTTACCGAAATAAACATCTATTTTTAACGCCCATAGGCTGAATAATACCTTAACCAATGTTCTAAATCGGTATATTTAGTCGGTGCTTAACCAACAAACTAATTGACTATGAGTAACAAGAAAGGACTCTTGATTGCAGTTCTCGTTTTGTCTGCATTTGTATTACTTTTATTTATTTCCCGGATTACGGGTTTTCCTGCATTTCTCAATTCTCCTCCCGATGAATTTCAAACCTGCACGGCTGAAAGAGGGCAAATATATTTTTCAATCGAAGCTTCAGGTGTTGTTGAGCCAGAAAACGAGGTGATCATTCTTAGCCCGGCCAACAGCATTATCCGGAAAATTAATAAGGAGCCGGGTAGTCGTGTAAAGCAAGGCGAAGTGATTGTTGAACTCGACGATAAGCAAATCCGCGATGAAATTGAACAAATTTCTGATCAACTTGAGATGCGGTCGAATTCGCTCGAGCGTTCCCGCCTGGAAGGTCAGATGGCCCGAATCGACCTCGATTATAATGTGGAAGTTAAAAAGTTACGTATTGCTTCTATCAAAACTCAATTAGCCGACGAGGAACAATTGCTTATTGTTGGCGGAATTTCTTCGGCAAAACTCGACGAAACGAAGCAAAATCTGGTGCTGGCCGAGAAAGATCTGGACATGGTGTTGAAAAAGAATGCCATCAGGCTGAAACAAATGAAAACCGAAGAAATTGGGCTCAATCTACAGATTGAAGTTCAGAAAAAACAATTGCAAGATAAATTTGATGTGCTTGCAAAACTATATATTAAAGCGCCTTCAGATGGAATTATCTTGTCGGTTTCAGGAAAGGAAGGTGAGCGTTTTGGTACCGATAAAACTTTGATTGTGCTATCAGATCTTACCACATTTAAAATCAGAGGCGTCATCGATGAAAAACAGTCGGATTTTGTAAAAACCGGAAATCAGGTTGTTGTTTGGGTCGATAATGTGAAGCTAAATGGAACCATCGGAAATGTAACCCCAACGGTTGCCGATAATAAAATTCACTTTAATGTACATCTTGAACACAACAATAATCCGAATTTAATTCCAAATCAAACGGTCAGGCTCGAAGTATTAAAAACCGTAAAGAATGAAGTTTTACGGGTGATGGAGAGCAGTGATTTTAAACCCAATAACGAGCAGACTATTTATATTCACGATTCGGGGAAAGTGGTTCCGCGAACGGTAAAATTTGGATTAAAAGGTACCGATTTTATTGAGGTGATTTCAGGATTAACCGAAGGTGAAAAAGTAATGGTGACAAAATCGCAGCCGCATGTAAAACCTCAAAAAACAGAAAATAAAAAGTAAATGATGAGTCGGATAGAAATTAAAAAATTGTCGGGCATTGTCGTTTGCTTTCTGATGATGCCACTTCTTGAATTACAGGCGCAGGATTCCAGCAAATACAGTCTCGATCTGGGCGATGTGATTTCACTTGCGGTTGAACAATCCCCCTCGGTAAAATATGCACAGAACCGGAATGAAAACTATTACTGGCGCTGGAAAAATTTTAAAACCAGGTATCGCCCGCAACTGGTGTTATCTGGCAATCTGCCCGATTATACCAAATCGACTGTTGGAGTTACACAGCCCGATGGTAGCCTGGCATTTAAACAGGTAACCAACCTTTCTACATCGGCAAGGTTGGCGCTCAACCAATCAATCCCGTTAACAGGTACCTATATTTATGCATCTACTTCAGCATATCGTTTCCAGGATTACAACAAAGATGAAGTCCAGTTTTCTGGAAGCCCTTTCTCTTTTGGGTTTACTCAACCTATTTTTTCGATTAACTGGATGAAATGGCAGCAAAAAACCGAACCGCTGGTTTATGATGAGGCTCAAAAAGATTTTGTTGAAACGATCGAAGAAATTTCGTTAAATACAGTTTATCGTTTTTTTAGGTATCTGATGGTGCAAACCAATTACAAACTGGCCGAAAGCAATCTGAAAAACAGTACAAATAACCTGAAAATTGCACAGACCAAAAAGGAACTTGGAAAAATATCGGATAATAACTTTGCTCGCAACGAATTGGCTGTTTTGAACGCTCAAAAGGCATTAAATCAGGCAAGTATGGATTTGAAGAATGCTGATTTTGAATTAAAATCGTATGTTGGAATTCCACAAGACCAAATAATTGAATTGAACGTTCCTTTGAATATTACATTATTTGATATTGATATTAATAAAGCGCTTGCCGAAGCCAAAATGAATCGCAAAGAAGGTTCGGAATATAAACGCAGACTGATTGTTGCCGACCGCGATTTGCTGAATGCCAAGCGTAGTACAGGATTAAGCGCTTCACTTCAGGGAAGTTACGGTTTGTCGAACAGCGCCGAAACAATGGGAGGAATTTATGATCAGCCGGAACGGCAGCAAACGCTGAAACTTGCTTTGAGTATTCCTATTTTGGATTGGGGGCAATCTGCTTCGGCTGTTAAACTGGCCGAATCGGAACGCGATCTGGTAATTTATGATGTAGAAAAGGATCGCGAAGATTTTGAACGAAGTGTGGTGGTTCAGGTCGAACAGTTTAGTTTGATGAAAGATCAGCTGATGACCGCCAATGAAGCAGATAAAGTTTCGGAGAACGGTTACCAGATTGCTTTAAAGCAATTTCAGAACGGTGAAATCAGTATCACCGACCTGAATATTTCACTGTCGGAACGCGAAAATGCCAAGCGCGACTACATTCGCTCACTGCAAACCTATTGGGAAGCCTACTATAAACTTCGCATACTTACATTGTACGATTTCGAAAAGAATCAAAAGATTACATACATAAATCCATTAAGTTCGAATAATTAGTTTTTACTCGTAATTATTAAAGTTGGCAGGCCGGAATCATTTCTTTATGATTCCGGCCTGCTTTTTTTATTTTAAATTCAGACAAGCAGGTGTTTTATTCTGCTGGAATTCAGTAGTTTGTTAAAATGTGTTATAAAGTATGTCAATAATTTAATGAAACAGCGGTACTTCGTAAAATATTTAAATATCTTTGCCTGTGTTGTTGATATCATTTACTTTGTTTTTGCATAAAGAAAGAAATTATGGCACAGGTCAATGAATTCCATTCCCCCAATTTATCAGCTACCGATTTAAATAAAGTCAGACAGAAAAAAAGAATCCTTAGTTTGCTTCACTCAAACGGGAACTTATCTGCTACTGATCTTAGTAAATTGCTTAAGATAAGTTTACCAACCAGCATTGTATTATTGAATGACTTAATGCTGCAGGGATATGTAAAAAATATCGGGATTGGCGAATCGAGCGGGGGACGGAAGCCTAATCTGTTTGGTTTGCCCGAAGATCGTTTTTATGTCATCTCGTGCGATTTTGCCCGTTTCAATGCCAGCATGGTGATTTGTGACTGTTACAACAAATTTGTGACCCCGGTAATATCGATTGATACCCATATTGACGACCCGGATTTGGTGGAAAAATTATTTCAGGCTGCCCAAAAACTAATGACAGAAAATCATATCCCTAAAGAAAAAATTTTCGGTCTGGGTGTTGATATGCCTGGTTTGATTGATTCTAAAGTTGGAGTAAACTACACTATTAAAGATAAAAAACGGCAAAACATTGGGCGCGATCTGAAACACCGTTTCAATAAACTGACTTATATCGACAATGATGCCCGGATGCATGCCTACGGCGAATTTAATTTTGGGGCAGGCAAGGGGTACAAAGATGCGATCATTATTCACTGGAGCTGGGGACTTGGTCTCGGCATTATTGTAAATGGCCAGCTGTACAGCGGGAACAAAGGCTTTGCCGGTGAATTGTCGCACATTCCGATGATTGAAAACGGCGATCTGTGTATTTGCGGAAAACGCGGTTGTCTCGAAACAATTGCATCTTCGAATACAATCATGAAAAGGGTAATGCAGGGATTTGCCGATAACGAAATTTCGTCTCTTATAAACCAATTTAAAGATAATCTCGAAAAGGTTACACCTGAAGATGTAATTAACGCTGCCAGGCAAGGAGACGAATTCTGCATCTCCATCCTTAACGAAATTGGAAAGGCAATGGGCAAGGGACTTGCATACATTATTCAGTTGCTTAATCCTGAAGTCATTGTTTTAAGCGGACCATTGTCAAAAGCCAGACAATATGTTCTGTCGCCAATTCAGCAATCCTTAAACCGTCTTTGTCTTGAAAAAATTTCAGGAAATACAACCCTCATTGTATCTGATTTAGGCGATCAGTCGGCCTTACTTGGAACCTCCGAAATGGTTTTTCAGAAAGTCTTTTCTGAAATAAATTTTGAAGAACCAACTCTATAAATAAATGAAGTGTAAATACTTATTTTTCTTTTAACTAAATTAATTTTTAAAACTTATGCGAAAGGTTTTTTTATTGACTGTAATGTGCATTGCGCTTTTAGGAAGTGCGATGGCACAGCAATCGGTATCCGGGACCGTTGTGTCCGAATCTGACGGACTTGGGCTACCAGGTGTGACAATTTCAGAAAAAGGAACTGCCAACGGAGTTCTCTCCGATTCGAATGGAAAATTTTCCATAAAAGTGGCATCCGGAAAATCTACTCTTGTTTTCTCATTCATCGGAATGAAAACTGTTGATGAACCTGTGAATAATCGTCAGATCATTGATGTAAAGATGAAATCGGAAGACATTGGCATTGACGAAGTGGTTGTTACTGCAATGGGAATTTCGAGGGAGAAAAAGGCGCTTGGTTATGCAATGACAGAAATTAAAGGATCTGATATTGCCCGAATCAATGTTGTAAACCCAATCAGTGGTATGCAGGGAAAAGTTGCCGGTGTTCAAATTAATACAGGAACCGGTGGACCACAATCAGCAAGCCGTATATTGATCAGGGGTAACACTTCTTTGGGAACGAATAACCAACCTATTTTTGTTGTTGATGGTGTAATTATCGACAACACAACTACAAACAATGCAGAGTGGGGTTCGGTACTTGATTTTGGAAACGACATTAAGAATTTGAACTCAGATGATTTTGAGACAGTTTCGGTGTTAAAAGGTGCTGCAGCTACTGCTCTTTATGGTTCGCGTGCAGCTAACGGAGTAGTATTAATTACTACGAAGAAAGGTCAGAAAAGCGATGGACTTGGAATTAGTCTTTCGCGTTCGCAAACATGGGACGATGTTTATCGTTTCCCTGATTTCCAGAACAAATATGGTACTGGATTATATCCTGCATGGTCGTTGGATGGCAATGGCAATGAAGTTCGCAGCACAACTGAAACTGCCAACTTCGGGCCAATTTTCGATGGAAAACCATACACCAGAAATGGGAAAGAGTACATTCATTCTGCAAAAGAAGACAATGTTCAGCAAATGTATCAAACCGGAAAATATGAAAACACGAACCTTGCGCTGCAGGGAGGTGATGAAAATGGAACTTTCCGTTTCTCTTTCTCGAATTTAAGATCAAATGGTACAACCTTGAACAATGATTTCTCAAGGAATAGCTTTAGTTTAAATACCACAAGAAAGATTAGTTCGCGCGTTTCGGCCGATGCTGGTTTTGCCTGGGTAATGTCTGAATCGCAAAACCCAACTTTCCAGGGTGGGGGCCGGTCGCCAATTTACGACTTTATGTATTCAGTACCACGCGATTATGATACCGGTTATTGGTTGCAACACTACAAAAGCGACAAAGGTGATGGGTTTAATGGTGCCGATCCTTATGGATATTCAAGAAATATCTGGGAATACCTTGAAAATAATTACAGCCAAAGTGAAAATAATTTCAGGGCAAACCTGAATGTGGATGTTAAACTTCAGGATTGGCTGGTGCTAAAACTGAAAGGTGATATGAACAAGCTTTATACCACCTACGAACAGAAAATTTTAGCTAATGGCGAAAGTAACTACGTCAATTCAAATTATACTGTAAATGAAGGTAAAAAAGATCAGTATAAAATAACAGCCATGCTGAATGCTTTCCGCCAAATTGGTGAAATTAATCTGAATGGAACTGTAGCCCTCGAACAATGGGATACAAGATATGCTTATCACAATACAAGTTCAAGAAATGGTTTGAGGATACCCGGACAGTTTGATATGTCGAATTCAGTTTCAGATCCTACCACATCAGTAAAGAAAAACACCGACAGAAAACGTATCAATTCTGCTTATGCATTTGTTAATATGGATTACAGAGGCGAAGTTTATCTGGATATTACCGGACGTAACGACTGGTCTTCATCATTGATTTATGCCAATGGCGATGGTAATGTTTCCTATTTCTATCCATCGGTAAGTTCTTCATGGATTCTGTCTGAAACATTTAGCGAAACACTTCCCGAAGCAATTTCTTTTGCAAAGATAAGAGGTTCGTATGCTATTGTTGGTAACGATGCAAGTCCATATCTGACCAGTATCGGATACTATACTTTGGGCGGAACATTTATCAATCCAACAAATGGTACTGGCTATCCATACTACAATTTTGATTCAAATGCGCTTCGTAATCAGGATCTTAAACCTGAAAAACAACATTCGGTTGAATTTGGAGCCGAAATGAAATTTTTCAATAACCGTTTAGGTTTTGATTTGGCATGGTATAAAACGAATACCAAGAACCAGATTCTTGCTTTGTCGCAGGCTCCCGAAACTGGCGTGGGTAGCAGATGGATCAATGCCGGTGATATCCAAAACAAAGGTGTTGAGCTTTCAATTAACGCAACTCCTTTAAAAACGAAAGATTTTGCATGGGATGTTACCTGGAACATTACCCGTAACCAGAATGAGATTATTGCACTGGCTCCCGGAGTTGATAAATACCGAATTGAAGGAGGCGGTATGGATATGTTTGCTTATGCAACTGTAGGTGGCGCTTATGGCGATATTTACACTCCTTATGCTTACACCCGCGACGATAAAGGAAACAAAGTACTGAATGCCGATGGATCGTGGAAACGTTCTGGTACAACAGAAAAAGTGGGATCACTTCAGCCCGATTTTTTGAGTGGAATGTTCTCAAGTATCAAGTATAAAAACTTCTCGCTTAACGCGGTGCTCGATTCACGTTGGGGCGGCGATATTGCATCCGGAACTTATAACTATGGTTCGGGTTCGGGAGCATTGGCTCATACTTTATATGGCCGCGATACCGAAAATGGTGGTTTGCCGAGAACACTTTCTGATGGAAGAACGATTAACGATGGTATGATACCTGAAGGAGTATTTGGCGCCGGAATTAAAATCGGTGGTAAAGATGTGGCCGGAATGACTTATCAGGAAGCCTATAATCAGGGAATTGTGAAGCCAATTTCGGCTTACCAGTATTATACCAACTTGCATAGCTGGGGTACTGGAATCAGGGAAGAAGCGGTACTTGATTGTTCATGGGTTGCCCTGAGAGAAATTTCGTTCTATTGGGCAGTGCCTAAAAACTGGGTAAATAAGGCTTACGTTCAAGGTGTAAATGTAGGTTTAGTTGCGCGCAACCTTGGATATTTGTACAATAGCCTGCCCGACAATATTCATCCAGAAGGATTGTCGTCTAACAGAAGTTCAGCATTTGTTGAAATTGGAGGATCGGCTTATACCAGAAGTTTTGGATTCAATATTAATGTTACATTCTAAGAATTTACGATATGAAGACGATAAAAAGAACAATATTTACAATCGTTGCTTTATCTTTCTTATTGCTGCAAACAAGTTGCAAAGATGAGTTTGTTGAAGTAAACAGCAACAGCAGTACGGTTTACGAAGTTGATCCACTGAGCTTTCTGTATAAAGTTCAAACCAGCACAAGATCAAGTTCATGGGAGTGGTATTATGACTATTATACCGCCCAGATGAGGTGGATGCAGTATGGCTGCCGCGTGATTGGCAATACTCCCACAGTTTACACAATATGGAACCCAAACATTGGTGAACAGCGCTACAGACTTTGCTGGCTCGATGCAGGTTCATATATGCGCCATCTGGAATATTACGTGAATACCAATATGCCCGATGAAGCTGCTTCCTATTCGAATATTATCGAAGCTGCCCGGGTAAGCTTGATTTATCAGGGTATCATAACTTCTGATTTTCACGGATCACTGGCTTACAAAGAAGGCTGGAACGCACGTTCAGGAGGAACTATTACTGAACCCAAATTTGATACCCAGCAGGAGTTATATACCATTTGGGACGCTGAACTAAAAACTGCCGCAAATAAGTTTAAAACCAATACCAACCAGAAATCGATGGTTGGATACGATATGGCTTATAACGGCGATGTACAGGGATGGGTAAAAGCCGCAAACGCCCTCCGCTTGCGCATTGCGTTGAGGTTGATGAAAAGAGATATGGCCAAAGCCAAACAAATTGCGGCAGAAGTTTTGGCTGCAACCTCTGATATTCCTGCAAAAAATGACGATAGTTTTGTGTTCTGGCTGGAAGGAAAATACTCTGAAAACGGAGACTACTATTCAATCAATGATTTGATCAGGGCTTCTAAGGGGATGATGACCTATTTGAACAAATACAATGATCCACGCCGTAGAATGTTCTTCAGAATTAATAATTTAACTCCTGAAAATGTAGCTGAATACAATGTTGGAAAAGCTGCTGATAAGCAAATTCCATTAACATGGGGTCGCTGGGAAGGTGGAACTGCAAACACCGATGCAGGAGCTGCCGACCGCAAATACGAACGCAATGTTTTGGATCCATCCGGACGTGCAATTAGTATGCAAGCTGTGAATTTACCACAGGTCAGAATCTTCGCTGGATCGTATGATGGCGGATCGGGCGGAACATGGTTCCCCAATGTAACTTATGCTGATTTCTGTTTTATGGCTGCCGAGTTTGCCTTAAATGGTGTTGCCAGCAATAAAACTGCCGAACAATGGTACACCAATGGCGTTCGTGCTTCACTCGATATGTGGAATAAAGTAGGCGCTTTCTGTAAAATTCATAACTATGAAGCGATGACAGAAGCCGAAATTACTGCATTTATGAACCAGCCTGACATTAAATGGAACCCAGCCAAAGGCCTTGAGCAAATCTATTGTCAGACTTATATCGAACACTTCAAAAACTCTAACGAAGGTTGGGCGTTATGGAAACGTACAGGTTATCCAACCACTTCGTCAATTGTTGCGCTCGAAGATGTTTATGTTGGAGGTGTGAAGCAAAATATGCCACGCCGTTCAAGGTTTACAGTTCCATTGGTCGGAACTTCAAACTACGAAAACATGAAGAAACGCGTTGAAGTAATGGCGGCTGATCCTGATTTTGGAGATATGTCGAGCGAGTTTGGACGTATATGGTGGGACAAAAAATAGTTTTACCGTTACTGAATTGAAACTTATAAGAAAGAGACTGTCATTCCCGGCAGTCTCTTTCCATAATATCCAAAGCCGTCAGGCGATTCTTTTGAATAACTTTGAATCAAAAACCTAAATGTTCTGTTATGAAAAGTAAATGTCTCATTTTTATTTTGTCGCTTTGGTATATCACGGCTCATGCCCAGCTTGAGCATGAAGTGACCGGTTATACATGGCCAACCGATCCGCTGGTTCTCGAAAAACTTGATCAGTGGCAGGACCTGAAATTTGGCTTGTTGATGCACTGGGGAGCCTACAGCCAGTGGGGAATTGTTGAATCATGGTCGATTTGTCCAGAAGATTATGGCTGGTGCGAACGCCGGAAAGGCAGCAATCCACAGGACTATAATACCTATTTGAAAGAATACGAAAATCTCAAGCTTTCCTTTAATCCAGTGGGTTTCGAGCCCGAACGCTGGGCCGATGCAGCAAGCCGTGCAGGGATGAAATATGTGGTATTTACTACCAAGCACCACGATGGGTTCAGTATGTTCGATTCAAAATATACCAATTATAAGGTCACCGATCCGGCTTGCCCTTTTCATGTAAATCCAAAAGCAAACATTACGAAAGAGATTTTCAATGCCTTCCGCGCAAAAGGATTGTGGGCCGGAGCTTATTTCTCAAAACCTGATTGGAATTCGGAACATTACTGGGATCCCTATTTTCCGCCACTCGACCGGAACGTAAATTACGATCCCGAACTTTATCCCGAAAAATGGGAGAAGTTTGTTGATTTTACCCACAAGCAGATTATGGAACTGATGACTGATTATGGGAAAGTTGATATTCTTTGGCTCGATGGCGGATGGGTGAGCAAAAAATCACCGGAGCAGGTAAAAGCCAGCTACGAGCGGCGTACTGAAGGTGTGGCTTCAGGTTTCCTGAAAAACCGTTCGGTTAACCAGGATATTCGCATGGACGAACTTGCTGCAAAAGCACGCGCAAAACAACCCGGGTTGATAGTTGTTGACCGCGCTGTTGAAGGCCCCAACCAGAATTATCTGACACCTGAAAATACTGTGCCGGGAGAGATGTTGCCCTATCCGTGGGAATCGTGCATCATTGCTGGAGGTGGCTGGTCGTGGGTGCCCGACGCAAAGTTTATGACTCCCCGAAAGGCGATTCACATGTTGGTTGACATTGTTGCCAAAGGTGGAAACCTTTTGTACAATATTGCCCCTGGTCCCGATGGCAAATGGCCTGAAGGGGCATATTCCCTGCTCGAAGCAATGGGCAATTGGATCGGAGTAAATGGTGAGGCCATTTACAGTACAAGGGCTGTTGCTCCGTACAAGTCGGGAAATATTTGTTTCACACAGAACAAAACTACCAAAGCGGTTTATGCCATTTACTTGCCTGCGGAAAATGAGAACTTATTGCCTTCAGAAGTAAGTGTAGAAGGCATTACACCGGCTCCGGGCGCTAAAGTTGAATTGCTTGGCATTTCCGGTTCGCTGAAATGGCAGAAAACGGCTACGGGCTTTAAAATTTTTGTACCCGCAAAACTTCAGAACAAACCGCCTTGCAGCGAGGCTTGGTCTTTTAAAATCGATAAACTAAAGTAAGGAGAAATGAGAAAACTTAATCTGCTGGTCCTATTAATTGCCATTTCTGTTATTGGTAATGCAATGCCCAGGAAAAATCCTGAAATTGTTAGTGTCAGTTATCAAACGGTAGTCAACGGAAAACCACGCACCGACGGTCCAAAAACGATGTTGTTGTGTTCTCCGGATGCAGCCCGATCGTGGACGGAAAATGATTCAGGAAAACTACTTCCTACAGTGGCCAAAGAAACCAGTTACATCAATTTCAGCCTGAAAAAAACCTTTCAGGTGGCTCGCTTTAACAATGGTACACTTATCAATACTCCTCTGGCATTTTCAGAGTATCCTGTCCTGACTGAAACCGGCGAAACTGCCGTTATTCTGGGTTATAACTGCAGGCACCTCAAAACTTCGCTGCGGTCGAATTCGATTGATATTTGGTACACCACCGAATCTGGCGTAAAAGGAACTCCTGCAATGGCTTATGGAATTCCTGATGGTTTGGTTCTGAAAATAGTCAGGAATGGAAACTTTGAGATTTCGGCCACCGAAGTTAAACTTCTGAAAAAGAAAGAGACCGAACCCATTCTTCCTGCTGAAATGGGCGAAAGCCTTGAATTGCCACTCTACAAACATCGCATCACCGAAAACCTGATTACTACAGTAAATGTCTTCACCAACGAGCAGATCAGCTTCGGAAATGAAATTGTAAATCCGACCGATACTGAATCAGAAAAAACATTCAAATATTCAGCCGGAACAGTAATCCTGAAAAAAGTAAAACTGCCGGTGGTGCCCGACGATACCCAGTTATTTGTTGAATTGTATCAGCATTCGAATGGCGATGCCTACGACCGCACTGGCTCTGTTTTTGTAATTCCTGAAGACAAGGAAAAGTCGTTTCTGGAAGGCTTGAGGAACGGAACTGCCAGTTTGCCCGTATTTCAGGCAAAAAACGGGAAATCGTACCAGGGTGTGGTTGCAACTGATCGCTTTCCGCCATTGGTCGAAATCATGCGCTTTTTTACCTCATTCGGGATCGGACAATTCAATGATAAAGTGACCGTTTATGGCCAGCAATGGGAAGATTCGACCTTGTTCAAACAAGACGTTTCCGAATTGTTGCCGGTACTTCAGGGCGAACGCTGGATTGGTGTTTTTATAGGCAATTACGACAAAGGCGGACACAAAGCTAGTTTGAAATTGAAGTATTATCCCGGAAGTATGGAAGTTACGGTCAAGCCAAATAAAAAATACTGGATCATGCCGCTTTTCAATACCCTGAATGTGATGGAAATGTCGGGACAGGAATACGGAACCATGTTTGGCGATGATTCACTGAAAGTTGATTTCGATGTTCCTTCAGGAGTGAAAAATATACAGATGCGCTACATCACTACCGGCCACGGCGGCTGGGGTGGGGGTGATGAATTCAACCAGAAAATGAATACTGTTCTGCTCGATGGAAATGTTTTGTTTCAGTTTACACCCTGGAGAAGCGATTGTGCCACTTTCAGGAAATACAATCCCGCCTCCGGAAACTTCTGGAATGGAGTGACTTCGAGCGATTACAGCCGCTCAGGCTGGTGTCCCGGAACGGCAACCAATCCTTATTTTTATCCGGTTTCGGATTTGCAGCCGGGAAAACATCAGATGAAAGTGGCCATCCCACTTGGAAAAAGCGAAGGCGGCAGTTTCAGCGCATGGAATGTTTCAGGGGTGCTGATAGGCGAGTATGAATAAAGAAGAGTTCAGTGGTCAGTCGCAGTTGGCAGCCATGCCCTCTGCCCCATGCCAAAAATAAAATCAGCAGTTCGCCCGAAATGGCTTAAAAAGTTGTATTTTTGCAACCCTTAATACCGGGGCTGACTGGTTTTGACAGCGGGTAGAAGAGGTATGTAAGCATGTCGGGCCTTGATCGCACAGCCCGTTAATCTCGGCGTTTACAACTCAATTGGCGAAAATAACTACGCTCTTGCTGCGTAATCGAATTAAGTAGATTACACTTTATTCCGGCACTAGGTGCTGGAACGAGACATCACCCGGGTGCTATCGCCCTGAAGCGGCCCGAACCGGTGGTGCAAGTAAATCGGGGATAGTGGAAGTGATGCTTCGGAACTTCCGCAAAATTAAGAAGCTAAGGTAAAAGTCGGTGGCCCTGATCCAGCTTTTATTCGAAAATCAAGTCTGGGGATAAACATGTAGAAAGCTTATTGCTTCCTCGTTTGGACGCGGGTTCGACTCCCGCCAGCTCCACTTTTTCAAAATGCATTTCAAAGCAAACTCCTGTAAATACCACATTTACAGGAGTTTTTTGTTTTTAGACTTCTGCAAATAAATGCATAAAACTGCATAGGCAAAGGTGGCAAAAAGGTGGCAGTGCCTTTTTACCTAATTGCCACCTTTTAAGCGTGTATTGCGCTGTAGTTCAGTATTTTGCATTTCTGGTTCTTTCGTCTGCAATTTACTTTTACAAACAAAAATTAAAAGAAATTAGCATGAAAAAAAAAGAAACATTTTCGATTCGATTTTTTGCACGAAAAAGCAGAGGTGCAAAACAGTACCAATCGCCGCTTTGTGCCAGGATTACGGTAAATACTGAACGTATTGAGATTTCATTAGGGAAGGATGTTCCTGATGAAATCTGGCATGAAAAATTACAGAAATGTAAAGGTCAATCTAAGGAAGCCAGATTAATAAATGATTATCTGGAATTGACTACTTTCAAGATCAATGAGATTAGACATCGATTGATTATTGAAGGGAAGGATATCACTGCAGATCTTATTAAAACAAGATACAAAGGAATGCCAGATGCTGATGAAATCCACAATCCTTCAGTTTTGGAACTCTACGAAATTCATAATAACAAGCTGAAAGAGCTTATTGATATAGATATTGCTAAAGCAACATATCAACGACATACAACTTCAAAAAGTCATGTTGCCGCTTTTATTGTAATATTCGGTCAAACAATTATCAGAACGTTTTGGTAGAATTATGCAGGATCGTGAAAGTCTTTCCATAACTGCTTCCGATACTTCCATCAGTCGCTCCAAGCAATTGGAATCGGCAGTACCGCCTTCAAAAATATCAGGATTAAGTTCAGGGGAGTTTGTGGGCATGGTAGCTGATGATCCGGATTGTAAAATCGACCTGAAAACTTTCCATTGTGAAATCACTAGTGTCCCATTAAAATCGGG
>DPRM01000138.1:0-729 GCA_003537645.1 Prolixibacteraceae bacterium
CATGTGGCGGGATGTAGCTTACCAGCCCGTGCCGTTCCAGAAAATCGTAGTTCTCGCCACTGCTGTAACCGGCATCGGCCAGTACATTTCGCCATAGCAAACCCTGTTTCTGAAGCCTTGATTTTAACCTCAGGCTTACTTCCTGAAGGTATTGGTTATCTTTCAGGTCGGCATGGTAAGCCTGTACATCGGTGATCACATGGTGGGCCGTATCTACGCTGATATTTCCGTGGTAGTTTAGCTTGCGTGCCTTGCCCGGCTTCACGCTGATGCGGGCATCGGGGTCGGTGGGGCTGTAATGGGTTTTGTTACTCGTGTACCTCGACCTTTCACTGCTGGCTCCCGGGCGGGCATTCTGGTTCTTCGACAATTTCTCTGTCCTCGATTCGATCTCCTGCAACTCTTGTTTCGACGCTGTGATAATTTGCTGCTCTTTGTCCGCTTTGTTGGTCTTCGCTTTCCGGCTGTTATATGCTGCCTTATCCTCCGCACTCAGCTTACGCACACGGCGGATGTGCTCGTCAAGTTCTTCTGCCGGCACTTTCAGCTCAAGGCTGTCCATGCTCGTATTGGCTTTGACCGGGGCTGAATCGATCGCCTGTGTGTGACCCGAAACCATACCTTTCTCGATGCACATACCCAGTATCCGGCTAAAAACCTGTTCAAATACCGTCTCGGGCAACAACTGGCGCGTACGGCTTACCGTGCTGTGCCAGGGCAACTCCTCGT
>DPRM01000138.1:853-56212 GCA_003537645.1 Prolixibacteraceae bacterium
GTGAATTGCGCAACAGGCACATCAGCTACCCGGCAAGGTCGGCAGCAGAGGTTTTCGGTGTGCATCTTTCCGCCTGGGCTGCTTTTCGGCTTGACAGGAAAGTAGCTCTCAATCCCCAACTGCATATAGTTCCGTCCATTGGCAGCCATTATAAGTTCGACAACGTAAAATATAACTGCAAAAGAAATGAAACAGAATTTGGCACATATCACAATTGTAGTTGACGACTATGACAAAGCGATAGAATTTTATACAGAAAAACTACACTTCACCTTAATAGAAGACACCGTGCTTTCAGACGTAAAACGTTGGGTTTTGGTCAGACCAAAAGGTGCAAATGAGTGTTCATTATTATTAGCCAAAGCTGCAAATGAAGATCAAAAAAGCAGAATTGGAAATCAAACAGGCGGACGAGTTTTTTTGTTCATACATACCGACAATTTTAAAAGAGATTATCAAAACCTGATTGACAACAACATTAGAATAGTTAGAGAACCAAGTTTTGAAAACTATGGTACAGTAGCAGTTTTTGAAGATTTATATGGTAACCTTTGGGACTTAATAGAGCCAACAAAATCTGAAGAGCAGTTTTATTCGACAGGAATTCTAAAAATAAAAGACACAACAAAAATTAATTTCACAATTTCCGAACTAAAAAAATTAAGAAACTTAACGCTTTCAGAAAGTGGGAACATTTTATTTGACATTAAACAAGTGAAAAACGACCCGGGAAAAATAATTCTTTGTGAATGCTTTAAAGATGAGAAATCATTTAATGTGCATTTAAGTTCAAAACACTTTCAAGAATTTATCAAACTTGACTTGGTAGAACTTGAAAATGTTTATACAACAAAAAACATTGAATAACCAATGAACTGCTAACGAAGTGTAACAGCAATAAGGGTTTCTGTGGTTAATTGAAGATTCGTACTTCTATTCAGGGTCGGTGCAGGTTGATACTTTTGTGCATCTAAATCACCACCTGCCTATAGCCCTGCCAGTTATAGCCAATGGTAGGGCGACCGTATAAAAATTACGAGTTTAGTCAAGCTATTTATTGCGGTGAAAAACCGAAATTATCGCCGCATATTTGCGGTAATTAATTCGTACATTTACCGTCCATGAATATTAGGTAATGGCAAAATACATTTACGAGTATCAAAACTGGACAGATTTTTCGTGGCAGGACAAAGCCATCAATGTCGTATTTGGTGAGGTACGGCTTATACAAGGAAAAATAATAGGACAAATGAACGCTTTGGGCTTTTTTGCTAAAGAAGAAGCCACGCTAACCGCCTTAACCTTAGATGTTGTAAAATCGTCAGAAATTGAAGGCGAAGTACTGAATTATGCTCAGGTACGTTCGTCAATTGCAAGGCGTTTGGGTATAAACACTGCCGGCCTTGTACCTAGCAACCGCCACATTGAAGGCATTGTAGAAATGATGCTGGATGCTACCCAACGATACACTTTACCTGTAACCGAAAAACGCTTGTTTGGTTGGCACGCAGCACTTTTCCCAACAGGTTACAGCGGACCTTACTCGATAGTAGTGGGACGATACCGAACTGGTGAAATGCAAGTTGTTTCAGGCGCAATGGGAAAAGAAAAAGTGCATTACGAAGCCGTAAAACCCGAATTAGTAAAAACGGAAATGGACAAGTTTCTGGATTGGTTCAACAACGAAAAATACCTTGACCCAGTTTTGAAAGCCGCCATAGCACACTTTTGGTTTATCATCATTCACCCCTTTGATGACGGAAACGGCAGAATTGGAAGAGCCATAACCGACATGATGCTTGCCCGTGCTGAAGGCAGTGGAGACCGTTTTTACAGTATGTCGAGCCAAATTCTGGCCGAACGCAAAATCTATTACGAAGTATTACAAAAAGTGCAACATAGTTCAGGCGACATTACAGAATGGATAGACTGGTTTTTGCATTGTCTAAAAAATGCGATGCTCTCCACCGAAAGCACCACGCAGAAAATAGTACGTAAAGCTGAGTTTTGGAAATTACACGAACACACGCCTATCAACGAACGGCAACGCATCGTACTGAACAAACTCTTTGACAATTTTGAAGGAAAATTACAAACCTCAAAATGGGCTAAAATTGTTAAAACCTCTACCGACACTGCCTTACGGGACATAAAAGACCTGGTAGAAAAAGGCATATTGAAACAAACTAACGAAGGAGGACGAAACTCAAACTATGAATTAATTGACTTTAAATTAGAATAACCACTGACCAAACATCAGCTGCCCGCAATCGGCAACTTCATATAGTTCCGTACGTTGGGTGCTATTTTAGGACGACCTGCAAACAACAATAACTAAAAAAAATGATGAAAACTATCTTAATAACAGCACTAATTCTGACATTAGTACAAATAGGATTTGCTCAAAAAAACTTCGACAAAGCAAAGTTGGACAATTACTTTAACGTACTTGAACAAAACAATAAGTTTATGGGAAGCGTTGCCGTTTCGAAAAACGGGGAAATTATTTACACAAAATCAATCGGATTTGCCGATGTTGAAAACAAGGTGAAATCAACCGAAATTTATAAATACAGAATTGGTTCAATTTCAAAAACATTCACTTCGGTATTGATTTTGAAAGCATTTGAAGAAAATAAATTGGACTTAAATCAAAAAATCGACAAATGGTTTCCTACTATCAAAAACGCTGAAACAATTACGGTAAAACACTTATTAAATCACCGAAGCGGAATACACAACTTTACATCCGATATTGATTATCTGATTTGGAACACACAACCAAAAACAGAACAAGAAATGGTAGCAATCATTTCTAAAGCAGGTAGCGACTTTAAACCCGACAGTATAGCTGAATACAGTAACTCAAACTTTGTGTTGCTGACATATATTCTTGAAAAAACATTCAACAAATCTTATTCGGACATATTGAGAGAATATATTACTAAACCAATAGGTTTAGCAAACACTTATGTTTTTGGAAAAATCAATCCGAACAACTATGAATGTAAATCATACAAATTTACAGGAACCTGGGAATTAGAACCTGAAACAGATTTTACTATTCCTTTAGGTGCGGGTGCAATCATCTCTACATCAAGCGACTTGACAAAATTTGCTGATGCTTTGTTTGGCGGGAAACTTATAAAACCAGAAAGCCTTGAATTAATGAAAACCATAAAAGACGGATACGGAATTGGTTTGTTTCAAATTCCTTTCTACAATAGTGTTGGCTACGGACACACGGGCGGAATTGACGGTTTTAGTTCTGTATTTTCTCATTTCGCTGACGACAATATCTCGTATGCTTTAATTTCAAACGGAACAAACTTTAATAACAACAACATTTCTATTGCTGTTTTGAGTGCAGTTTACGAAAAACCATACGAAATTCCGGTATTCACAACTTTCAACTTAACTTCGGAAGACTTAGATAAATATTTAGGCATTTATGCTTCTGAACAAATTGCTTTAAAAATTACAATAACAAAAAACGGAAATACTTTAATCGCGCAAGGAACAGGACAACCAGCATTTCCACTTGAAGCTACAGACAAAAACAAATTTAAGTTTGACCAGGCGGGTGCAAAATTTGAATTTAATCCGACAGAAAATACAATGATATTATTTCAAGGAGGTGGACAAATTAAATTTATAAAAGAAGAAAAAAAATAAAAAACAGCATCCAATACGCAATACGGCCAATGGCGGGTTTTGTGGTAATTTGAAGCATTCAGCCCCGCATCAGGTTTTATAATGATAGACAGCAATATAAGAGATTTTTGTGGTGCGATAAAATCCCATTCTCAACATTTTTAGCCACTGGCTGTTTTGAGGTGAAAGCGAAACCAATGGCAAAATTTCTACTCATTTTAATTTTATCTGTAATGACACAATTATCAAGTGTGGCACAAACCGAAACGGCAACTTTCGGTGGCGGATGTTTTTGGTGTACCGAAGCGATATTTAAAAGTTTAAAAGGTGTTGAAACTGTTGAATCGGGCTACTCGGGCGGGAAATTGAAGAACCCGACTTACAAGGAAATATGTACTGGAGAAACAGGTCATGCCGAAGTAATTCAGATCGTATTTAATCCGAAGGTAATCAGTTTTAATGAGCTGCTCGAAGTTTTCTGGGAAACGCACGACCCCACCACCCTCAACCGGCAGGGAGCCGATGTGGGTACGCAATACCGGTCGGTGGTTTTTTATCATTCGCCAGCACAAAAAGCAATTGCCGAAAAATACAAAGCAGAACTGAACAGAGAGAATGTGTTCGGTAAACCTGTTGTTACCGAAATAAGCGCTTTAGAAAAATTTTGGCCTGCCGAAAAATATCATCAGGATTACTACGAAAATAATTCGACACAGGGTTATTGCCAGTTCGTAATTGTTCCTAAATTACAAAAGTTCAGGAAAGTCTTTAAAGACAAATTAAAATAATAAGCGCATGATTTACAGGATTTTATTTGTGCTGATACTCTTGCTTGGCATGAACCAGGAAGTTTTTTCGCAACGTGAGTTCAAAATGCAGGAAGGCGATACCACTTATGTGATGAAAAGATACGTGTTTATGTTACTGAACGAAGGCCCTAAACGCGATCATGATTCGATTACAGCAGTAAAAATTCAGGAAGGCCATATGAACCACCTCAACGCGATGGCGAAAACCGGGAAACTTGCCATTGCTGGCCCTTTTCAGAATGGGGGCAAATACCGCGGCATCCTGATTTTCGATGTCGATTCAATTTCTGAAGCCATCCGCCTGGAATCAGCAGATCCGGCCATTTTATCGGGAAGATTGGAAATGGAAGCGATTTACTGGTGGGCTGCCAAAGGGAGCAAATTACCCTGATAAGTTCATTCACGAAACTAAATTTCATTTAAGCAACTATCCTAAAATTTAGAACTAAACAGTATCTTCGTGTCGTTGATTCAATAAACCAACTAACAAAACCAAGCATTGGACAATAGCCAACATATTGAATTACTCTGCAAAAAAATCAGCCATAATTCTGACCAACAAGCGTTTAAAGAATTATATCTGGCCTATTTCGATCGTCTGTATAAATTCGCTTTCTCAATACTTCACTCTGCCGAATTTGCAGAAGAAGCGGTAAACGATGTCTTTTTGAATATCTGGCAGAAACGTAACAGCCTAAAAAACATTCAAAGCCTGACGAATTATCTCTTTATTTCTACCAGAAACACTTCGGTAAATTACCTTAGTAAATTCAGGAAAGAAAGAAATACTACGCTCGACGATGTTTTGGTAAGGTTTGAAATTGATGAACTTACACCCGAAACAGCTTTTTTTAATGCCGAAGTTCGCAGCGAAATCGAACAAGCGATCAATCAATTGCCACCAAAAACGAAGCTTGTTTTTCAGATGGCAAAAATTGAAGGCTTGAAATACAAGGAAATTGCCCAAATACTGGATATTTCGGTAAATACTATCGACAACCATATTGCAACAGCCATCAAAAAGCTTAGTCATACGCTGAAAAAATTCAGAAATGAAGAAATAGATTTCATTCTTTTTCAGCTATTTACAAAAACAAACAAGAAAACATTAAAATAAATAGTTTACAGACTGGTAGATTTTCAGGAAATGCTTGTCTTTATAAATGAATTACAGGAACACATGGAAACCATCTGGAGAATATTAGGACGGAAATTTGAGGGTGATATATCTCCGGAAGAGGAGCAAACACTTAACGAGTGGATTAACGAATCGACCACAAACAAGCAGGTATATTTTCAGTTAAACGAACTCTGGAACCACAAACAAGATCAAGCAAACAATTCACAAGCAATTGCGGCGTACGACAAATTAATTAACCGGATTAAATTCGCGGAAGTTTCGAAATCACAATCCAGGGTTCAAAGAATCTCCTTCCGGGTTAATCAATTTGTAAAGTACGCCGCAATTATCATTTTTGTCCTTTCGTTTGGCTATCTCACCAATTACTACATCAATTCAGAAACTACCAGCAACCAGTTTTGTACCATTTCAGTTCCAAAAGGCAACAAATCGGAAGTGATTTTGCCCGATGGCAGTAAAATATGGCTCAACAACAACAGCAAACTTACCTATCCAAAAAAGTTTAATTCTGACGAGCGCATAGTTGAACTAAGCGGTGAAGCATATTTCGAGATTGTGCACAATGCAAAAGCTCCTTTTACCGTTCAAACATCTGATTTAAAGGTTAAAGTACTAGGTACAAAGTTTAACGTGAGTGCTTATCCGAACGACAAATTTATTGAAACGACCCTTATTTCAGGAAAAGTTACGGTTCAGCCTAACGACAATCCTGAAATTGAGAACCTACTGCAACCGGGCGAAAGTCTCACTTTCGATAAAGTCAGCAATGAGGCATCAAAACATAAGGTTGATACCGATTTTTATACTTACTGGATGAAAGGCGAATTTGTGTTTAAAGACGAAAAATTTGAGGTGCTTGCCAAACGGATTGAAAGAATTTACAATGTTGAAATTACATTTGACGATGAGTCGCTAAAAAATAAAACTTACACCGGCGATTTTAAAGTTGATGATAATATCTATACAATTCTCGAAATCTTTAAAAGATCGACCTCTATTCCGATTGAATACTACACCGACCGAAATAAAATTAGTATCCGCAGAAAATAATTATACAATTTCAAGCGCAAATACATCACTTTCAAGAAAAAAACTGATATTTACAGAAGTATCAGATTGGATAGCTTCTGTAGATATGAGATTTAAGTTTCTATTACTTATTCCCCTGTTGCTTGTTTGCCTGAATTCGTTTTCGCAGCGAAAACAGATTTCTCTCAATTTCAGAGAAACAAGCTATGAACGTATTATTCATGAAATAGAGAAGCAAAGCCGCTACCGATTCTTTTATGAACAATCGGGATTAAATCTGAATGCCAAAATATCCATTCAAGTTGAAAGCGAATCGATAAGCGAAATACTTGATAAGCTTTTCACCAACTCGCCTTACTCCTATCAGCAAATCGACAGACATATAATTCTGACCCAGAACAAATCATATAGTCCGGAGCAAACTGGCGTTAAACATTCAAAAACAATTAAAGGTATTGTTACAAACCCAAATAATGAAACAATACCGGGCGTGGTAGTGATTATAAAAAATACTACCACCGGAACAATTACCGACCGCGACGGATTCTACAGAGTAGAAGTTCCGGTGAATACCGATTCGTTGCAGTTTTCGTATGTCGGCATGAAAAAAGTAGATGTCGGCGTTGGAAAGAGCCAGCACATTGATGTAATACTTGAACCGGACGTAATGAATGTTGATGAAGTTGTGATTGTCGGTTATGGAGCACAGCGAAAGTCGGATTTAACAGGGGCAATAACCACCATCGAAGTTGACGGAGTGAAACGGATACCGGTTTCGGGCATCGATCAGGCTCTGCAGGGAAAAGCTGCCGGTGTACTCATCACATCCAATTCGGGTTCTCCGGGTGGTGGCACTTCGGTTCGTATCCGGGGAATTGGAACAGTAAACAACAACAACCCGCTCTTTGTAATCGACGGAATTCCCACTGATGATATCCGCTTTTTAAATATTGGCGACATCGAAAACATTGAAATACTGAAAGATGCATCGGCCACCGCGATATATGGAAACCGTGGGGCCAACGGAGTAATACTTATAAACACGAAAAAAGGAATTCCCGGCAGCCCGGTTGTAACTGCTGACGCCTACATTGGGATCAGCGATGTTTGGAAAAACCCAAAATTGGGCGACAGCAAACAATTTGCAGCAATAAACAACCTGGCGGTTAAAAACGGGAAGGAGATTGAAGGCGACGGCGCCTATCAGTACATCGAGGATTTTAAGGATCCGGATCAGTTTATAGGAGGAACCAACTGGTGGGAACAAATCACCCGAAAGGCGATAGTTCAAAACCATCAGGTTACTGTTTCAGGAGGCGGAGAATCGAACAAATACCTTTTGAGTATTTCTTATCTCAATCAAAATGGAACTATTATAGGTTCAGAATTCGACAGGCTGACATTCAGGATAAACAACGAATACAAACTCTCCAAACGCGCAACAATTGCTTTCAATACCAACATCAGCAATGCAAACCGAAAAACCATTCAGGAAGACGACCTCGACGGCGGAATTATCTTTACTTCGATGGTACTCGATCCCATTACTTCGGGCGAAGAAAGATCTATTTATGATCCAATCAGAGTTAAGTATGGGGAGTTTTCGCGCTGGTACGAATCGGTTTACAGCAACAAGCTTAATCCGGTAGCTCAAATCGGGCGATCACTGAACAACTGGAACCAGCTGCGGTTTTTCGGGAATATTTCGTTCGATTTTGAGTTACTGAACAACTTGACTTACCATACGACCTTTGGCCTGGATGTACGCCGAACCGATTTTGACAACTTCATGCCGACTTACTGGATGGATTCGGATTCGAAAAATGATATAAACCGCGTTGAGAAAAATTCAGGAAAAAATATCGACTGGGTTTATGAAAACATGCTGACATACAAAAACACATTTAATAAATATCATAATTTAGTCGCTTTAGTTGGAATGACTGCCGAGCAGGGTAATTTGGATGTGATTGAGGCAAGCAAAAGAAATGTACCCGGTAACGAAGAGTATCTCAGATATTTGAGTGCTGCTACGAGCGATGCGAATGTAACCGGTGATATCTCTGATTATGCTTTGATATCGTATCTAAGCCGTATAAATTATTCGTACAACTCCATTTATTTGCTTACAGCTTCAATTCGTGCCGATGGCTCGTCGCGTTTTACCGGCTCCGGAAAGTGGGGATATTTTCCTTCTGTTTCGGGAGGCTGGCGTATTTCGGGCGAAAAATTCTTCAGCGCGTTGAATCTTTCAAAATCGATCGATGATCTGAAAATCAGGATTGGTTGGGGACAGGTTGGCAATCAGAATATTGCCGACAATGCTTTTCGAACCTTAATCGCGGGTGGGAATTCGCGAAGATATTTGTTTGGAAATACGATTTCACAGGGATATGCCCCGATCAACATCGGAAATCCAAATCTTACCTGGGAAACCACAGAATCGACAAATCTTGGGATCGACTTTGTACTGTCAAAAAATAAGATTTCGGGTAGTCTGGATGTGTACGATAAAAAAACGAAAGATATGTTGCTGAGGTTGCCGGTACCTTTATCAACAGGTCTGCCAGGCTCGCCGTGGACCAATGCCGGCGATATTCAGAACAAGGGAATTGAGTTTCTCCTGAATTACCGGAACAAGGTGAATGCGCTGAACTACAATATAAATTTCAATATCTCGACCTACCGCAACAGGGTATTATCGCTCGGCGGTGGTGAACCTATAAAAGGAGGTGAAGACCGGCTGGGTTATACCACAAAAACAATGGTTGGTCATCAGATTGGTCAATTTTACGGATACATTGTTGAAGGAGTCTTTCAAAATCAAAATGAAATTGATGCCGCGAACAAACTTCCTACCGAAGGCGAATTCTATCAGGATAAATTAACCCGCCCCGGCGATTTCAAATTCAGGGATTTAAATGGCGACGGGAAAATTACTGCCGAAGACCGTGGATTTATCGGATCGCCCCACCCCGACTTTATCTATGGAATTACCGGAACCGCAGAATATCGTCAGTTCGATTTCAGCCTTTTTTTGCAGGGAAGTCAGGGTGGCGATATTTTCAATGTATTTAAATACTATACCCACCAAAATACCGGATATTTTAATGCTCCGGCAGATATGCTGCAAAAAGCATGGCATGGCGAAGGTACTACGAATTCGAATTTTCAGATTTCGGCAAGTACTGCAAACAACAACCTCAGGCCATCGTCGTGGTACATCGAAAACGGTTCTTTTATCAGGATTAAGAATGTGCAAATTGGCTATAATCTGAACAAGTGGGTATGCAAAAAAATCGGAATCGCCGAATGTCGGATTTATATCAGCGGCCAAAACCTTTATACTTTTACCCCCTACAGCGGATTGGATCCTGAATTGGCCGATATGACCGGCAATCCGCTGAATTCGGGGATCGATTTTGCAAAATATCCGCAATCAAGAACAATATTAACCGGAGTAAACCTTAAATTCTGAAACTAAAGCAATGAAGATCAAACGCATATATATTATAATATTGCTGATAATATCTTCAGCCTGCGATCCGGATTTCATTAACCGCGATCAGCTGGCAGTGCAAACTACCGACAGTTTCTATAAAACTGAAGAAGATGCACTGAAAGCTGTTACCGCAGTTTACAACTATTTTCAGTCGTACGATTTCGAAGTTCATAAATTCGAATTTGGAGACATTGCTTCGGATGACGCTGAAAAAGGTGGTGAATCGGATAACGACCGTCCGTTTGTAAAAGATCTTGAATATTTCAGGACTCAGTCAGACAATTTATCTTGTCGCGGAATGTGGAATATTTGTTTTACAGCTATTTATCATGCGAACAATACCATTTCGCACATCGAAAAAATTGAGATGGACGAGCAACTGAAGGCACGATTAATAGGCGAAGTTCGATTCATAAGGGCGCATTTTTATTTCTACCTGATCAATGTTTTTGGTGAAGTGCCGTTGGTTACCAAGACATTAACATCCCAGGAATATCACCTTCCGAAGGCTTCCAAAGCAACTATATGGAATCAGATTGAACAGGATCTGATTTTTGCAAAAAATCACCTTCCGCTGAAATCAGAATATCTTAAAACCGATCTGGGTCGGATAACCAAAGGCGCTGCCCAAACAATGCTGGCAAACGCTTATCTGTTTCAGGAAAAGTGGGCGTTGGCTCAAACCGAATCCAAAGAAGTAATTCTCTCTGGCGAATACCAGCTCGAACCCGAGTTTCAGGATTTATTTCAGATTCGGAAAACAGATTTTGGAATGGAATCAGTGCTCGAAGTGCCTCACGTTACCACCAACACCGGTTGGGGCGACGAAGGTGAAGGAACCGTAATTCCGATTTTTTGCCGGAGCCGGAATTCCGGAGGATGGGGATTTAACAGCCCGACTTTCGACCTTCTGGCCGAATTTGAACCCGGCGATCCGCGCCTTTCGCACACACTTTTATTCGATGGTGATGTATATGAAGGCGAGGTTCAGTACAATCAATACAGCCCGTCGCATCTCTGCTCAAGAAAAGTTTTTCTGACTCCTTCAGAACGCATCGGGTTCGATTCGTCGGATGCTCCATTTAACCTGAAAATTTTACGTTACGCCGAAGTTCTTTTAATTCATGCTGAAGCGGCCTGCGAAAATGGGGATTTACAGGAAGCCCGCACATCGCTCAACCAGCTCCGCAAACGTGCCCGCCTGAGCAGTGCAACCGACAGAAAGGCTTCCTTCAAAAATTATAATATGTATCAGGTTTCGAAAAACCAATATCAGGCTTACGATTTTATAAAATACAACTATACCAATGCTGCCAGCGATAAAGCCAATTTACTGCCCGATGTTACTACAAACAATCAGGCTGAATTGCGTGTGGCTGTAAGACACGAGCGCAGAATTGAACTTGCCATGGAAAACAAGCGTTTTTACGACATCATCAGGTGGGGCGAATCCGAAGCGCATTTTCACAGGTTTGCAGCCAGATGGAATACCGGTAAAGGCGGGCAATTCAGAAAAAATATCAACGAAGTTTTTCCAATTCCGCAGGATGAACTGGATTTGAATCCAAGAATGACGCAGAATCCGGGATATTAGGGAGTTTTAAGTTTCAAGTTCCAGACATGGTGGTAATAAAGCTGTCATTGATAGTCATTTAATTGTCATTGATAGTAAAAATCGGTTTGGGATTTGACAACCAATGACGTGAAACAAATGACTATTAATGACCACCAATGACAGTTATTAAACACATTTTTAATCAACTTAAAACTACTAAAACAGGTAATTCAGGCCCATGTAAAATCCTGATTTTCCGTCCTGTTTATTGGCAGCCATACCGTAATCCATCGCGATCACAAAATTTTCGTTCATTGCAATGATCAGGCCTGCACCATAGGAGTAATGCATTTTTTCAGCATCCTTTTTCAAATAATCACCCGGCAAACCGAATGTTGAGTTTGGATTGACCGCTATTTTTTTGGTTACCCGGCCAAAGTCGGTAAATCCATTCAGGCCAATATAAAAATTGTTTTTTATGAAGTTAAAACGAACAACCTTCCAGCGGGCTTCCACATTTCCGTAGAAAACACCATCGCCGATAACACGGTTGCGAAGAATACCGCGAATGGTAGAACCTCCACCAAGACCTTCGGAAGTTGCGCCGGTCATCATTGAAGTAATCACCTGCGATTGATAATAAAACGGAACGGTTCCGCCCAATGTAGTTTGGTAGGCTAAACGGTAAACGAGCGATAAATTGTTGGGAACAATGGTGAAATATTGCCGGTGCGTCAGACTCAATTTTGAAAACGAACTTTCGGAACCCAAAATTTTCGGAGCAGCCTCAATCACTGCTTCGGTCCAAACGCCTTTCATCGGGTTTGGCTGATTGTCGCGGGTGTCGAAAACAACTCCACCCTTAAAAGTTGGTACAAATCCCCCATCCACTTCATCTCCCGAAATGATTCCCCAATCCTGGTATTTCTCGTACAAGCCGGGCTCATCGGAGGTTGCGGGAAGCTTGTCTTCATCGTCTTTCCCTTTGTTCAGCTTGTCGATATTGACAGAACCAACCTTGAAATTCTGAAAATTCCAGCCGGCAATCCAACGAAATTTTTCGCCGGAAAGTTTTCCCTGAATGTCGCCTTTAAAGCGAAATAGTTTCCGGTCGTATTTGTAAAACATCCTCGATTTATAATCTGCTGATTCATCATCTGCCCAATCGGCTTTGTAAACTGCATCGTAACCATTAAATCCATAAAAATCGTAGGCCATGTCCGACAGGTAACTCAAATCGAAAGTAGTTTGCAAGCCTTTGATTAGCTGGTCTGAGTCGTAATAAATCCGGTTAATTCCGCTTCCCTTGGTGAAACGCGATACTTCGAAGTATAATTTATGATTGTATTTCGGATAGCGGCTGCCATCGCCATAATTGTAAATATCAACCAGGGCGCCATACTGAAACCCCAAATCGGTATCGAAAGTAACTGCAGGCAATGCTCCAAAATTCCAGTTTTTCTTGATCAGTTCATCTTTTTTTTCAGCCTGGGAAAAAACTCCCAACGAAAGACATACACACACGAGGGAAAGAAGAATCTTTTTCATTCGAAAATGTTTTTATTGATTAATGATTTTTAAGCGTTCTCATGGAACTCACATACCAGAAAGCATTACTTCGAACTAAATTTTCATTTTTTTGCGCTGCTATCATTGAAATAATTTCTGCGGCATGTTCGCTTCATAGGTTAAAGTTTTGATTAAAACGAAGGTATGAAAAAAAGATTAGTTTGTATTCATTAATAATATTTCAGGCTGATATTCGTTTGGCTAATAATCATATTTCTCAATGGAAATTTATAAATTTGGCCATCAGAAAAAGATGCAGATGCATCTAAAATATCAATAAACAGAAGTATTTCAAGGCAATCTTTCACATGCTATTACGTTATAGTAAAAAGACATTCATGAATATCAAAGCAATTCTTACCATTACATTTATTTCGGTTGCAGTCTTTGTCAAGGCACAAGACCGAATTATCACTTCGCAAAACGATACGATTAACTGTAAAATCAGCAAAGTAAATTCGTCGAACATTTTTTTCACGATTAAAACCGGAAATGTTTTAACCAAAGGAAAAATTGAACGTGAAAAAGTATTGAACTATTATTCGGATAATACCACTGTTGAAAATGATTCAGGTTTTTATCTTCCTGAGTCAAGTCGCTGGCGGCTGGGTTTAACCGGTGGGTTCAATTACCTTACCGCAAGTTCGTCGAAAGCAGAAACCGCAATGATTCAGCAAGGTATTAGCAAGGAAAATGCTGAATCGTATTATGACAATTTAAAACCTGGAATAGGCGCAGGTGCCGATTTGCATTACATGATTACGAAAATGTACGGGATTGGATTAGTCTATAAATTCTATCAGAACAACAGTAAAATTGAATCTTTCTTCAATCCGAATGACGGGCTCAACCTCATGTTTGGCCAGATGAGCGAAAAAATATACGTAAACTATGCAGGTGTTTCATTCTATTCCGAACAATTCCTGAAAGCGAATCCAAGATTGAAACTAAGTTCTTACTATTCAATGGGAATGGCATTTTACCGCGATGAAGCAGTGATTGTAAATTCACCATTTCTTCTGACAGGAAAAGCTTTCGCAACCAATCTCGATCTTGGCCTGGAATATTTTGTTTTCCCACGAATTTCAGCAGGAATCAATGTATCCTACTTTTTATCTTCACTGAAAAAAATTACACTCAACGACGGAAATTCAACGATAACCAAGAAATTGGAAAAAGAAGAATTTGAGAATATTTCGAGGCTCGACCTCTCCTTTGGTATTCGCTTTTACAGATAAAACTATGAAACGAACATACCACTGATAATTATTTAATCGGAGGCGGCACAAAATGAAAATTAATGTTCAAAGCGACCGCTTTCTGGCATGTGAGTTCCATGAGAACGCTTAATAATCAACTAATTAATATCGCTATTATCGAATGAAACTTAAAGCCCACTTTTATATCGGCATAATCGCTGCACTTTTGCTGACTATTGCCGGATGCAGCGATGATTTTCTGACCGCCAGAAACAATTCGGTTCACCAACTCGATACGATTTATATTTCGCCGGTAAGTCAGAATTACGCTGGCCCCTTATCGCTGCCAATCGATGTATCCGAGCCATATACAATCATTATGCAGCCAAGTTGCATGACTTTTTCGTCGCAAAAAGGGAAGTTTGTCAACGGCACCACCCAACTTGAGTTCTCTACAGATATGAGCAACTATTCAGGAATGACTGGCTACATTGGCCAGCACCTGGTTTTGTACGTCGAAAATGTTGGCACCCTGGTTTTTATGGTAGCAATTGGCTCGCCGGGCAATCCGGATGGAACAAACCAGGATGCACCGTTCATCCAGGTTTCCGAGTCTGTTGTCGATCTGCAAAACAATGATTCAAAAGTACTGACAATCAGAAATACAGGAAACGCAAACCTGGCGTTCCAGTTTCAGGAAATTCCCGGTTGGCTCACATTTTCAACTAATCAGGGCGTGCTGTATCCGGGACAATCAACAGATATTACCCTTGTGGTTAACCGAAATAATCTGGAAGAAAATGAATACTCCGCTATTGTTCAGATTCAAAACAATACACCGCAGGGAAATTACGGATTACTGGTAAGAATGAAGGTTTCAAATCTAACCAATCCTGAAAATACAAAAGCCATCCAGGGCCAGGTTACCGATTCGGAATACAATAAAATTACCAACCAGCTGCTGGTAACCACGCAAATCCCTAACCAGCTGATCATTTTCAGCACTTCTGATAACACCCAAACGATTATTCCCCTTGATAAATCGCCCAATTGTATCAGTATTTCCGAAGACGGTAATACAGCAGTGATCGGATACAACCTTGCTGCGGTAAGCAAAGTCGATCTGCAAACCAAAACGCTGACCAAAACCATCGAGACCGATTGTATCCCTTTCGACATTGTACTTGGCGACAACGACTGGTGTTACCTGATGCCGGAAACCGGTAATTTTGAATATCTCCGGAGTTTAAACCTTAAAACCTCACAACTGGTAAAGTCAACAAAATACGGGCACATTTATGCAAAAATGACCATCAGGAAAGTTCCCGGAAAGCCATATTTACTGGGTTCGAATACGCAGGTTTCTTCAAATGGGCTGATCATGGCCGACATCAGCAAGGGAATTGCCAGAGATACGATGCCCTATTGGTTTATCGACACCAACAATTTCTGGTTATCGCCAAAAGGTGACAAAATTTTTACCGGTGTAAAAAATATCCACCGGACTCCTGCATTTACAACTACTGAAACATATTTTTACAATCTCGATATCATCGGAACTCTGAAGCCACAGAAAGAAAACATTGTTTGGGTTGACCATTGCGAAGCTATAAATAGCATTTTCATGGCTGAATCTTCCAGATATTACGAGTCGGTTCCATATTCAGTTATTGAGCAAATTGATGCAGGAAACTATAACTTTAAAAAGCTGATTGAACCCGCAAAATATGTGACGACTATTAACGGTAACAAAAGTGCATACAAAACCATCGTGAAATTTGTATTTGCCAATAGCAGCGGCACACAGATTTATGTCGTAAAAAATGTTCTGGAAGAGTATAAAACCCAGGCCTGGTCGATGGAAGTGATTCCTTTGAATTAGAAACAGTTCTTCAATATTATTTAGTATTTTCGACGCCGGCAGTTTCAAAATTTGCCTGTAGAATACGATGATTGTTCGTTAACATACCTAACTGTCATTTTTCGTCAGTCAGTTGTGCCCATTTATAGTCATTCTGTTGTTATTCCCTGACAACTTAATGACTACCAAATGACAATTGAATGACTTTTATGAGCTTGGGTAATACTACGGATATCCATTAAAATATTCTTTGAAACCGCCACGCTGAACCTTCTAAACCAACAAAATTGAAATATTTCTGCTTTTCCATAGCGGTTGTCCTGATGCTGATTTCAGGCAAACAACTGAATGCCCAAACGGCTGCAAAAGCAGTCAGGGTAACTACTCCACCAACAATTGACGGACGAATTAACGAAGCGGTTTGGGAACAGGCGACCAAAATCGACCAGTTTGTGCAACGCGAACCCAATCCCGGATTGCCAGTTTCAGAGCAAACCGTTGTTTCGGTCTGTTACGACGATCATTTCCTGTACTTTGCCGTGAAATGCTACGACGATCCTGATAAAATTACTGCCAAAGAAATGGCGCGCGACGTGAGTCTTGGAAACGACGATCGGGTACAGATTATTCTGGATACTTATCTCGACAAACGCAATGGCTACTGGTTCCAGATTGGGCCGCGCGGTTCGATCGGCGATGCGCTGATCAGCGAAAACGGCGCTTCGATGAACAAGGAATGGGACGCTTTGTGGACCGGAAAATCGAGCATCAACGCCGAAGGCTGGGAATCGGAATTGGCCATTCCGTTTAAAACCATTGGCTTCGACCCCGACAAAACTGTTTGGGGAATGAAGCTGATCCGAAACATCAAACGCAAACTCGAAGCTTCCTACTGGCCGGTTGCGAACCTCAACACGCACCGTTTCCAAATTTCCGATTCAGGATTACTGGAAGGATTGGAAGGGATTACGCAGGGAATCGGGCTCGACATTTCGCCTTACGCGATTGGCGGAATAAATACTAAAAAAGGTGAAACCAACAAATATATGGCCGATGCCGGGTTGGATATGTTTTACCAAATCACTCCCCGACTGAAAGCCTCGCTTTCCATCAATACCGATTTTGCTGAAACGGAGGTAGATGACCGGCAAATCAACCTGACACGTTTCAATCTGCATTTCCCGGAAAAACGTGATTTCTTTTTAGACGGATCGAACTACTTTAAATTCGGTATTGAGGGCGATGACAACAATCCATACAGGAATTCGATTGTACCATTTTTCTCGCGGAGGTTGGGGCTCGACAACGCCGGAAACATGCTTCCGGTGCAGTATGCAGCCAAAATAACCGGCTCGCAGAACAACTGGAACATCGGGATGATGCACATCAGCGACGAACGCGATTACGGCAACTCGCAACTTTCAGTCGGACGGATCAGCCGTAACATTGGCGCGCAATCCTCAATTGGCGTGATCGGAACAATGGGCAATGCGATTTCAACGGATGAGAATCTGGTTGGCGGAATAGATTTAAAACTTGCGACTTCAAAGTTTCAGAAGAATAAAAACCTTGTATTTACCTTGTTTGGAATGATTTCGGACACACCCCTTAAAAATGAAGAAAATAATACTTCGTGGGGTGCCGACATTGCCTTTCCGAACGACTTTTTAAACTTCGGATTGGGCCATTACGAAGTGGGCGAAAATTTTGTGGCGGGCATCGGTTTTGTTCCGCGCACCAACATTAAAGCCAGTTACGGAAATTTTTCAATCGGACCGAGACCCAACAAATGGGGGATCCTCCAGACAAAAACCGGTGCCGGATTTAATTACCTGACCAATTTCGACAACGTGATGGTTACCCGTGTAATTAACCTCCAACCCCTTGGCATCCGGTTCAAGTCGGGCGAAGAATTCTCCTATTCGCTAAACCAGCAATACGAGCTACTGACCAAAGATTTCAATATTTACCCCGGATTTGTTATCCCGATGAACGACTATACTTTCTGGTATCAAAACGTTCAGTTGATTTCAGCCGGAAGCCGCAATCTGGCAGGTTCGGCAAGTTTCGGGTCGGGCGACTTTTACAATGGCCGCAAACAGGACATGAAACTGACGATAAATTACAAAGTTGCTGTTCCGTTGTTCATCGGCGGCAATTATTCGGTCAACCATATTACTTTGCCTGAAGGCGATTTTACTGCTGAAATTTACCAGCTGAACATGAATATTTTGGTTAGCCCCTCGGTCACGCTTTACAACTATTTTCAGTACGACAATGCCTCCGAAAAAGCTGGCTGGCAATCGCGTTTTCAATGGATACTGAAGCCCGGCAACGAAGTGATTCTTGCATGGACTTCAGGATGGACACAACCTGCAGAGCGTTTTGTGATGAATGAAAGTGCTTTGAGGCTGAAGCTAAAATATAACATCAGGTTTTAACTGAAAGACGGTGTAAGAATTGCTCTGTCGCAGGTTGGGTGATCGCTGTGGATTTTCATCTTCCTTTCGCCCCTCGCCATGTCGCCGCATCGCCAAGTCGCACTGTCGCCCTAAATCCATCCTCTCAATTTGTAGTAGGCAAGCGCGGCCATTTCACGGGCAATCAGTATTTCATATTTCAGGTGATTCCAGAATTGGTACCTGACGGTGGTGTTGCCCCCAATATCAGGAACTAGCAATTTGTCGTCGCCCAGCCTGTCGTCCTCAAAAAACAGATCGGCTTCAATAGCATTTTCGAAAGCTGGCAATGCACTAACTTTTGTGAATCCGGCTTTTTTAAAGACCAGCACAGCGCGTCGCATGTGTTCGGGTGATGTAACAAGTAAAATCGATTTTTCAGGAATATTTAACGACATAAACTGTTGAAGTTGCATGGCCTGCGATCTTGTATTGGTGCCATTCTCTTCATATAAAAATCGTCCCCGGTCAATTCCCTTGCTAATCAGTTCAGCGGCAACAAGACGGGCGGTACTCATCGAATCGGCCGAATTTCCGGGAATGGAAATCACAATTTTACTTTCGGGCGCTTCTGTGGCTGCCCGATGCACATAAAACGCCCGCATCAGGTTCGATTCGCTGGGCATTCCGCCCCCGCCCAACAAAACAATGTAATCGGGTTTGCCGGTAATTTTCGACTCACTGGTTCCCAGCCAGTAATAGCCCCAGTAAGGTAAAGTTGTGAAGCTTAACAGCAGTACCAACAAGAACAATACTCCAAAAATAAGGAGTACCGAACGGGAAATAGTCAGGAAAGATTTATGTATTTTATGTTTTACCATGTAAGTATTATAAAATCTGCAAGTTAGATAAAATTTAGGATTACTGATAAACAAACCTTTTTTTCAATATACAACAATTGTGCGATTAGTTGTTTGAAAGGTATAATCATATCCTCGGTAAATCTCAATAAAAGAGTAATTTATTTCTACTTTTGCGCAACGGCAAAGTTGATTTTTGCCGTTTTTTTGTTTCAATATTTTTCAAAAAAAACCACAATGAAATCCGATAAAATTTTCAAGGAAAAATTCGAAAAGTCCTCAGATTTTAAATTTGATGCAGCAGTTGTCAATGTTTTTGATGACATGGTTGTACGTTCAGTGCCTTATTATCTTGAAATGCAACGTATGATGGCCGAATTGTCGGGCACTTACGCCCAGCCTGGTACTTCGTTGTACGACCTGGGATGCTCAACAGGAACGACATTCCTGTCAATCGATGGTTTTATCGATCCTTCAGTTGATTTTATCGGTATCGACGAATCGAAGGAAATGCTGGATAGCTGCCGTAAGAATCTTGAAAATCACGGACTAACACGATCTGTTAATCTTATTGAAAGCGATTTAAATAAAGAAGTTGTGCTGAAAAATGCCTCTATAGTCATAATGTGTCTCTCACTACAATTCGTAAGGCCAATTAACCGGCAAAAGCTGTTGAATTCCATTTATCAGCAAATGAATCCAAAAGGTATCCTGATTTTGATCGAGAAAGTTTTAGGCGAGAGTTCGGAGTTCAACCGGCAGTTTATTAAGTACTACTACGATATGAAACGCCGCAACAACTACGACGAAATGGAAATTGCCCAAAAACGCGAAGCGCTGGAAAACGTGCTGATACCCTATAAAATGAGTGAAGATATTACCATGCTAAATGATGCAGGATTTAAAACTTGTGAAGTATTTTTTAAGTGGCATAATTTTGCCGGCATGGTAGCTCAAAAATAATTTCAAAACCCATTTTCGCAATTACAAACCAAAAACTCGACTCATGTTAGTAAAACTCGGAAATATTTTTTTCCATTACAGAAATTACTTTTTTCCACTGTTATATGCTGCACTTTTCATCCCTTCATCGCCACTCTTCGCCGATCTGAGCTGGGGTTTAATTTCAGGTGCGGTACTCATTGTGTTTGGGATGCTGGTACGAAGTATTACCGTTGGACTGGTTTACATTGTTCGTGGAGGCATTAACCGACAAATACATGCTGAAAATCTGGTCACGGAAGGTGTTTATCAGATTTGCCGCAACCCCATGTATTTAGGAAATATCTCTTTGCTGATCGGGTTTGGGCTTTTTTCCAATTCGCTGTTGTATATGACCGTATTTCTCCCTTTGATGCTTTTTATTTATCTGGGCATTATCAAGGCTGAAGAAAATTTTTTGATTGGTAAATTCGGCGATAAGTTTATCGCTTTTAAAAATAGCACCAACTCTATTCTTCCCAATTTCGGAAAAATAAAACAAGCATTTACGAATCACCACTTCCGGTTTCAGAAAGTAATTGCCAACGAGCATAACGGAATATTCATGTATTTCGCCGGAATGCTGCTACTCCTTAAATACCATAAAACATTAAACTGGGATATGTCGATCGTTATTTTTGGTATTCTGTTGGTTCTTTTTCTGATAGCCAAGTGGATGAAAAGAACAAAACGACTGAATTACTGGTAGCGAACCAGAGCAAAACAAAAAATCCCGGCTGTCTCAACAACCGGGATTTTTTAATGTTATCGATGTCTGTTTTTACTCAAAACTGAGACTGCGAACTGACACTTTCTACTTTTTACTGCTTCACCGAGAACTTGTAAATCGTGGTCGATTTCAATGTTTCGCCCGGTTTTAGCAAAGTATTCGGGAAGTTTGCATGATTTGGCGAATCAGGATAATGCTGAGTTTCAAGGCAAATACCATTGCGGAAATTGTATGGATTTCCACGTTTCCCTATGATACTTCCGGTTAAAAAGTTACCAGTATAAAGCTGAACGGCTGGCTCGGTGGTAAAACATTCCATGTAACGACCCGAAACCGGTTCGTACAAACTGGCGCAGAAAGTCATTTCGTTGCCATTCTGATCTTTGTTCAGAATATAGTTATGATCGTAACCACCACCCATACGAAGCTGTGGCATAGGGTCTTCAATGCGCGAGCCAATGGTTTGCGGAGTTGTAAAATCCATAGCAGTACCACGAATATCAACAATTTCGCCAGTAGGAATCAATGTTGAGTCGCCAACTGCTGTTGATGAATTGGCGTCAACAACCAAAATATGATCAAGGATATCGCCCATTCCTTCACCTTTCAGGTTAAAATAAACATGGTTGGTTAAATTGAAGTAGCACGATTTGTCGGTAGTCGCTTCATAATCAATTTTCAAACCGTTGTCTTTGGTCAGGGTGTAAGTTACTTTCACGTTTTTATTTCCAGGGAAACCCCATTCGCCGTCAGGACTAACCAGAGTCATTTCAACAGCTGGACCGTCGGCTGACTGAACTTCTTTTGCATCCCACACCTGGCGGTAAAAACTTTCGGGACCAGAGTGCAAACAAGCCTGATGGTTGTTTTGCGGAAGCTGATAAGTAATACTGTCAATTACAAACTGGGCGTTGGCAATACGGTTGGCGTAAGGACCAACAACTGCGCCCTGCCCTGCATCGCCGTTAATGTAACCGTCAATTGAGTTAAATCCCAGCGTAACATCTTCCATTGCACCGTTTTTGTCGGGCGCAAAAACTGAAACGATTTTGGCTCCGTAATTGGTCAGGGTAACGATGATTCCGCCTTCATTTTTCAGAGTGAACAAAGTGGTTTGTTTACCATTCACTTCTTTTTCGAAATCAGCTTTCGAATAAGAAGGGGTAAACTCTTTTTTAGGTGCCGAACACGAAACAATCGCTCCGGCAATAAACAATGATCCGATTAATTTTTTCATACAAAGAGTAATTTTGAGGTTTTCGAATTTTGAGTCGTAAATATAGAAAATATTTATCTTCAATGGCTTTTTCACTTATCCGATACTTACGAATCATACGTATTTCCGGTTCTCAGCTATAGGCAGGCAGGGATTTTAACCTCTGAACTACCGAAGAAGAACTGAACTCTAAATCTACCACTTTCCTATCCGACGAAGCATAAAACCCCTGCTTGCAGGGTAGGTGATATTGTCGGGACGTTGGTCTTTCTTCCCGCTGTAGTCTGTTTGATTAATTATTGTATCGTTTGTCCAAATGTCAGTAAGTTATTGTCAGGGTCAAGCAATGCAAACTCCCTTTGTCCCCAGGGTTTTGTTTCTAAATGTCCGTTTGGGTGAATTGAAACTTTGTTGTCCGAAAGCGTTTGGTAGAGTTTATCAATGTCGTTTGTTCTGATATAAACTTGTCCGAAGTTTTCTTTTGGGTCAAGGTCTTTAAATTCAAAAAAATGAATTTCAACATTGTCTTTTCGTATCAACAAATAATCTCCGTAATCGGAAATTTCACTAAACTCCAGTTTGTCAATGTAAAATTTTTTAGTTGCGATTTTGTCACGCATTGGTAACTTCGGATTTATGTCTGTCAGCATAATTTATTTTTCTTTTGTCCATAATTTGAATTGAAACCAATTTCAATTAACTCACCCACTTTTAAGTCTGCTTTTGTTCAGTGAAAGTAGGTTTGGGCGAAAGGTGATGCACCTTGTCCGTTTGCTTTAAGTTCGCTATTATTTTACTCCATTGTCACTGTTTTTTGTTTTGCAGTCTGCTTGTCTCTGGTATTTTGTCTTTTACAATTCGCCTAACGGACGGAACTATATGCAGTTGCCGACAGTGGGCGGTTTTCCTATCGGCCAACACAAACGCCGATACGGGGCAAAACACCCCATCTAACCACTTAAACACCAATGTTTTATAACGCGTGTTATGCCTCGTTTTTTATTATCCTTCGGGAATACATTCATTTCTTACTTTCACTCCTTTTATTTCTAATCTACTTTTCATCTCAAGCCATGTTTTATCTCTTAATGTGCCTGCTGGATAAAGTTTGTTTCTAAAGTCTTTTGTAATAATCCGAAGACTATTTGGTTGTTTACTTTGCGTTTCATAAACAATTTCTTTAATGTCTTTTATTCTATATATTTTTGTCAACCATACTAAATTGTGGTTTTTAACGATAAAATAGTCATTTGTCATGCAAAAAAAGTGCATAAGCCATGAATTAAACAAAAACCAAAAAGTTCCGAATACAGCGAAAAAAATCACAAATCCGCTAGGTGCCGAGTGCCTTTTTGAAATCAATAAAAACGCAAAGAATCCAATTAGTCCCCAAAGTAAAATTCCCCTTAAACTAATAATTTGATTGCCTTTAAAAGTATCAAAACTCTCAAATCTAATAGAGTTTGTATCAACTTTTTCAATTTGGCTTGAAATATATTCTGTCTTTTTGATTACCGTTTGTTCAAGGAATGATTTTAGTTCCCAACTATTAGAATACATGTCATCAAAAAAGAACTTTTCTGTCCCGTCATTAAAAATCAAAGCTGTCCCTTCCAATGGCAATCTAAAAATAAAACGAAAAGGCATTTTTCCTGTCAAAACAACATTTTTAATATTTTTTAAATAAAATGTCCTGTCTCCAATAGTGATAGTATACTTGTCTACTGTAATTTTTGGGGAATTTTTCCAATAGGTGTAAATCATTAAAAAAGCTAAAAAATAAAAAGCAAGACTGAAAACTGGCAAAAAATAATTCTTAGTCTCAGGATGTTCTCTTTGAAGTAGGTCTATACCAGCAAATAAGAATAGAGAACCGAATGTAGAAAGAAATAAAAATACAAAAATTAATATTGTATAAAATTTTATCGGATGTCTTCTAGTTGTAATTGTTGTCATTTGTTGTCATTTGTCTTAAAATGAGGCATAACGGTTTGGCGCTTGGCGCAGTGGCGGATTTCGGAGCACAAAACTGTCAATACACCACAAAAGTTGATGCGAGGTAGAATGTTCAATTAACCACTTCACCCGCCATTGAGCCAAACGCCTGTTATGCCCAGTGCTTTTCTTTATTTCCACCATATTACGAATATGTCAAAAGTCGCTGTGTCAGGAATTTTTGAACTGTCAATTTGTTTCCTGTTTTCGTCCCACCAATTGTCTAAAAGCTGGTTTTTATTTATGCTAAAACAAGCATTAAGTTCTCCAACAGTCAAAACAATATGTTCCAAGTCAGGAGCAATGTCTGTAATTTTATAATTGCTTTTTAAGTCTGTATAAGTTGAACCAAGTCCAATATTTTTGTTGGTTTTAAACCTCTTGTTCAAAATTAAAATTCGATTGATTTTGCTCTGACTGTCGTCTTGTATATTTGGAGTCAGTGTAAGCAGATGAGTTTTATTCTTGTCAAAATATTGATAGTCGTCATAAAAATTTTCATAGTCGTCTTTGTCAACCACTTTTTTAATTTGGTTTTTTGGGACGATGTCCAACACATCCTTGACTGTCATTCCTTTTTTAAATATACCAACGCTTTTCTCTGTCACTAAAAAGTCTGCATTGTCTGCTGGCTTATTAGCACAAGAAATTGTCAGTAGTACGAAAAAGAATAGCGTCCGTATTTTCATTGTATCGATGTTGTTAATTGTCGTCATAGCATTGGGCATAACATTTGCATACTCGCCAATTGCGGGTATTTTGCTTTTACCCTAACAGATTTAATACGAATTATTGCAAATTTTGATGGATACCCGCCAAAAACTTGTTTGAGCTATGCACTCTCAAATGTAAACAAATTCTATGTTCACTCCGATCAAATTATAAACTTTCTTTAATCTGCATGGGGCAAGAAAAGTTAAAGATTTGGGCACACGAGTTAAGATTTTGGTCGTTCAGGTTACAAATGCGTACGGTATTCCTTTTTACTTTATCAGCTCCCTGCGCTTGAAAAGGCCATTAGCTGTTGTAACTTTATAGCGACTTAAATTATACCGGCTATGATTTTAAAGATATTGTTTGTCGTTGCAATTATACTTCAGTTTTTTGCTGTTGGTGTAGCCATAAAGCTAACCAGGGTCACCAAATTCAATTTTTCGTGGATGCTGCTCACAATGGGTTTCATTATGATGGCAATTATGCGGCTTGTCGAATTTTTGCCTTATGTAAGTAACATCAAACCACAGGATTACCGCGAAATATTTGTCTGGATGGGTGTTTTCACATCGCTGGCTTTTGCAATCGGTGTTTTTATGATCCAGAAGATTTTCAAATACATGAAACGCGTGGAAGACTCACGCCGGTTGACCGAAAAGATGTTCCTGAATACAATCATTCAAACCGAAGAAAAAGAGCGTAAAAGATTTGCCAAAGACCTGCACGACGGGCTTGGACCACTGCTTTCGACTGTAAAAATGTCGGTTTCGTCGCTTGCGCAAATGGAACACGACCAGGCTTCGCGCGAAATAGTTGAAAACACCGAATTGGTTATCAACGAGGCGATTAAAAGTCTGAAAGAAATATCGGATAACCTGAGCCCTCATATCTTGAATAATTTCGGACTGCTAAGGGCGCTAAACAATTTCTCAAATAAAATAAATATCGCCCGGACCATCAAAATTAACCTTAAGTCGAATCTTAAAGATGAACGGTTCGACCCCAATGTGGAAGTTGTTTTGTACCGCGTAATTTGTGAATTGATAAATAATACCATCAAACATGCCAAGGCAAAAAAGATCGACCTATCTTTGGCAAAAGAGGGCGACTACCTGACCATCGTTTACAAAGACGACGGAAAAGGTTTTGATGTGAGCAAGGTAATTGAACAGCCTTCAGGAACAGGAATGGGTTTCTCAAATATCTACTCGCGCATCAATTCGCTCAAGGGCGAAATAACAGTTGAAAGTGAACAACGAGTTGGAACTTCAGTAACTATTAAAGTATTGGTAAATGGCTAGCAATCAGAACAAACGAAAAATAATCATTGTTGACGATCACACCCTTTTCAGGAATGGATTGCGGATACTTTTGAACAACATGGAAAATTACCATGTAATTGCTGAAGCAGCCAATGGGAAACAATTTCTGGAACTTCTGAACACGCTGACTCCCGATCTGGTTTTGATGGATATTAGCATGCCGGTGATGGACGGGATAGAAGCATCGGCCATTGCACATGAGAAGTTTCCTGATATTAAAATCATCACACTTTCGATGTACGGCGAAGAGGATTATTACTACAAAATGGTGAATGCCGGGGTGAAAGGTTTTGTTCTCAAAAACTCTGATATAAAGGAAGTTAAAACGGCGCTTGATATTGTTTTCGATGGCGGATCATTCTTCTCGTCGGAGCTGCTGCAAAATCTGGTAAACAGCCTGAAATCGGCGCCCAAGAACAAGGATTCGCACACAGAACTTTCGGAACGTGAACTTGAAATTCTTATCCTGATTTGTCAGGGACTCTCAAATCAGGAAATTGGCGATAAACTATTCATCAGTAAACGAACAGTCGATAAACACCGTTCAAATATTCTCGAAAAAAGTGAAAGTAAAAACACGGCGCAATTGGTTGTTTATGCCATCAGAAACCGGCTGGTGGAGTGGTAGAACCATAGTCCATGTTTAGTTATTTCTATGTTTATGCCAATACATTACGTAAAATAAAATCTTATTTATTCAGCAAAAACTTTTTAAAATCGTCAAATTCAGTACTCATTCCAACAGATTTTTTCTCGCTGGTCATAAAAGCTGCCAATTTTTCCGGAAGGGTAACGGTTCCATTGCCCAGAACACTTTCAACTGTTTCAGTAAATTTCGCCGGATGTGCAGTTTCGAGGAAAACGCCCACTTCGCCTTCTTTTAAATCGGCTTTCAATGCGCGGTAGCCAATGGCTCCATGCGGATCGAGCATATATTTCTCCTGCTCGAAAACCTGTTTCATCGTTTCACGGATTTCGCCGTCAGAATACCGGTATCCAACCATATCACCACAAATTGACTGATGTGACTTGCTATACAATTCCAGAATGCGCGCAAAGTTACTGGGTGCGCCCACATCCATCGCATTGGCAATGGTAGCAACCGAGGCTCTTGGCTTGTACTTGCCGGTTTGCAGGTAATTATATACAATATCGTTGCTGTTGTTGGCCGCGATAAACCGCTTAACCGGCAATCCCATAAATTTGGCAAACAACCCTGCAGTCAGGTTTCCAAAATTTCCGCTGGGCACCGAAAACACCAAATCTCCTTTAATTCCGGCTTCGCGCAAACGGGCATAAGCGTTGAAATAATAGAAAGCCTGCGGCAGAAAACGCGCCACATTAATTGAATTGGCCGAAGTTAAAACAAGGGCATCATTAAGCTCTTCATCTAAAAAAGCCAATTTTACCAGTCGCTGGCAATCGTCGAATGTTCCGTCAATTTCGAGCGCTGTAATGTTATTCCCGAGGGTTGTAAATTGTTTCTCCTGAATGTCGCTTACCAATCCTTTGGGATAAAGTACATATACTTTTATACCCGGAACCTGAAAGAAACCATTGGCCACAGCGCTTCCCGTATCGCCTGAAGTTGCAACCAGCACGTTCACTTCCTTTTTAAAACCTTTCAGGAAATAACCCAGCATTCGTGCCATGAACCGCCCGCCAACATCTTTAAAAGCCATTGTTGGCCCGTGAAACAATTCGAGCGAATAAACTGAATCGTTTACTTTTACGATCGGGCAATCGAAGTTCAATGTTTCAAAAACCAGCTCTTTCAGAATTTCCTCCGGAATATCATCTCCAAAGAACTTTTTTGCAACCTGAAATGAGATTTCCTGAAAACTCATTTGATGAATATGCTCAAAGAAATTCGCATCAAACTCTTCAATCCTTTCAGGCATAAATAAACCATTATCGGCAGCCAATCCTTTTATTACGGCCTCCATCAGCGAAACCTTCGGAACGGTATGATTGGTACTAAAGTACTTCATAGAATATGTTTTGTCTTATTATACTTGTAAAAGTGTTTTCATAAATTCATCGCCCTTCAATATTCCATAAGAACCTTTGGCAACTTCAAATTCATCGTAAAACTGCGCATCATCAGGAGTTTCGCCGGGTCGGTAAATAATGAAAGGCACAGCATCGCGGGTGTGAATTTTGGTCGCACAAGGTGTCGGATGATCGGGCAATACAGCTATTGTGACTGGTTCGTCCATCTTTTCGGTTTCTGCAACAAGGTATTTTACTATGCGCGAATCCAGGTATTCAATGGTTTTTGTTTTCAGTTCAACATCACCTTCGTGTCCTGCTTCGTCGCTGGCTTCCACATGCAGATAAACAAAATCGTGATCTTTCAGCGCTTCAATCGTTGCCTGGGCTTTTCCTTCGTAATTGGTGTCGTAAAGGCCGGTAGCCCCTTCCACTTTAATCACATCCATTCCGGCATAAACTCCAATTCCCTGAATGAGATCGACCGCCGAAATAACTGCTGATTTTTCAATACCGTACAATTCTTTTAATGTTGGCATCTGTGGTTTATAGCCTGGCGACCAGGGCCATAAACTGTTGGCCACATCTTTCCCTGCTTCTTTACGTTTGAGATTGACCGGATGATCGGCCAGCAAAGCCTGCGACCTCAATATCAAATAATTAAGCAATCTGGCAGTTGCCGCAGCTTCTTCATTTTCAGGATTGATTAAACACGGACGAAAAGGTTTTCCGGGAACATCGTGCGGCGGAGTACACGCAATTTGCTTTTTACCGCCTTTAATTACCAGCAAATGCCGGTACGAAACACCCGGGTAAAACCGGATCATTTCATTTCCCAGTTTTTTATTCAGGAACTCAATCAACTCGTATGCTTCAGTATTCGAAATATGCCCGGCTGAATGATTTTTGATGTTTTCATCTTCAATACAAATAAGATTGCAGCGAAGCGCCAGATCACCTTCTTCGAGGGTTACGCCAATACTTGCGGCTTCGAGTACCCCACGGCCTTCAAAAACTGTGTGAACATCGTAACCCAAAACCGACATATTGGCTATTTCGCTTCCGGGGTGCATATCTTCCGGAACAGTTTTCAACCGGCCGTTTCGTCCTCGTTTCGCCAAACTGTCGATCACCGGTTTTTCGGCCATCTGCAGCGGTGTTTTTCCCCCGTATCCGGCCAATGGTTCATCGGCCATTCCATCTCCTAAAACTATAATGTATTTCATAAATATCTAGTTTTCAACTTCTTTTACCTGTTCCGAGCGATCGGTTTTAAATTCACTATTATGAAATGCCACAGATTCAGGCAATTTCATTTCAAAATTATAAATTCGGTCAAGCTTCAATATTCCCGATTTTAACTTAAAACCAAGCAAATGTCCTCCTGATGATTTATCATCGGACAAGAAATGAAGGTGATATCCGGTAATATTGATTCCCTTAACGAATTCAGGACAAAAAAATCCAGTAAGTTTTCCTCTTGTTTCGGAGATATTAAATTCAGGCTGCTGACGTGTCACCACGATTAACTCCGGATATGGTTTTTGCTGCGCAGGAACACTTCGTGTGTGCACCGACTCAAATTCCCCCTCAAGCCGAATGGCGTAGAAATAATTGGAGCTTCCCATCAAACTGTCGGCCAGATGCTTAAATTCAGGAAAATCCAGATTTTCAACTTTCACTGAATCCCCGGGGACAAATTTCACAACCGAAGCGAATGGGGTCAGGCTTTCTCCTGAAGGGCGATAAACTTTCCCGTCGGCTTTTACCTGAAAAAACTGCCCGTTTTCGAGTATCATTTCTCCATCGAGAGCGTTGAATGTTCCAATCCCGAAATCGCCTTTATGTGAAAGTTCTGCCAGAGTGGTACTTCCATCGAAAACACCCTGCATCAATGCATCAATGGTTGATACCTGAAACAAAGCTTGTTCGTGAACCTGATTTGGCGGTTGCTGATTACAACCGACAAAAATCCAAACGAATAATGCGATTATTTCTCTCCTTATCCTCATTTATCAGATATTCGATACTCGTATAATATCAGCAAAAACACCGGCAGCAGTAACTGCCGCTCCTGCTCCGTAACCTTTAATTATCATCGGAAATTCCTGGTAGCGCTCGGTAGTAAACATTACCAGATTGTTCGATCCCTGAAGATCGGCAAACGGATGACCTGCTGAAATTTCCTGAAGTCCGCATTCGGCTTTTCCGTTTTCGAATTTGGCTACAAACCGCCAGAAACGCCCTTCATCAGCCAGTTTTTTTCGGTTGGCTTCAAATTCGGCGTCAACTTCAGGTATGTTTTTCCAGAAATCGTCCACACCGCCGTCGAAATATTTTGCCGGAACAAAGGTGTTGATTTTAATATCCTTCATGTCGAACTGGTAACCTGATTCGCGTACCAGAATCAGCAGTTTTCGCGCAACATCCACCCCGCTAAGGTCGATTCTCGGATCCGGTTCAGCATAACCCTGATCTTTTGCCATACGAATGGTCTTGCTAAGTGGAACCGTTTCGCTAATGGTATTGAAAATAAAGTTGAGCGTGCCGGATAAAACCGCTTCTATTTTCATGATGGTATCGCCCGAATTTACCAGATCGTTCAAAGTGGTAATAATTGGTAAACCTGCTCCAACATTGGTTTCGAAAAGAAATTTGGCACCTTTGCGTTTGGCCGTTTTCTTCAGGAGCGCGTAATTTTCGTAGGCCGATGAAGCAGCAACCTTATTGGCTGTCACAATTGAAACGTTGGCATTCAGCAATTCGGCATATAAACCGGCTGCCTGATCGTTGGCTGTACAATCCACGAAAATTGAGTTGTACATATTCAGACCAATAATCTCATTTTTAAACTGCTCTAAACTCGATTCATGCCCTTCTTCCATCATTTTTTCGCGGAATGTGGCAATATCAATTCCATCGCGATTAAAAAGCATCTTTTTTGAGTTGGCAACACCTGCCAGTTTTATCTTTAAATGTTTTTCTTTCAACAACTTAGATTGCTGCTGTTTGATTTGTTCAAGCAAATTTCCACCCACCAAACCAATTCCCAAAAGAAAAACGTTCAATTCAACATTTTCAGAAAGAAAGAACGATTCGTGTACCACATTCAGGGTTTTGCGCAAATCAGAAATTTTAACAACCCACGAGATGTTTAACTCCGAAGCTCCCTGCGCGATTGCAATAATATTGATCCCATTCTTTCCGATGGTATTGAACAGCTTTCCGGCAACTCCGGTAGCATGTTTCATGTTTTCGCCCACGATGGCCACAATGGCCAGATTGCTCTCGATAGTAATCTTGTTGATCTGGTCCAACTGAATTTCGCGTTCGAACTCCAATCTGATGGCTGTTTCAGCCTTTTCGGAACTTGCCGAATCTATAGCAAAGCTGATGGAATTCTCCGAGGAAGCCTGCGAAATAAGGATTACACTAATATTCTGGCGTGCCAAAGCTCCAAAAAGCCTGGATGAAATACCCGTCACACCAACCATTCCCAATCCCTGAATGGTAATAAGGGTTATATTTGAAATGGATGAAATACCTTTAATCGGTAAATCTTTGCCGTTGAGTTTGCTGGCAGTAATCAGAGTTCCTTCGGCTTCGGGCTCCATCGTATTCTTTATCCTTACTGGAATACCTTTCTTGTAAACAGGCAAAATAGTTGGCGGATAAATCACCTTTGCGCCGAAATGCGAAAGTTCCATTGCCTCCGAATAACTCAATGTTTTAATCGTATAAGCTTTACTGATCACACGCGGGTCGGCAGTCATAAAACCATTTACATCAGTCCAGATTTCGAGCGACGAAACATCCAGAGCCGCAGCAAGAATAGCGCCGGTATAATCCGATCCTCCACGGCCTAAAGTGGTATATTCACCCAAATCGTTGCTGGCAATAAATCCGGGAACAATGGCAATACCCGAGAATGAACTGAAAGCAGTTTCGATAAGTTTATTCGTTACCGAAAAATTTACGATGGCTTTCCCAAAATCGCTGTTGGTTCTGATCAGTTTACTTGAATCGAAAAAACCTGCTTTTGGAATATATTCTGAAATAATGAGGGATGACAAGCGTTCGCCAAAGCCACCAATTTTATCGAGTGTTTTTGGTGTAAGTTCGCCGATTAGCGAAACGCCATGAACAATCCGCTCTAATTCTTCAAGCAAACCCTGAACTTTCTCCTTAACTTCAGTTCGTTTTTCACCATCAAACAGTTTTTCAATCGTTTCGAAGTGGCGCGTGTTTATTTCCGTTAATTCAGCCTGAAAGTAGCCGGTTCCAATCGCAGCCATTTTTGCTGCACTCAAGATTTTGTCAGTAATTCCGCCCAATGCCGACACAACAACGATTACATCATCATCCTGTCCCATAAGGATTTCCTTCACTTTTTGAATATTTTCAGCACTTCCGACAGAAGTACCTCCAAACTTTAAAACTTTCATAAAACTTATTATTAACGGAAGACATTAATCTGTAAGCAGATTTTGCTTCCTGATTGCGATTCAAAACAAATAAACAAACAAAACCTGATTTTTATCAGTTTCAGGGGCAAAAGATAGCATAAAAAAAAGTCCGGATGAAACAGCACAGCTATCACATCCGGACATCACTGTATTTTTAATCTTTATTTAATTTACCGTTGTTGCTGTGGTAATTGATTCCAAAATTTTAGATTCAAGCTCGAGCGCCAGTTCCGGATTATCGTGAAGTACATTTTTCACCGATTCCCGTCCCTGTCCGAGTTTGGTTTCGCCATAACTGAACCACGATCCGGCCTTTTTAATGATGTTGAGCTCGACACCCAAATCAATGATTTCGCCTGTTTTTGAAATACCTTCGCCATACATGATATCGAATTCGGCTTTTTTGAACGGTGGCGCCACTTTGTTCTTCACAACTTTCACACGTGTATGATTTCCCTGTGCCTCTTCACCATCTTTTATCTGGCCAATACGGCGAATATCGAGACGAACCGAAGCGTAAAATTTCAAGGCATTTCCACCGGTAGTAGTTTCAGGATTTCCGAACATTACACCGATTTTTTCGCGAAGCTGATTGATGAAAATCACACAAGTTTTGGTCTTATTGATGTTGGCTGTGAGTTTCCTCAGTGCCTGCGACATTAAACGAGCCTGAAGACCCATTTTAGAATCGCCCATTTCTCCTTCAATTTCCGATTTTGGAGTCAATGCCGCAACCGAGTCAATCACAATAATATCTACCGCACCGGAACGGATCAGGTTATCTGCAATTTCGAGAGCCTGCTCTCCATTATCGGGTTGCGAAATCAAAAGTTCGTTGATATCAACTCCCAATTTGGTTGCATAACCCGGATCAAAAGCATGTTCGGCATCGATAATTGCAGCAATTCCACCAGCTTTCTGGGCTTCGGCAATAGCATGAATTGCCAGTGTTGTTTTACCTGATGATTCAGGACCATAAATTTCGATAATTCTTCCTTTGGGATAGCCGCCAACGCCCATTGCGATGTCCAGGCCAAGTGAGCCTGATGAAATTGAAGAAACATCTTCAACAGCGCGGTCGCCTAATTTCATAATCGAGCCTTTGCCATAGCTTTTCTCGATCTTATCCATCGTAAGTTGAAGCGCCTTTAGTTTTTCCTTGTTCTGGTTACTTTTTTCTTCGTTTGCCATATTACTATATCTCTAATGCTTTGGTTAATTGATCTGTATGATTTTTTGTGTCAACTTTGTCAAATATTTCCTCAATGATTCCATCTTCGTTTATCACGAAAGTAGTGCGCAAAACACCCATATATTTCTTGCCATACATGCTCTTTTCGGCCCAAACTCCATAAGCCTGCAGGATTTCTTTTTCAGTATCGGCAATCAAATTAAAACCAAACTGAAATTTATCGGCAAACTTTTTATGCGAAGCAACACTGTCGGGGCTAACACCAACAACTTCATAACCTTTCGACAGCCACAACTGGTAATTATCGTTCAGGTTACACGACTCGGCGGTGCAACCGGGCGTATTGTCTTTGGGATAAAAGTATAAAATCAACTTTTTACCCTTGAATTTATCCATCGATATTAACTCTCCCGACTGGTTTAATCCAGCGAATTGCGGAGCTTTATCACCCTTAATTAAAGTTGCCATTATTAAATATTTTTAGGATAGACAAATATACTTGAAATAATAACATGAATAGGTTTGAACAATCCTTTGTTCGTAAAATAAACTATCGGTTTAAAGCACAGCTGATGGTACATTTTTTGTAATTTTAAGCCCGAATCAATTCGAAACCGAATATGTTAATTCTTTTAAAACAAAGCATAAAAACAAGCTTCATCCTACTATTGTTTATGTTCGGAGGAACAAATTTGAATGCCGGTAATCTGCTTTTCTATAAACTTCAGGGAAACAATTTAAATACCAGTGCATTAAAATACCCGACTGAAAATGATACGATTAAAGCAAATGAAATTCAGAACGAGTTATTTACAATTCCAAAGCGACTTGAAAAAACTCAGATTAGTTTTCGGATCAACTCCGACATCAACTATCTAAGTTTCGATCACTTTATCAGGAATGATGCAAAGAAAATGTTTTTTCAGGCATGGCTAAAAGAGAAGGAACTTGAAAGACTTTCGGTAAAAACCGACAGCTTGCGTCATGCATACACCGCTGCCGAATCAGAAAAAAAGGAAGAAATATCGTCGCAGATTTTGCAGTCTGAAAAGAAATTAATCCAGTTAAATCAGGAAATACCAGCTTTGTATGAAAATGCGCGAAACGAAGAAGACAATTACTGGCGATCAGCTTCGAGTACTGAAATATCCGGATTTCAGGAAAAAATTAAAGAATATGCAGATAGTTTGCAGCAAATTGCTACAACGAAAAACGAGCAAAAAAGCGCTGTCAATCCTGAAGTAAAAGATACGATTGTATTATACAGCCCGGCACCCCAGGTAGCTGAAACTAAGGCTGAAGATCCTTTGGGAATTGTATATAAAATCCAGATTGGAGCTTTTAAGGGGAAAATACCGGATACTGCAAACAAACTGATCACAAAACTTTCGATGATCAGAAAAATAGATAAACATATTGACAGCAAAGGCGTTACTATTTACACAACAGGCAATTTAAAATCGTATCAGGAAGCTGTTACCCTACAAAATCAAATAAAACAGGAAGGCGCTAAAAATCCGACAATTACCGCCTATAAGGACGGAAAGAAAGTACAAGTTGACGTGAAGCCGGAAAATAAAAAATAACAGTATGACCTCAAAAGAACACCCACAGAAAGAGTTTAACGAAGAAATCGACGAGCAAAACAAGCAGGAACGATTTCTCGTTTTACACAACGACGACTATCATACTTTCGATTATGTGATCGATGCGCTTATCGAAGTTTGTGAACATGATGTAAGTCAGGCCGAACAATGTACCTTACTGGTGCATTATAAAGGGAAATGTGATGTTAAAAAAGGAAGTTTTTCTTATCTTAGGCCATTGAAAAAAGCACTTACACAAAAAAAACTTAAAGCCACCATCGACTAATATGAACATCCTCATTATCCTTCTGCTGATTTTTTTAGGTATCGTTTTAATGTTGATTGAATTTACAATACTTCCCGGAATTACAATTGCCGGAATTGGTGGTGTTTTACTGTTTGGGTACAGCATTTATCTGGCCTTTACAAGTTATGGAACACTTGCCGGGTTTATTACACTTGCTTTTGTACTAATTTTCTCTCCATTACTGATAATCGCATTGTTCAAGGGTAAAACGGGCAAAAAGTTAACTCTTGGAGCAATTGTTTCAGGAGTTGCCAATGAGATTGACTCTACTAAAATTAAAATTGGCGACGTTGGTATTACTGTCGGAAGATTGGCGCCAATGGGAAAAATAAAAGTGAACGACATTGTTGTTGAGGCAAAATCGACAGGAAATTTTATGGATCCGGGCGAAGAAGTCAGAATTATTGAAATTGAAAAATCACTAATAACAGTTGAACCAATAAATTTAAAATAATGGAACAAATTCAAGGTCTCGGAGTATTTGGAATGATTGTGGGAATCTTTATTCTCCTGGTCATCATTTTGTATTACATCCCTATTGGACTATGGTTTTCGGCGCTGGTCTCTGATGTTCGTATCTCGCTGCTTCAGCTATTTCTGATGCGCTTCAGGAAAGTTCCGCCATCGGTTATTGTGCGTGCAATGATTGAAGGAACAAAAGCCGGTCTGGTGCTTAACCGCGACGAACTGGAAGCTCACTATCTGGCTGGTGGTCATGTCGAAAAAGTGGTTCACGCACTGGTTTCGGCGCAAAAAGCCAACATCGAACTTTCGTTTAAAATGGCAACTGCCATCGACCTTGCCGGACGTGATGTATTTCAGGCCGTTCAAATGTCGGTAAACCCAAAAGTAATTGATACACCTCCGGTTGCAGCGGTTGCCAAAGATGGTATCCAGCTTATTTGTAAAGCCAGGGTTACTGTTCGTGCAAACATCAAGCAATTGGTTGGGGGTGCAGGCGAAGAAACCGTACTGGCTCGCGTAGGCGAAGGTATTGTGTCGTCTATCGGATCGTCGCACACACACAAAGCAGTGCTCGAAAATCCTGATTCGATCTCCAAAGTTGTTCTCGGCAAAGGACTTGATGCAGGAACTGCCTTCGAAATACTCTCGATCGACATCGCTGATATCGACATCGGTAAAAATATCGGCGCCGGATTGCAAATGGATCAGGCCGAAGCCGACAAAAACATCGCACAGGCCAAAGCAGAAGAACGCCGCGCGATGGCTGTTGCCCTCGAACAGGAAATGAAAGCCAAAGCCCAGGAAGCACGCGCCAAAGTAATTGATGCTGAAGCGCAAATCCCAATGGCAATTGCTGAAGCTTTCAGAAGTGGGAACCTTGGAATTATGGATTATATGAAGTATAAAAACATCATGGCCGACACTTCGATGCGCGAATCCATTTCAGCTGAAGAACAAAACAAAAAGAAAAAATAAACACTTTCTTTCAATAGAAATACAAAACCTTGCCCGTTTAAAACGGCAAGGTTTTTTTTATGCCTTTTTGTTTCTCATGTGCTAAATTTTATATCAATAGCATGAATTTTAATGCAATCAACTCTTAAATGTATATTGGCAATAGTTATATTTACAATACGAGAAACAAAAATCTTATCAACCTGAATAACTACCCCATGAGCCTAAAATATTACATCACAACCGGAACTTTGTTGATTTTTAGCTTCCTGCTTATTGCAGTTCCTGCCCTTGCACAAACTTCTACAACACCGAAAGAAACAAGCATTTACATTGGCACCAACGGTAAACTGACTGATGCAGATCATGCTATTTTTATACAAAAAACAATCGTAAAATCGTCCAAAGTCACTATCGTTCAAACATACCATTTGGTTGATGCAAAATGGGAAAAACTATATTCTGAAAACTTTAAAAGACTGAATGATTCGACTTTTCTGGTGCGCGGAACCGGAGAAAACATAAAGGGAACAACCATCCGCACCTTCAAAATACAGCCTGACAATTCAGTAACATTCAGGGATGTGGTTAAAGAAGTACTTGTGCGCGAAGGTTCTGCTAAGTCGGTCGTTCCACTTTTTCTGCATGGCCAGGTTACTGAATATTACGATAATGGAAATAAAAAATCTGTTTCCGAATTCAACGAAAATCAGTTGGTATCGAACAAAAACTGGCTGGAAAATGGTGAAAAGTACATTGATAATTATTTCTATTCGGCCGATGTTTATCCTGCATTCAAGCCCGGCAACAAGGTTCTGCACAACCATATTTTAAAAGGATTTAATGACGCAGGTATCGATATTCCGTCTATCTCCGGATCGCTGAGGATTGGTTTTGTGGTAATGGAAGATGGAACCATCGATGGTATTAAAATCATAAGTGGTTTAGGTCCGCATATTAACAGTGTGGCTGTCGAGTCGTTTAAAAGTCTCAAAGGAAGCTGGACGCCGGCCAAACTAAACAATCAAACAGTTCGCTTTTACCAGGTATTCCCTATTAACTTCATTTACAGACAATACCAACTCGAATTTGCCGAAATGCGTGGCGCCATCCTGCATTTCGGAGCCTATTAATCAGGTTAAAGTAGTATTCGCAAATAACGGTCGTAAGCTTCATTCCAGTCAAGTTCATCAGAAGGAATAAACGTTGTCAGTTCGGATGAACTAGCAACAATTCGCCTTATTTCATTCAGTGAATCAACATATCCAAGCGCTTTTGCCTGAACCATGATATTCCCGATGGCGGTGGCTTCTGTCGGGCCGGCAACGACTGTCAATCCGGTTGCATCAGCAGTTAACTGATTCAGAAAATGATTATTTGCACCTCCGCCAATAATATGAATAACTTCCACCGGCTGCTCCGTGAATTCAGACACCTGTTCGAGCGTGTAACGGTACTTCAGAGCCAGACTATCATAAATACAGCGAATGGTTTCTCCATGATTTTGCGGGGTTCCCTGCGCCGTTTGGTAACAAAAATCACGCACAGCCTGTGTCATGTCCCGCGGATTCAAAAACATGGGATCGTCAGGATTGATCAAAAGTTTAAACGGTTCCGATTTTTGCGCCAAATCAACCATCGCCGGCCACGTGTATTTGGTTCCTTCGCCTTCCCAAACCCGCTGAATTTCCTGAATGAGCCACATTCCCATAATATTTTTCAGGAAACGTGTAGTTCCATCTACCCCACCCTCGTTGGTAAAATTCAAATGCCGGCTTTGTTCCGAAATGATCGGCCGCGGGCTTTCAATACCCATCACCGACCATGTTCCTGAACTGATATAAACAAAATTGCTATCGCAACAAGGAACTGCAACGATGGCAGAACCGGTATCGTGAGCCGCCACGGCAATTACGGGAACCTTTTGGCTACCGGTTTCGCGCGCAACTTCGTCAGTAATATTGCCAAGAATAGTTCCGGGTAAAACTATCTCCTGAAGAATATTGGTCGGAATGCCAGCTTTTTCAAGTAATTTGTAATTCCAATCACATGTTCCGGGCATCATCATCTGGCTGGTGCTGGCAATCGAAAATTCGCTTTTCTTCACTCCCGAAAACAGGTAATTCAGAGCATCGGGCATAAAAAGTATTGAATCGGTAATTTCAAGAAGCGAAGACTGATCTTTTACCATCGAAAATATCTGAAACAAACTGTTAAATTGCATAAACTGAATACCGGTTTGAGCATAAACTTCCTCACCTGACACCTTCTGAAACAAATCGTCCATCGACGTATTGGTGCGCGAATCGCGGTAGGCAAAAGGAAGCGAAAGAATTTGTCCTTCCCTGTTCAAATGCACAAAATCAACTCCCCAGGTATCAATCCCTATCGACTGGGGCTGAATTCCATACTCTTTGACACAGATTTTCAGACCAGTCTTCAATTCATTGAACAAGCTGAAAATATTCCAGAAATAATGACCGTTGATCAACTGCATTTGATTCGTAAAACGATGTATTTCTTTTAGTTCAAGTTTTTCATCAGCTAAAATTCCAAGAATCGCTCGTCCGCTTGAAGCGCCTAGATCAAAGGCTAAAAAATATTTCCGGTTCATAATTTCAGACTAAATAAATTCAACAATCAAAGAAAGCTAAATTCATGGGAAGTGGTATCCTGTTCAATCCTGAAGGAAGGATCATTTAAAATGTTTATCGGCAAACTTAATGTACTGCTGCCAGTCGTATAAGCTCAGATCGTGCTTGCCTGTGCGGATATGATAGCCAATTGTACCCATCACCGGTTGATTAATCCCGGGCATTTCTTTCGCCGGAAGTCCTTCCAATCCAAGTAATTCGTACGCGGCTGAAGCATATTTGGCCGACAGAAATTCACCTCTCGGATCGGCCCATTTATCGCCTTCGGCACTGGCAACATACAACGGACGGGGTGCAATCAGGGCAAGTAGCTGATGCTGATCAACAGGAAGCTGTTCTTCATTATCGTTGTATTTCAGGAAATTATCGCAAAACCAATGCGGGAAAGAGGTATTGATAATCCGAACCGTTTCGCCAAATTTCCGGCGCGAAAGTGCTGCTCCGCCACAACCCGATTCGTTTGAAATAACCATCGCGAATCGCTGATCGGCTGCCCCTGCCCACAATGCAGCTTTACCCAAACGCGAATGACCAAGCACTGCTATTTTTTTTGCATCAACCATCGGGTCCTGCTCCAGATAATCGGCAACACGCGACAGACCCCAGGCCCATGCGGCAATCGAACCCCATTCATTGAACTTTGGACTGACTTGATTTTGCTGATAAAAGAACGGATGAATACCATCTGAAAAATCGTTTTTATCAGGGTCAACATCTCCGTAATAAATCGCAACCAATCCGTAGCCGGCCTTCACGATCTCTTCAACCGGCCAGCGATCTTCGGCTGATGCCCTCGATTGTTCGGTCACCTGATTGTTAATGATTCCGACGGAAGGATTATTGGCTACCCACGATTCGGTAAGCCGAATAGCCGGGTCGTTAAAAACCGCATGATTGCCTGTAAAATTATACGCTAAAAAAACAGGAACCTTCTCTGTTGTTTTTGGTAAATACATCAGCACATTTACTTCCAAATGACGATCGTCTTTATCAAAAAACAATGAAATTTGTTTTCTGCGAGCCAGTCCACCCAATGCCTCTTCAGAGCTCTCCCAAACCTTAACATCCGAAATCCCCAGCTCGCCTGGAACCTTTCCATATACCTCGTTTGTAAATACCTTAAGAATTTCAGGTCTTTGTTTTTTAAGCCAGACTTTTTCTGATTTAACCTTTTTCCCGTTGAAACGGGTGAGCACATCGGGCAATTTGTATTCGGGAACTTTCGATTCTTCGGAAATAACGTTTTCGCGCTGTGCCGAAGCATTCCCCAAAGTCAGGAATGTCAGAAAAAGTAAAGCTGCAATATTTTTCATGGTTTGGTTTTATACGGTTTATAGTATAAAGATAAAGATCTTTGGATTTTTTAGCGGGTTGAAGAAGTCTGTGTTTTTTACCACCACAAAATCTTACTAAGTAATTGGATTGAAATAGTGTCGCATTTTTTATTCTGACTCACCCCCACGTCCGCGAGCGGACGTCCCCCCTCTCTTTTTTGAAAGAGAGGGGGAAAGCATCGCAGATGCGAAGGGGGTGAGTCAAAATAGAATCTCAATTTTAAATACGACACTATTAAATTCTTATTACTTATTTGTTATTGCGTCAATCATCGCTTCATTTTTTGTTCCGTCTCCCAGTTCCATCCCAAACGATCCGCTTTTATAATTCCAGTTAGCCGAAGCAATCCCGTTTTTATTAAAAATCGAAATCATATCGTTGTACCAGCGGATGCGATCTTCTTCGGGAGCACCTGCAATTACCCCATACTCGCCGCAATACAATGGAAGCCCCAGCTCTTTTGCCTTCTGTATAGGTAATTGCATCATTTCTTCGAGTTTTTCCATATTCCATACTTTACCAACGTGGTCTTTAACAATTGCCTGCTGATCGGCTGAAAGTGCATCAAATTCTGGTTGGCTCAACAATTCTCCGGGATAATGAACCGGACCAGTATAATCGCGAAGATTTGTCCAGCTTGCATGATAATGGGTAAGCAAAAATGGTTCNNAAAACATCAAAAGTTTGAGCCGACTGCCATTTGTTCGAACCAATAACAATGATGCGTTCAGGTTCAATGGTGCGAAGTGTTTTAACCGCGTTAGCCACCAGATTATTCCACAGTTCTGGATCGTCGGCAACGGCTTCGTTCATTAATTCATACGCCACAACGCCCACCGAATACTTTTGAAGAGAGGCTGAAAGATCAACCCAAAGCTGGTAGAATTTCTCCTGCTCCTTGGGGTCGGTCCACAGGGGTTTTACTTCAGCATTAAAATGATGAGAACGCAAAATATGCAAATCCACGATCACCTTTAACTGGTGTTTCACGCACCAGTCAATGCAATTGGTCATCAGTTTAAACGCAACTTCGTGGCGGGCTCCATTTTCGTCCCACATTTGTTCTTCATCAATGGGTAGCCGAATGTGGTCGAAACCAAGTTCTTTAATGGCAATCACATCTTTTTCCTGAAAGAAACTATCGCGTTCGGCGCCACGCGCATCCGACTGCGAAAGCCAATGGGCAATATTGGTTCCTTTAAAAATTTTAAAATCGGCAGGAGAACCATTCGGTGCTGTTTTGGGTTGGCACGAAGCCAGGATTACAAGAGCAAAAGCAAAGAGCAATAGGTTTTTCATCGTAATTCAGATTTAGTAGGTTTTGAAATATTTAATAGCATCGCCAATTTATTGTTTTTTTCTGAATAGTTTTTAGAACGAATCTAAATACCGGCAAATTTCACAAAACAAGATTATTGTCGGTTTTTTACTGACAGATTCAGCTATTTTTGATCCCGATTTTGAAATTTTAAAAATACTTAATATGCAAAAGCATTTGTTTTTAGGGGTTGAAGCTATTGGACAGGGAGCCATTGATGGCGGAATGTCTGGCGTTTATGCCTACCCTGGAACGCCTTCCACCGAAATTACAGAATTTATACAGGATCATCCTTTAGCGGAAGAACGAAATATTCACCGGAAATGGTCGGCCAACGAGAAGACCGCATTTGAGACAGCCCTCGGAATGTCGTATGCCGGAAAGCGCGCCATGTCGTGCATGAAACATGTGGGACTCAATGTTGCTGCCGATGCTTTTGTCAATGCAGCCATGACTGGTGTTAATGGCGGACTGATTTTGACAGTGGCCGACGACCCATCGATGCACTCATCGCAAAACGAGCAGGATTCGCGTTTCTACGGAAAGTTTGCCATGGTTCCAATTCTTGAACCTTCGTCGCAGCAGGAAGCCTACGACATGGCCCGCGAGGGATTTGCCCTTTCGGAACTCACCAAAGTACCGGTAATGCTCCGCATCACAACCCGCATGGCGCATTCGCGTGCCGGAGTTGTTTGCAGCGAAGTGCTCGACGAAAACAAACTTTCAATGCCCGCTGATCCGCGGCAGTTTATTCTGTTGCCTGCCATTGCCCGCCGCAAATACAAAGAGCTACTGCAAAGTCAGGATTTGTTCCTGAAACTTTCAGAAGAATCAAAATATAACCGGTACGAAGAAGGTGAAGATACAAGCCTCGGAATCGTGGCCTGCGGAATTGCCTACAATTACCTGATGGAACATTATCCGAACGGAACCTGTCCTTTCCCGGTCGTAAAAATATCTCAATATCCGCTTCCTGAAAAGCTCATTAAACGGCTCAATCATGAGTGCGACGAATTATTGATTTTGGAAGAAGGCGCCCCGATGGTGGAAGAATCGCTGAAAGGTTTTTTTGCCAACGGAACTCCTGTAAAAGGACGTTTGGACGGAACTTTGCCCCGCGACGGCGAATTGAATCCAGACTTGATTGCCAAAGCACTCGGCAAAGAATTTTTTAAGGGATACGAAATTCCTGAAGTAGTGGCCAATCGTCCGCCTGCATTGTGCCAGGGATGCGGTCATCAGGATGCTTACGTGGCGATGAACGAAGCTCTGGCCGATTACACCAAAGGCCGAGTATTTTCGGATATTGGCTGCTACACACTGGGCGCTTTGCCTCCCTACGAAACCATTTATTCGTGTGTGGATATGGGTGCTTCAATTACCATGGCAAAAGGAGCTGCCGATGCAGGACTGATTCCCGCAGTTGCAATGATTGGCGATTCTACTTTTGCACATTCAGGAATTACAGGTTTACTTGATGCAGTGAATGAAAAATCAAGCATCACCATTGTTATTTCCGACAACGAATCGGTTTCGATGACCGGTGGACAGGATTCATCAGCATTGGGAAAAATTGAATCGATTTGTATTGGCGTTGGGGTCGATCCGGCACACATTCACACTATTGTTCCGCTTCGGAAAAACCATGAAGAAATGGTTCGCCTGTTTCGTGAGGAATTTGCTTATGAAGGTGTTTCTGTCATCATTCCGCGTCGCGAGTGCATCCAGCGCGCAAGTAGCCGGAAAAGGAATCAAAAGTGATCTGTGGTCAGTTGCAGTGACCAATAGTCATTTGTGGTCATTTGTTTCACGTCATTATTTGTCATTCCCATCCTGAAGTTGAGGATCAGCAATAAATGACCTAATGACAATAAATGACTAAACTAAATTTGGAACTTTTAATTAAACTCAACATGAAATCAGACATCATATTAGCAGGAGTTGGCGGACAAGGAATTTTATCAATCGCAACAGCATTGGGCGAGGCTGCTTTGGCCGACGGGCTGCTTATTAAACAGGCCGAGACGCATGGAATGAGCCAGCGTGGCGGAGCCGTTTATTCGCACATGCGTATTTCCGATCAGCCCATTTCTTCAGATTTAATTCCCGGCGGATCTGCTGATCTGATTCTATCGGTTGAACCGATGGAATCGCTTCGTTATCTGCCATATCTTTCCGAAACAGGCTATCTGGTAACCAACATCACTCCTTTTGTCAACATCCCGAACTATCCCGACATTGAGTTGGTATTGGCCGAAATCCGCAAGTTGCCACGTTTTATTGCCATCGATGCCGATTCAATTGCCAAAGAAGTGGGCAGTTCACGCGCGTCGAACATGGTAATGCTGGGAGCGGCATCTCCTTTTATCGACATCGAATTTTCGAAAATTGAGAATGGTATCCGCACCATTTTCGAACGCAAAGGCGAAGCGGTTGTAAACATGAATCTCGAAGCTTTGCGCCGCGGACGTGCTTTTGCTGAAGAAAACCGTTAGTGTAGAAAATTGTCATTTTCTTTGCGTCATTTATTGTCATTCTGTTGTCATTTTCCGGCAACGAATGGCAATAAATGACTTTTATGGCATTGTTTAATATTACTGGTATCCAATACTTTTATTTTCGAATTCTTTTTGAAACATTACTGGCAAATAGATGTAAACTTCTATTCAAGACTTCGGGTTGCTTTTTTTGAATTTCTTCAATAGTAAATTTTATTTTGCTGTTTTAACCTTTAAAAAAAACGATTATGCCAGTAAAAAAACTAAAAGCCTTTCTTGATGAAACTAATGTCAAATATCTGACAATTAGACATTCAAGCGCCTATACATCCCAGGAGATTGCGGCATCGGCACACGTTTCAGGAAAAGAATTTGCAAAAACGGTTATGATTAAAATCGATGGTGAAATGGCAATGGCTGTACTGCCAGCTTCATACCAAATTGATTTTGAAAGTCTCAAGGAAGTATTCGGAACAAAAAATGTTTCTCTGGCCAGTGAAGCCGAATTTAAAAATCGCTTTACGGATTGTGAACTGGGTGCAATGCCACCTTTTGGTAATCTTTACGATATGGCTGTTTATGTAGCTGAATCGCTTACAAAAAACAAAGAAATCGCTTTCAACGCGGGTACCCATACCGAAATAATAAGATTAAACTACGCAGACTATCAACGACTTGTAAAACCCATGGTTTTTAAGTTTTCGTGGAAAACAGTTTCGTTTCCGGGCGATCCGATGGAAAGATGGGATGAAGATTTCCGGGGAAACTGAGCATTTTATAAACAAAAAAAAACCGGCTTATCACCGGTTTTTTTCTATCATTCTGCAAATATTTTAGGATTCCGCTTCTTCAGCCTCTTCTATCCTACCCATTTTTTCTTCCGATCTCCAGGCTGCATAAATAACAGCAATAGTTACTACTATCGAAATGTACAATGCCATCGGGATTGGAGGCGGATCGCCTGCTCCATAAGAATGCATTCCCGATAAATAGTAATTCACGCCAAAGAAAGTCATCAAAACAACTCCTAATCCAAGCAGTGAAAGACTGCTAAGAGCAAGCGTACTTTTTAATCCCGGAATTTTCCGAAGGTGCAAAATAATGGCATAAACCAGCACAGTTACCAAAGCCCAGGTTTCTTTCGGATCCCAGCCCCAATACCTGCCCCATGATTCGTTGGCCCAGACACCACCAATAAACGAACCGATGGTCATCATAAATATTCCAATAATCAATGCCATTTCAATAATGTATGAAACTTCCAGAATGGTGAAACTGATTTTCTTGTCATTCTGTTTGTTTCTTAAAATCATCAGTACCAGATTCAATAATCCGAGCAAGGCACCCATGGCAAAGAAACCGTAACTAGCTGTAATTACTGCCACGTGAACAATGAGCCAGTAAGATTTAAGTACCGGAACCAAATTGGTAATTTCAGGATTCATCCAGCTCATTCCGGCAACAAAAAGTATGATAGCCGTTAGGATGGTTGTAACTGCCAAACTGATAGGCGAACGACGCGCGAAAATAAAACCGGAAAGAATGGTTGCCCAACCGATGTAAATCATGGTTTCGTAGCCATTACTCCAGGGAGCATGCCCCGAAATATACCAGCGAATTCCTAATCCGGCCGTATATAGCAGAAAAGCTATAAAAACCAACAGCGTACCAATATTGATGAATTTCGAATATCGGGCACCCGGTTTGAAGAGAAGCATAAAATGAAATATAAGCAGCACAAACCCAAGTATTACGAAAATTTTAGCAAGTTTTCCGAAGATATTGAGCTTGTTATACAAAATTTCTAGACTGATTTTCGATGACGAAGGAATAACATCTCCACCGTAATTTGTCTGAAATTTCTTGATATACCCCAGATATTCTTCAGGTCTCGACCAATTGCCTGAAGAAGCCGCATTATTATACTCATCGAAATACAATTTCAGGATACTTCCGGCAAAATCGGCCTCTTCCTTTTTCATTGTCGGAGGAAGTGTTGATTGTGTTGACCAGGTTCTGCGTTCATCATTCGGAACTGGGAATATTTTCAGGAAATCGCCATTAAATATCTGATAACAAATGTTTATGCGCTCATCTAAACTGATCACTTCCTTGTCGAATTTATTGCGTGAAGTTTGTTTTTTATTGTACGATTCCTGCACCAGATCATTCAGGCGATAATGCCCCGACCGATCAAAAAGCTGGTTAAATGAAACAAATCCGCCGGAAACTCCCAGCATCTTCTTTAATTCCGGATTTGCCACTTTTACCATCGCAACAGTTTTCCACTTGTCAGGATTGGCGCTCATTTCAACGAATAATTCAACAGGCGAAAGACCTTCCCAACTATCCTTCTTCGATATTTTACGAATAAGATCAGATGCCAGCGTATTGATAGGTTCAATTCTTCCCTCATGATCAACCACCAACAAGCGGCCAAACGACTTAATATGCTGCACTTTTGTTGTTGATGCACCAAAAGATTCACTGGCCTGTAAACTCATTATTGAAATGAAAGCCAAAACTAAAAGTGTTTTTCCTGACTGGCGCATATTCTGAAGTTTTGAACTTAAACGAACCAGTTTCTGAAAGCGGCTCGCTGGACTGAAAACAGTAAAAACCATTCCTAGTGACATCAGGAAATATCCAAAATACGAAATCATAGTTCCCCAGTAATCCTGATTGACCGAAAGAACGGTTCCCAGTTCATCCCTGTCGAACGAAGATTGAAAGAAGCGATAGCCCTGGTATTTTAGAATGTTATTCATAAAGATACGGAACGGACGTTCAACTGAATTTTGAGGATCTTTTAAAGTAATTTCGCTCGCGTACGACGATGGACTGTTTGAGCCGGGATATCGTTCGAGCTGAAAATCGTGAAGGAAAATACTGAAAGGAAGTTCGCGGATTACAGAACCATAAGTAATGCTGATATTAACCCCATCAATAGTGCAGGTTGATGGCCCGAAAATGTTACCATCGCGCCCAAAAACATTCAAGCGTTTGGTCTCTGTTCCTGAAGTGATTTTTGCCGTAAATCCATCGATTCCTCCACCCTGCCCTGTTTCATCAGGAATCTGGACAAGTGTTGCCACAGCTTTGGGCAAATAGTTTTTCAAAACAAAACCGGAATTCCCCACCATATAAAACTGTTGTTTTAATACCGGATGCGACACAAATGGGGGTAATTTTTCTTTTGTCTGCCCCATCATTCCTGAAACATAAATCGTATCGGCAGAAACCATATTCAACGAATTGCCATTTCCGGAAAAAACAACAGTTGCAGAGCCATCACCGGTATCGAAACCAAAACTTGTTTGTTCCAGAACCTTCTTATCCTTCGGCGTTAGAAGAAGATCGGTTCGCTGATTTTTTGCATTACTGTAAATCAGTGAAACAATCGGTTGGCCAGCAGCGTCGGGCACCACAGTTTCTGAAGCATTTGGAACGAAAAACTCATTTTCAACAGTAATTGTTTTGCCACCAATCTCAATGGTTTCTTTGTAATTATTGTTTGTATTTGGCGTGAACTTAACCTTATTAAAGCTTTTCACTTCCTCGCCATTCATATTGGCAATCAAGCTTATATAGGTAGCTTCGGATACAATCTGATTATTCGATTCACCTTCGCGAATGTGCATACTTCCTTCGAAACCCCAGTAACGGGTAACTCCTGCCCCAATAATAATCAGGATAAATGCAAGATGGAATAACAGTATTGCCCATTTTTTCCGGGTAACGAGCTTGTATTTAAAAACACTACCTGCCAGATTAACGATTCCTGCAAAAAGCAGCAACTCGAACCACCAAGCCTGATATATAAGTACTTGTGCAGTAGCAGTTCCGTAATCGTTTTCGATAAATGTTGCATAAGCAATGGCTATGGCAAACATCATCAAAAGCAACACAGAAAAAAGCATTGAAAATAGAAAGGAAAATATATTCTTCATCGGTCTGTATTTTGTTTAAACGTAAACGTATTAGCGTGCTATAATCCTCATAATTAGCTGATAATGCAATTAAGGATTAATTTATATTGATAGAAATCGGGATACTAATCTTTAAAACGAACAGCAATAACAAGTTAATTTGCAATGTAAATGAAGGTGGAAAAATGTAAAAAAAAACTCCTTTGTTTAAACTAAAAACAAAGGAATTTTTTGATTCTTATAACAACCTAAAATTACTTGGTTGTTGGATCGTCGTGTGAAATTTTTGCAACGTACTCTTTATAATTAAATCCTTTATAATGAGGGCTTTCTTCGTTGTGACATTTTTTACAAACTTTCTCCTCTGGAAGAATCATTCCTTTAGAAAGAGACAACTTCTGATCTTTCATAACAGTTGCAACTTTGTAAAGGCTACCTGGTCCATGACACGATTCGCAGGAAACACCTTCATCAACAGTAATAGTAGCAATCAAACTCTGGTCAACACTTGCTGCGGTTGAATGGCATTTTAAACATTTTGGATTTTTAGCTTCGTCGCCTTTCAATGAAGCCATGGCTTTTGAATGCGGATCGGCAGCCCACTTATTGAATTGTGCTCCTTTTTCGGCCTTGTTGTGGCACATTTTACATTTTGCAGCTCCGATATACTTTGCCTGAGCATTGGCGAATGAAACTAAAAATAGAAACATCCCCATTAGAAGAAATAATCTTTTGAAATTCATAGACATTGTTGTTTTAAAGATTTATAGAATATTTTGCTTTCATAACAGCGATTATCAGCTATTTATAAATTCTTCGATCTTGTTTGTTACGAAGCAAAAATGCATTAATATTTTTTAATAGACAAAGATTATACCACACAATTCGTAACTTCAGTACCCAAAGTTTGTTAATAAAGTTGAACATGGCACGTAGCGCATGATTCCGTACGCCAGGCATCGTCAATTTCGACCGGATGTTTAAATTCAAGCGGTTTAAATGAGTTTGAATATTCCATATTTTCCGGACTTCCCTGCGCCTGAATAACATGACATAAATTACAATCTTTTGAAATAACTTTTCCCTTTTCGCTTGCATGTCGATCATTATGACACCTGAAACAGCCATCATATTCCATGTGCCCAATATTATTGGGATATTTTGTCCAGTCAGCCTTCATAAATGGGAAAATGTTATTGGCATATCCATTTTGTATTTCGGCAATAGAATTATCAATGTCCGATTTTCTGCTGGTCATTAATTCAGGATAGCTTGACTGGTAAAATTCATAAACCTGATTTTTGATCGCTAGAAATGCACTGTCTTTGGTCGAATAAGTTTTATACAAAGCGGTCATAGAAATCTGCTTTATTCCGGGTAGAGTTTTTGATATTTTCCCGGCAGCAATCGATTTGTCGATAAAATTTTGTGGAACATTGTAATTATGCGATGGCCTGTTATGACAATCGAGACAATCCATCACCCTTGTTTCCAATGAATCAAGTTTTTCCTGGCTCAATGAATTATCGCTATCAGTAAAAATCTCGCTTTCACCGGTTTTTTTATTGGTGTATTTAACCCACGGAATAACCTGTCTGTTATCAGAAGTTGTTTTGTATTCAATAATAACATCAGGACTTATGTGCTGGTGAATTCCCTTTTCGAATCCTTCAGACGTCATTTGTGAACTTGTTTTCATTTGCAGATGGATAACATGCTCAGTGTTCAAGTCATCGGCAAGGTAGGATTGCAGATTTTTAATCTTCCGGTCGTAGAATTTTTCAGGCCAGTGGCACTGTTCACAGGTTTCCTGTGCCGGACGAAGATTGGCAATGGGCGTCGGGATAGGTCTTGGAAATTTATCGGCTAAAACCGAATATACCTGATATAATCCTGACATTTTACTCTTCACATACCAGCTTGCTCCTGAACCAACATGACATTCAACGCAGGCGACACGTTCGTGTGATGATCCGTGATAAGTGACAAATTCGGGTTCCATTACCTGATGGCATAATTTTCCGCAGAATTCCACCGATTCGGTATAATGAAACGCCTCGTAACTACCGATTGATGAAATTATTAACAAGAATACGGTGCCAAAAATAAAAATGATTGAAGCATTTCTGGTTGCCTCGTTGTTGAAATTAATTATTGGCCAGTTTTTCACCTCACCAGCAGCATCGGCTATTCGGGCACTTTCCCTGTTAATTCTCATTCCTACCGGAATAAGTATTAAACCGGCAATCATAAAAGCAGGCAGAATAATATAAATAAACAGACCGATATACGTTCCGCCAAAATCAAAAAATAAATTCAGAACAATTAATGAAAGGATGGTGGCCAAATTAAAAATTGCCAGAACCGCACCCGTAATTGATATCCAGTTTTTAATTGATGAAGGTAGTTTCATATCAAATTTTTAAAGACAAATGAAGTTTTCAATAGTTAGCGTAAGTTTGCGAAAAGAAAGCAATAATCTAATGCAATTGACAAGTATCAACTCATCTTCATACTACCTAAAATCCAAGATGTTATATCACGCCATTAATGAAAAAGCAAAGAATAAATAATAAAAATGACCTGAACGATTCCGGTGAATAAGAAAATGTATCCAAAAAACTTAATCCATTTCATCTGTTTCTTTGAAAATTCGCTCTTTTCAGTTACGCTCTCAAGTTTTCCGGTTTTTTCAAGCTCTTCAAATTCGCGTGGTCTGTCTTCTTTATATTCGTCAACCAACACTTTCCCTGTAAAAATTACGGTATCCATCGGGAATGCTTCGGGTCGCAAATGAGTATTAAAGAAGTGTATGGTAAAGATGAATCCAACAGCAAGCAAAGCCTCGTCGCTATGAATGATTTGGGCAACATTGATTAACCAGCCGGGAAGGAAACGGGTAAAGAACACCGGGAACCAGAGCATCAATCCGGTTGATCCGATAACCACTACTCCCCAGAAAACAGCCATGTAGTCAAATTTTTCCCAATATGTCCATTTTCCATAAGATGGTCGTGGCCCTTTTCCGACAAACCATTTCATTGTTGCCCAGAAATCTTTTAGGTCCTGACCGTTAAACATCAAGGTGTCTTTTCCAAAAATAAAATCTTTCATACTAAGCTGCTTTTCCTTTTTCATCTTGAACAAGGAATAAACATGGTATGTGAAATAACCAAATGTTACAACAGCAGCAATTCGGTGTATAATTCCAGCCGAATAAGCCCCTCCAATCAGTTTGACAAAGAATTTAGCCCAATCCATGTAAGCAAATTTCAGAATCATGCCGGTGAATGCAAGAGATAAGAAACTTACAATTACAAATAGATGGGTAATACTTTGACTTTTTGTAAATCGCCGTACATAAACTTTTTCTCCAATCTCTTTGGCATGAACTTTCTTTTTTCTCATGGCGCTTATCGACCGTGGCAACCATAAAAGTGTGTGCAATCCGAAGAACGCAAAAACACTGACCAACAATCCGGTCATAATCCAGAAAGTATAAAACAGCCAGGGATATTCAGCTTTGTTATTATGAGTTGCATGAGTTAAATAACCAGTAAATTTCATACCTGCATCAGCATGACATTTCTGGCAAGTGGCAACAATATTGGTTGGCCCAACCATCGATTTTGGATTCTCAATTTTATGGATACTATGCGATCCGTGACAATCTGAACATCTGGCAGCTTGCATGTAACCAAGCTGATAAACTTTACCATGATAGGTATCCATGTATGTTTCAGCAAGTTTTGTATGGCACTTGCCACATTGCATGGTAATTTCCGACATGAATTTATCCTGATCAACTTCCGAGATCGAATGCGCAGAATGACAGGTTTCACAAGTCGGATATTTCAGTTCATCATTATTCTCGATGTAAGCATGATCGCTTGCAATATATTCATTGTATATACCTTTATGGCAGCTTCCGCATGTACCTGCAATATTGGCGGGATAGACCGAAGAACGCGGATCTGACTGTTTCAGATTGAAATGCGTTGTATGGCAGTCGGTACAAACAGCAGCGGAAAGCAATCCCTTTTCAGTAAGACTTCGTCCATGCACGCTTTTAGAATAATCGTGGAAAGCGTCAACCTGCGTCAGGTTGGTTCCATCTTCAGCTTTTCCACCTTTTGTGTGACAATCGCCACAAAGTTTTGGGATAGAAGCCCTATAAACGGGGGACGTTTCATCTGTTTTGGGTTTTACCAGATGGGTTCCGTGACAATCGGTACAATAAGGTGCATTTTCCTTTTTACTAAAATAAGCCTCACCGTGACCGCTCGAGAAATAAATATCAGACTCGTTGGCATGGCAATTCGAACAATCTACCTTTCCCACTGTCTCGCAAGGCCTGGTAATATTGGCGGTAACATCTGAATGGCATTTTACACAAGTAATTGATTTATGGCTCGATGAAGCCAGATCCATTACATTAACTTTTAATGAGATCTTCTTGTCGTTAACAACCTTATGGGTTGCTTCATTCTCATGGCATTTCAGACAGGTATTATCCGAAATCGTAGAAATCAGGTTCTTTAATTCAACTTTATGTGGAGGGTGACATGATGTACATGCGGGAATTGCACCGGGCTTTTCCTCCCATAATACTTTATTAATCACTTTCGTGTGTACATCCTCAATTCTTGCATGACACTTCATGCAGGTTGCTGCAATATTCTTCGGGGAAATACTTGAGCTTACATTGGTATGGGGTAATATAAGGTGGTTGTCGTGACAATCGTTACAGGTGGCCGAAACAATCAGACCCTTTTTGTATAATCCAATACCATGAATACCCTCGCTGTAATTTTCTAGAATGTTGTGTTCCGAAATATTATACGCCCTTGCTACCGGAGCTCCTTCTTTGTGGCAAGATCCGCATAACACGGGAATATTCATTTTATAGGTTTTCGAAGCAGGATTATCAGATTTTATAATATCGTGAGTACCATGACATTCCTTACAACTTGGAGCATATTTTTGGTTGGCCAGAAATGCCCTTCCATGGATTCCGCGATAAAATTTATCCCGGGCATCCTGATGGCAAGTACCGCAATCGACCGGTTTGAGCGTTTCTGAATGTGGAAAATCTGTTACTGCTGCATCAGCATGACAAGCAATACAGGTGATACTCTTATGAACCGAATGATCCATTGCATTTTCAGGTACATATCTGGAAAATTTTTTACCAGGCTTTTCCGATGTTAATCCAGGGTCGTTGTGACAACTAAAACAATCATCGTTCGTTTGTGCAAACAAATTACCAGTTCCAGCCAAAAGCCCTATACCAAGTATAATTACTTTTAATGGCAGGTAAAAATTACAATACCGCTGAATATGCTTAAAATCATTCGCCATAATTTTTATAAATGATTTTTGTAAATAATTAAATGACCAACTCACCAAAAACAGCTTATTTTCCAACATAATAATCTCTCCCTTCAATATAAGCCTTTTAAAATCATTAAAAATTAAACATGATGCCAGCCCGAAATAATACTTTTGAAATTTTCTGTAGGTGATTTTCCTATCGTAGCTACATAAAGATGAATGAGCAAAAATACTGAAATGAAAAATCCCAAGGCTGAATGGAATATTGCAGTCATGAAAACTCCACTTACGCCATAAACAGTTTCAATTATTAATTCAGGAAACAAAAGTGCAAACCCCGTAATAATCACACCGGGGACAGCCAGATACATTACAATTACATAAAAATACTTCTGAAGCGGGTTGAATTTTCTTTTTTCAGAAAGTGGAAATGGATAAGTCTCACCATGAAACATGCCCCAGGCGTAGTAATAAGCCTGTTTAATTGGTCGTTTCAGAAACCCTTTCATTTTTATCAGGTAGTATCTTCCGTTTTTAGTTACCAAATTCCCAATAAAGAAGAGCAGATAATTTAGCGTAACTATTACTCCTGCATAATTATGAATGTTAATAATAAGGTTAAATCCGATAACCGAATTATCGAGACTTGATTGCATTGAAATTCCGGTGAAAATCAAAAGTAGAATTCCAATGGCATTAATTCCATGCCAAATCCGTAACCAAACCGGATAAAAATATATTTTTTCAGTTGCTCCCATTATATATTACTTTTCATTATTGACCGACTAAAATA
>DPRM01000013.1 GCA_003537645.1 Prolixibacteraceae bacterium
GATGTGCTGCCCCTTCAAATACCTGTTTTTGTTCAGTTATACACGTTAACACAAATTCCAAAGAACTGCCCTTGAAATCATTACCAAATTTTCCACTTTTGATATCTTCTATAACTTGTAAAACACCTCGCCGAATGGAGCGAAAAGCCTTTAATCTGTCCTCATTGTTTATAAACCAGGTGTTATAAACCGATTCAGTATCAGATTTATACTGCCCGATTATTTTAGAAAGACTAATCGTTTTATAAATTTCCATAGCATTTTATAAGTGGAAGCTTAAATGAAGTACTCAATATTATCGATCCATCCAGCCCTTATGGCCTGCATAATCAATTCAGAAGCATTGGATACTTCCATTTTCCGGAAGATATTTTTTCGGTGCGTGTTCACAGTATGAAAACTAATGTTTTTCTGATTGGCAATCTCTTTGGTCGTAAGTCCTCCGGCGATCAGTCTTACGATTTCAATTTCCGAGCTAGTGAGGTGGGTTGGTTCTTCTGGCTCTTGTCTATTATCGCCTTGTTCGATGATCATATCGAGTATCTCTTCAGCAAAATATTTCTTACCCCTCAATGTTGCATCAATTGCCGCCAGAATCTCTTCCCGGTCAGCAGTTTTGTATATAATATTCTTAATACCAATTTTAGACAATTCTGTAAATTCGACTTTGCTGATCGAATTGGTAAGTATAAGAATCGCTAAATTCGGAAACGTTCGTTTTATTTTCTGAAGATCATCAATGCTTTCATAATCAACCAGATTAAAGTCAGTGATTAATAATCCGCAAAGTTCGTGTTCCAGAACTTTTAGCAATTCAAATTTTGAATTTACAACACTTGAAATAATAAACCGCTCGTCATTTCCCAGTAAAGTTTTCAGTGCTTCAACAACCAAATACTGTGAATCGGCAATTATTATTTTGTGTGAAGAATTATTCATGTTTATCAGGATAGCAAGCCAATATGATAATTGAGTAAGACAAAGAAAATAAACATATTCGAATTTTGGATTTTCAGTTACAGAGAAATTAAAAATAAAAAAATGGATTCTCAAAATCATCACGTTTTGTAATCTGATTTGATTATCCAATATATAATATTCAAATCAATACAATGATTTTTAAAATTTGCCAACTGTATTAGCTCAATATTACTGGCCATCCGACCGGAAGGTTTTCTGCCATAAATGTGGTGAAGTTTCATACGGCAATTCCTTTCATCGGTTGCTGATGAAGAAGTTTATTCCAGAACTGCAAATTCTTACTACGGATAAGTCCGAAAAGAGGCTTCGCCACTTTTTTAGTCGCTATTTTCCTAATCTCTTTAACATTATTATTACATTTGGAATTCTAAACCAAATCCTGTTGAAAAACGAAAAACTGACGCGCAAGGAAATCATTGACCATCGGCTTAAACAAGCTGGTTGGAATGTTACTGACCGCACCCATGTGATAGAGGAATTTGACATTATTGTCGATAAAAATCAGGCGAAGGAAGCTTTGACACCTTATGCTGGGCACCAATTTAGCGACTATGTTTTATTGGGCAAAGATGGCAAACCGCTGGCAGTGGTGGAAGCGAAGAAAACTTCTGTTGATGCAGCTATCGGACGGGAACAGGCCAAACAATACTGCCACCACATTCATAAATCTACCAATAACGGATTGCCATTTTGCTTTTACACCAACGGACACGACATCTACTTTTGGGATTTAGACAACTACCCGCCGAAAAAGGTGTATGGTTTCCCTTCACGTGATGATTTGGAGCGATATGCCTACATTCGAAAAGCACGGAAAACACTGGCTGGTGAACTCATCAATACCAAAATTGCCGGACGTGATTATCAAATCCGCGCTATTCGTGCCGTAATGGAAGCCATTGAAAAACGAAAACGCATGTTTTTACTGGTAATGGCTACCGGAACTGGTAAAACAAGAACCTGCATTGCATTGGTCGATGCTTTGATGCGAGCAGGTTGGGCTGAACGGGTTTTGTTCCTGGTTGACCGAATTGCCCTGCGTGACCAGGCATTGGAGGCATTCAAAGAACATTTACCCAACGAACCACGCTGGCCAAAAGAAGGAGAAAAGGAGATTACAGCAGATCGGCGAATTTACGTTTCAACGTACCCAACCATGTTGAACGTTATTCGTGATGAAGAAAATTCGCTTTCGCCTCATTTCTTCGATTTAATTGTGGTGGACGAAAGTCACCGAAGCATTTACAATACCTATCAGGAAGTTCTGACCTATTTCAATACCATCACCCTTGGCTTAACAGCCACTCCAACCGATGTAATCGACCACAATACATTTCAATTGTTTGAAACCGAAGATGGAGTTCCAACTTTTGCGTATTCGTATGACGAAGCGGTGAACCACATCCCGCCATACTTGTGCAATTTCCAGGTCATGAAAATTAAGACCAAATTTCAGGATGAAGGAATAAGCAAACGGACCATTGCGCTGGAAGACCAGAAAAATTTGATTCTGGAAGGAAAAGAGATTGAGGAAATCAATTATGAAGGAACCGAAATAGAAAAAAAAGTAATTAACCGGGGAACAAATGCCTTGATTGTTCGTGAATTCATGGAAGAATCGATCAAAGACAGCAACGGTGTTTTGCCCGGAAAAACCATCTTTTTTTGCATTACCAAAGCTCATGCACGGCGCATCGAAGAAATTTTCGATTCGCTTTATCCTGAATACAAAGGCGAATTGGCCAAAGTGATTGTTAGCGAAGATCCACGCGTTCATGGCAAAGGCGGGCTTTTAGATCAATTCAAACACAACGATATGCCCCGCGTGGCTTTGAGTGTGGATATGCTCGACACGGGTATTGATATTCAGGAAATCACAAATCTTGTTTTTGCAAAGCCGGTATATTCTTACACCAAATTCTGGCAAATGATTGGCCGTGGCACACGCCTGCTCGAAACTTCTAAAATTAAACCCTGGTGTACCAAAAAAGATGAATTCCTGATTCTGGATTGTTGGGACAACTTTGAATATTTCAAACTGAAGCTGAGAGGAAAAGAATTAAAACCACAGATTCCACTGCCAGTTAGGTTATTTGGCGTTCGACTGGAAAAAATAGAAAAGGCAATTGAATTAAACCTTGCAGATACTCCCGAAAAGGAAACTCAAAAACTGAAAGCGCAGATGGCCACTTTGCCAAAAAACTCGGTGGTGATTATGGAAGCCAGGCACGAATTACAACGATTGGAGGAGGTGGATTTTTGGAACAATCTTACCAGCGAAAAATTGGAATTCCTGAAAACGGTGGTGAAACCATTGTTCAGAACAGTTGCCGAGACTGATTTTAAAGCCATGCGGTTTGAAAAAGATATAGTTGAAGTTTCGCTGGAACGACTCAAAGGAGATAACGCACCTTATTCGAAGCCATTTTCACCGAACGATGTGATTTTTTCGAAATACGAAACCCTGAAATTAAGCATCATTGAGGAGATTGGGGAACTTCCGCTAAGCGTGAATGTGGTTGCCAAACAGGAACACCTGATCAGGCAGGCGCAAACCAATCATTATTGGGCGACCATTTCAGAAGAAAAATTCGATGAGTTAATTGAGAAACTGGCTCCGCTGATGAAATACCGCGAATCGGTTATTCCACTTGGTCCAGCTAAATTCAACCTGAAAGATTTTATCAGCGAAAAGGAATACGTCGAATTTGGTCCGCAGCACGAAGCATTGAGCATTGCCAAATACAGAGAATTGCTTGAGCAAAAAATCAACGAGCTGGTGTTGGCCAATCCGATTTTGCAAAAGCTCAAAGAAGGACAGGAAATCAGCGAAGCCGAAGCCGAACAATTGTCGGAGGAATTGCATGACGAACATCCGCACATTACCATCGACCTGCTGCGCAGGGTTTACAATCACCGGAAGGCGTTGTTTGTGCAATTCATCAAACACATCCTGGGAATTGAGATCTTGCAATCTTTTCCCGAAACGGTTTCAAAAGGCTTCGATGAATTTATTGCAGCTCATTCCTACCTTTCGAGCCGCCAATTGCAGTTTTTAGACTTACTTCGCACCTTCATCATCGAAAAGGGTGAGTTAACTCGGAAAAACCTGATTGAATCGCCCTTCACCTTGCTTCATCCGGAAGGTATCCGGGGCATTTTCAATCCGAATGAGATTAATGAAATATTAAAATTGACCGAAAAATTAATTGCCGCATAAAAATTATAAGCATAAAAATTATAAGCATAAAAATTTATGTGAGTTATAAAAATCGCATTAATCCTGAAAAATGGTAGATTTGTTTTAGAAACTGAAGCGAATAATAAAAATTGGACAAACAATGAAAATTAAAAATATCCACATCAAAAATTTCAGATGTTTTGATAATTATGAAATCGATTTTGGAGAAAATTCAACTGTCCTCATTGGAAAAAATGGGTCAGGTAAAACTTCTCTTATTGTTTCATTGAAATCAGCAATGAGCTTTATTTTTTCAAAATATAGGGATAAAAAGTTAAAATTGGAAATCTTAAGTACAACACCAGATCTCCATTTGGATAACTTAAAACCAACAGATGCATATTTTAATCAAGAAACTTTAGAGCCTAATTATCCAATTTCGATTCATTGTAATGCGATCACTGATAAATTTCAACAAACTAAAGGAAGTAATGTTTTGAGTTGGGAATTGTTAAAAAATACGGCCAATGGCAAATTATTAGATACAAAATATCGCGAAGCTTTTATTGCTTTTCTTAAACATTATAATAGCGATCGACGAAGTGCTGAAATTCCAATTTTGGCCTACTTTTCTGATTCTTATCCGCATAAAAAAATAGGTGTCAGAACATATGCCAAGAATGAATTAATGAAAACAGGACCTTTATCACGTTCTTTTGGTTATTACATGTGGGATGCAGAGTCTAACTGTTCTGAGATTTGGCAAAATCGATATATAGGCACCTATTCCATTATTAACGATTTTAAAAACACAGAGAAAGAAACATTTGAGCAGAGGAAAGAAATTAATTTTATTGACAATCGCATCAAACAGTTTACTCAATGTCTAAGAGCCGATCTACCCGACATCAATAGCGAATTTGAAGTTACGAAGATAACTCTTCGTCGCCCCACCAAAGATGAAACCCACATTCAGTTTCATTTTGCTGATGGACGTGAGATTTTATTTGAAAACTTGCCAATGGGATATTACCGACTGCTTTCAATTGTTTTTGATATTGCTTATCGGAGTTATATCATCAATGGTGAAAAGGAGCCACATGGTATCGTATTGATCGACGAAATTGAATTGCACCTACATCCATCTTTACAGCAAGAAGTACTTGAACGCTTTAAAACAACCTTCCAAAATATCCAATTTGTGGTTAGTTCCCATTCTCCTTTAGTGATTAGCAACCTGACCGCAGATGGAATTAAAGATAGGATTCTGAAATTAGAGAATAATGGAATAAAATATTCTGCAGAGTTAATAGAAAACGTTTACGGCATTGATTACAATACTAATCTGATTAGAGTAATGGATACACACTATCGTCCTTCAACCGTTGACAAACTGATAAATGCCTATTTAGTATTGAAAGGAAAGAAGAGAGAAGTCGAAGCTATTGGAGCCTATAATAAACTAAAAGAATACCTTGGAGGATCCATTTCCAACTTGCTTCAGCAAGAAATCGACGACCGCCTTAAAGCATACGAGTAAACCATGAAATTGATTAATAAAAGAAAAAATCGAATCCAAGGAAATGCGATTGTAGATAAACTTTTAGTAGAAGCTTGGGACGATACAGACAATCAATACAAAGGAGCCGACTATGATGGGCTGAACTGCAATGAATACAGAAGAGAACTCGTTCCATTAATGCTTGAAGAACAGGGTAAGAGATGTTGTTATTGCTTGAAAGATTTAAAAACCGACGAATATCGTAAAAAAGGAAATATCACTATAGAACACATTATCCCACAGTCGATTGAAAAAGAAAAATTCAATTCTTATCTGGTGGCCCAAGAATTGAATGATAATGTGATCCATAAAGATGATTTTCAAAGGAATATTAAACAAACTTCTTTAGACAAATACCCGCATGATATTTGCTTTTCAAATCTAATTGCATCGTGCAACAGCAAAGAACATTGCAACAACCCTAGAGGTAACAAAGATATCAAACCATTTATGTACGACAGAGATATAGAATCAAAGGTTGTATACGATGCTGCTGGATTAATTGATTGTGAAGAATATAAAACTTCATTCGAAAATATTGGACTTGATTCACCTAACCTAACTGTTATCCGAAAAATATGGCGAAAATTGAGTTCGAGAATTGAGAATCCTGAACATCTCACACACGATGAGATCGATGTAGAACTCTACTCTCTGATCGATGATCCCGATTATTTAAAAATTATAGAAACATTTACCCCATCGCAGCAGGCGGAATTGAAAGATTACCAATGGTTTTACAATTATTACAAAATCTAACTCATTAGTTCGTTATAAATGCTTCAAAACAACTCAACCATAAAATCGCTCATCGACAAACTTTGGAACAACTTCTGGAGTGGCGGAATCAGCAATCCGCTCACGGCCATTGAGCAAATCACCTATTTAATTTTCATGAAACGGTTGGACGATCTGGAAGCCAAGCGTGAACGTGACGCCGAATTTACAGGCGAGAAATATGCGTCGCGTTTCAGCGGAAAGTATAAAGTGCCGGGCAGTAGCGACGAAATTGATAAAAGCGATTTGCGGTGGAGCAATTTTAAACGCCGCCCAGCCGACGAAATGTTATTGCTCGTACAAACCAAAGTTTTTCCGTTTATGAAAGACTTCAATCGTCCAAATCCTAATCCATCTGATTTAATGATTAATGGGACGAAAGAAAAGGATGAAAAAGCAGAGACAGTTGAAGAATCAGGTCGCCTAAATCATAGTAATCACACAAATCAGGAAAATCATAGTTCAGACAGTTTTACCAAACACATGGCCAATGCCGTGTTTATTATGCCAAAAGCATCGTTGCTGGTCGAAGCCATTAACATTATTGAGCAGCTTTTTACTGAAATTGAAAAAGATGCCAGCGAAGGCGGACAGGCATTTCAGGATATACAAGGCGATGTGTACGAATTGTTGTTGAGCGAAATTGCCAGTGCAGGTAAAAACGGACAATTCCGCACCCCGCGCCACATCATTAAACTGATGTCGGAACTGGTTGCGCCGCAATTGGGGCAGCGCATGGCCGATCCAAGTAGCGGAACCGGCGGTTTTATCCTGGGATATTATCAGTATATTCTAACCGATTTGGTTCGCAAAGCCGATCCGTCGAAATTGGTGGTTGACGAAGATGGTTTTGAACGGGCCACCATGAGCGCTTTTTTGACCGAAAAGGTGAAACAAATACTGGAGAAAAGCATGTTTGGTTTCGACATCGATACCACCATGGTGCGCCTCGGGCTGATGAACCTGATGATGCACGGTATTGACGAACCGCGAATTGATTACAAAGACACGCTGAGCAAGAGTTTCAACGAAGATGCGCAGTACGACATCATCATGGCTAACCCGCCATTTACGGGCAACATCGACAAAGGCGACATCAACGCCAGTTTAAAATTACCGACCACCAAAACCGAACTGCTTTTTGTGGAACGCATTTTTACCATGCTGAAAATGGGTGGAACTTCCGCCGTAATTGTGCCGCAAGGCGTTTTGTTCGGGAGCGGCAATGCCTTTGTAACGCTCCGGAAAATGCTGATCGAAAAAGCAGAACTGAAAGCGGTAATTGCCATGCCAAGTGGTGTTTTTAAGCCGTATGCAGGGGTGAGCACTGCCATTTTGATATTTACCAAAGGCGGCGAAACCAACAAGGTTTGGTTTTACGATATGCAGGCCGACGGCTACACCCTTGACGACAAACGAAATAAGATTGAAGCCAGCGATTTACCCGACATAGTCATAAAATACAAAAATAGTCGCTCCCTGAGCGCAGTCGAAGGGGACAGAAGTGGCAAATACTTCTTTGTTCCCAAAGCCGAAATCATTGAAAACGATTACGATTTAAGCATCAGTAAATACAAGGAAGAAGTTTATGAAGAGGTGGTTTATGAAAAGCCGGAAGTGATTTTTGGGAAATTGGAAAGTATTGAAAGCAATATTCAAAGTGAATTGGCGGAATTAAAGGAGTTGACAAAATGAGGCTTGAAAAAATTTGCCATATAAATAGCGGTGGAACTCCTTCAAGAGGAAAAAATCATTTTTATGGAGGAGATATTCCTTGGGCTAAGATTTCTGATATTGAGAATTCAGTCAACGGGATTTTAACAGAAACAGAAGAGAAAATTACAGAAGAGGGTCTTAAAAGTATTGGAAATAGAATCTTTCCTAAGGGGACATTGCTCTTTGCTATGTATGGTTCAATTGGGAAAGTTGCTATTACAGGCCGAGAACTCGCTACCAATCAGGCAATACTTGGTATCAGACCTAAAGGAAACAAAGAAATTTATCTACCATATCTGAAAGTTTGGTTTGAAAGCAATAAGCAAAAATTAATCAATCAGGGAAGAGGTGTTGCATTACAAAATCTTTCAGCAACAATTATTAGAAATTTAGAAGTTCCACTACCTTCATTCTCCGATCAACTTCACATTGCCAACATTTTAAGCAAAGCCGAAAATCTGATAACCCAGCGCAAACAAAGCATTGCCTTGCTTGATGAGTATTTGAAAAGTACGTTTTTGGAGATGTTTGGAGATCCGGTGAGGAATGAGAAAGGTTGGAAAATAATTCCTTTCACAAAAAGTGGTCAATTTAATAGTGGAGGCACTCCAAGTAAAGCCGAAAGCAAATTTTGGGAAGGAACTTTCCCTTGGCTAAGCCCAAAAGACATGAAAGTCTCTACAATAAAAGACTCACAAGACCATATTTCGGATTTAGTTTTTAAAGAAACTAATCAAAAACGCATTGCTCCTAATCACCTACTGATTGTTGTGAGAGGTATGATTCTAGCACATTCATTTCCTTTAGCAATAAACACAGTTGAGATAGCTATCAATCAGGATATGAAGGCAATAAAACCCATTAAAGATCTGAACATATTCTACTTTCAACATTGTCTACATGCCTTGAAAAGACAAATTCTTGATCTCATAACTTCTGCAGGACATGGAACAAAAAGATTTGATTCATCAGCCATGCAAATGTTGAATATCCCAATACCACCACTTTCCCTCCAAACCCAATTCGCCCAAATCGTAGAAAAAACAGGAGCGCTCAAAGTGCAATACCAAAACAGTTTGCTGGAGTTGGAGAATTTGTATGGTAGTTTAAGCCAGCGTGCATTTCGGGGCGAATTAACCCTAACCCAGGCAGAAGAACAGGTTTTAATGGCGGCAGAACCGGAGGCGATGTATGGGGGAGAGATTGAATTCACACCAAAGAAATGTGACTCAACCGAAAGAGTTATTCTTGCCGGTCATATTATAAACAAGACGAATAAAGAGGATTTTGGCCGTGTTAAATTCCAAAAGCTTCTGCACCTGACAGAATACTTTTGCAAAATAGATATTGATTCTAACTTTTCGAAAAATGTAGCTGGTCCTCACGATAGGCCATTAATTAACGAAATTGAATCCACATTAGAACGTTATCGGTTTTACGATATCAATCAATCTTGCAAAGGCAATCATAAAGTCAATTACAGGGCGCTGAGTTCGGTTGACGAACTGGAAGATATTTTTAACACCACTTTTGAATCGGAAAGAGAAAGAATTGATGCATTTCTGTCAAAGTTCAGAAAATCATCGTGGGAACAATGCGAAATTATTTCAACTCTTTACGCTGTTTGGAATAATCGGCTGATTCTGAACCAAAAAATTACTGACGATCTATTGAAACAGGACTTCCTGGATTGGGATGCACAAAAAATAAAATACATGGATCGGTTGGATGGCGCATTGCAATGGATGGAAGATAAAGGAGTAATACCCGTCGGTTGGGGTAAGTTGATCAAATAAATACTAGTCCGAGCAAATAAATAAAACTGGCTATGGAAGTAAAATTCTTCGACATACAAAGCTGGAACGAACAACAATGGTTCAATACTGGGGGAACCCGGGATAAAAAGTATGTTCAAAGCCCTGATGGAGAATTTTATTACTTCAAAACCTCGATGCTAAAACCCGGGAAAGACTATAAATATGAGTTTTGGAGCGAGGTTATTGCCTCACAAATAGGTCTTTTGTATGGTTTCGATATGTTACCCTATGATGTCGCCTTCGATGGTGTGAAGGTTGGTTGCATCAGTAAATCGATGTTTACGCCTGGGCAGGAAGAACTTATTGAAGGAGGAAAATTTCTACAGGCATTCGATAATACCTTTGATCCGTCAGATCGGCAACTTCGCAAAATGTACTCTTTCCAATTGATAGAAAGCACATTGAAATTTTTCGACTACGATAAAACGATCAAGGATATCGTCGAGATTCTGGTTTTTGATGCTTTGATCGGAAATAGTGATCGACATCAGGAAAATTGGGCATTTATTATAGAGTTAACTCTTGTGAGTCATGGAATTAAAAGTATTGAAGATTTGGTAAAAGCGAAGAAAATGGATTCATTTCCTTTGCTTTTCAGAAACCTTATTAAGAAAGTGCTGTTAAATAAAGATGAGTCAGGCTTAAATGAGACTGGTAAGCAAATGAAATTGCATTTCAATAAAAATGTCCGGTTTTCACCAATTTACGATAGTGGCAGCAGCTTGGGTCGCGAATTGGTAGAGCATAAAGTTGAATCAATGCTCAAGAATAATCAGGAATTGGAGGCTTACATAAACAGAGGGGAATCAGAAATACACTGGGAAAAAGAAAAACCAAAGTTTTTCAAAATGATCGAATACATTAAACAAAGCCAATATGCCCCTGAGTTAATCAAAATTCTGAACCGAATAAAAGCAAATCACGATAAAGAGAAAATTGAAACTATCATAAATACGATTGACAATTGTGTACCACCTGAATTAGAATTCTGCAAAATTCCTCCAAACAGAAAGGAATTATTAGTAATATTGGTAGCTTTGCGGTTCGAAAAATTAATGCATTACTTAGCTTGAAATCAATAGGAAACATATATCTCTGCTGGCGAAAAGGCCAATCACACCGCAGGCATTTAGTTGGAATTATCCGGCGAAATGCTACCGAAGGAGTGCGCTTTTCCTATATCAAGAAAAATATTCAGGCAGCCATTCAGGATGGGTTCTCTCCTTATACCGAGTTTCCTGATGTTGAAAAAATATATACCGATAATGTATTGGATATTTTCGGTCAGAGACTAATGAAATCTGAACGTACAGACATTCAGTCGTTTTATGATTTCTGGGAAATTAAACCTGAATTTAAGACTGATAAATATTATTTGTTGGCACATACTCAAGGAATGGTCACTACTGACAACTTTGAGTTTTTAGCGGATTATAAAGTCCGTAAAGATTTATCATTTGTTACTGATTTGGCTAGTGTTCGGTCTCGTAAAATTATGCCCGGATCAATAAAAGTTGGTGATTTCCTGACATTTGAAACAGAGCCCGAAAATGAATTTGATAAATATGCTGTGAAGGTATTTAAAGATGGCATTCAGGTGGGCTATATTAAAAAAATTCACTCCCGTGTTTTTTTTCCTGGTAGTGCCAAAAACTTGAAGATAAAAGTAAAAGCATTAGATCAAAACGGTATTATCAGCAGGATTTTCGTTAAGGTTAGTTTTTAACGCTTTACTTTTTTTACACTATTCACTTTTATTATTCATTTAAATTTAAGCGTCTAGGAGTTCGATATTTATATGATCTCTTTGATGTTTAAATACCATAGAGAGGTACTACTCTCACTCAATTATTCTCCAAAGTTATCTCCGCATCCCGGAAAGGTCAAGGGAGCTTTTCTGCTTCCTGAATGGAAATGAAAAGCTCACTCCGTGCTCGGTCACCTTTTTGAGCTCCCTCTCCTTCGGTGAGGGCTGGGGAGAGGCTTTTCTTTCAAAAACCTGACATTCGCCCTGTGACTAGAATCCTGTCTGCTCAATGTGCAATTGGCTCAAAATTAATTGGAGAGCCAGCCATAAAAAACCCTCAGGGCAGAGGTGACATAAAATGCAAAATAATTTATTTACTCCGGTGCCAATGTACAATTCAACCTTGGCCGAAATCGAAATCAGTTACAAACCAAAGTACAAAGCATCAGAACTGCCAAAGGTGATTACTTCGGGTGATGCTTACGAATGCTTAAAGGATGTTTTTCCCAGCCTGGACTACCGGGAATACTTTTACATACTTTGTTTGAACCGGAACAACAAAGTGCTGGGCTACTGCCAGATTTCAGCAGGAGGTTTATGTGGCACAGTTGCAGATGTGCGAATGATTATGCAAACAGCCTTGAAATCAAACAGTTGCTCCATAGTCTTGAGTCACTGCCACCCCTCAGGGAACCTGATACCCAGTGAAGCTGATAAAGAGTTGACCAAAAAGATCAAAGAAGCCGGAAAGGTACTCGACATCGCGGTGCTGGATCATCTGATTCTGACTTCTGAAAAATATTTTTCATTTGCCGATGAAGGATTGATGTAGAAAAAGGCTTCGGCCTTTTTTTTTATTCATTTCGTTCAAATCGAAATTGCAGGATCAAAAGAACCCCCACCAGTAACGTCAAAATTAAGTTAGATTGGTTCCCTAAGCGTTGAACGAATTTAATCTTTCCATTTTTTTATTGATGGCTAATCATGCTAAAACATCAATGGCTAGAACACCACCTTCAGGAATAAAACAGGTGTAAAAGGAACAGAACTTGAATAGACCCGGAAATCGCCTAGCTCTTTGGTTAACTGGAAATTTTTGATATTGGCATACCTTAGGTTCTGGGTGCCGAATACATTGAGAACCGATAAACCAAGTTCTCCACTAAACCGTTTTGGAGTAAATTTATAAGTTACTGCTGCATCGACGCGCTTATACGATACATTGCTGGTTTCAGCTTTAAAAACATCCCGTAAAATTTGCATTCCCGAACCATAAACGTAGTCAGCAGAAAAATAGAATTTGTGAATATTAAATAGTCCAGCTGCCTTAAATTCATGCAATTGGTGTTGTGGTGCCAGCGAATATGCAGGCAGGGCAACATTCTCCGGAGCAAATCGTTCGAGCGCCTTGCTTAGGGTGTATGAGGCCCATACCGAATGTTTCCCAAAATCTTTTTTGGCATAAAGGTCGATGCCATAGGTTTTGGCATCGCCAAAGTAAGAGAAATAACCGCCTGTGGGATTGCCCTTGACAACCCGTTGCTCAAATACACGTTCTGTGAGGTTTCTGGTTGGTTTGTAATAAGCCTGGACATTCAATGTTAGGTCGTTTTTGAAATAATTAAGTTCACCCACCCAATGCGTAGCGTTTAATACCGGGATATTTTCATTACCGGTAACCCACAAATAAGTATAGTTTTGATTTCGGTCAACATTGGCCAATTTATAAATGAATTGGTTGTAACGCCCCCATGAGGCATTGATTTTCAACTCTTCAGAAAGCTTATAAGAGGCGCTAATGCGGGGCTCAACGTAGACTTTGTTCCGATCAAGAGATAAATTTGTTCGAATTCCTGCTTTCAGGATCAGGCGGTCGCCGATTGGTAAATTATCGTGAACATATACGAATACTCTTTTCGAGCTAAATTTATTCAAAGTATTAATTGAAATCGTATCCGTCAGATTGGTTTTAAGATCAATTTGCGCTTCATTATTATAATAGCCACCGCCGAATTCCAACTGATGTCCATTTAAAAGAGTGAGCAGATTCTCCATTCTGAAAGAATTCTCCAGCGCACTATTTTTCGTATTTACCTGATCCTTGTTGTATATAGATTGTGTACTCGTATTTTTCGAATTTACATCATCTGACTGCGATTTTGAAAAATTGGAATTCGTAGCAACAAATTTTGAAACCAGATTATCTGACCATTTTTTACGGTAGAAAGCCGAAATGCCGAACTGCCTGTTTTCCTCCTTGTCAAACAGACTGATGGTTAGCGGAGTTGGATTATTTTCCCCTTGATGCATTCCCATACTCATATTCATATCACGGGTCGTATTGGTACTGGCTTTCAGGCTAAAATCGTCACCTCCGCCATACATACTGACATAAAACTGATCGCCATTGTCGAAATGATAACTGTACTTCAGGTTAAGGTCTCTGAACTGGTAATCGTTAGGATAAACATCCATATCAAAAGCAATATTTTGATGCTGTGTGGATGTTGAATGGTCGTTAGTTGATCTAAAGGTTGGAGTAAAGAGATTGAAATCGCTGGAATTATATAAATTATAATAGGTTTGACGGTAGGCAAACAGCAGTGACGATTTTTTAAACAGCGGTATCTCAACCATTCCGTTCAAGGTAGTAGGATTAATGTTCAGGCTGAAAGTTGGTTTTTGAATGTTACCATTTTTTGCTGTAATATTTACAATTCCTCCAACACGGTTACCATATTTAGCCTCGAAACCTCCTTTTAAAATTTCGATATTTTTTACCAGAAAAGGATTTACCACACTTATATTATCGTTGTAATTTTTTAGTCCGTAGAGCGTAAATTCATCGAAAGTCACCAGGCTTTGTCCTTCAGAACTTCCCCAAATCAACAGATCGCTTGATTGCTCACCGGCTGCCTGAATGCCCGGCATTAGCCTGATCATATTGAAAACTGAGTTATCGCCTTGACCTGGCAGAAATCGGGCAATGTTAGGATTGATGGTAATCTTTCCTGCCTTTTCGCCCACGATGGTCGCTTTTTCAATCCTGTTATCATGAACAATCACTTCAGGAAGGGTTTGGGTAGCAGGGATGAGTTTGAATCGCTGATTGATACCTGCATAAAGCAGTGTATCGTAAATGTAATACCCTAAATGTGAAATACGAACGTGGAAAGTACTGTCAGCCGTGGCCGTATAATTAAAGTTTCCGGTGACATCGGCAATCATCGGATGGTTGTTAATCTGAATCTGCGAAAACGGGAGTGGCTCAAACGATCCGGCTTCCACAATCTGACCGGTAATTTGGGTCTGATCTTTTTTCTGTTCTTCCTTCAGTTTCATTTTGTCAGGAATGATAACAAACACCTCGCCGGTTTTTCTGAAATGAAAAGGAAGGCCGTTCAACAGAAAACTTAAAGCTTCTTCTTTCGATGAAAAAGTTTTGGAAATTGTAACACGATATTGTGCCAATTGACTTTCGTTGTATGAGAAATGAAAATCGTACTGATCACGTAAATGCAAAAGTACCTGATTGAGCTGCTGATTGCTGACTTCAACCCGAATACTCCGGGTTTGAGCAAAGCCCGACACCAAAAGGAATACAATAAGAAAATATGAAATTATTAGTTTCCTGATCATTCACCTTTTTGAATAATGAGATACTCGCCAACCGATTTTCTGACATATTTTAAACCTAAAGCCGGGCAAACATATTCCAATATATCTTCAACATTTTGATCTTTGTTAAAGTTTCCGGTGTACAACGATTCATCGTTAATTTTAGTGTCAATCTTTACACCATACTGTCGTTCAATTTCGGTAAATACCGCATAAATAGGGCTGGCTGTAAATAAGAATATGTTTTTCTTCCACGAAATTTCAGGAAAAGTTTCAATGTTTGTCAAAACGTCAATTCCGCCCTGTCCGTTAATTTCCGCTTTGCTGTTTGGCTTAATAATGGCCTCGTACCCCAGTAGAGACCTGACTTTTACTGTTCCGGTAATACAGGTCACTTTATAAATTTCTTCACGGGCAAATATATTGAAACTGGTACCCATAACCTGGGTGGTTCCTTTCTCCGAAACCACTGTAAATTTTTTTCCTTTCTGGACTTCGAAAAATGCTTCACCTTCAAGCGTTACCTTCCGGCTTATTTTCCACCAGTATGGATTATAGCTTATTGAACTTTGTGCATTCAGATTAACTTTTGATTGATCGGGTAGCATAGCCTCCAGATGCTGCCCGGCTGGATTTTCAATCGTGGTGGTGTAAAAACGTAAAAAACTTCCGATTGAAAATAAAATAACGATGCTTGCTGCTACCACCCATTTGGCCAAACCAAAATTAATAGACATCAAAAGACCTTTAGGCTGATCAACAATTTGATCCTCCATACTTGCCCAAATATCTGCTTCACTCTTTTCCCAGTGGAATTTTCCTCCGGAAAAGAAAGTTTTGCTTTGTTGGTCAATAGTAGACAGATCAATATGTTCGTCGTTTTGTTTCACTTTTATTTTTCAGTTTTAATCCGGTCAAGCCGAAATCCCATTAAGAATAAAATTAAACCCGATACTTTGTCTTTCAACTGTATTTTTAAATGTTCAAGAGCCTGACTCATTCTTTTTTCAATGGCTTTTACACTAAGTTCGAGCTGATCAGCTATTTCTTTGTATTTTAATTCATCTATCCGGTTCATCAGGAATACGGTTCGTTGTTTTTCCGGCATCGATTCCAACGCCTTTTCATACGCCTTTTTCAATTCCTGAAAGTTTAACTCGTCTTCTGGTGTTGTGCTTTTATTGGCAGGCTGGAATGTGTTGAAGAAATTAAAAGCTACCTGATCTCGGCGGTATTGATTGATAAATAAATCGCCTGCAATTTTNNCCCAGATTCGCAGAAAAGTATCCTGAGCAATATCAGTTGCCATTTCTTCATTTCCTGAGCGGTAAAGAATGTATCTTCTTACATCCTCGAAATAGGTATTGAATATGGTTTTGAACTCTTCTTTTTTCAACTTCTTCCAATTTTCATCTGTCTCAAAGATAGATGAAAATTGATTAACTTATATATCTACATACTTACAGGAATCTTAAAAGCATTAAAGTCATCATCCCAACCATTATTGTCCCGCCACCAAGGTACATTCCAATATGCGATTTGTGATTGTTGGTATGCATCATATCCATGCACCCCATTTTCATTGGCTCATGCGAATTTGCGACTGAGTTTTGAACAACTAGTTCCATACCGCACTTTGGACATTTGCCTGGCATGTCAGAAAGCACTTCAGGATGCATTGGGCAGGTATAAATTTTTGAAGTATTTTGAACTGATCCCTGGTTGTTCTGATTTGCCTGAATTACATCGTCTGTCCCCATCGCATTCGTTGCTTGAGCTTCGGTGGAATGAGCCAGATGAGAAACCCCCATACAACTGGTAAAAACAAAAAGTATTGAAATAACTATTGTTGAAATAATGATTTTGCGTTTCATGATTGATTGAAATTTTATATTAGCGAATATTCGTAGGGTCTGTTCATAAAAGGAATTAAACTTAATTTACCCTTTTTGATAACTGAAGCTGGGATTTTTGTTTCAAGGAATATTAAAAGAGAGTTACCATTTGCAACTCTCTTTTAATGAAATATGTTCTTTTAATTTATTTTCAGTGACCACCCATGCTTCCGTTACCGCCCATACCACCATTTCCACTAGTGCTGCCGTTGCCGCCCATACTTCCATTGCCACCCATTCCACCGTTTCCGTTCATCATGCCTTTGTGCTGGCCATCCGTCATTGCTTTTGGCATTCCATGATCTTTTAAAACGATTTCAACAGTTGCACCATTGGTAGTAAGATTTGCTAAATTATCGCAAACACCTGTTCCGTAGTCTAATGTAGCAAACACACTTCCATTTTTACTATATGCTACAGTTCCCTGTACCGGATTATTGCAATCTCCCAGGCGGATGAGAGGTACAGTAATTACTCGTGAGTAATTATCTCCGGTTGAACTTTTCACATTTACGGTTCCGGTTATCTGAATCATATCATCAGACCTGTCAAGTGGAGTTGTTAAACCTTTTAACCATTCCTTGACATCATTTCCGGCACGGTTGATTACAGTTCCGTCGGCTAATGTAAAGGTTACTTCACTCACCATCGTCGTTTTACGTGTTGTGGTATTATTTCCTGAAAATGTTTCGGTGCTGGTGCCAGCAATTCCGATTAAGTCAATTTTACAATCAATATAAGTGACCTTGCGTGTGCTGCCGTCAGTATCTTTAGGTCCTGAAATATCAATGACTACCTTACCACTGATCTTCATTCCATGCTGAGTTTCCGTACTTTTCCCATAATCAATGTTAATTTTCATCGGATATCCTGATGCATTATCAATTGAGACGATTGGTGCCTGGCTGTTCATGTAATGCATATTGCCTTGTCCTTCCATCAAATTACCATTTCCACCCTTTACACGGGAAAGTTGACGAAGCATTTGTTCGTATTCGCCATAAAAATAAGTTTCATAATTTGCTTCTTCTGAAACGCTTTCCACAGCTACATCATTAACCGCTAGAGTAGCCGATTTTAATTGTGATGCGCTTAAATCGGTTGATGTTTCAATTACATCATTCTTCTGACAAGAGAAAAATGCGAAAGTTAGAATTACCAGTAAAGTCTTAATAGTCGTTTTCATGATCTCGAAATTTATTAAAAGTTAAATATTTATTTGTTTTAACCTATATCCGTGTTCGAGAGGAAGCACCCTACTTTTTTATTGATTTTTTTTCAATATTTTTTATCCCATATATAATTTAAATTTAATGGATATAGGATTACCAGAAATGGATGGTTATGAAGCGAGGAGGCAAATACAAAAATTTAATCATAAGGAGGTTTTAAATACTCAAACTGCACTTGCACTAAATGATGACAGAGAAAAATGTATTATAGTAGATTACTATGATTATATCTCAAACCCATTTAGCAAAAATGATTTATTGAATATTAATTTGACCGTCGTCTGGCTACTCATTACAAATACCATAGAAATTCTTGTTACACTCAAATTAGTGGATAAAGTTATTGATCGCCATCCGGAAAAGTCAAGGTTTTCTGCTTCCCTGAGTAATTCCAACTAAAACAACGCTTCGCGCTCGGTCAGCTTTTTGCCTCTGGCCTTCTGACCCATGCCCCATGCTCTCTGCTCCATGCAAAAACCAGACATTCGACCATTGACTAGAATCCGGCTGGCTCAATGAGGATTATCCATAATTTAATTTTAACCGGCGAGCCAGAAGCCAAAATAGGACCCCAGGGCAGGGGCAAAATGTTATGGGTAAATCAAATGTTGCAGAAAAAACAGCCAATGTTGCTGAAGTAGTTGAAGTAGTAGAAGTTGCTCCGGTAATGACCATTGTGAAAGACGAAGTCGAAGCCCCACGAAAGCTGACTTTGGATGAGAGGATTCAAAGAGTGGAAGATTTGTCATTGCTGATCGACCGTTGGAAAACCTTGAATGATTCACGTCGCAAGTTGCAAACCTTCCAGATTGGAGCTGATTCTCTAAGTTCAGTGATCAGTTTGCGGGATTCAAATGGCAATGAGTTCAAAACCTCCAACTCCGCAGTGATCACCTCGGTGATTGATGAAATGAAACGCACCCTGGATGTAAAAATCCACGATGTTGAAGAGCAAATCAAACTTTAACCAAGAGTGGGGCTTACGCCCCATTTTTTTGTTCGCTTAGGTTTGACAAAGGTATTTGAACCGAGTCGCTGGAATACTAATTCCTGAACTCGAAAATCAAGGATTTACTATTAGAAAAGTACAGTATTTTGCCCGAACCATCATGTGGACCTATTTATTGAAAATCAACAAAATAAAAGGCTTAATTTGATTCTGATTAGCTATTTTTGAAGCTTCTGAAACATTTTATAACAAATTATTTCAAGCTTAAATAATTAACGTTCAGTAAATTAAATCATTAGAAAAGTCAAAACATTTTTGAATAGATTACTTACCAAAATGGAAGATAAAACATTAAAACTGACAATTAGAAAGAAATGGTTCGATATGATCGAATCAGGTGAAAAGACTGAAGAATACCGTGAAATTACCCAATACTGGATTGTCAGACTTTTAACAGATTTTAGCCCGGACCCAACTCGACACCCAATCCGGCTAAATGGTGGATCGTATAAAGCTATTGAATTTGATCAGGTTCAGCTTTTTAACGGATGTTATTTTTCGGAAAGGTTGGATAACTTTAAAATTGAATGCAAAGGAATTTCGTTAGGAAACGGCCGCCATGACTGGGGAGCAGCTCCTATAGCAAAATACATTGTCATAAAACTAGGAAAGAAATACTCAACCAAAAAGTAGTATTATTGAACGTTGGTAGTATGGCCGGTAATGGATTACGAGTGATTTTCCATCAAATTGCATTTTAAAAATAACGCTGTTTCAACACTTCGCATACCAATGAAACCCTTATGAATATTCCGGAGATCTCTCTGGAATTTTCACTTATACACATCTCCATAAATTTGGTGGCGTTGCCCGCACTATTCAAACTTGTCCTTTCCTATTTATCCACCCCTCCCGATATTTGAATCACAAATAATCGCAGCCGTCTTTAAGCCCTCCCTTGTGGGGAGGGTTTGGGTGGGGCTTATAATCTTTTTCTTATGAAAATCGAAATCATCCGCCGAAACCTTATTCTGAAAGAACTGGAAGCAAAGGAGACCCCTGAAGGAAAACAAATCGTTTTCTCCATCAAGTTTGTAAAGAAAGATGGCGAGCTGGTTTTTATGCCTCGCGCAGTGGCAACCGGCTTAAAAATGAACATGAAAGCAAATCGTATGCGCGGGGTTCTTCCTGTAGATGAAAACGGAAACGCTTGTGCCCATGTAACGCCGGTTCATATTGATGCTCTGATCGAATTCAACGGCTTGAAAGTCAGAATGTAATACAATTGACGATTATACGATTTACAATTGACGATTGGCTGCGTTGATCGAAGCGTTGGGGTCTGAAATTGTAACTGGTAAATGAAAAAATAGTAAATCAAAAAAGATGGCAGATATTATTTTTAATGCTCAAGGTGTGCCTTTGCTTGCTTCCGGCAGGAGCTATCTGGGCAATACCACCGGGGTTCCGGCTGATCGGCCAAATACCGCTTCGCCAAAACCTTCGAAAATTGATCTTGACCGGACAATGGTGGGTAATTACGAAATTGCCAGCTGGGGAAGCAACAACGATTGGCCATCGAAGGCAGAAGAGATCATCAACAAAGTCGGGACCCTGAACACAGGCCTTCGCTTTACGCGGAACTTTACCCTTGGCCAGGGTATTTATCCCTGCATCGTTACCGGATATGATGACAAAGGCAATGAACTATTGAATGCTCCCAATGATCCTACATTAACCATTTTTGCCAACAGCCGTGTGATGCGGCGGTACATGGAAAAAGCAATTCGTGATTACCTGAAACTTGGAGTCGCATTTGTGGAGTTCCTGTTCAATGAAGATGGAAGCCGGATTGTTGGAGTCAATTCCATCAATGCAAAATTTTGCAGGCAGACAGTTGCCAAAAAGGATGGGATCATTGAAAAATGCATTGTTTCCGGAAAGTGGCCTGATAATCCCGGAGAAGGCGAATACACCGTTTATGATGTTCTGGACGAATACGATCCTTTTGCTGATCTGCAGCGCCGCCGGTGGGCCGACCAAACCAAGGGTCAATCGCTGGTGATGTGCATTCGCGATTCGTGGAGCAACAACGAGTATTATTCCGCTCCGTTGTGGTATGCTTCCTACCTGGCCGGTTGGATCGATATTGCTGGCATGGTACCTGCATTTCTGAAAAAAGCCTATACCAATCAGATCACCTGGAAATGGCACATACAAATACCGTATGCCTTTTGGGACAAGCAATTCCCGGCCAACGAGTATGCAACCACCGATCTTCGGAAAAAAGCCATTGAGCAGTACATGGATGATGTGGAAACCAATCTTTGCGGAGTGGATAACGCTGATAAACCAATTTTTACGTTTTTCGAGATCAATCCGATGAATGGCAAAGCAGAGGAAAAATGGATCATCGAGCCGCTGAACAACAAACTGAACAACGAGCAAAACCTGGTAACTTCAGCAGCGGCGAATTCAGAAATCATGTTTGCCATCATGGTCAACCCAAACGTGATGGGAGCAGGAATGCCCGGAGGAGCCTATGCCGGAAATGCTGGTGGAAGCAATATCCGTGAAGCCTATCTGATTAATGTAGCCAATGCCTGGCTTGATCGCCAAACCATGCTTGATCCTATAGAAATTGTCCACCGGTACAATGGTGGCGACGAAAATGTAGAATGGAGATTCAGAAATACGGTTCTGACTACCCTCGATTCTGGAGCTGGAACAACTAAAACACTGTCATAATGCTATTCAAAACAATCGACGAAATCAAACAATACCTGGCAGTTGGTGCAGGCACCGACTTCAACAGGCTGAAACCCCATATCCAGAATGCTGAAACTGCATTTTTGCTGCCATTGCTGGGATCCGTTCTGTATTCAGAATTGCAGGATTTTTATGATGCACCGGAAAACAACCCGCTTGCAGTTAATTCCATCCAATTTTCAACCTTGCTTTCAATAGTCCAGAGAACACTGATTCACCTGACTTATTGGTCCGGGTTTCAGGTTTTGAACGCCACCATTTCCGACGGTGGTTTCAAGCGAACAGAAAATGAAAAGGTCAAAAGTCTTTTTAAGTATCAGGAAGTTGAATTGAAAGAGTATTTCAAAACAACCGGCTTCAACGGATTGGATGAAATCCTTTTTTATCTTGAGATGGAAATCAAAAAGTCAGAAGGTGAAACAGTTAATTTCAAATCTTTTGCAGAATCAGAAGCCTGGACTATCCTGAAATCCTCCTTTATTCCGGATACCAGTACTTTTAATTCCATTGTTTTTATTAATCACAGTCGCCTGACTTTCCTTCGGCTGAAATCCCCCATGCAACTGGTGGAAGATCTGGAGATCAAACCGGTATTGGGTGAAACAATTTTCAATGAAATTAAACTTGAAATGGTGAAGAAAACACCATCAGCAAAGGTGACAGCCATCCTTCCATCAATTCAAAAAGCGATCGCCTATCTGGCAACGGCGCTGTTAATGGAAGAAAGCGGGGCAGATCTTACGGAGAAGGGCTTGTACTTTGAAAGTACGACGTCCGGGAATAACTTAACGACCAACAAACAACCGACAGAAAATGAACGGATTAACTTTTTGGCCAGGCGCAACAAAGGAATTGGGCAAAATTATCTGGAACAGCTAAAAAGTTACCTCATTGCCAATCAGGCTGACTGGCCATCTTATTCCGGCCAGACCGGCCATGCACTTCGTCGAAACAACAACGATAAAAAATCATTCTGGGCATGCTAACAATCGAAGTAAAATACCGTCCTGTCAGTTGGCTGCCATTCTCCGGAAAGGCTGAAAGCAAGGTGCCGCAGAATTGGGGTGATGTGTCGCAAAAGCAATTGATCGCCATTGCCTGCCTTTACAAATCAGCAATATCAGACATCGATTTCCTGAAATCTATGTCAGGCCTGAAGAAAAATATCCTGAATAAATTGTCGGATTTTGAACTGTACAAACTCATGGAAATCTTTGAGTTTGTGGCAGACCAGAAACCTTACCATGAATTTATAATCCAAAAACTTTCTGTTTCTCGTTACCCAGTGCTCTATGCCCCCAGCCCCAAGCTGAAGGGCGTCACATTTGGTCAGTTCATCTTCGCTGACACCTATTTTGCCAATTACCAGCAGTCCAACTATGAAGATGATTTGAATAAATTCATCGCTTCGCTGTATTTAGGTAAGAATGAAAAATTTGAGGAACGCTTGATTCAGGAAAGATTTTTATGTATTGGGAAACTGGATATGAATATTCGTCAGGCCATTGTCATGAATTACCAATTGATTCACGAATGGCTTGCTTTGGCCTATCCGCTGATATTTCAAAAGCGGGAAGAAATGAGCAATGATGATGGTACAGACAGGAAACGCCCTGTTTCTGATCAATCTCCATGGATCAAAGTCTTTCAAAACTTTGTGGGTGATGATATCCTTCACGACGAAGCCTGGGCAGCAAAGCCGGTCAATACCATCTTTGCCTACATGACAAGAAAATACAAAGAAAATGCCCGCAAACATTGACTATTAGACAATTTACTATTTACCATTTGTTTCCCTGATCAAGGCAATGGTGTTAAATCGTAAATCGTAAATGAAAAAATCGTAAATAAATATCATGTCCAAATTCACTCAACTCGTTTCCTACTTCGAAAACCTTGCAAGGTTGCACAAGGATATTGGTCACTCGGACACTGAAAAACACTTTTTCAGGATGGAAGTCGATGAAGTGCTGGCTGGTATTAACAGAACAGACGTAAAATATCCATTTTTGATTCTCGAGGGCTACAGCTATGACTTCACCGAAAACAAAAGCGACAACCTGCTCAAAAACCGGCGCGGCGCTTTTATGCTGATCGATCACGTTTCTGACCAGACTGACTTTGAATCCATTCAGTCTGTGTGGGAAAACATGGAAGAAATTGGTGATGAACTGTTGGTCAAAATGAAAGCTGACAAACGCAATCCGCTGGTACCTGCCATTCGTGATTTTGATTTTTCATCGGTGGAAGCTTCTCTTCTGGCCAATGAAATGGATGGAAATTACGGAATCCGGTTTACCTACGTTCTCACTTCACCGCGAAGCAAGGAAGTGAATCCGGATAAATGGCTGTAATAAATGTGGCAATTACCTGATCAACCCGATTTTCCCTGATCAACGCAATGGTGTTAAATCGTAAATGAATAAATTGTAAATTACAAAATGGGCCTTCTCAAAAATAATTACGGCAGCAACGGGAATTTAAAAAGTCGGAAAATAAAATACGTTTCCAGGTCATCTGGCGGTCAGCCAGATCCTCAAACCGTCCAGCAGCAAAACGCACTGGTTCTGAAATGGGCTCCAATGGTTCGCAGTTCCCTTCGTGGAAGTGCCCGATGGTTTTCGGATGGAAAAACGAAATCATTTGTATTGCGCGATGGAGGCAGGCAAACCGAAAAGAAATTGGCAGCCAGCATCATGAGCAAAGTCGGAAAAGAATTTGGATTGGCCAATTACGTCGGCTTCTCCTTTGAACGACACGGTGTGTTTGTTCACAAAGGAGTTGGCCGGGGCTATCAGTCAAATGGGAAAGGCTTTGTGATCCGCACAGCCAGAAGAAAACCCAATCCCCATGAACGTTACGCCGTCGAATGGTTCAATCCGGTTTTGGAGAAATACATACCGATCCTTGCCAATGAACTGGCCAACATCAATGCTGATGCAGCGGTAAATGCCACAAGGATGAAAATTTCGTAACACGGTTGGTGATTACGTCGTAGATTATTAACTTTGTGCGAAACACATAAAGTAATGACAACGGTAATTATCAACGATCGCACAGCCAAAGGGAGAAGCCTTCTGCAGTTTCTGAAGAAGTTTGAAGGTGAAAACTTCATTCATATTGGTAATGAGCCAAATGATGAGACCAAAGAAGCAATTGAGGATGCACGCCAGGGAAGAGTGACATCACATAAAAATGCAAAAGAGCTTTTTGCTTCGTTAAAAAGCCGGGCTGATGTATGAGATAAAAACCACCAATCGATTCGATAAGGATGCGGTAAGGTGTCTCAATCGTAAATATGATTTTTCGCTACTCGAAAATGTCGTCAGTTTACTTGAATCAAATGGTAAGTTGCCCACCAAATACAAAACACATCCGCTTAAAGGAAAATATGTTGATTGTTTGGAATGTCATATCAAGCCCGACTGGTTGTTAATCTGGAGGCAAGACGATATAGAAAAAACAATTTCTCTTGTAGCTACCGGTACCCATTCTGATTTATTCAAATAAAACATACTATAAAACCTTGCCATTGGCAGGGTTTTTTCTTTGGTAGTTGTGACTGCTAAAGCTGTCCTTTCCCTTCGTGTTGCCACGCTCCATATTTGAAGAATAAACAATCGCAGCCGTTCTTTAAGCCCTCCACCTCGGGGAGGGTTTGGGTGGGGCTGTTTTAAACTCAATTATGGCAACCTCTTACACCCGGCGCATCAACCTTTACATCAACGGTCAGCAAGTCACCAACGACATTGCCAGCATCCGCGCTGAGATGAACAAAACGATCAACACCCAGGCACGGATGACCATCGGCTCCCGGGAATATGTGGCACAGGCGTCCAAGATCAGGCAACTCAAAACAATTATCGACCAGCACCGGGCAGACATCGGGCAGATTGAACAAAAATGGTCGATGCGCAACATCGGCAGGCTCTTTAATGACTATTTCTCGATGGTCACCGCCTTCCTTGCATCAACAGTGGCAATGGTGATGGGCATCAAACAGATCATTCAGACCTACAACGACTTTGAAGAGCGCCTGGACAACCTTTCAGCCTTGACCGGACTGGCAGGAAAAGACCTCTTCGAGCTGGGAGAAGAAGCCAAAAGACTATCAACCTCCACCCTCGAAGCCGGAATCCGAGTCACCCAATCGGCTACCGACATCGTGGATGCCTTCACCAAAGTGGGTTCCGCCCGTCCTGAACTCCTTCAAGACAAAGCAGCCCTGGTGGCTGTCACTAAAGAGGCGATCATCCTTTCCAACGCTGCAAAAATAGAACTTCAGCCTGCCATCGAAAGTTTAACCATGGTGATGAACCAGTACAATGTTTCAGCTGATCAGGCCCGCCGCATCATCAACGTACTGGGTGCAGGATCAAAAGAAGGTGCCGGAGAAATCCCCTACCTGACTGTAGGTTTCGAAAAAGCCGGAACCACCGCCAGCCTTGCCGGATTGTCCATTGAAACACTGGCAGCCACATTGGAAACGCTTGCACCCCGGTTCTCTTCTCCGGAAATTGCCGGTCGCGGCCTGCGTGGAGTGTTGCTTCGCCTGCAGACAGGTGCCGACGATACCAACCCGAAAATTGTGGGAATGACAACGGCCATTGAAAACCTGGGCAAAAAGATGCTCACCCCGCAAGAGCAGCTGGAACTGTTTGGATTGGAAAACATCAACGTGGCCAACACCTTAATCACCAATGTCCAGGAACTTAAACACTACGAAAAAGCGCTGACCGGCACCAATGTAGCACTGGAACAGGCGGCCATCAATACCGATAACAACAACGCAAAACTGGCACAAGCCCGCAACCGGCTCAATGTAATGTCGATCGAACTGGGTGAAAAACTTGCTCCCGCGCTGACGATTAGCACCAGCGGCCTTTCTTATTTTGTCAAGTCCTTAACCGTTACAATTGATTTTATCTCCCGGAACAAAGTGGTGATTCTGACCCTGATTTATTCGCTGACAGCTTATGGGCTGGCAGTAAAAACAGCGTCTCTGTACCAGGGAATATTAAATAAACTAAAAGGGCAAACTGTAATTATCGGCAATATGGAAGTAAGCTTAACGCTTCGAAGCGTTATTGCCGGAAAGCTTCAGGCACTGGCCTATACCGCGCAGTTTGCAGCCGTCTCACTTTACAATGCCGCAGTGGCACTTCTCTCGGGAAACCTTGCGGTTGCCTCGATCCAGTTTCGTGCTTTCAGCGCCTCAATGATGGCAAATCCCATCGGGCTTTTCATTGGACTGATAACAGCTGCCGGAACCGCTCTGTACTTTTATTCAGGTGCAATGACAGCAGCCCAAAAAGCACAGCAAATGATGAGCAATCTGAATGTTGAAGCCAAAAAGCGGATCGTGGAAGAAAAACTGGCCATCGAAGATTTGCTTGATACAGCCCGTAACCGGAACATTGCAGAGGACATCCGTCGCCAGGCCGTTGGTGAAATGCACAAGCTGGCCCCCAAAACCCTTGGTAATCTCAAACTGGAAAACATTTTTACGAAAGAAGCCACAGACGCAATCAATGTGTATATAAAAGCACTGGAGAAAAAAGCTTTTGTACAGGCAGCTTCCGAAAAACTGATCGAGATTGAAAAACAGCTTATTGATGTCACCACGGGCAATGGCGCCGATGTTTCCTTTTGGCAAAAAACCGGCAATGCAGTGCTTTCCTTCGGAAATGCCGTAATTTTTTCCAACCGGAATGTTGCCTCTGCAATACAAAACCAAACCGAAAAAGAGAAAGACCTTTTACTTCAGAAGGAAAAGCTGGTTTCAATTACCAGAAAACAAAAAGAGGAAGATGCCAAATCAGTAGGGGATGGTGGAGATGATAAAGAAGTTCTTCTGGATTTGGTCAGGGCCAAAGAATTGGAAATGGAACTGGCAGAAAAAATGCCCCGATCCACTGAAGCCGAAATTACAGCCCGCAATAAAACCATTGAAACCATTCAGAAAGAAATCGACCGACTAAATCAGCTGGGGACTGCCAAAGGAAACAGCGCGGACAACGATGTTGTGAAACAACGCATTGCAGCTGCAGAAGCGGCTCACAATGCTGAAATGGCTGCGATCAAAAAACGCAATCTGGAAGGATTAACCTCTGAAGACCAGTACAAAGGAGAATTGCTGGTTCAGGAGATCCGGTTTCAGAATGAGAAGATGAAGATCTATAAAAAGGGCAGCAAGGAATATGAAAAAGCCTATTCAGAATCACTGCAACTTCAGGTAGATGCTGAAAAAATCGTCAAAGACTTACTCGAAAAAGCTGAAAAGGAACTGGCCGATGCAAAAATTGACAACCTGAAAGAAGGCATCGAAAAGCAAAAAGCCATCGAGCAAAACCGATGGGCAGACGAACTGGCCGGGTTGAAAAAGCAGCTGCTCGACAAAAAAGACCTCAAAAAGCAGGAGCTCGCGCTGAACGAGGCCATTAATAAAACCATTCAGGAAAAGACAATCGCCCATGACAAAGCCATGAGCGATCTTTCAAAAGCAGAAAATGCGCAGCGGTTAATGGACGCAGCGCTAATGCGTGAAGCCAAAGCAACAACCGATGAAGAGGATTTTGCCTCTCAACAGGATTTAGCCAGGGCGAACTATCAGCAAGAGTTGATAGATGCCAATGGCAATGCCGCTAAAATTGCACAGGCCGAACGCAGTTTATCGGATCAACTGATCCAGATTAAACTGGATGAACTCACAAAAAAACAGGAAATAGGCGATGCTGTTTTCAGTTCTGCCAATCAATTATTCAGTGGTTTGGCCGAGTTGGCCGGAAAAGAAACGGCACTGGGAAAAGCCTTGTTCCTTTTTGAGCAGGCTGCAGCCATTGGTCAGGTGGTGTTTAATACCGCCATTGCCAATGCAAAAGCAGTGGCACAATTCCCCATCAGCCTTGGGATGCCTTGGGTAGCCATCAATACCGCTTCAGCCGTTGGCAGCATCGCTTCAATTGTAGCACAGTCAATTGCCAATTTCTCACAACCAGCAGGTTATTCAAAAGGCGGATACACCGGCAGCGGTGGAAAATATGAGCCTGCCGGGATCGTTCACAAAGGAGAATACGTGATTCCTGCCGATATGCTGCGCAACCCGCAGGTAGCTTCGATGGTGGCCGGATTGGAAAATTTCAGACAGACACGCTACACTTTAACGCAAGGAGCGGTGCAGGCAAGCAAAACCGTCGGTTTTGCAAACGGTGGATATACCAGTAACTCGAATACAAATGGAAATTCAGGTATAAATGGATTTATGGAAATTCTTTCTGATTTTAAATCAAAAGATCAGCTTCAGAACCAGGTTCTTTCCGAATTGTCGGCGGCAGTATCTGATCTTACAAAATGGAATCCATCGATTGCCATTGAAACTTATGAGCGCAAACGCCGCAACTACGAAAAAATCACCTCCGGAGGACTGAAATAGTATTAAGACGGAAGTCCGAAGCCCGAAGCCAAAAGTCTCCGCTTCGGACTCCGGACTCCGGTCTTCCGACCTGAAACTTTGAACCTGAAAACTTGAAACAAAAACAATCCCATGCTCACCCTAACTCTTAACAACGAAGTAATCCCGCTGCCGGTTGGTTTTTCGATGCAGCTCACATGGAAATCACCTGTATGCGACTTCCAAAAAATCCCATCCGGTTATGGATTGGGCATTTCGCTTCCTATTAACGAGTACACCCGTCCGCTGTTTGGAAACCCCGAGCGGTTTGCCAAACAGCGCACCGACTCTGTTCAGAAATACCCCGGTTTTGAAATCCGTTTCAGCGGGGTGCTGCTCATGGCGGGAACCCTGGTGATCGATGCAACCACCTGTTCGGGTACCGAAAACAGCTATGAAGCATCCCTGATTGACCAGGTTGGAATGTTGGGCGAAAAAGAACAGCAGCGCAATATCCTTGATATACCAGCATTCTCCGAAGAAATCAGCTGGGTGCAAAGCACCAATTACAACCCGGAGGAGCATCCGTTCTGTTGCTTTCCGATCCTAAACCACGGCTTTTTCAAGGACAAAGGGATTGTCATCAAGCGCGAACAAACCGTGCCGGATTTGGACAGACCGGGAAAAACAAAAACTGAAATCTACGACGACGAGCTCATGAGTTACCTGTTCAATAAAACCACAGGCAGGTATGTCAATAAGCTCATCGGAGGGCTTGTTCAACGGGAAGCCTCACAGATCGATTTGTCTGTCCTTACTCAGAAAGGAAACACCTACGACACCGGAAAAGTGACGGTTGTTACTCCCTTCTTTTTCCTGAACTATGTGATCCGGGAAGCATTGAAAGACAATGGTTTTCACATCACAGATAACTTTCTGGCTGAAGATTCCCAATTGAAAAACCTTTGCATTTACAACAACTACGATATCACCCTGACCAAATACCTTCAAACAGGTGAAATTATCTTTCAGGAAACAATCATTGGCAAAGACGAATTTGGAGGGGTTACCTTATATGCCATGCCCATGTCCTCCGGGGTAAAATTGTACAGCTATACCCGAAATTATTTCGGGGTAAAATTAGATCAGGACCACATTGTGCATCCGGGTTACTGGCTTACCCCCAAAAACCATCTTCCAAAAATGCAAGTGGGCGATTTAATCCTGTCAACCCAAAACCTTGCCAATGTCTGTTTTCACTTTTTGCCCGATAATACGGTCAGCATCCACTCCAGAGAGCGTATTTTGACAGGCCCTTCCACCGATCTTGAGCCATACTTTCTGGGGGTTTGGGACATTGGCGGGCAGAAAAGCGTTGCCCTGAAATTTACCCGCGAACACGATGCCAACGACCTTGTATTTGCCGATCGTTACAACGATTTGAGCGATCGTAAACCGGACATCAAGCAGCCGGTTGCCAACTGGGCCGAAATGAACGCCATTACCAATGCCGTTGAAGGCGACATCAGGCTGATGACCTCTACCAATACGTTTTACGAGTTTAAATGGATTACCCAGGAGAAAGTAAACGGACAGACCCGCCAGGGAGATACCACCGATGCTTTGGGATGGGAAGAAATCAGTATCGGGCTTCAAAATGGCTGGCACCGCTATGGCCGTGAGCAGGTTGAAGAGATCAAAACTTCCTGGTCCGGATGTCTGGGAAACCATCAGCTTACCCTTGTGAACCAGCAGGGAAACATGAACACCTGGAAAGCAAAAACGCAGGCTTTTTCTCCAAGGCTGATGATCAACAATCCAAACAACTCGGGTGGAACTCAAAATGCCAGCTTCTCATTCGAATACGAAAAAGAAGGAACAGGGATCCTGCCTAAATACTGGAAAAACTGGAACCAGTTCTGGTCCGAAAGACTGCCTGTTTCAGGAGATTTTGATTTACCCGTTAATATGTTGCGGTATGTGATCGACAACATTTGCAGCAAATACAGAACCAGGGAGGGAGAACTGCTGATCGAAGAAATGAGCTGCGAACTGTTTATCGACCGGATTGGGGTAACAGAAATCAAGGGGTTTAAGGTTTAAAAAAGCCCCCTCTAACTCCCCAAAAGTGGGGGAGGATTTAAAGCTTCGAACAAAACACTTCAAATTACGAACCGGACTGCCAAACTCCCTCACCATTTTGGGGAGGGTCGCCCGCCCAAGCGGGTGGGGCTGTCTTTTTCTGTCCTTTCGCCCGTTTGTGCTTTGCCTCATATTTGAAATCAAATCAATCGCATCGCTTCCTGCTCCCTCTCCTTAGGAGAGGGCTGGGGAGAGGCTTTAATTTTGACCCATGAGCGTTACCCACACCATTACCGGCGGACTGGTTCATTTATCCGGAAACCCGATATATATTACCCTGACAGCATCGGCTGAAAAGTTTAATCACCGTCTGGCACTGAAAGTTACCCGGACAACGCTTAGTGGAGTTGAGCTACCGGGATCGCCATCGGTTGAAGAAATCGCTCCTAAAAACCTTGTTGCTGTTTTTGATATTTCAGGTTTGGTTGATTACCCTGGTCAGTATAAATTCGATTACCCAGCCGTTGGAGTGGCCAGTCCTTACGATTTGATGGCCTGCCGTGTTACCCTTGACATTGGCGAAGTTTGGACAGACACAGCAGGTAATCGTCAGCTGTTGTGGGAAAACATTTCTTCCAACCACCAGCTTCGGGTAATGAAAGGAAAACTCCGCCAATATGAACTTTCGGTTTTAAACGAGGCCTCCAAAAGTTTCGCTTCAGAATATATTAACGGTGGCAAGTTCCTTACCCACCTTCCGGACTTTCAAAAAGTGGGGCCCCATCACATTCCCAGGCTTTGGTATCTAAGCCGGTGGACTTCCAACCACGCATATACGGCACACCTGCGGGTAACAACTGTCGACGGTGAGGAACATGCGGAGATCACCCAGGACTTTGTGTTTTGGGACATTACCGGACTGGTTGACTTTGCTTTTCAGCCGTGGTTCTGGGGTTTTAATGCTGCCGCCACAATTGGGAAATATGAGTTTTGGCTAACCGATTCAGCCGGAGACATCTCTGAACACCGCACATATATGGTTGACAATGGATACTACGAAGAATCCTTCACCCTTTACTACGTCAATCCATTTTCAGGAATTGACATGATTTGGATGACAGGCCAGTACAGTGCAGGGATAAAGATCGGATCAGAAACCGCTTTCCGTCCAGTGCCAGCAGGTTCAGGAACCAAAGTGGCCAGCCTGAAAACCCTATCGTCATCAAGCCAGCGAACCTGGGAAATCAATACAGGTGTAAAAACACGCGCCGAAATGGACGCATTGCGTGATTTTCTGGAATCAAAAGAATGCTGGCTGGTGGATCCTGTAAATGAAAACCGCCTGATTCCGGTGGTGGTCGAAAACGGCGACAAAACCCTGTACGATAGCGCTGAAGACATTCACCATCTGACCGTAAAAATACAGGAGGCACACTGGTGAAAGGCCTTAGACAATTAAAGTCGGGATTTGCGGATCCCCGCATGAAGGAACTGATTGACACCCTTTGGCGTGAATATTACGGCCTTTATGTGGAAAAGTACAACAGTGATCCTGAAAAATGGCTGTTAAATGCCTTTTCTCCGGAAATTGATTTCGGGCAGGCTATTGGTCAGGACCATCAGCTTGAGGGAAACCGGTCGGTTGCCATTGGGCAGGGATTGGTGACAAAAGCATTTATGGAATTGGCATTGGGCGCTTACGGCCTGATACCTGAAGGGCAAGATCCGGAAGAATGGAATCCGCTCGATCTGCTGTTTTCCATCGGTAACGGATTGGATAAGGATAACCGAAGTAATGCGCTGGAAGTGTTTAAGAGCGGATTGGTAAAGATTTATAACGGGTTACTGATTGGCAAATACGAGCATGGCGAAGTGGTTCCAATTAACGGGATGCTGCAATACACTGCCGAAGATGGATTACAACAATGGAAAGATGGCGTATGGGCTGATTTGTTGATTGATGCTCCCTCTGATGGCAAACCTTATGGCCGCGAGAATGACTTGTGGATACCAATTGCCCGTGCCCCGGACAGCGGTGAGAGAAAGACAGGGATTGATCCTGGCTATTTTGGTCAGCAGTCGATCACCGACGACTATCTATACACCTGCGTACAGGGCGGTCTTGCAGGTGAAGCAATTTGGAAGAAATCAATATTAATGCACACCTAAAAAAAACACAATGGGAGAAAGAAAAAGTAAGAATGTTAAGGCCGAGCTTGAAGAGCTTGAAGCAAAGAAGCTTGAACTAGACCAGATCGCAAAAAGGCTGGAGGTAGAACGGGCGGAAAAACAGTTGGAACACGAATCTTTACAAAAGACGGAAACCTTAAAAGAGTCAATCGACGCACTATCAGCACAAAACGATGTGTTTTGTGGAGTAATACTTTCACACGCTGATCTTCTGAGCGTACTGAAAGTCGCTCTTGAAACGGGCGAATCAATTAAAATAAAATACAACATTTATAACAACAAATAATTATGGCACAATACGATTTATTGCTCACGCAAAACGTACACGCTACGGGGATAGAATTTTCGGAGAAGTACATTAACATTGCTAAAGGGGGTATTCTCACAGCAGATGCCTCCAAAACACCGGTAGTAGTTCCTATTGGAACTGATGGTTGGGTACTTACGGCTGCCTCCGGAGAAGTTGGCGGTTTTAAGTGGGAAGCCAAGCCTTCGTTGGCACAACTTCACAACCAGAACACCGACACAGGAACCAACAGCACAATATTTGAGTTGGATAACGACGGTTTCAAAATCGAACTTACCGCTGAATCGGCATCAAAATTCGGAGTAAAAGTTGATGGAGGAGCTACTTATGCCGATCTTCAGGCTAAAGATGCGACTTTCAATAAAGTAACGGTAGCCTCCGCACCATCGTTAGGAACAGACCTCACAAATAAGACTTATGTTGACGGTTTGTTGGCTTCGAACGATGCAATGATTTTCAAAGGGTCAGTTGGAGCAAGTGGAACCCACGAAATTGCAGCTTTTAATGCACTTGCCGTATATAACGCTGGATGGGCTTATAAAGTAATTACAGCAGGCACACTTAAAGGCAAAGTCGTTGAAGTAGGCGACATGCTTGTGGCTACGGTTGATAGAGCATCGGCAGGAGTTGATGCAGACTGGATTGTTTTGCAAACAAACATTGACGGTGCTGTAACAGGTCCGGCATCGGCAACAGATAACCACATCGCTACATTCAATGCAGCTACGGGTAAAATTATCAAAGACAGCGGAGTAGCAGTCGGAGCTATTGCAACAGCTCAATCAACTGCCAACACAGGAGTCACAAATGCCGCAACAGCGCAGGGAACTGCCAACACAGCACTCGCAAATGCAGCAACAGCGCAGGGAACTGCTGACACCGCAGTAACAAATGCCGCAGCAGCGCAGACAACCGCCAATACAGGAGTCACAAATGCTGCAACAGCACAGTCAGCCGCCAATGCTGCTCAGTCAACAGCTAATCTAGCGATACCGAAAGCTACTTTTACAGCAACAGGCAATGAAATCATAGTTGGTTCCGCAGCGTCAACGTATGCCCCGTTAACACTTCCAGCATCTACCTTCTTGGGGAGAAAAGCTACGGGATTAGTAGCCGCACTGAATAACATCGAAGCGCGGGCCGTACTTAATGTTGCTGACGGAGCAACAGCTAACGCAAAAGCCACCGCAGCAGAAGTTATTACCGGCAGCGACGACGTAAAGTTTATTACCCCATTGGCATTGGCAGGGAGCAACAACGTGAAAAACAATGCAGGTTCTTTCGTTGCCGATCGCATTGCGACTTTTACCGATGCTACCGGAAAAATCATCAAGGACTCTGGCAAGCTTGTGACTGATTTTATGGAGAATTGGACGACTGCTCCAGTGGCAAAAGGATCAGCAGGCGTAGCAGGGCAGAAAGCTTACGATGGAAATTGGTTCTACATCTGCACAGCATTAAACACCTGGAAACGGTCGCCAATTGCGACAAATTGGTAGTAGTATAATTCAAATTGCCTGTTTACGGTTTGCCTAAATCGTAAATGGGCAATTATAACAAATCGCAAATGGCAATTGGAGATATTAAAATAGTTAAGGAAAATGCTTCGGGGGGATACGACGAGGTGTTGTTATCGACGGTTTACAATGCCGCAGACGTATTGACAAAGATCAAAACGGTTGACGGAAGCGGTTCAGGATTGGATGCGGACAAATTGGACGGCAAACATGCTTCGGAGTTTGCAGATGCAAGCATCCTTGTCAACCAGACGGCTCATGGTTTTTCGGTTGGGAATGCGGTGGGCTTAGTGGGCAGTACATGGGTAAAGGCAAAAGCTGATTCGGTTGCGAATGCTGTCACATTGGGATTGGTTTCGCAGGTGGTGGATGCCAATAATTTCAGGTACGTTAAAGGCGGTATTCTGGCAGGTTCTTACACTCCGGGAGCCGCTTATTACCTTTCGACATCGGTAGCCGGTGGATTAATGACATTGGCCAATCCGGAAGTATGGACAAGCGGGCAGGTAAGGCAGTATATCGGTACGGGAACCAAAGGCGGTAACGGATTGGATATAGAGATTGATTTGGGCGACGAAGTATCTTTTGCCTCGATTCGTAACGACTATGTGACCAATATCGCCTTTAACGAGAATACCCGCGTTTTAACTCTTACCAGAACCGGCGACCTTGCACCACTTACCATCGCTTTGCCTTACCCTGCTTCGGACCTCGCCTACGAAGCGCGTGACGTACAGAAGGGGGTGGCACAGGTGCATGTACTTGACATGAAAGCAAGTTGGCCTTATACCATTCTATCGGCAGTAGTGGAGAGCAACGGAACGCTGAATAACGTAACGGTGAAGATTAATAGCACGGCAGTTGGAGGTTTAACTAACCTTACTGTTGGCACGATCGCTGAAACCAATGCTACCAGCGCAAATACAGTGGCGGCAGGGGATGTTGTGACCATTAATACCAGTGCGAGTTATTCGGGCAACCCGACATTGATCAGGGTAAAACTTAATATAAAGCGTACTGCATGAGAATAATTTATATACACGCTTCAGTTCCGGCCAGCATTCCAACGGTTGTATTGCACTCGTTGTTTAATATCACATCTTCTTCTGTGAGTTATCAGGCTGAAGTTACCAACGACGGCGGAGGAACAATTACTCACCGAGGGCTTGAAGTGAACGAGAAGAACGATTTTACAGGCTTCTATACATCTGGCAGCGAACACGGGCAGTTTGGTGCAGGCTATTTTTCGGGAACTGCCAATCCGCTTGAAGCAGGGAAAGTTTATTATGCCCGCGCTTTTGCGGTTAATCACGTTGGAGTGGGTTACAGCGCTGTTGTTCAGTTTACAGCGGCCACAACTCCCACACTTGCAGAAGTAACACTAAATTCCATTTCAGGAATAACGCAAACATCGGCATTGTTTGATGCAACGGTGAATAACGAAGGCGGTGCGACTGTTACTTCCAGAGGAGTTAATTTCTACTCGAACCCACAATGTACAGGAGGTTCCATAGGTGTGTCGGCAGGCAACGGAATCGGGAATTTTAACGGGATAGTAAACACGTTTACGCAAAATACGAACTATTATGCCCGTGCTTACGCCACCAACAGCTACGGCACGGCAGTATCGAACGTGATTTCGTTTAAGACCGCATCGGCAGCAACGGTTCCGGTAGTTAATGGCATTACAGCCACCCCGACAGGTACTATTACTTCGTGGAATGCTTCGTCGGAATTGGTTGGCAATGGAGGGAGTGCGGTAAGTGTTTCGGGAATTGTGGCTTGTCCTGCTTCGATGGGAACACCGACAATTGACAATTATACCCACAAAACGACCAATGGCCCCACCACACCCGGAGCCATTGCCGCATTATTGACCGGGCTGACACCTTCGACCTCATACAATGTGCGTGGATATGCCTCCAATGGCGTGGGGAACGGGTATAGCGCGACGGGAACTTTCGCTGTTGGGTCTGATGATGGATATGAATTGATATTGGAGTTCCAGACGAATTGCGCCCCGACGAAAGCGTTTAGACCGCAGGTTAATATTAATAACACAAGCAATGGGCAGTTTAAATGGGATTTAGATGGTACAGTCGTTTATGGGAATTCTGTCAGCCATAATTTTGCATCCATTGGTATTAAACAAATTAGGCTATACGGGAAAGCCAACGTCCTTACCGGATATTTGCGTATTACGGATATCTGGTTTCGCTCATTGGATATTGTTGGCGAAATACATTTTACGCACACAAGCTTCCAAAGATGTTTACTATGGCTGTGCGGCAGTAACCCAGGGCTTACAAAATGCTACTTGCCTACAACCCCATTGGTCAATTCGGTGCAACAAGTCGATTTTAGTTACCTGCCATCTTATTCAGGGACGTTAGACCTTACCTGTATCACAAAATTAAACAATTGCATCTTTGACTTGAATTATAGTTCTTATTCGGCTGTCACTTTTGCATCGTCAATAACAGGAACAGCAAGGTCGTGCAATTTTAGCGGGGCAATTGTTTCTACGCTCGACGTAATGGCTTTACAATTCTCGTCTGCATTCAATTTTTATGCGAATAATTGTCCGAATTTGAGTTTGTTGCAATTTGGGTTAAACTCTTCGCCTTACTGTTATTCGTTCACAGCAAACTTCAGTCCGATGCTGAAATGGGTTCCGCTTAACTTGTTCCCTAACCTTCTGAATTATACCAATGCAAGTTTTACTATGGTCTTTAATTCTATGAGCGTAGCAGAAGTCAATAAGCTGTACGTCCACCTTAAAGATTTTGCAGCGGCAGGTTTTACAGGGCGCAAAATAGATATAGAAAGGGGCAATGCCGCTCCCGATTCGACATCTGGAGGATATAACGGAGCAGATGCAAAAGCAGTGTTACTAAGCAGAGGATTCAGTATAACTTCATACTAAAATAAAACAACATGGGAGGTCCAAGAAACAGCGGTATTCTGATCAACACAATGATTGATACCAATACAGATACAGCATTTAATGGGTTGGTAAAAGGGCAGGGCGGTAAAATGGCACAGGCTGTTGCAGGGAGCGATTATGTCGATCCAAGTGACCCGAAGTTAACTGACAACCGGACACCGGCAGACTTATCGGTAACTTACGGGAAGGTGGCCAATGCGCTGAAGTCGAAAACAACGGCATCGTCAACGATCGATTTATCGGCCAATGGGATTGGGCAGGTGACTTTATCGGGCAATACGTCGTTTACTTTTACGGGTTTTGAGCTGAACAAATCGTACCTGCTGATAGTGACAGCCAACGGCTATACACCATCGTTTGCCAATGCTGCCAAACACGTTCTGGTGGAAGGCAATGCAGCGCTTGGCACAGCGGGAGTATTCTACATTAACCTGCTTTGTATTGATGCCACATCGGGCAGTGAGAAGTTATTAACCACGATAATGAAAGGCGCATGATACCAGGGATAGGATTAAGGGCGGGAGCGCTTAAAACATCGGAGGACGGCAAATACATAACGGGTTCTGTTTATTCCGGAACGCTGTATGTTTCGTCGGATTACACGCGCTCGTTTGTATCGAGAGAATACGCGCGAAATTGGACTTTAATTGCCATGAGTGGTGACGGCAAATACCAGACAGCAACCGGAGCGGGAATGTACATTTACGTTTCGGCAGACTTTGGGGTAACCTGGGCGACCAAATATACATCGGCAACGTGGTTTGGTATCGCCATGAGTTTGAGCGGACAGTATCAAACCCTATCATCGACCACAGGTGTCTATGTTTCATCGAATTTTGGGGCAACATGGACACAAACAAGTACCTTGAACTGTTACGGGATGGCCATGTCGGGCACAGGACAAATACAGCTTACCCGCTCTAGCTCCTATGACATACTGAAATCGACAGATTATGGGCAAACATGGACAGCAACGTGGTCTGGATATTGGTATCAGATGGTCGGCATTTCGGCTAGTATTGACACTACATACCAAACGTATTTAGGCTATTACGGGCAGATTTACGTTTCGTCGAATTCGGGAGCTTCGTTCACCGCCAAAGAATCTGCCCGTGAATGGCAGATGGCTTCGGTTAGTTTATCGGGGCAGTACCAGGCTGCGGTCGCATTGAACGCACAAATTTACGTTTCGACAGATTTTGGGGCAACATGGGCAGCCAAAGAGTCGGCAAGAGTATGGCAAAGTGTAGCGGTTAGCGGAACAGGCAAGTATATGGTTGCTTCAGTAAGCAACGGGTATGTTTATATTTCGGCTGACTTCGGGCAAACATGGACGCAAGGCCCGGCATACGCGAATTGGCGTGGAGTGGCAATAAGCAGGGCAATTTAATACCAGAAAATATGAAACATTTAATCAAGAACAACGAGATTGTACAGTCGGGAATTCCGGGAGTATTTACCAGGGAATCGGGAGAGTTATTTTTGGGCGGATATGAAACCAGAGACGACCTGCATTACGAGGATGGTTGGCGGGATGAAGTTGTACCGGTGTTTGATCCGGTGACAGAAGTTCCGGGTGAGCTTTTCTATGACGTTACGAGCGACATGGTACTATATGTGATTAACCCACGGGTGGTTGATCTTACGGCGGAGAAAACACGGCTGTATGCTGAATTGGAGCATTTACGGACAGAGATGTCGAACGTGATAGTACAGGCGCGTATTAATTACGACCCGGAACCGGCACGGCTTACCGAGCTTATGCCATTCGTTCGCACGATGTATCAGGCTGCAAAGACAGAAATAGAGGCATTGACTGAAGCAACTGTACTGACTTACAAACTTCGCTCGCCTAAGTACGAGCAGATGTTGGGGATACTGAAGGGATTTTTGTAATGATCGGCAACCGAATGATCTGGAAGCAGAGGTGAATGCAAATACTCATATAAAAGAAGTATTGATTTTTGAAGTGATTTTCTAACAGAATATACCTGGTTGGATAGTCAAATGTTTGTCCTTTCCAAGCTTGTCCCATTGCCTTAAGTTTGAAATCAAAACGCACAATGGAACCAGAAATCTACAAACTACTGCTTGCAATTGCCGGAACGCTGATCGTACTACTGCTTGGTATCATTGGCTTCTTTCTGCAAAAACACATCAAGGTGATCGAGCTGCTGGCAACTGCCGTAAACGCGCTGAATGTTACGGTCAAATTGCTGCAAAACGATCAGCAGAATGCACGTTCAAACTGCACTTCATCTCACAAAGTAGTCAACAACAGGCTAAATGCCCATGCCACAAAGTTGCAGGAACATGGCATTTCTATCATCGAATTAAAAACCAAAATCCAGTAATCATGGCAGATTTTACAAAAGCATTTAAACTGATGATCGTTCACGAAGGTGGATACGTTAATGATCCGGATGATCCGGGAGGCGAAACTTACAAGGGAGTTGCACGCAAGATGCATCCCGACTGGCTGGGCTGGACAATTATCGACCTGTTGAAAAAACAGAAGGGATTTCCTGATAGCCTACATTTCCCCACAGGGCTGGAAATCATGAAGGAGCTGAACTATGAAGTGAATTCGTTTTACTACACCCAATTCTGGTTAAAGATAAAAGGTGAAAGTATTTTGAATCAGCCCGTGGCCGAATCGATCTTTGATTTTGCGGTAAACGCCGGAATTACAACCAGTATTCAACTGGCACAAACGGTTGTAAAAGTTACCCCGGATGGAGCCATCGGGCCAAAGACGGTTGCCGCCATTAACGGATTCGATCCGGAGCATTTTCTGGCAAGGTTTGCCATACTGAAAATCAAACGCTACGTTGAAATTTGCCAGAAGCGTCCACTTTCAAAAAAGTACATTTTTGGTTGGGTAATCAGGGCAATTAAAGGAATATGAAATCATTCTTTTTAAATATCTGGAAATACCTGGCACTGCTTTTTGCCGGAGTAATTGGCGGAATGATCGCTGCAATTAAGCTAATTGAAAAACCTTCTATCCTGAATGTTAATGCCGAGAATTTCATTGCAGAGCAAACCCATAAAATCGGAAAACTGAAACAAAAAGGTGAAGGGAATTCTTTGTCACCAGTCCTTCCCACACCAAAAGAAAAGCGACTGGTTCGTCGCACTAAAAAACGTGAATCACGGCTAAAGAAAGAAACTGAAAAGGAAGATCAGCAGCAGAAACAAGAGTAGCCGAAAGATTACTGAACTTCTTTTTTTACTTGTTGATTGATTAATTTGATTTGATTGATTTTGAACCCGAAACCCGGAAATGGCTTTCGGGTTTTTTATTTCTTTTCATTCTTTTTCAGTTGGTTGTCATGCTCGACAGATGACATAGAGAGCTTTTCTTCTATCAATTATCGCCCAAAGTTATTTGCGCATCCCGGAAAAGTAAAGGGAGCTTTTCTCCTTCCGGATGGGAAATGAAAAGCTTGCTTCACACTCGTTCAGCTTTTTGCCCCATGCGCAAAGCCCCTTGCCCCATGCAAAAACCAGACATTCGCCCATTGACTAGAATCCGGTCTGCTCAATCTGCGAGGGTTCAAATTAACAGGCGAGCCAGACAAAGTCCGTTTACTGACGGATGCCAATAAAAATCTACAGGGCAGTAGTGACACACAATGAATGATTTTTCAGATTGGGAAGTAATCGACACTTACAGCACCAAACAGGCTGTTGAAGATGGGTTTTTGGTTCTTGTCGACAGTAAGGTTTCGAAAGAAGCTGGTATCAAGTATCCGGTTTATCTGACGCGGTCGGTTTGGGATAAGTACGTGGAAGTCCCCGACGTACCTTATGCTGGCCAATCCATAGACGGACGGCTATGGGACGTATTGTACATGTTCATGTTTGCCGCAAGGGGTTGCAACTCATCCACAATGATTTACAAACTGAACGTAGTACTTGCAGACAAAGGCGACTGGGAACCGAACGAAAGACTTGATCCGGATCTGGATGGAAACCGGGAAATGCGGCTGGTAACCTTAAAATCGGTTATCCAGGCTCGCGATTTTGACGACCCGTCACCTGCCATTTTTATCATGAAACCTTCGGAGGATTGACCAATGACACGGATCATCAAACTTCAACCAAATTACCGGCAAGGGAAATACGCACGTATGCCTAAAGTCGTTCCCAAGCTTACACTGACCGGAAACTGGCTTCAGGAAGCTGGGTTCCATCCTTCAAAACTCATACAGGTTGCGGTTTCCAACGGCAAACTGGTAATTACTTCAGTAGAATAAAAAAATTAACCGGGTGTGCTTGAAACCCTTACAAGACCGAAAGGCATCGGCAATTTACCTATGCTTGAATTAGATATCCAAACAACAGATCGGTTATTGAACGGAATGCTTTGGACACTTGGCCCGTATCTCGACGAGAAAGGGGCAATTATGGATCGTCCGTGGTTGTTCGAACTGGCCGAAAGCTACAACGAAATTGTAGCAATGCTTCCAGCTCATTGGAAATTAGAACATCATCAGTTTTTACATTACGATTAATCATTTAAAAATCAAAGTATCATGGATATTACACTTAACCAAAGTTGGATCAGTGGAAAATACAGTTGTGGAGTAATAGATACTTCACTCGGAACCGTTGAAGTTTTCGACGCGGAAGAAGGGCTTTTCGCACAGGACGAACATGCCTGGGAAATCATTTCTGAAATACACCGCATCTGGGTAAACGGAGATTTGACCACTGAACAGGCTTTTCAGCAATGGATTTCATCAAACATTTAAACACTTCTAAACCGGGTGTGCTTGATACCCAAATAAGTTTGGAAGGCACCAGCATTTTAATTTGAAACAACAGTCAAATTATTTAAATTCACGGCTATCCATCAATTCACAATATTTTTTACCTACACAGCTTTTGGGATAGTACTTACAAATAAAAGAGGTAGCTTTTGCTACCTCTTTTATTTTTTTTCTCTATATTTAAATTTATAACTAGTTAATATTTAAATACATAATTGGATTAGTAAGTTATTTAATTATCATTTGGTCTATAAATTATTTTGGCTGTTACTTTTCCATTTGAATTTACAATAGCCCAGGAGTCATCGCTATAATGAGTTACAGTTGCACCTTTTGCAGGAATGTCACAATGACCTTCAGGCAGCTGGAAACTAAGAGTAATATTTAAAAATCCATTCGTTGCTGTTTGAACCCGTACAGATGTTGAAGGCACATATGCAGCAGTACAATTGTCTGCAATCCAAATCCAAGTTTGGCCATTGTCAATAGTAACTATGTTACCATTTCCATTGTTTGAATTGGTAGCATTTCCTTTGTTAGAATTGGTAAATGAACTAAAAAGAACAACAGAAAAAAGAGCCACAAAAAAAAGAGCCAGATTAAATTTTTTCATAATTGTAAATTTAAGTGATTAAAAAATTGGATAAAAAAATAATAACAGATGTATATATCTTTTGTTTAAGTATTTGTTTTAAATAGAGAAAAATTTACTGAAATTAATCCTGTTATCAAAATAATCGTGGCGAGTGATGATTTTATGGGCTTACTATCAATAGATTAACACTATTTGTTAATCTATTGGATTATCAATCTAATTTTTATTCACTCTGATAATACCTAAAATTCTGTCCTTTCCCTGCCAGACCACTTTGCCCAATTTTGATCCACATTCATTTTTAAACTCAAAAACTTATTACCATGAGAAAATTTCTTTCAGTAATGATTTTGATGATCGGGTTACTCTTCACCCTCACTCAGGGCAATCAGGTAAAGGCTTCTTCCGTACCCAATCAAACTTCCATCACAGCAGATAACCCGGAAATAGCACCTTCAGGTTTGGTGCAAGAGGAAGGAGGTGATCCGCTTACTCCGGAACAAACCAATGTGGAGCAGCAATCGGCTGGAAACTTTTTAACTGATCATTGGGGAGCATTGCTTTTGGGACTGCTTGGCTTCTTTGACCTGGTTGCCCGATTAACGCCCACGGAAAAGGATAATTCGGTCGTGAACTTCCTTCTTACAATCTTCAATGCCATCATTCCAAACTTCAGAAAGGGAGGTGGCAGCTTTAGGCTGCTGTCAAAATAAGTAAATATTACTCGCATAATTTAATCCATGACTGTTAACCGGATGTGGTTTTTTAATGCGAAATAAATAAATGAATATTCGATGTGGTATGAAAAGTGGTATGAATTTAAATAAAAAACCGCTGAAGATATTGATCTTCAGCGGTTTTAATTTTCCTAAAAGTGCCCAGAACAAGACTCGAACTTGCACACCCTTACGAGCACTAGTCCCTGAAACTAGCGTGTCTACCGATTTCACCATCTGGGCATTTGCTTTTCGTTTAAAAGCGCTGCAAATATAGAAATATTTATCAATCCTCTAATCGTTTTGGAGCATGAATGTTATTTATTTTTGAGCCTAATAATTGTTGCTCCATTTAGAAAGAAATGTTCATCTGGTTCGTTTATCGGCATATTTCGGCAATTGGTCGTTTTTATTGTGCCTCAATGAGTTTTAATGTTTCTTTTTGCCCGAACAATTTAAATCCGTTTGGCAATGATTCAAAAATATCTTGAAGATTATACTTTTTTATGGGAAGAAAGTACTTCTGATTTTCCTTTTATCGCCCAAAAATTTAGTTACAAAGAGAAACAAATCCGCGAAAAAATTCTCGATCAGTATATCCAAACCATAAAAGCCGTCAGAAATGGAAAATTGAACAGGAAGAAATTTACAGAAGAAGATGAACATTTGTTTTTTGCCCATACCCGAAACTTTCTTCACGATGGGCTCGATTTTACAGAAGTTCAGCTTCAGGTAATGTTCTCCGACGAATTAACCGGAGTGACACGGCAATTCGTTCGTCAAGCCCGAAAATTTGATTCCAGTTTATCGTTTCACGATATATTCCAGGCCTGCCGGAATATGTGGATTATGAATGGCTTGCAGATTGTTTTGGGTCTTCCGGTCAAACTGACTCCTTCAATTTTTGCGTATAGTTTGTTGTATCCATACACCGATAATCTGATTGATAATCCTGAAATTTCGGCGATTGATAAGTTGATTTTCAGCAATAATTTTTATTTACGGCTGGCTGGAAATAATCCGTTGCCAAACAATGCTTCAGAGCATACTATTTTTAATTTGGTGTCGATGATTGAAGATGAATTTCCACGGTCGGATTATCCTGAAGTATATCAAAGTTTGCTTGCAATTCACGAAGCCCAAACCCAAAGCATGCAACTGATTCACTCGGTTGATACGCTGTCTGAAACAGAAACCTTAAAAATTTGTATGGCTAAAGGTGGTGCATCGGTTTTGGCCGACGGATATTTGGTTGCGGGTAAGCTTTCGCCTGATCAGGAATATTTTTTGTTCGGTTACGGCGCCTACTTACAATTGCTCGACGACATTCAGGATGTTGATGAAGATCGCATTGCAGGTTTGAAAACTGCATTTTCAAAAAGCAATGAATTGCTGGATTCTAAGCTCAATAAAACCTACTGGTTTGGCGATAAGGTTATGCAAAGCCTTTGTCTTTTCGGAGGACAGTATATTGAAATTTTTCAATCGTTGATGCGAAAGAGCATGGATTTATTTATAATTGAGGCCATTGCACAAAATCCCGATTTTTTCAGTAAAAAGTATGTGGCTGAAATCGAGAGAAATTCTCCGTTCAGTTTTGCATATATAAAGAAAAGAAAAGAGCAATTTGCCCCGTATAACGGGCTTTTACTAACTGCCATCGAAGAAATCGCTTTCAACGAATATTTGAAAGAAACTCGGGTGGAAGTAAATGTTTTCTAATCTGGTCATTTGACTCAGAATTAAAGCGAAACAATTCATCAAAATTGATTCGCTTTTTTTGTGTTTTAAAAATTAAAGTGTTTGAAAGACAGTTATTTTTTTGTTGTTTTGAATTCTAAATGATCAAAAACTAATTTAAAACCAATAAAATTACTCAAAATGAAGAAGTTAACTTTTTTTCTGTTTATTCTGCTTGCTGCTTTTGCAACAAAAGCGCAGGTTAACGTGCTTTCAATTGATGCTGCGGCCGGAAAAACCCAGATCAATAAAAACATTTACGGTCAGTTTGCCGAACATCTTGGACGCTGTATTTACGACGGTATCTGGGTCGGAAAAGATTCACCGATTCCCAACGTAAATGGTTACCGTAAAGATATACTTGAAGCGCTTCAGGCACTGAAAGTTCCGGTACTTCGCTGGCCAGGCGGTTGTTTTGCAGATACTTATCATTGGAAAGATGGTGTTGGTCCACTGAATCAACGTCCGAAAATCAAAAATGTATTCTGGGGCGGTACTGTTGAAGACAACAGTTTTGGAACCAACGAATTTCTTGATCTTTGTGAATTACTGAAATGTGATCCATATATTTCGGCAAATGTAGGTTCTGGTACAGTGGTTGAAATGGTTGAATGGATTGAATACATGACTTCGGATGATGATGTGCCAATGGCAAATCTTCGCCGGAAAAATGGCCGCGAAAAACCATGGAATGTTAAGTTTATTGGTATTGGCAACGAGAGCTGGGGTTGTGGTGGTGATATGACTCCCGAGTTTTATGCCGACCTGATGAGACAGTATTCCAACTATGCAAAAATGTATGGCGGCGATAAATTTCAGCGTATTGGCTGTGGATCAAACGGAGGCGATTTTAACTGGACCAAAGTATTGATGGAAAAGGGCCGTAACAACATGGATGGATTGTCGTTGCATTATTATACAATTGCAGGTGAAGGCTGGAATAACAAATCGGCTGCCACGGGTTTCGGCGAAGAATTGTATTTCAACGGACTGAAAAAAGGATTGTATATGGATGAACTGGTGAGCAAGCATTCCTCCATTATGGATCAGTACGACAAAGATAAACGCGTTGATTTGCTTGTTGACGAGTGGGGAATCTGGACTGATTCTGAACCCGGAACAATAGCTGGTCATCTTTTTCAGCAAAATTCAATGCGCGATGCATTGATTGCTTCAACAACTCTTGATATTCTGAACAAACATGCCGATCGCGTAAAAATGGCCAACATTGCTCAGATTATAAATGTGCTGCAGGCAATGATTTTAACCGAAGGAAACAAGATGGTTTTGACTCCAACTTACCATGTTTTCAAAATGTACAATGTGCATCAGGATGCTACTTTGTTGCCATCGAGCCTGTTTTGCGAGCAATACAAGCTTGGAAACGACCAGATTCCTGCCATCAGCAGCTCTGCATCGGTTGACAAAAACGGCAAAATACACGTTACTATCAGCAATCTGAACCCAAATAAGGAAATCAAACTGGAAGTTAATATTTCGGGAAAAGCGATCACTAAATTAAATTCGGGTACAGTTTTAACTGCAGCAGCTTTTAATTCGGTGAATACTTTCGACAAGCCTGAAGCTGTGAAACCTGTTGCATTTAAAAATGCAAAGAAACTTTCTGACAATAAGTTGGAAGTGAGTATTCCTTCCAAATCAGTAGTAGTTTTAGAATTGGAATAGTGGGAAAGCTGCGAAAACATTCTTTGCCGTCTGGCTTTAGCTGACGGACATAATTATTGAAAAATGGCCGGATTGCAAAAGCAGTCCGGCCATTTTTAATTTCAATTTCTCAATCCTTTCAAGCCTGTCCTTTCATTTCAATTCCCCAAAATAATTTTCAAAACTCTCACTAAATCCTTTAATTTTGAGACTTTCAAAAAACGAACTCATTTTATGGATTCAGAAAAAATAGTTATTGGTTTTTTAGGTGCTGGCGGAATAGCGCGGGCACATGCTTTCGCTTTAAATTCGCTCCGGTATTTTTATCCTGAAGTTCCTGAAATTGTGTTTGAAGCTGTTTGTTCGGCCAGAACAGAAAGCCGGGATGCCTTTGCTGCAAAATTCGGTTTCAGTAAATCACTTTCACTGGATGAATTTAAGGCCAATCCGGATATAAATACAGTGCTGATTCTGGGACCAAATATGGTTCATTTTGAGCATTTTAAAGTTGCGCTCGAAATGCCGTCGGTCAGGCGTATTTATCTTGAAAAACCTGTTTGCTCAAGCAGGGAAGAAGAATTGGAAATGGCAAAATTGGCCAATGGAACCGATAAACAAATTCAGGTTGGTTTTCAGTATTTGCAGACCGCATCGGTACGCGAGGCTTTGGCTTTTTGGCACTCCGGAAAACTTGGCACGCCGATTCATTTCGATCTTAAATATTATCACGGCGATTATTTGCAGAAATCATACCGCGACAAACGTGTAACCCGATTGACTCCGGCACCCGATGGAGGCGCAATGGCCGATTTGGGTTCGCACGGAATAAGTTTGCTGATGGCATTTATGGGCGAAAATCTTCAAATTACAAGTGCTTTTCAGGCAGGTCGCTTTGCCGATGTTCCCGTAGATTCTGATTTGTTCAGTTCGTTATCATTGGTTCAGCCGGAAAGTTTCGCAGCCGGAACAATGTCGGCAAGTCGCATTAGTTCGGGTACAGGCGATCTGGTTTCGCTCGAAATTTATGCTGAAAAGGGTATGTTGCGTTATTCGTCACATTCGGTTGATTACTACGAATACTACCTTGAAGAAACCGGACAATGGACTCGCCAGGTGGTTGGCAGCAATTATCTTCCTGTGACCAGTTTCCCTTCCGGCCATGTTCCTCCGGGCTGGTTGCGTTCAATGATTCATGCCCATTATGTTTTTCTTGGGGGCAACGATCCGAAAGCCTTTGTTCCTGAACTTAAACACGGATTGGCTGTTCAGCGGATAGTTCGTGAAACTGCCGGGTTTTTAAAAACTTACCGGGATTTGATCAAAAATAAACCATAGAATACACAAATTTCCACGGATCATTAATCTCAATAAATCGGTGTCAATCATAGCAATCTGTGGTGAAATAAAATAGTGAAAATGAAAAGAAGTAGCGGAATATTATTGCATATCAGTTCATTGCCAGGTAGCGACGGAATAGGAAGTTTGGGTAAGGAAGCATTTTTGTTCGTCGATCTTCTGGCAAAAACAAAACAAAAGTTGTGGCAGATATTGCCACTTTGCCCGACAGGTTATGGTAATTCTCCCTACCAGTGCTATTCCGCATTTGCCGGTGATCCGCTGTTTATCGATATTCAGCAATTGGTGGCCGATCGATTGCTTTCAAAAGACTCGGTAACTGATCAGCATTTCAAAGCTAAAAAAGTTGAATTCGAAAGAGTTGAAGAATGGAAAATGACTCTTTTTCATGAAGCTTTTACCAGCTTTAAAAATAATTTCGAGCGCTATAAAGACGAATATGTAATGTTTATGAGTCATAATTCGTGGTGGCTCGACGATTATGCATTGTTTCGTTCGCTAAAAACCAAATACGGTGAAACTGTTTGGAATAGCTGGAAGAAAAAACTGGTAACCCGCGATAAACATGCACTTCAGGAAGCTTTTAAAGATTTGCACGCCGAAATTGATTTTCATCGTTTCCTGCAATTTATGTTTTTCAGGCAGTGGTTTAAACTGAAAACCTACGCCAACTCTAAAGGCATTTCAATCATTGGTGATATTCCGTTGTATGTTTCGCTTGATAGTGCTGATGTATGGGCCAATCAGGATATTTTTCTACTCGACGAAGATTCAAAACCAACACAGGTTGGCGGTGTTCCGCCCGATTATTTCAGCGAAACCGGGCAGTTGTGGGGAAATCCGGTGTTCGACTGGGAAAGGGTTGCCGAACGTGATTTTGACTGGTGGTTGGCACGTATTCATTTCAACCTCCGGATGTTTGACCAGATTCGGGTCGATCATTTTCGCGGTTTGGAATCGTTCTGGGCTGTAGCTGCTGAAGCAAAAACGGCAGTAGTGGGAGAGTGGCTTCCGGCAAAAGGATACGAATTGTTCAGAAAACTGAAGGAGCAACTGGGTTCGATGAATATTATTGCCGAAGATTTGGGGGTTATCACTCCGGAAGTTGAGAAACTCCGTGATGATTTTGGCTTGCCCGGAATGAAGATTTTGCAGTTCGCCTTTGGATCTGATGCCGAGAATGAAAATTTGCCGCATAACTACGACTCGAATTTTGTAGTTTATACCGGAACCCACGATAACGATACTACACTGGGTTGGTTTAATTCTATTGAAAAATCCGAGCGAAAAGTACTTCGTAAATACCTGAAAGGCAATGGGAAAGAGTTGGTTCGTCAAATGACCGAATATGCCTGGGAATCGTCAGCCCGAATGGCATTAATTCCTATGCAGGATATGCTGGGACTCGACAGCGTAGCCCGCATGAATACTCCCGGCACTGCCACCGGAAACTGGAACTGGCGCTTCACCTGGCCGCAGGTTCGTGCAAATCACCAACACTTTTTAAGGGAAATAACAACGCGGTATAATCGGTAAAAGGGATTACTGACACTATTTCACGAATTCCAGTACAGTCTCCATAAACAGCTCTGGTTGTTCGGCATGAAGCCAGTGACCGGCATTCGGAATTTCGCGGATCGTTGCTGCTGGATAAATACGATTAATGCTTTTGTAATCTTCAGGAAGTATATAATTCGAATTTGCTCCTTTGACAAACAGAACCGGGTAATTAAAAATCGGTAGCCGGTCGTCGAACCACTTTTCGTTGACACCGCTGATAATTTCGTCGAGATGATCGTTTAGAACCTGTACATTTAAACGCCATTCGAAATGATGGGTTTCCTTTTTTCTGTGCACATTCTTTAGTAAAAATTGAACGATTTGTGTACTGTCAATCTTTTGAAGCAGGTAATTTTCCACTTCTTTCCGCGATTCCATTCTGCTGAAATCGATTTCGAGCATGGCTTGCATTATGTTTTTGTGCAGAAAATACTGGCTTTCGTCGTTCAATAGAAAATAGTCTTTTGGGGAAATGTCAACAACTATCAGTTTTTCAATTCGTTCAGGATAATCGGCGGCAAAACACATGGCAGTTTTTCCGCCCATGCTGTGACCCATCACAATTGCTTTATCAATTTTATGCTGGTCGAAAAAATCTGCCAGATCATTTTTTAAGGCTTCGTAACTGTGTTCCTCCGAATTAGGCGAGCGTCCGTGGTTACGCTGATCGATCATGTAAACCTTGAAACGCGAACTTAATTTTTTCCCAACAGTCAGCCAGTTGTCCGACGATCCATATAATCCGTGTACAATTACCAGCGGAAAGCCTTCGCCTTCTTCTCTGAAAAAAAGGTTCATAGGTGAAGCTATTTTAGGCAAGACAGGTATTCCTGAATTGTATTTTTCAGACCCAGGTAAAGTGCATCGGCAATTAGGGCATGACCAATGGAAACCTCGTCGAGGAAAGGAACATGATCGTTGAAAAAACGAAGGTTCTTTAGGCTTAAATCGTGACCGGCATTGATTCCCAAACCGAGTTTGCGGGCAAGTTTCGCTGATTCGGTAAAAGGTGCTACTGCTTTGATGGGATCAATAGGGTAGAGCGTCGCGAAAGGCTCAGTGTAAAGTTCGATGCGATCGGTTCCGGTTTCTTTGGCGCCTTCTATCATTGCCAGATCAGGATCTACAAAAATTGAAGTGCGTATTCCGGCAGCTTTGAAACGGGCAATCACCTCTTTCAGGAACAAAAGGTGTTGAACGGTATCCCATCCATGATCGGAAGTAAGCTGATCGTGGGTGTCGGGTACCAGCGTCACCTGATGGGCCTTTACTTCAATTACCATTTTAATAAAATCTTCTCCCGGATAGCCTTCAATATTGAATTCGGTGGTAATAAGTGGTCTGATTTCGATAACATCCTGACGGCGAATATGCCTTTCGTCGGGACGTGGATGGATGGTAATGCCTTGTGCACCAAATTTCTGGCAGTTGATTGCAGCTTCTGTAACACTTGGAGTATTTCCACCACGCGAATTTCTTAATGTTGCTATTTTGTTTATATTTACACTTAGTCTGGTCATAATCTAAATTTTAAATGCGCAAGTTACAATTTTTGATTTGAATGACAGATAATGAAAACTTTTAAAAATGATAGCACAAAATCTTCTTTCTGAAGTTGTTCCTCCTTTGCGACCGACCGATAGCGGCCAGAAGGCACTCAACTGGATGGAAATATTCAGGATTTCTCATTTGCCGGTGGTTGATGGGGATGAATTGGTTGGTCTGATTTCAGATAAAATTATTTACGATTTGAATATTATCGAGAGACCTGTTGGCGATTATGTCGAGCATTTGCTTTCGCCTCACTTACATACAAACCAGCATATTTACGAGGTGTTTTCGGTTATTTCTATACTTAAACTTACTGCAGTACCGGTACTCGACCTTCACCATAAATATTGTGGCGTAATTACCGTTTTTGATCTGTCGCAGCAATTTGCTGATTTGGTTGCTGTTCGTGAACCGGGAGGTGTTATCGTACTGGAATTAAATGCGATTGATTATTCGCTTTCACAAATTGCTCAAATCGTTGAAGGAAACGATGCAAAAATCCTAAGTTTTTACATTTCGCAGCCTGCCGATTCGAATGTTTTGCATGTAACCCTGAAAATTAATATAGTTGATTTGTCATCAGTTATTCAGACTTTTGTGCGTTACGATTATAATATCAAAGCGGTTTACATGGACGAATCAATCATTCAGAATTTGTATGACGATCGCTATGATCAGCTGATGAAATTTATGAGTATCTGATTTTATTACACACAATCATTCATGAAAATAGCACTTTACGGACTTACCGTTAATCCTGATTTTACGGACGAATTAGCCCGACTTTTAGAACTGCTGAAAGAGAAGCAGATTGAAAATTTCGTTTACCGCCCGTTCCTGGAATATATACAGCAGGAATGCAATTTATTTCCTGAAGTTTCAGGCGTTTTCGAAAACGGTGAAGACTTACCTGCCGATGTATCCTATATTTTCAGTCTTGGAGGCGATGGTACATTGCTAAAATCGTTTACCGTAGCGCAAAAAATCTCCATTCCGCTGGTGGGGATAAATTCCGGGCGACTTGGTTTCCTTTCGGATATTTCGCGCGATGAAATTGAATGTGCACTGGATGACATTATTTCAGGTAATATTATTATTGACGAACGAACTGTACTCGAATTGGAGGTTGTACACAACGATCATTCTGATTTTCATTATGCACTGAATGAAATTACAGTCACCAAACTCGATTCTTCGTCGATGATCAATATTCATGCATTAATTAATAATGAATTTCTAAATACATATTGGGCTGATGGATTGATAGTTGCTACGCCCACTGGCTCGACAGCCTATTCGCTTAGTGTTGGCGGCCCGATACTTACTCCCGATTCTCAAAATTTTGTTATCAGTCCAATTGCTCCTCACCATTTGACCGTTCGCCCGATTGTGGTTCCCGACCATAATTTGATCACTTTACGGGTAGAAGGACGCGGTCTCCATTTTCTTACTTCGGTTGACTCCCAATCAGAAGCAATTTACTTTTCGGTTTTATTAATGATCCGAAAAGCGTCTTTTAATGTCAAGACAGTCAGATTAAAAGACCACAATTTCTTCTCAACTCTTAGAAATAAACTCATGTGGGGAGTTGATAAACGAAATTAATTTCTGAACATGCTTAACAATTTTTAACCTCTATTTGGGTTTTATAGTATGCATCAGGCACGTATATACCAGAATTGTATTACTTTTGTAGCACTTGAAAGGTGTTATGTTCAGAATGTAAATGATAGTGACTGAATGATTTATAGAGTTTAAAACCCTTTCAAATTGGATTTCAATGAAGCGATTATTAATGGTTTTTTTGATAGGATTGATGGTTTTTAAAGCGCATGGACAACCAAGCGTTGATGTTGGTATTTTTGGCGGGGCTGGTACTTATTTTGGTGATTTGACAGAAACTGAATGGCAAAAATCAATCAATCCGGCTTATGGGGCATTTCTTCGGTATAATTTTAATCCCAGGTATGCTTTACGATTAAATATCTATAATGGAAACATTGGCGCTACGGGCCAGTTTGATTCAAAGGGTGCTATCAATGAAACTGCTTTTAAGGATATATTTATCGAACCTCTTTCACTGCCTCAAACCTTTGAAAAAAATGTACTGGATGCTTCTATTCAGTTTGAATTCAATTATTTCAAATACATAGTTGGAGATAAACCAACGCCTTATTCAACTTATGTGTTCGCCGGTGTTGGAATTCAGAGCTATAATTACCAGGAAACAATTGGTATCGCTGGTGAAGAGGGCTACGGACAAATTGAATATTCAGAAGTTACCCCAATGATTCCGTTTGGTTTGGGTTTTAAGTTTAATTTGAGCAAAAGAATTGGCCTGGGAATCGAGACTGGATTTAGAAAAACATTTTCGGATAAGCTCGACAATCTGGATGATCCTTTAAGTTATGAAAATACCAACGGAACAGTGGTTACTCAGGTAAAATATACCGACCAGTACCACAACAACGATTGGGTAGTTTATTCGGGTATTCATTTGGTTTACAAACTATTCTACGGAAACAAAGAATGGACATTAAGAACTCCGAAAAAGCACATTCTTGACTGGGGTATTGAAAACGATGTAAAAAAGAGATAAAAAAATAACCGGGTATGAATTTGTCTGGTAATTAATAGATTAACGGTGCAAAATGTTTAAAGATAAACTGATAAAAGAAAAAATACCGAGGCATGTAGCCATCATTATGGATGGAAACGGCCGATGGGCCGCTCAATTCGGGAACGAACGTACTTTTGGCCATGAACATGGTGTTGAGGCAGTTCGTTCGGTTGTTGAGGGAGCAGGCGAAATTGGCGTCGATTTTTTAACACTTTATGCCTTTTCGACTGAAAACTGGTCGCGACCGAAAGAAGAAGTTGACGCATTGATGGGGCTTTTGGTTCAGGCGATTTCGGACGAAACCGATGAATTGGAAAAAAGCAATGTTCGCCTGAAGGTCATTGGCGATGTAAAAAGCCTTCCACAAAATGTTCAGGAAAAATTGACATGGTCGATTGATAAACTTCATTCATGCACAGGGCTTACACTTGTATTGGCACTCAGTTACAGTTCTAAATGGGAAATAGTTGAGGCAGTTAAGCGAATTGCCGAACAAGTGAAATTGGGAAAAATGGAGCCTTCAGATATTGATTTCGAAATGATGAATTGTTATTTAAACACATCCGAAATGCCTGATCCTGAATTGCTTATTCGCACAAGCGGAGAATGTCGTATCAGTAATTTTTTATTGTGGCAAATTGCCTACACCGAATTATATTTCACTCCTAAATTATGGCCCGATTTCAGGAAAGAAGATTTATTTGAGGCCATCTATGACTTTCAGAACAGAGAAAGAAGGTTTGGTAAAACTAGTCAACAATTAGTAAGCTAATTCAATAACGAAGAGAATGCAAAGAATTAAACTGTTTTTTATATTGCTGTTAATCAGTACGAAAATCTTTTCTCAGGAAGCCGAGAGCACCAATTTCTCCATTTTTTATTCAAGTCCTAAAGAATATACCATTGCTGGTTTGGAAGTTCAGGGAATCCGCTATCTGGATACACAGGTTCTTCTGCAGATTTCAGGATTAAATGTAGGTGATGTTGTTATTATTCCGGGCGACGAAATTACCAATTCAATCAAAAAACTCTGGAATCACGGTTTGTTTTCGGACGTGAAAATTACTGCAGATAAAGTTTTGGGCGACAGTATTTGGCTTCGCGTTAATTTACAGGAACGCCCAAGGTTGGCCGAAGTTAATTTCTCCGGCGTTTCAAAATCCGAAAAAGACGATATCAATAAGAAAGTATTGCTGTTAAAAGGTAGCCAGGTAACCGATAATCAGGTAACATCGGCTCAAAAAGCAATTAAATCGATTTTTACTGAAAAAGGCTTTCTTAATACCAATGTCAACATTATTCAGCGGGATGATACTACGCAGACAAATAGTGTAATTCTTGACATTATAGTTGATAAAAAAGAAAAGGTGAAGATCAGCGAAATCATTTATCATGGGAATGATAATCTTAAGCCATTGATTCTGGATCGTTCGATGAAAAAAACCAAGGCAAAAAAGATCATGAACTTCTTTAGTTCTAAGAAATTCCTTGCTGAAAAGTACTCTGAAGATAAAATTAACCTGATAAAAAAATACAATGAAAAGGGTTACCGTGATGCAACTATCGTAAAAGATTCGATTACCAAACTTGAAGATGATCGTATTCGGCTGGATATCTGGATAGATGAAGGCAATAAATATTTTTTCCGCGATATAAAATGGGTTGGAAATACGATTTACCCGAGCGAATATTTATCAGCAAGACTCGGTATTAAAAAAGGTGACGTATTCGATCAGAAATTACTGGATAAACGAACTAAGGAAGATGAAGACGCCGTTAGCAGCGATTACCTCGACCGCGGTTATTTATTCTTTCAACTGATACCGATGGAAACACGCGTTGACGCAGATTCTATCGATCTCGAAATGCGTATTCAGGAAGGCCGACAGGCAACCATCGAAAAAATTATTATTTCAGGAAATACCAAAACCAATGAACATGTTGCTCGTCGTGAATTGCGAACTTTGCCGGGCGATCTTTTCAGTAAATCAGATATTATTCGTACAATCAGGGAGTTATCGCAGCTGGGTCACTTCGATCCTGAAGCTATTAATCCCGACGTTCGCCCTCACCCTGAAAACGGGACTGTTGACATTAATTATGAGTTGGTTGAAAAAGCAAACGATCAGATTGAACTTTCGGGAGGCTGGGGCGCCAATATGTTTGTTGGTACCATCGGATTGAAGTTTTCGAATTTCTCGGTACGCAATATCTTCAACAAGGAAGCCTGGAGACCTTTACCTACCGGCGATGGACAAACATTGAGCATCAGGGCACAAACCAGCGGTGCATTTTATAAATCGTACAGCCTGACATTTACAGAGCCATGGTTGGGTGGAAAGAAACCGAACTCATTTACTCTTTCATTGTCGCACTCTGCAGTAAATTATTCGGCCAATAATTCATACAGTAATTATGGCTACGATCCATATAGCAGTTATGGCGGTGGGTACGGCGGTGGATATGGCTATGGTGGTGGATATTCTCCTTATGGATCGAGTTATTCTCCTTATGGTTACGGTTTTGGAAACTATGGATACGACTATGGAACGAATTACGCATACGACAACCAATCTACTGATGATGATCAGATTCAGATAACTTCAGCAGCTGCCTTAGGTTACGGTTATCGCTTGTCTTGGCCTGATGATTATTTCACCATGTACCACGAGCTTTCGTTCCAGCATTATGAACTTCAGAATATGGCTGGTTATTATTATTTCCTCAACGATGGAAGCAGCAGTGGAAATGGTGGATTTAATAACTTCAGTTTAAAAACTGCTTTTGGGCGTAATTCAATGGATAATCCGCTTTATACACGTAGCGGGTCAAGTTTCAGCCTTTCGCTTCAGTTAACACCTCCGTATTCGTTACTGAACAATGTTAATTACAGTGATGCTACCCTTACCAATCAGGAGCGCTATAAATGGATTGAATATCACAAATGGATGTTCAAAGGCGACTGGTTTTCTCCAATTTCGAAAAACAGAAATCTGGTTTTGCACACTAAATTCGAGTATGGATTTTTAGGATATTACGATAGCTATCGCAAATCTCCATTCGAAGGATTCCGTGTTGGGGGATCGGGTATGTCGGGATACAATTTATACGGAAGCGATATTGTTTCACTTCGCGGATACAAAGATTATAGTTTGAGTACCGGTTATGGATCGAATATCTACAATAAACTTTCAATAGAAATGAGGTATCCGGTTATTCTGAAACCTTCGTCAACCATTTATGTTCTTGGATTTCTTGAAGCCGGTAATGCCTGGAATAATTTCAGCGACTACAACCCATTCAAACTTCACCGTTCGGCAGGTGCTGGTGTTCGTATCTTCTTGCCAATGTTTGGTTTAATGGGTATCGACTGGGGTTATGGATTTGATAAGGTTCCGAGTCAAAGTGATGCGGCCGGAAGTCAGTTCCATTTCGTAATCGGTCAGCAATTCTAGTATTCAGGCTTTGGTCTGGTATTTGATAAACATGGAGCAGAAACAATTTAAAAATATACGATCATGAGGAAACTGTTTATTATCGCAGTGATTTTGTTGTTCGGTGCAGCAACAACTTATGCACAAAAATTTGCTTACATCGATTCAGAGTATATTTTGGAAAATATTCCTTCATACAAAGCATCGCAGGAGCAATTAGATCAATTGTCGGCGCAGTATCAGAAAGAGCTTGAATCGATGCATGCCGAAGTTGAGCAGATGTACAAGGATTTTCAATCTGAAAGTGTTTTACTTTCAGACGAGATGAAACGCAAACGCGAAGATGTTATCATTACCAAAGAAAAAGAATACAAGGATCTTCAGCGGAAATATTTTGGACGCGAAGGAGATTTATTCAAGAAACGTCAGGGCCTGATAAAACCAATTCAGGATGATGTTTTTAACGCGATCCAGGAAATCGCGAACGAAGGAAATTATGCTGTCATCTTCGATAAAGCAAACGGGATAACCTTAATCTATACCAATCCTAAATTTGATCTTTCCGATCAGGTTTTGGCCAAGCTTGGTTATAAAAATTAATATTATAAATTTGTCACAAAAATTTAACTTAGAAAAGTATGAAAAGTGTTTTCAAAATTTGTGTTTTAGGAATTCTGTTGTTTTCAGCAGGTTTTGCCAAAGCTCAGGCACCAAAATTTGGTCATATCGATTTGCAGGCTTTGATTCAGGTAATGCCTGAAAGAGCTACTGCCGAAAAGCAATTTATTGCATATCAGAAAGAATTGGAAGACGCATTGGGAATTATGCAGAAAGAATTTCAAACAAAATACATGGAATATGCTTCCAACAGAGATTCTTTATCAGAAACTGTCCGCAAAATGAAGGAAGAAGATTTGAATGCAATGAATGAGCGTATTCAGACCTACCAATCAAGTGCCAGTCAGCAACTTCAAACCAAACAGGGCGAATTGTTGAAACCAGTATTCGATAAAGCTGATAAAGCAGTAAAAGCAGTTGGCGCTGAAAAAGGCCTTATTTATGTTTTTGACATGAGTTCAAGGGTAATTCTTTATAATTCGAAAGAAAGTACCGATTTGCTACCTGCTGTAAAAGCAAAATTGGGCATTCAGTAGCTTTACTCTGAAAATAAAAAATATGCTAAAAGCCATCTATTATTAGGTGGCTTTTTTAATTTTGTTAAAAATCTAATTCAAATGGCTGCAAAATTTCAACCCATCGGAGTTTTCGATTCAGGCTATGGAGGATTGACCATCCTGAAAGAATTTATTCAGGCAATGCCAAATTACGATTTTATTTATTTGGGCGATAATGCACGCGCTCCTTACGGTTCACGTTCGTTCGAGGTAGTTTATGAATACACGCTTCAATCGGTAGAAAAACTCTTCGAAATGGGCTGTAATCTGGTCATTTTGGCTTGCAATACCGCTTCTGCAAAAGCGTTACGTACCATCCAGCAAAACGACCTTCCGAAGTTTAGTCAAAACAAGAGGGTTTTAGGAGTCATCCGTCCTGCGGTTGAATCCATCGGCCAATTTACCAGGAATGGACATGTGGGAATATTGGGCACTGTTGGAACCGTACTTTCAAATTCATACCCGATTGAGCTTGAAAAATGGGCGGAAGGAAAAGTTCTTAAAACTACACAGGAAGCTTGTCCAATATGGGTTCCGCTCGTCGAGAACAACGAAATCGACTCGCCGGGAACTGACTATTTTGTTGAGAAAAATATCAGGAATTTAATTGCAGCCGATCCCGAAATTGATTCTATTATTTTAGCATGCACACATTATCCTTTGTTACTACCGGTAATCAAAAAATTTGTTCCTGAAGGAGTTAAAATACTTGAGCAGGGGAAAGTTGTAAGCGCCAGTTTGGTTGAATATTTGAAACGACATCCTGAAATAGATGAAAAATGTTCCAAATCAGGAATTGTAAAATATTATTCCACCGAAAGTATTGATGTTTTTGAAAAGAATGCGACCACCTTTATTGGCAAGGAACTAAAAGGTGAGAAATTGACGCTAAAATAAAAGTTGTGTTTGAGCTAAATAAAAAGTCAGGAAAAGAGCAAATCACTTTTCCTGACTTTTTGATAGCGTATTTTGATTACCAAAGTTTATTCGGATAAACTCCCTGATTGGTTAATTTCTGAATTTGTTCTATTACAAAGGGCTTATCGTCCTGATAAGTAACTCCAAACCAAGGTGAGTCTGCTTTTAAAACTTCAACTTCGGCTTTACCGGTTTTAATCATTTCGAAAACTACAGAAGGAATATAAAACTCCGATTTTGGGAGGTGAATATTCGATTCAAGAAATTTGATAAACTGGTTTTCAATATTCCTGAATACCGACGGATGAAATCCCCAGAAATTCATTGAAACTGTTTCGTTGTTGCTCAAAGAAACAGCTTCATTATTTTGCGATTCACAAAGAATTGTTTCGCCTTCCTGTCGTATTTTATGGGTTTCAGTAATTTTTGTCAACAAATTATTTTCGTCGGTTACACATAATCCCCTAGAGACGCTCCCAAAATCAGAAAGCGTTTTGTCGAGCTGATAACCAACCATCGAATATTTTTTTTCGTTATTTAGCTGTGAAAGGAAATCTGCAATAACCTTATAGGCTTGGGCTCCATAAAAATCGTCGGCATTAATTGTTGCAAAAGGTTCATGAATCACGTCTCTGGCCATCAGCACCGCGTGACCGGTTCCCCATGGTTTTTCGCGGCCTTCGGGCAGTAAAAAGCCTTTAGGCAATTTATCTATTTCCTGATATACATACTCAATTTCTATCTTTCCAGCTAACTTTGATTCAAAGCGTGCCTTGAAATCACTTGCAAAGCTTTCGCGAATCACAAAAACTACTTTTTTAAAACCTGCACGTATTGCATCGTAAATTGAGTATTCAAGAATCGTTTCTCCATTAGGACCAACAGGTTCAACCTGTTTAAGGCCTCCAAAACGACTACCCATTCCGGCAGCCAGAATTAATAAGGTTGGTTTCATAAATTCCATTTGTTTTTTTGTTCCAGATAATGCAAAAATAAACTTTTATATTTACTAAGAACATTATATGTGTTGATGGTTTATTTAAAATAAGAAGAGGATGCTTTTTATGGCATCCTCTTCCTGCTAAAATATTAGATGATAATTATTTATGCTTTTTTCGGAAATCTTGTTTTTATTATAAAATAAAGAACAATAAAAACAACAATCAAAATAACTGGTAATACCGACATATTGCGCAGTGTGATTTGAGGCCCCGCAGTTTCGATTGATTTACCCATAATTGGCAATACCATTGACGTGGCTACAAAACCAGCTCCTCCCAGAATTGACATGCCCAGTGCGCCGCTTTTGGGCACATATTCCGAAGCTACACCAATCATTGTCGGCCAGAAATAACAAACACCAACAGCAAAAACAGCGGCTGAAAGCAATGTCATTGCAGCACCGTCTGAAATACTAAGTAAAAACAAGCCAGCTGTGGCAATTACCGATGAGCCTAGTAAAACACCGGTTGGATTTAAACGATGGATTAAACCACCGGCAAAAAAGCGTCCAACAGCCATAATTCCGGTTACTACCACCAGAATAATCATTGGATTAATTCCATTGGTTTCCAGAAGTGCATTTATCCATTGTGTCGTTCCCAATTCTGTTGAAGCGGTCAATAACATAGCGAACAGTATCAAAGGAAATAGGAGGCTTATTTTATTGATTGCCCGACCTTCAACAACAACCAATAATAAAATTACACCAACTGCAATATAAGGATATATGCTGTCGAAATTTAAGCTCAGTGATGGAATAGATGCAACCAGAATCATTAGAATTACCGAAGCAATGATTGTAAACGGAGCTCCAATGTTTCGCATCATATCTTTATACGAAACTCCACTTGTAACACGTTCTGTTTCTGGTATTTTTTGTCCAAAAAATAAGAACCCGTAAATCGCCAGAGGAATAAATAATAAGCTTACCAGGATTTCCCATTGCAAGTTAAGAGTATCCATAACAAACCAAGCTAGAACTCCGCCGATTACAATTCCTCCAGGGAACCAAACATGAAACCGGTTGAGCATCTTTGTTTTATTATTGGGGAATAATGTTGCAACGAGAGGATTACATGCTGCTTCAACACTTCCATTTCCGAAGCCAATAAAAACATTTGCAATAAATAATGATGTCATGTCTTTCGCCAATAGCAAAAGGATAATACCAATAAAATGCATTCCAAAAGCTAACCAAACAATAGTTCTCGTTTTTACGATGTCGATAATAAACCCGCCTGCAAACATGGCCACTGCAAAGCCCCAAAACGCCGGGCCAAAAGCATAGCCAATTTGTTCTTTTGTTAATCCGTAGTCAGTCGAGAAAACACCTTCGATTTTTGCCCTGATTGCAAAGGTGATGGCAGTAACCAATAGCGCCAGACAGGCAGCAATAAATAATCTTTTTTGATTTACATTTTCCATAAGTTGCGATTTTTCTGAAGTTATAATTAGGTTATAGTTTTGTTGATTTGTAAATATAGAAAAAATCAGAACAGAACGAACCTCCCTCAAAAAGATTATAAAATTGGGTATTAAAAAAGGAGATGGTAATGCTATAAACAACTAT
>DPRM01000132.1 GCA_003537645.1 Prolixibacteraceae bacterium
GGATATGTTGCACCTGATATTTGCGAAGGGGGTGAAGTAAAGATAGAATTCACCATAGAAGACCTTTGCGATACGATGACTGCCAGCGGCACATTCAAGCTGACCGCACCAGATCCTCTAACTGAGTGTACAGCTGAATTGGATGCTGTTCCGGAATGTGGTGATGAAACAGTTTCCGCTACAGTATCAGTATCAGGAGGTTGTGGAAATTACACCTATGTGTGGGACGATGATCCGAATTTAAATACTGCAACCGTTGATTTACCAATTGGTACTGAAGCTGTTCAGCATAAAGTAGTAGTAACTGATTTATGCGGTTCCACTACTTGTTATGTAATGGTCGAACCACCAGTTTGTGTTGTTCCTGTTTGTACCTACACACAGGGTTACTATGGCAACCCGGGAGGTTTGGCATGTATTGGCGATCCGGAATCACCAAAATTAACCACTGCTGAATTGATCGAACATTCAGTAGCCACCTGGGGTGGAACTTTGATTATTGGTAAAGACCTGAATGTTGTAACTGTAGCAACCGGGGAAGCTGATTGTGTAATCAGCCGCTTGCCGGGAGGTTCAGGAGTTGCGATACTGCCGTCTGGACCAACATCAATTTGCGATTACGATCTGTTAACCAAACAGGGTAAGATCGACAACAAACTGCTTGCACAGACCCTTGCTTTAGGTCTGAACCTGGGAATTGGCACTCCTCTGGGAGATGTTCAGCTTGATCAGGGATGGATTGTTACTGCCGCCACCGATGGTGGTTGTGGTTCTGATATCCCATTATACCAGGATTGCATTTACGAAGAAACCGATGTAAATCAGAATGGCGTGCTTGATTTAATAGATGTTGTAAATCCATATTGGTATGTAAAAATTGATCAGTCAGTACTCGACATGATTGCAGCAATCACTCAACCCGCTACCATTGCCGGTTTGTACGAACTGGCCAACCAGGCGCTTGGAGGATGGGGCACTTATGAAAAAAGCCAGTTAACAGCCATTGCAGGTGCCGTTGATAAGATTAACAACGTATTCGACGAATGCAGGTTATTGATTGGATATATGGAAGAAAAACCAGAATGCGATCCATATATAGTATTTGTTGATTCGGAAGAAGCTAAATCAGCCGAAATTTCAACACCATTATTAAATGCCAGCAGTTTGAAAGTTTACCCGAATCCGTTCAGTGATAAGGTAATGTTCGAATTTGTTTCAGGCGCTGATGCACATGCCGTTCTCGAAATTAACAACATGCTCGGCCAGAAAGTGGCCACTTTGCTCGACAAACAGGTAAGCAAAGGTGTTATGAACAGAATTGAATACGAACCTAAGGATGTAATTTCCGGAATTTACCTCTATCGGTTAACACTCGATGGAAATGTACAGATTGGCAAATTGATTTACAGAAAGTAACAGCAGTTTAAAAACAGTGTGAAAACATTGGGATGAAAGATAATTCTTGTTAAAGGAAGGAAGAACAGTTCAATTTTCCCGGAGAGGCTGGCTCGATAGAGACCAGCCTCTCAAATTTAGATTTAGAATAATTTATTTCAAATTATTAGTTGTTAAAATCTATGTATATTGAAATCACCGATTTCAGGTTTTTGTAAGTATTTTTCATTACTTCCTCCAGTTCTTCATTTTCAACCCACCTTACTTCAGTAATATTTTCCCGCGTTTCCGGTGTTCCATTTTCAGTTCCTGTATATTCCATTTCAAACCAGTGGGTTTTTTTAAGTATCCATTCTCCGGCAGAACCTTTCCATGTTGATTGATAAATATGCCAGGTTGGTGGCAATGATTTTATAATATGGTGTCCCTGTATTCCACACTCTTCTCCAACTTCACGAATTGCTGCTTCTTCAGGGGTCTCTCCGGCATCTATTTTTCCTTTAGGCAAATCCCATTTTTTGTTTCTGAAAATAAACAGAAACTGGTTATTTCGTCTCACAACACCACCAGCAGCCTCAATTTGTGTAAATGCCTGACTAAAAACAGCTGTCATAAATTCATCAGGATTATCCTGAGTAATCAGGGTGTTTGTTTTGGTTTCATTGATAAACTTTGAAAACCAGTTTTTTACTTCATCTGCTGTTTGTAAGTTTTCAGATACTTCGAACTGCTGAAACATGTATTGGTCGGCAGGCTGTGCAATCACGATTTCCCATTCGTTCAAAAAAATCTTATACATTTGTTTTTTGAATTAAAAATGCAGAAAAAATGAGTACAGTTGAGACCTCTGTTGCAAAAAAATTGCTCGAAATAAGCGCCATAAAAGTTCAGCCCGAAAATCCGTTTACCTGGGCTTCGGGATGGAAATCACCAATTTATTGTGATAACCGGAAGATTCTGTCCTATCCGGAAACGCGTACATTTGTACGCGATGCTTTTGTAAAATTAATCGGCGAAAAATACCCTGATGCTGAAGTGATTGCAGGGGTTGCCACGGGTGCAATTGCTATGGGCGCTTTGGTTGCAGAAGTGCTGGGATTGCCATTTATTTACATTCGGTCGGCGCCAAAAGGTCACGGACTTGAGAACCTGATTGAAGGTGTTTTACACGAAGGACAAAAAGTGGTTGTGGTTGAAGACCTGATTTCGACAGGCGGAAGCAGTTTAAATGCAGCCGAAGCAGTTGTTAAAGCAGCTGGAAACGTACTCGGAATGGTGGCTATTTTTACTTATGGTTTTCCTCACGCCATTGGTAACTTTCAAAAGGTAGGAATTGAATTGACAACATTAAGCAATTATCACGCATTAATCGACACTGCTGTTGCCACCGGAAGTGTGAGTGATGCGCNNGATTAATTGAAAAAATTACTGAAAAGGTACCACAGATAAAAATTACCGACTTTTCGTCAGACCGCGATTCGTGCAAATTTAATATTACTGGTTTGGGTCTGGCAGAAATTCGTGTTGTAAATCGCGAGCCTTTTAAAACGATTAAAGTGGAAAGTTCGGGTGGATTAC
>DPRM01000004.1:0-13772 GCA_003537645.1 Prolixibacteraceae bacterium
CTTTATTGGGATGGAGTTTTTTTGTTTTAAAGGCTCTATAACGTTTTGTATGCGTAAAAACAAAGCAGACCATTTTAGGTGCAGAGCACCGTTAATATTTGTAGCTTATATCATGCAACTCACTTAAGAGGTGCAGAGCACCGGGATATAGTTATTTCATCAGTATTAATATTGCGGTGCTCTGCACCCTACCAGCTTTTATCGACTTTTTTACTACAAATATTTGGAGGCTCTGCCGCTTTCTGTCAGCCTAAGATTCGATGTCTTTCATTTTTTAGCGTTATAAATAATTGGGCATTTCTCAGATTGAAACTGACAATTGAATTTTTTACCCACATTATCCGTTATAGACCCTTTTTATCTGATCTGATCTTTTCAGGAGATACTAATTAAATATACACCCACCTGTGGCTGGCAGGCCTTCAGGACAACAATTGGCCTTCAAATGGATATTCACTAAAAGTAGGTTGGTTTTGCGTATTTTCTTTTGTAGATATTAAAATCGTATCCTACCATAATTTCGTGGGTTCCCAGTTGGAATCTCCTGATATCGGAAGTTACAGAATAATCGAGAGCATAACCGATTTTAATCCGGTCGTTGATGGTGTATTGACCGAAAAGGCAAATAGATCCTGTACTGCGGAAATTAAATCCGAAGTGTAATGCTGCCGGAAGATAAACCAGACCTGCCACATCGAAGTAGGCTGGTTTGCCTATTGTTGCTGCAATTAGTAGATTAGGACGAAAACGAACCCTTCCGGGCTGACCGAAGACATAACCTCCGCTTAAATAGATTGTTGTAAAATTTTGAGAGGATGAGAAATTGGTCATATCTGCATTAAAAGTATTACTTATTACTTGTGGCGCCGAAAGACTTACGTAATAGTCTTCGCTGAAAACAACTGCCCCAATCCCGAAAACTGTCATATTGCGCAGGCTGACATCAGCAATGGTGTATGGATCGGGGACGTAATCGGGATAAGGCTGATAATTTTTCAGGTCGTTGTCGTAGTTTACAATTCCGGCGCGAAGTCCCATTTGCAGGTAATTCTTAAAGTCTAAACGTACTCTGTATGAATAATCGCCGGTAAAGAAAAGTCGCTTTTCGCGACCGACAGTTAAGCGTTGAATATTGAGAGCAACCCCGCTTCGCTGTTCTTTGATCGGAGTAAAATAGGAGGCATATTGAGAAAGAGGCGCTCCGCCGATTCCCAGCCAGTTGGTCTTGGTTGAAACCATCAGCCCTGCTTTGTCCCAGATTCCCACATAAGCCGGATTGATTGTTTGCATGTTGGTTACGTATTGTAACGACCATGGGTAATCCTGTCCTTTTGCCTGCTGCGCAAAAATTGCACAAAAGGCCAGGAATAGTAAAAGCCGGTATGTTTTAATATTAACCATCGATTTTAAATCACCTCTAATTATTGCAATTATTTAAATTTCATCCATTCCGTCCGAAACCTGAATCTCTCTCTTTTTATCGCATTTCAGCGGACGGTCTGCTTTATTCATCATTTTCGGCTATAAATATTTTGCTTCTGCAGAGCAATGGTCAACCCATTTCCCATTTCCCATTCAAAATTTAAAATTCACAATTCATCATTTCATAGTTTCTTAGTACGAAACAAATACAAAACTCTTCTTCACTTCGCCATTACCCAAATCGAGCACGTAATAGTAGGTTCCAACAGCCACCCGTTCGTTGCTTGTTCTTCCGGTACCAATTTGAGGTCTTCCGTCCCAATAGGCTCGTTCGGCAGTTTGATGGATATCAAGATTCCCATAATTTTTCTTTTCAAAAATCTTGTTCCCGGCCTGATCGAAAATGTACATCTTAGCATCAGGATAATGATTGATACAATAAATCTGGAAATAATCGTGAATATTGTCGGCGTTCGGTGTGAAAATATCAGGAATAAATAAGTCGCAATCGCGTCCAAAGTCCAGATATTCAGGAGTGCCGTCAAAATCCACATCATCGTTGCTGAAATCTCCGTCAGCGTTCAGATCTTCATATTTTGTAAGGTACAAATCATCGTCATCGTTATCGTCGCGCCAGTCACGAAGTCCGTCGCCGTCGGTATCCTGAATGACGGCGTTGCTTCCAATCGCATTCCCCAATATGTTACATTCATTCACGACAGTATCGTAGGCATCGTCGAGGCCATCGAAATCGGAATCCTTGCCTAAAGCGTAATAATCCGGTTTTCCATTGCTGTCGCCATCGTGACCTTCAATATAATCGGGCACTCCGTCGTTGTCCGAATCCGCATCCATGAAGTCGGGAATGCCATCACTGTCAGTATCAATGCGTTTAATTTCAGGAACAAGCTGGAAGGTATCGTAAGCATCGTCCACCCCATTGTTATTTACATCCAGGTTCGATGGCTGGATATAATTTGGTGAAACAGGCTGCGCTTCCACGTTGTCAACAATTCCATCGTTGTCAGAGTCGATGTCGAGATAATTTGGCAATCCATCACCGTCGGCATCAGCTGTACGCCAGTCCTGCCCGGTGAGCGCTTCGTAAATATTCAGGATTCCGTCGCCGTCGGCATCCGGGTCATCAGCATCAGCAATTCCATCGCCATCGATATCCGAAACAACATTCAGGGAAACCCTTGCCCTGGCGGTTTGTCCCAGCTTATCAACAATTTCGTACTCAAAAAAGTCGGCTCCGTTATAACCGCCCAAAGCCTTATAATCGAAGGTGCCATCAGCATTTATCCTGAATTCCGATGCAAACGAAGGCAAAACTACCGGAACTGTATTGATGGAGATAAAATCTTCCTGCTCATCTGGATCAGGGTCATAATCGTTTTCAAGTAAATCGCCTGAAATGGATAAGCAGCTAAACGAAAATTCGTCGGCAACAGCTACCGGAGGATTATTCAGTGGTACCCGAATGTCTTTAAATGTCGTACAATTTTTATCATCGGTAACCGTAACAGTGTAGTCGCCGAACGGAACATCGTTTAAGTCCTGTGAAGTTTCCCCGTTGTTCCAGATGTATTTATAAGTGCCTGAACCTCCTGATGCAACAATATCAATCGCTCCTTTCTGGATGCCTTTCAGCGACTGTTCCATCACTTTCACAATCCGTATCTCCAGTTCAGCCGGACTTACAATCCTAACATCCGGGTTGCCGGTTGATGTACAGCCATTGGCGATGAAACGAAGGTTGCTGAAATCTTTCGAACTTTCGGTAATAGTACCGGTAATGGTAGCCTTGTTATTGGCAATTGCTATGTTTTCGAATGTACCTCCATCGTAAAAGAATGTGTAATTTCCTGAAGGAATGGTGGTGGTCATCGAAAGATTGATGGTGAACGGATCGCCGTAGCATTTGGGTTGTTCAACTGAAACCACACTTAAAGCCGGTGCGGGCGGAATTGCAGGAACATTCCTTTTGGCTGTATCCGATTCACAAAGAGTATTCAAATTTCTAACCCTGATGTAATAATCGTTTGTTTTCAGGTTTTCGAAAACCGGTGATGGCTGATAGGTTCCGCCATTGAGGCTGTATTCGAATCCGGTTCCTGCGGCAGGGCTGGTTACCTGAATGGTTCCGTTTTCGTCGTCACAGGTTGGCTTCTGCGTTACTATTACAACAGGTTTAACCGGAAGCGCATAAATTGAAAGTGTTACAGGCGTGCGGGTCTCGCTTACACATGTTCCGTTCGAAGCTTCGGCGTAATAAGTGCGGCTACCAACAGTACCGAGAGTTGGCAGGGCGACTGTATTTCCACCGATTGCACGATCGTACCATTTAATATTTGTAAGCGGGCCATCAATGGCGTTGCGGGCGTCGAGTGTAACAGCTGCACTACCTGCACATGCCGAAATATCGCCTTTACTTACCGGAGCTGCCGGTGTTGCATTCATTGTGAGCGTAACGGCGCTGCGGTTTATACTAACACAGTTCCCGATAAATGCTTCGGCATAGTAAGTTACAGATCCGGGCGAATTCAGCACAGGCAATGCGACCAGATTTCCGGCCTGATCGTACCAGCGAATGTTCGTTCCGGCTGGTGGCGCAACAATACCTTTGCGGGCATCCAGTGTCTGCGCCGGATTTTCTTCACATTCAGGCAAAAGGACGATGGTCGCAAGGTCGGCAGGAATTGATACTTGCGGGGCTATTTTAACAATTGTGATAGCCGAAGTACAACCATCAGCATTGGTGACTGTAAAATTATAAGTGCTCGCGGCAGTTAACCCGGTAACCGTTGTATTGGCAACGGTTCCGTTTATCGTTCCGGCTTCCGAAGTAATTGTCCATATTCCTGAAGGCAATCCACTCAGCTCAACACTTCCGGTAGGAGTTTCACAATCGGGAACAGTAGGCGTACCGGCAATTGGAGCTTGTGGGGTAAGCGGTTGCAGGTCGATTATGACACTGGCCGAAGCCACCGAAGTACAGGTAGTTGTTCCATTGGTAACCGTAAAGGTGTAGGTGCCTGAATTCAAACCCGGGAAAGTAGCGGTTGATCCGGTTCCCGTAATGGTTGCTCCACCCGGCGACGCGCTCACTGTCCAGGTTCCCGAAGCCGGTAATCCGCTTAGCGCAACACTTCCGGTAGCTGTTGTACAGTTTGGCTGGGTGATCTGCCCTACGATTAGCGCATCGGTAACCGGTTGTGCATCGATAACCACATCGGCCGAAGCTGCCGAAGTACAGGTTGTTATTCCATCGGTAACTGTGTAGGTGTAAGTTCCGGACGAAAGTCCTGAAATGGTGAAACTGGTTCCTGTTCCCGAAGTCTTTATGTTCCCCGGAGTTCTTGTCAAAGTCCATGTTCCGGTTGCAGGTAATCCATTCAGGGTAACACTTCCGGTTGAAGTAGTACAATCTGGATTTGTTGTTGATGCGATAACCGGCGCTAATGGAGCGTTAAGAACTGGATTGATTACTACCTCCAAGGGTTCTGAAGTACAACCGGTGCTCATTTGTTTCACACGCAACTTGTATGGTCCAGAGGGTAAGAAAGAAAAGGTATTTGATCCCTGAAAGTTTAACCCATCATCTTTACTATATTGATATCCGCTTCCGAGGGCAGAAACAACAATTGTTCCGGAGTTATTTGTACAGGAGGGATGTGTGGGCGAATTATTGGCGAGATTAAAGGTGATTGCCGGAGTTTGATTTATGGTGGCATTTACTCCGTTGGCAGTGCTGCAGCCGTTGATGATCAGTTTCAGGTTGTTATAGTCGCCAACAGGTGCCGAAACCGAAGCGGTATTGTTCTTAACCTCCACGGCCGTAAACTGGCCTCCGTCGTATAAAATATCGTAAGTGCCAACGGGAACATTGGTGAATGTGAATCGGATGGTTCCCGCTTCGCCATGACATTTTGGATCGGTAGCAAAGGCCTGTATTGTTTTAACGGAAGGGTCGGAAACCACCACATCAATAATAACCCGGTAGCAATCCAATTGATCCCAAACTGTAGCCCGATGCGTTCCGGCAGAAAGCCCTGTGGCAGTTGCGGTGGTTTGCCCATTACTCCAACTGAAATTGTATGACCCCTGTCCGAATTTTGCCTGAACGGTGGCAGTTCCGTCGGCCATTCCCGCGCACGAGGTTTCGGTGGCCGAAGCGGTGAGTTCAATTTTTGGAGGATCAGTTACTTCCAGGATATTCGATCGGGCAAATTTATTTTCAGCATCGACTACCTCGAAATGGTAAGGTAATGCTGATGCAGGAACATAGAATGTATTCTGATTCAGCGTTCCGGTAAGGAAAAGCTGATTGCCTCTGAATACCCTGTAACTATATGGAGCAGTTCCTCCTGAAGCGATTGCCTGAATTTGTGCATTACCTCCAAAACATGGGCTCGCTGTCAGAATCTTTGCTTCCACATCAAATTGTTGCGGTTCGCTGATGTAAATTGTTTTGGGGGAGCTATCGCAAGTTGCATTGTCTTTCACCGTAAACATATAATTCCCTGAACCCAGTTCAAATACTCCAGTTGTATTGGTGTAAACTTCGGTTCCACTGGTTGCTGAATAGCTGCTATAAACGCCAGTTCCTCCGGTTGCGGCAACAGTCACCTGTGTTGTCCCGCCCAGAACCGTAATCGGATCGAATGTCGCAGTAACGGTAATTGGCTCATATATTTCGATGGGGATGTCCAGCGCTTCAGCACAAAAAGTGGCATTGGGAGTAAATCTGTAGGTAATTATGCCCGATTTATTGGTTGCTATTGCTGAAGGCGACCAGGTTCCTGAAATTTCGTTGGTTGATGTCGTTGGCAATGCTTGTGGTGAACTGCCAAAGCAGAATGGCCCGATTCGATTGAATGTGGGCGTGGTTTTCTCTATAATCCTGATTGATTCAACCCTGTACTGTACGCACTGGCCTGCGGAAGGGGTGAATGTGTAATTCTTTGGTCCGAGCTGATCGGTAGAAACTACCGGAGTATCCCATGTTCCGTTGACTCCTTCAATCGATCGTGTTGGCAATACGAAAGGAGCGCTTCCCAGGCAAAGCTCTTTTAGGAAACTAAATGTTGGTGGACTTGCAGGCGAAGTAACCGTAATTTTAATTGGGATCGGCACACCGCAACTATTTGCTTCAGGAGTAAACGTGTAAGTTTCTTCCCCAATCGAACTGGTTGAAAGCGGTTTGTCCCAGGTTCCGCTCAGGCCATTTCCTGAAATGGTTGGGAGTGGATCGGCGATTTCGCCCAGACAGTAAGTGGTTTTGAATGCGAAGGTCGGAGTAATAGAATTGGTCACCTTAATCTTCACGGTATAATCGCTGGCGCATTGATTGGGATCGACTTTAAATGTATATGTGAACTCCCCTTCAGTAGTGGCATTTATGGTAGCTGAAGGTTCCCAGTGTCCCGAAATTCCGTTGAAATTAGAGGCGGGCAACTGTTGGATACTATTCAGGCATACATCAGGAATGCTGGCAAAGTTAGGAACCCTTAACGGGGTAAATGTCACATTTACCGGCTGGATTACCGAACAGTTTGTTGAATTGGTGCCGCGGATGTAATAAGTTCCGGCGCGGTCAACTGCCTTAAAGTTGACCAATGGTATGGTAGCCATCTCGTCGGCAAAGTATTCGAAACTGCCCACATCGGAGTCGCTGCCCAGTGTTACCGAAGCCAGCGATAAGTCGATGGTGGCGGGCGCGCAAACCGGGGCAGGATCGTTGACGACGAGTTTGGGAATGAACCTGAAGGTAGCCACCAATGTTGATGTGGCAGGCACACAGGAGGTACTTACTCCTTTTCCGTAGGCAGTCAGTATCAGGTCGATTTTTCCGGCAAGACGGTCGTTCGGGCCGCTGTTATATACGGTGTGCAGTGCATTGGGGTCGTCGAAGTAACCATCGCCGCCGGGGCCTGTTGTCCATTGCACAGCGCTGTAATAATTGGCTGTTGAATTAGAGGTGTAAATCTTATCGTCGGCGCAAATGCTAAGCGGATTTCCGGCGAGGGCGTATGGTTGCTCGTGCACCTCAACAAAACCCTGATCGATGGTGTCGCATCCACTTCCAAAAGCCTCCTGAATTACCTTTAACTTATACACACCCACAATGTTCCACTGAATAATGATTTCGTTCATATAATGAGTGTCGCCGTCGGGATCGGTTTGGGTGAAACTTCGTCCGCTATTACTTACGTTGTTGGGTAGCTGAATTTTAAGGTCCGACGTGTTGTATAGTTCCCAGGTGTAAACCGATGCCTGCTCGCCCTCAACGCGGTATTGCCTGGTGGCTCCCACACATACCGGTTCAATGATAATATCCTGCCCGGCTGCCTGTATAGCAGCTACCAGCAGTAGCATCGCGAATATGGTTCTGAGCCGTTTCATCATTTGGTTTCTATAAATGTTGCGTACCTAACGGCACGCTGGTTTTTGTTTCGTTATTCCTTTGCTATAAATATTGTGTGCCTAAAGGCACGGTTTTTCTTGCGTCGTTATTTGGTTTCATAAATATTGTGTGCCTACAGGCACGTTTTACCTTTCATTGCTATTTGTTTTTTTGTTGTTCCATCCCTTTAGGGATTAAATATTTATAGAAAAAGCCACGTCCAACCGATTTTTGTTGTCCCTTTAGGGACAAAACTTTAATATTCAATTGGTTTAAAAATGTATCGTTCATCAAACGGGACTTTAAATTTTTCCAAAAATTCCATGTACTCCTGAATAAATGTTTTTTTCTGATGATGTGTTTTTTGATTGTTGATATATTTTACAACGGCATCAATCTGTGAAATCGAGTATGAAAAACCGCCAAATCCTGCTTGCCATTCAAATTTACCTTGCACTAAACCTTTTTCATGAATCCATTTGGATGAATCACCTTTCACATCTTGCATTAAATCAGATAATGATTGATTGGGTTTCATCCCGATAAATAAATGAATATGATCAGGCATTCCGCCAATTGCAATTAGCTTATGTCCGTTATTTTGTACAATTCCTGTCATGTATTTATACAAATCGTCACTCCATTGTGGCTTTATCAACGAAATCCGGTTTTGAACTGTAAAAACAGTTTGAATGTAAATTTGCGTGTACGTATTAGCCATTATCAAGATTTTATTGCATACCTAACGGCACGCTGGTTTTTGTTTCGTTATTCCTTTGCTATAAATATTGTGTGCCTAAAGGCACGGTTTACTCTTGTTATCATTTCATTTCTATAATTATTATGTGCCTAAAGGCACTGTTACCTTTCATTGTTATTCGTTTTTTTGTTATTCCATCCCTTTAGGGATTAAATATTTATAGAAAAATCAATCCGCCATTGCACGCCGTTGTCCCTTTAGGGACAAAATATTCATATTCATTTTGCGATGTTGCGTACCTAACGGCACGCTGTTGCATTGCTCTGTTTTTCATTTCTATAAATATTATGTGCCTAAAGGCACTGATACCTTTCATTGTTATTCGTTTTTTTGTTGTTCCATCCCTTTAGGGATTAAATATTTATAGAAAAATCAATCGGCCATTGCACGCCGTTGTCCCTTTAGGGACAAAATATTCATATTCATTTTGCGATGTTGCATACCTAACGGCACGTTGTTGCATTGCCTGTTTTCCATTTCTATAACTATTATGTGCCTAAAGGCACGGTATTATCTTGCGTCGTTATTTGGTTTCATAAATATTGTGTGCCTAGAGGCGCTGACACCTTTCATTGTTATTCGTTTTTTTGTTATTCCATCCCTTTAGGGATTAAATATTTATAGAAAAATCAATCCGCCATTGCACGCCGTTGTCCCTTTAGGGACAAAATATTCATATTCATTTTGCGATGTTGCTTACCTAACGGCACGCTGTTGCATTGCTCTGTTTTTCATTTTTATAAATATTGTGTGCCTAAAGGCACGGTATTTTCTTGCGCTGTCATTTGGTCTCTATAAATATTGTGTGCCTAAAGGCACGTTTTTATTTTGCGTTGTCATTTGGTTTCTATAAATATTGTGTGCCTAAAGGCACTAGAAATTATTCAACTTGCATTTTTCATTTATAATTCACCATTAAGCATTTATCATTCATTTCATTCATCTTCCTCATGGTTCCACTGCGTGAATGGTTCGTAAGAATACCGGCCTTGGGCTTACGATTACCCACACTGGTGGTGAGTCTTCCGTATTGGTTGCATTCTGATCTTTCACTTCAGTAATAAAATATTGGGTCGATACATTGGGATTTACGCTTAATTCGTAATTGCTGTCGGTGATGCCGGTAATGGTTTTCAGATTGCCAGCTTCGTCGGAGTAAGTTAAATCCCACGGACCGCGCCCTGTGAGCGCAATTTCGATCGTTGCTGTTTCGCCGTCGCATATATTCTGGTCGCCCGATAAAATGGTGGCTGTTGGTTTGGCTTCCTTCACCAGCATTCGCCCGATTTTCGCATTCGTGCTGCAACCTGTTATATCCGATACTGTGACTTTGTAATAATAAACACCCGGCTTCAGCCAGTTTACCTGAACGCTTGCCTGCATTGAACTGCCTACAAATACGGCTTCGTCGGCTTGTGCATTGCCCGGTTTGGTGACGAGGTTGCCGGTTGCATCGCTGTACAATTCCCATTTATAGCTGAAAAATGGTTCGGGCACAACTGCCAGTGTTGATGTTTCGCCCTGATACACGACGTTCTGTGCCCTGGCGGGAGCCAAAGCCAGCAGCAGGAGCAGCATTGCTGCAATTGCCAGTGAACGTGCTATGTACAAGAGTCGGGGCATGTTTAATGTTTAATGTTTAAAGTTTAATGTTCAAAGTTTCAAGTTTCAGTCCATCATTTATTGGATATTCAATATCACATGTCCGTCAGCTGAAGCAAGACGGCAAAGGATATCATAGTTTCAATCAACATTTCATTGAAGTTAAGCCCATTCATTTCTCCTGATAAAAAATCGGGACAGATTGTTCCGCTTTAGCGAACGGACATTAAAATCAATTTGGTTAAAAAATGCGGTTGCGGTTTGCAACCGCATTTTTTGTTTTCAACCAGCGAATAAAAATCGCTGTCCCCCGAACTCTCTTTCGAAGCGTTCGTTCTTCCCTCTTTTGAAGGGGTTGGGGGTGGCTGTTTTCTTTTCCGGCCTTCCTCCTGAAAATTCAATTGGCTTTGCGGGCTTGAATTTTCGCAGACTCCAACCTTTACTCATAGGCATGTTCTCCTTTCATAATTTGTCGTTTATAAATCCACCTTGACTATTAAAATAATTGGAATGAAATATTGTCGTATTTTAATTTGTGCTTTTATATTGACTCACCCCTTAGCATCTGCGATGCTTTTCCCCTCTCTTTCAAAAGAGAGGGGGGACGTCCGCCAGCGGACGTGGGGTGAGTAGCTTTAAAAGTTCGGCAATAAATTATTCTTATTAATTAAATTTTTTATACTAACTCATCCCCGTGTCCCGGTAAACGGACGTTGGGCCTGTCCGCCAACTGGCGGGGGTGAGTCAATAAAAACAACACTATATCAATTTCTCTGCTTCTATTAGCTATTGGTTCGTTCAACTATTGGTGATACAGTTGTTTGAATACTATTCAGTTATTAAACTGTTTTTACAAGCTACTTGAGCGTTCGAAAGAGCTGTTTATGCATTTACGAATGCTGCTTAAGCCTTTACGAGTGTTATTTAAGTCTTCGAAAGAGATAAATAAGCTTTCGCAAAGGATGTTTAAGTCTTCGCAAAGCCTTTAAAAGTTATTGCAAAGCGTGTTTAGGTCTTCGCAATGGTTATATAAGCTTTCGCAAAGGGCATTTAAGTCTTCGCAAGAGATATATAAGCTTTCGCAAAGGGCGTTTAAACTTCCGCAAGAGACGTATAAGCTCTTGCAAGGCTTGCTTAAACTCCCGCAAACTCTTTTTTAATCCTCGATGTTTAGAACTTTCCTGTTATTAATCTGCCACTTCTTTCGAAGCGCCAGCTTTCTCCTCGTCTGTATGCCTTTGGCAGGGTGGACTCTACCAAAATACGGACAGGCCGTAGGGGGTTTTTGCAATAGCTCCGGCATTTATGCCGGTGGTTTGATCTCCTGACGCTGGTGCTTTGTACGCTGCCAGGTCTCGATCCAGATCTTTCCTCAACCTGTCAGCGTCGTAAGACCTGATCAGCGTTTAACTGCCCATTTTCCCCGCCTCTGTTCCCCAATCTGCCTCGCGACAGACCGGGAAAAGTTGGAGGGTTTTATGAAATGCAATGAACTTTTTAATCTAATTAATTAAAATATGGAAGAAGGTGTTACAAAACTTGCTGGATTAGTTGGAGCAACTGTTGGACGAGCTTTAATAGTATGAATTACATAATCTGCATCATCCGGTTGGTCAATACAATCAGTAGCACCGTCATATTTGTCTTTTTGAGTACCACTTGCATAAGTACCATCTATAGTAATCCTTACCGGCAGATCAGCCTTCCCTTCATATTGGTGATTTGTTATGTCTAGCTCTAAAGCATAATCTGACCCAGAAGCAACAGCTGCTAAGGTTTGTGAATAAGTTCCATTACCCATAGCATCAACCGATGTTGCAGCCCAACCAGATGGCACTGCAACTGTTTGGTTGGATGTTAAACCTGCAATAGTTAGAATAGCTTGAAAATCACCTGTGTATCCAGCTGCATGAATACTGGCCTTTAACTCTGTTACACCAAATTCATAGGTAACTCTTGCTGTGGTTGGATCGCCGGTGGTGGTGATATTTGCAGCAGAAACATCAGGTGAACAAACATTAATTTTATCAGTACCATTATTGGCAATGATACCTGTAACAGTTCCATCTGTAGATGCATTGATTTTGAGCCAGAAATTATTCATTGGCTGTACCTGAAAAACCTTAACATTATTTATTGTACAACTTCCTCCAGTTGTATTTGCTTCTGAATAATCAACAACAACATAGTATGTATTTCCTACTGATGATGCGTTCCATACGATGTTATAAGTAGCTCCTGTTCCAGAACCAGTATAATCGGCAGCAATGCTTCCTGGAGTTGCAAAAAGATCAGTTTTATCAGTCACTTTCCAGGTATAGGTACCAACGCCTGTATAACCAGGAGTTGCAGTTATGGATACTGTATAGGGATATGAAACCCCAACTGAAGGATAAGTTGCAGTACCTCCACAAGTTGGAGGTAACGAAACTTCTGCGGTAGGATTTATCTGCCCAAAGGCGGCAGTTACGGCGAATAATGCCACGACGAGAAATAAAATTTGCTTTTTCATGATAATAGAATTAAAGTGTTTGTAAAAATTTGAATATTGATATTTATTAAATGTTTGAAATTGAAATTGTAAAATTAACTCACCCCCAACCCCTCTCTTAAAAGAGAGGGGAGGAGCGGCGGGCTTGTCCGACGACAAGGCGGGCGGATGGCCACGTGCAGCTCCGGAACTTCCCGGCGGCGCTTTCCCCTGAATGATTCCTTTTCCGCGACCGACCACCAATGGGGCGATTGCAGGAGTCGCAAATATATGATTTATGCTTTTTGTTGTTCTATTCTGTCTGCCCAATGCACGATAGACTCTTTCACTGTTTTGGCTTTTTGCCTCGATTTGGTTTTTCATATTTGTTGTTTTTAAAAGTTTGGTTTTTTGTTACTCACTCCGCCAGTTGGCGGACAGGCCCGACGCCTGCAAGCAGCCGTCCCCCCCTCTCTCAAAAGAGAGGGGGCAAGATCATCGCAGATGATCCGGGGGGTGAGTTCGTGTTTGTTTCATTTTATTGTTTTTTAATCATTTGTTTTGTTTTTAACTCACCCCCAACCCCGCAGGCGGGGTTTCCCCCTCTCTCAAAAAGAGAGGGGGAAAGATCATCGCAGATGATCGGGGGGTGAGTTTGTGTTTGTTTCATTTTATTTATTTTTTAATCATTTGTTTTGTTTTTAACTCACCCCCCAACCCCGCAGGCGGGGTTCCCCCCCTCTCTCAAAAGAGAGGGGGCAAGATCATTGCAGATGATCGGGGGGTGAGTTCGTGTTTGTTTCATATTTGTTGTTTTTTAATCATTTGGTTTTGTTTTTACTCACCCCCAACCCCGCAGGCGGGGTTCCCCCCCTCTCTCAAAAAGAGAGGGGGCAAGCTCATCGCAGATGATCCGGGGGGTGAGTTCGTGTTTGTTTCATTTTATTGTTTTTTAATCATTTGTTTTGTTTTTAACTCACCCCCCAACCCCGCAGGCGGGGTCCCCCCCCTCTCTCAAAAAGAGAGGGGGCAAGCTCATCGCAGATGATCCGGGGGGTGAGTTTGTGTTTGTTTCATTTTATTGTTTTTTAATCATTTGTTTTGTTTTT
>DPRM01000004.1:13823-13949 GCA_003537645.1 Prolixibacteraceae bacterium
GGCTCATTTTTATCCATTTGATAGATAATCGGATGTTGACGATTGAACTTTAAATTCATAAGCTTCCGATTCCTAAGATTAAGCCACAGCAGGCTTTCCGCTCCGGTCATATTCCGCCGAAGTTCT
>DPRM01000025.1 GCA_003537645.1 Prolixibacteraceae bacterium
AATTAGAAAAAAATTAGAAAAATTTGTGGGAATTATTCTTAGTTAAATTGTATTTAATTGAAAAACAAAACTTTAATGGTCATCAAATTCAAATTTTTTTTTCTTATTTATTTTGTGTTTTGTCATTTTTGCTCCGTAGGTTATGCTCTGAATTCGACAACTTTTACGCAGGATAGTTTATTATCTTTAGAACTTCATCGAAAAGGTGTTACTGCCGGACGACTTGGCGATTTTGAGGTAGCATTGTCGCATTTTAATCACCTATATAAACTACGCGCAAAAATGTATGGTTTGGATAGTTACCGTTTAGGTCCTCCTCTAATTAATCTTGGAATTCAGTATAAAAGTCTAGGCAATCTTGATAAAGCTATTGAAGCATACAAAAAAGCGGAGTCTGTTTATATTGGCAAATTTGGAAGTGATTACGCAGAATTAGGCATTGTTTATGTTAATCTTGGAAATATATATAGCTTGAATGGCGATTACAATAAAGCATTGGAATATCATCAATATGCTTATCGTACACTTCAAAATGATTTGAGTAGGTTTAGTGAAATTTTCGAAATATCCAAATATAATATTGCTGAAACTCAATTAAAACTAGGACGAAATATAGATGGAATTCAATATGCTCAATCAAATTTGTCATCCACTCTTCCTCGATTAAAACCAAGACTGTATGATTTAATAGCCACCGGATACAAAAATCTCAGAAATTTTGAACTTTCTGAAAAATATTATTTACTGGCAATTAAGAGCTGGATTGAATTGTATGGGGATGATAATGTAGAATTAGCTGATCAATACCTTGCCTATTCATCATTTCTACTTTCACAAAGACAGTTTGATAAAGCATTGATATATACAGCAAAAGCAAAGTCGATCGCTTTGTATTTTTTTGGGGAGAAGAGTATTTCAGTTTCAAAAGTGTATTCGAACTTTGGAGATTTTTATTACTATAAAAATATTGAAGCTCAAAAAATGGAAGATTTTCGAACTCAGCGAAAAAAAAATCTGATCCAGGCAATTCAATATTACCAAAATGCAATTGTTTCATTGGTCGATTCTTTTGCAAATACTAATCCGTTTGTTGATATACCTTTAAAAAATATTATTTCCGAAATCCAGATTGTTGATGCTTTTAAAAAGAAAGCTTTGGCGATGGAAAAAATTGGTGATGTTTTCCTATCTGAGTTTGATAACACGAATGCTGAAAAGTATTTCAATGCAAGTCTGAACTCGCTTAAAAATGCGACAGTTCTGATACATCAACTACGGATTGGTTTTGAGAATGAAGAAAGCCGCTTGTTTCTTGCGCAGGATCAAGAGTCAACTTTTTTGGATGCGATCAGGATCTCATACAAAATGTACAAGCATACCAAGGATCAGAAATTTGTGAATCTTGCCTTTGATTTTGCCGAAAGAAGCAAAGCCTCCAACTTGCTTGCTTCGATAAAAGACATTCAGGCAAAAGAGTTTGGTGGTATTCCTGATTCTTTGCTTAAACGTGAAGACTACCTAAAAAAGAATACGGCTAATTATACATCGATGCTTTTTGAAGAGAGTCATCAGGCAAAACCAGATTCGCAGAAAGTAAACCTTTATACATCAAAAATTTTTAAGCTAAACGAAGAATACAAGCTGTTAATTGACTTTTTTGAAAAATCATTTCCTCAGTATTATTCGTTTAAATACGAAAATAAGATTTCTGGAATACTTGATATTCAGGCTCGGCTAAGGTCGCGTGATGCTTTGGTTGAGTTTGTCGTTGATGAACCTGACTCAAACACTGAATCCGGAGAACTTTACCGGTTTGTGATTACGAAAGATGCAGTCGATTTTTCAATGGAAAACATAGATCATTCATATGGAAAAAACATCGGATTTGTTTATGATTTCTTGACAAATTCTAATTACCTTTTTACCAAAAAGAAAGATTTTGTGCATTATACGGTTGCCGGATATAGTTTATATGAAAAGTTATTGAAGCCGGTTTCTCATTTGATTCAGGGGAAAGATCTGACAATAATACCTGATGATCAGCTTGCCTATATTCCTTTTGATGCTTTATTGTCACAGTTACCCGATACTAGTACAATGAATTTCAGGGATTTGAATTATTTGGTTCGTGACTATGCCATCAATTATAACTATTCCTCAACATTGCTTTTAAACTTTAAGGACGACAAGAAAAAAGGATCAAAAAAGCTGATCGCATTTTCTCCACAGTATATCACCGATGAACCTCGTTCGGAAAGAGAAAGTTCAAAGATATATCAGTTTGCTCCTTTACCCGGAGCGAAAGATGAAGTCAAAAATGTTTCCAATTACATACAAACAGTTTCGTTTTTTGATTTACTAGCTCAGGAAAATACATTTAAAACAAAGGCGCCAGATTTTGACATTTTACATCTGGCAATGCACACAATTATTAACGATAGTTTACCGATGTTTTCGAAACTTGTTTTCTCAAGTCCCGAAAAAAACTCGATTGAAGATGGATTTCTGAATACCTATGAAATTTATAATTTGAAACTTAATGCCCGTCTGGCGGTTCTTAGCGCATGCGAAACAGGTTCGGGTAAACTACAAAAGGGCGAAGGTGTAATGAGCCTGGCGCGAGGGTTTATATATGCTGGCTGCCCATCAATTGTAATGACCCTATGGCAGGTCGAGGATAAGTCGGGTGTCGAGATTATGAAGAATTTTTATTCATTATTATCGAAAGGTAAGCGGAAGGACGTTGCTTTGAGAATGGCAAAACTGAAGCATCTTGAGACATCGGATCCTTTAACAGCGCATCCGCATTACTGGCTTGGCTATGTTAATATTGGTAATCCTGAACCCTTATATACAAGTAAAGATGTTTATTTTGTTATCTTCCTGTTTGTAGTTATTCTGGTTGTATTTATCGATTGGTATTACCGCAAAAAAAAGCCCCGCAAGTTACGGGGCTAAGCTAAGGCAGTATTTATTGTTCACCGCTTAATATTTTATTGTATTCTAAATCTTGTTTGACACTTTTTATTAAGTATTCTTTGCATTTAAACTTGCGCTTCTTTGCATACTTTTCGCTTTTGAAACCCATGATCTGAGCAATGTTTTTCAGTGGCACTTTATCGAAATAAAGTTGTAGTATCTTTTGACAATCTTTTCCAAGATTCGTAAAGTGTTTCTGGTATAATCTGTAACGTTCGTTTAAATCAGCGACTTTTTCAAGTCCATCATCATAAATATCATCGTTGTATTCGTGATTGTCTTTGATTTTTTCTTTTTCGAGTTTTCGCTTTTCTAATTGTTTAAGCCATAAAAAGCGACAGATGGAATACAGATAGGTTTCAAATGTACAATCTAAAATCAAGTCATTGGCTTTGAGCTTTCTGTAAATTATTATAATCGCTTCCTGAAAAATATCATTAGCATCATCCTCATCACCACTATTTTTCTTGACGAAAAAATTAATCTTCGAATAGAAAGTCTTATAAATGTATTGTAATACAATTGTATCGTTTCTGTGAATTCCGTTTAGAAGTTCCAGATTTGAGTATTCAGCCATTACAAAAGATTAAATCGTTTAACTGTATTCTGAAATAATATGTCAAGTCCCTTTTCTGTTTTTTTGGTTTTTAAAAGTGTCTATAAATTGTGGAATTAGCAAATTATTTTTTGCGATTTTATTTTGGGGCAACTATTGAGCTTTTGCTGGTGTACAGAAATGTTTCGAAGGGTGGGGGGATAAACAAAAAGGTAGGCTCAACAGCCTACCTTTTCTCTCTTAAACTAACTAACCTAACTAAACCTAAACTTATGAAAAAAAATGTATTACAAATGTACATCAGCGAACCACTAAAATGTGAAAATAATTGTTAAATCATGTTAAAGTTATTGTGATGTTTATATTACCACAATATTACTGAGCCACAAATTTGTAGATAATATTGCCTTTTTGTATGGCTGGCGCTTTCGTATCTGCATTAAATACAGTACGTTCGGCAGCCTGAGTTGCATATTCAATCAATATAGGATCTTTAATATTTTTCCCTGGCCTTGCGTCTGCTTTTACAACTTTTCCAGATCGGTCCACTTGTATGTCAACTTTTATTTCGCCGCCACTTTTTGCCAGATAAACCGGAATTGGTAATCTCACATGAAACCTGTTTTCAAGATAATAATGGATATTACTTTTGCCTGAATAAATAACATTTTTGATTGAATCCGGATCCTGGCCTTCAGTGGTTGCCTCGGGCATTTCGTATTTTTTGATGGGAGGTGTTTTCTTCGATAGTTGCTTGTTTACATCAACTACCATTTTTTTTGCTTCTTCGATGTCACGCTTGTAGCTTTCATCAAAGAATTTATCGTTGCGTACAGTTTGTGTTTTGGCTGCAACATTTACAGCACGGTTACTTACCGACTGATTATTGTCGGTCGCAAAATTCTTTTCCTGTTGCTTTTCTAATTCCGGTTCCAGAATTTTTTTAGTCTCTTCAGGTGCTGTAAAGTCGAGCAAGATAGCTTCTTCCTTTTCTATTTTTACAGTCAGATTTAACTCGGCAATCCAGAATCCGGTTACCAGTAAAATATGAAATATCAGGGTTCCCATAACCCCGTATGCATTTTTGCGATATAGTTCTTTAATTCCTGACATTTGGCCGCAAATTTAATAAAATAGGTTCGCCGAATGGTACTACACGGAAAATTACATTCATATATACAACCAATAATCCGATTTTATCTTGAAATAGAATTAAAGTAATTGTTCAAATTATTTAAATAATTTTAAAACTTTGAAATGGTGATTTCTGTAGCTATGAAATTTATCTTGATAACTCTTTTGCTTCTATGCGTTTTGAATCTTAGCGGAATGGCGACCGTCATTGCCAAAAAAGATTCAACGAATACTGATGCAATAACAAAAGATCCCAAGTTATTTTACGACAGCCTTCAGGTAAAAGCCAGTCGATACCGGATTACAAAATGGTTGTATGATTATATGATTACTTCAGGAAGTGATTCTTCAAATAAGGATTTACAGTCGTATGAATATTACAAAAGCTTTAAGGATAAGCAAATAGGTTCAATTTCGATAAAATCGCTTGAGGTTTTTGGTCCTGATTTTAACGATACTTCGAAAACCACAAATATGTGGCTTGAAAAAATGGCCAATAAAATGCATTCAAAGTCGAATCTGAATGTGATAAGGAAAAACCTATGGATCAATGAAGGTCAGGCTTTCGATCCTGATCTGATTATGGACAATGAACGTTTTTTGCGCAGTTTGCCTTACCTTAAAGATGTCAGGTTTATCGTAAAATCCAAAATTAACAATACCGTTGACATTTTGATTCTTACAAAAGATGTTTTCTCTTTTGGAATTAACGGATCGTTAAGCAGTATAAATGTGGGCGAGGTGGGTATTTACGACAAGAATATTTTGGGTATTGGGCATGAAATCGGGTTCAAACTCATCGGGCATTCGGAAAAAACTCCACATTTGGGGATGGAGGCCTATTATTCCATTAATAACCTGAAAGGTAATTTCGTAAATCTAACAGCCGGTTACGCCAATAACTTTTTACGTGAGGGATTATTTATTTCGTTTGAACGCGATTTTTTACGGCCCCAATCGTATTTTGCTTATGGATTAACGGCTTTGCGAAGTTTCAGATCCGATAAAATTAATTTGAACGACAGAGTTACAACTAACTATGCGCTTGATTATTTATTTCTGGATGGCTGGTATGGTAGGCGTTTAAAACTCGGAATCAATCCGGATGATAGCCGCTTTCAAACAACACTTGCCGGAAGAGTCAGATATTCATCGTTTTATGACAGGCCTCCTGCTGATATTAATAATAACCAGTATTTTGCAAACAGCACTTTGTTTTTAGGAAGTATCAGCTTCTCACAACGGTCGTATATCCGCGACTACAAGGTGTACAGTTATGGTATTACTGAAGATATTCCCAAAGGTTATTTGCACGAAATGGTTTTTGGGTACGATAAAAATGAATTTGGAGACCGTTGGTATTCTCATGTTTTTTTATCCACCGGAAATCTTTTCAGGAATAAACCATTTTATTTATATACTTCGGCCGGCTTGGGCAGTTTTTGGCGGTATTCTGGTCTCGAACAGGGAATGGCCGATTTTAAGATCAATTTCATCTCGCCATTGTTCGTCGTTTGGAATCACCAGGTGCGCCAATTCATTAAACTAAATTATACAAAGGGAATTAACCGCTTTGAGATTGAGGATTTGTATTTGCGCGATGCAATTGGCATCAGAGGTTTCGGAAGCCGCATCGAAAAAGGGAAACAGCGTTTGACTTTCAATGTCGAAAACGTATTTTTTCAGAAAAGGTCTATCCTGAATTTTCAGACCGCGTTGTTTTATTTTCTCGACATGGGCATCGTTGGCCCCTCGGGCAAGTCAATTTTTACACAGGAATATTTCGCAGGTATTGGCGCCGGAATCCGAATCAGGAATGAAAACCTTATTTTCAAGACCATTCAGCTCCGGCTTGCTTTTTACCCAAACCACCCGAGCGATGTCAGTGCTGCTGGCTTTATTCTTGAAGAAATTTCAAAATCCAGATTTTATTCCTTCCAGCCGCGTGGCCCCGAACCTTTGAGATTTGAATAATGACATGTTAAATGATTGTACGTTTGCCTACCTTTAGGCATTTTTCGTCGGTCAATAGTGGCCATTTATTGTCATCCTGTTGTAGTTTCAAGGCAACTTAACGACCGCCAAATGACTTTTATGACATTGGGTAAGATTACGGATATTCATTAAGATTATTAAACTGATTCTAACTGAATAAACTCATAATTTCTTCTTCGGTGATGGCTGTAACCGGATTGTTCGAGCTGATGAATTTTTCTGCCAGCGCCGATTTTTTCGATTTTAGTGTCTGTATCTTTTCTTCGATCGACTCCTCGGTAATAAAGCGGTAAACAAATACTTTCTTATCCTGTCCGATGCGGTGGGCGCGGTTAATCGCCTGATTTTCGGCAGCCGGATTCCACCACGGATCGATGATGAAAACATAATCGGCCGATGTTAGGTTTAGGCCAACGCCACCCGCCTTGAGCGAAATCAGGAAAATATGATTATCGGGATCTTCCTGAAACTGGCGGATAACTTCCTGTCGATCAGTCGTTTTTCCGGTCAGTAACGAGTATTTCCAGTTCTTCGTTTCAATTTTTGCCTGAAGCAAATTCAAATGTTTGACAAACGACGAGAATATGAGAACCTTGTGCTTTTCGGCCACCAGGTTTTTCAAACAGCGGTATATTTCGTTGAATTTTCCCGATTCGGCTTCTGTATCCTGAGTTATTAGCGATGGATGATTGGCCAGTTGCCTAAGTTTGGTCAATCCTTGCAAAACTACCAGCGCCGATTTATTAATACCGTTTGCTTCAATGTTTTGCAAAATAGCATTTCTGATCGCCGATTTTTCGGTTTCATAAATTTCCTTCTGCTCATCGGTCATTTCGCAATACCTTATTTGTTCAGTCAATGGCGGCAAATCGCTCGCAACTTCTTCTTTGGTTCGCCTCAAAACAAACGGACGAATCAGTTTTTGCAGTTTCTCCTGTTGCTCCTGATCGTTCTTTTTTTCTATCGGGGTAATAAATTCGCGCTTGAAATATGGAAGGCTTCCAAGTAATCCACGGTTCAGAAAATTAAACTGCGACCATAAATCCGATAGAGAGTTTTCAATCGGAGTTCCGGTAATTACAAGCTTGTGTTTCGACCTGATTTCGAGAATACTTTTGTATGTTTTCGACGAAGCATTTTTTATGTTCTGGCTCTCATCAAGAATCAGATAGAAAAATTCGTACATCCGGAGCATTTCGTAATCGTTGCGCAAAGTGCCGTAAGTAGTAAGTATTACATCGTAATAAGCGACCGACTGTACCATTTTTTGTGCTTTGTTCCGAAGAGCGCCTACGTGCTTGTAGATTTTTAGCGAAGGCGCAAATTTATGAATTTCATTTTCCCAGTTATGAATCAGCGAGGTTGGCATCACGATCAGCGATGCAGGTTGTACCGGAGCAGATGGTTCCTCCGAATCAAACAGCGACATTTGCAGCTGGTTGTCAGTTCCGATTTTGGGCAATACCGGAAAACTTGATTCTTTCTTTAATTTCAGTAAAAGAGCCAGTGCCTGCAAAGTTTTCCCCAAACCCATATCGTCGGCCAAACAACCGCCAAGCTGGTTTTCAAAAAGTTGCACCATCCACGAATAACCTTCGGTCTGATAATTTCGCATGGAAGCTTTAAGTCCTTTCGGAATTTCTGCCTGTACATTCGAAACCGAATTAATTTGCCCAAGTTTCTGAAAGTAATTTTGGTCTATTCCTTTTATTTTATCCTGAAGTAGTTGGTAATGATGCTTTTTGAGCTTCATTGTATCGCCTTCGAGTTTAATAAAAGGAAAAATATCGCGGTACGAGGCAAACCATTCGAGTGGCAAAATGGCAATTTCTCCTGAAGGGAGTTCGAATTCGCGAATATTTTTCAAAATATATTTCCGGAGTCGGATAAATGGAATTTGATGTTCGCCAAACTTTACAATGGCATAAATATCGAACCAGTCTTCGTTATTTTTAATCTGAATATCAAGTGTTTGAGTTCCGGTGAAATATCTTTTTGCAAGTTTGTTTTGCTGAATCTGAAATCCCAGAGCTTTCAGCTGTTCGCTGTTTTCCGTCAGCCATTCGATGCCCCGGTAATAATTTTCGGTTTCGGTTTTTTGTTTGTCCTCTTCAGGGTTCCATAAACCATTTTTGTACTTTAATCCCAGTTTTTTTAGGCTGGCGAGTTGTTCATCTTCCCATTTACGGTCGCGTACAAATTTTTTGAAGAGGTAGTTTCCATCCTTATTTTCGAGGCTTACAAAAACACTCGAAACGGCATCGGCCAGGTATTGGCTGTTTTCGTATTTAAATTTTACAATCAGTACCGGTTGCAGAGCCAGATCCTGTTCCAGCGAAAGTATTGTTTTTCGGGGTGGCTGGCTTTCAGCAATTGTAAAACCGCTTGCTTTTACTTCAAAATCCTTGATTGTATTCAGTATAAACGACTGATAATACTTTTCTTCGGCCTGAAGTGGAATAGTGAGTTGATCTTTTGTCAGGAAAGGAACAAGTTTTTTTCCCGAAAGGCGCTTGAAGGTGTATAAATAATTGAGATACACGAAACTGCAAGGTTGCGTGCTTGCCAACCTTATGTTTTTATGCAGCAGATTAATCTCTTTTCCTTCGTGCGAAATTTTCAGGTGGTATTTTGTGCCTGTTTCGGTGCGGTTGAAATAGAATGTGCAGTCAGAAAATTGACGGTTAATTTTTATTTCATCTTCGTCGTACAGGTTTGCATATTTTGCCTGCTTGAAAAACAAACGCGTATTGCCTTTCATCAAAAGAAGTATGGTTCTGTAAATGTACTTTTCGATGTACGGACTGATGTGATTTATGAACAGGTCTTTATCGAGGTTCTGGAAAAAACTTGGTTGATCGGCTTTCTTTGAAAATTTTTTAACCAGTATTTCGTCGCTGTAGTTCTCTATCAATTTAAGCATTTCTAACTCCTGATCGGATAGAACGACCTCTCCGCTTTTTACATCGCGCAATTTTACGACACGGGTAACCTTGTAATACGACTTTTCTTTTTCTATAAGCAGGGGCACGAAAATGCTGCCCACAGCGCGGTGTTCTGTAAACCCGATTATAAACTCCTGTGCCAATTCCTTGAATTTAAATTGTATAGTAATTCTTTCTTGTTCAATTTCTATTTGCTTCCCTGCGTACAAACAAAACTTTAAAGATATTACATTCCATTTTCATATACATGATTTTTTTTACGGATGGTTCGATTTTAAACTTTCATTTAACTTCGGGATCCAAAAATTGCGACTCAATTTACGAGTAACTCTGAAAAAGAGCCGTACGGTCAAAAAAGATAAGCTTTATAGATGTATATTATTTGTTCTTGGTTATTTTTGGCGGTCAAATTATAAAACCAAACGAATGAACCAGATAGTAGAGAAGGTTCTTTTTTCTGAAAAAGTAGCCAAATTTGTTGTCGATGCTCCGCGAATTGCACGTTCGCGAAAGCCCGGCCATTTTGTGATTTTGCGTGTTGATGAAAAAGGTGAGCGAATTCCGCTTACCATTGCCGATGCCGATCCGGTGAAAGGAACAATCACTTTGGTGGTTCAGAAAATGGGTGTCAGTTCAGCAAAACTTTTTGAACTGAATGCCAGTGATCAAATTCTCGATCTGGTTGGTCCGCTTGGAAAAGCCACCCATATTCACAAACCCGGAACTATTCTGGCTTGTGGTGGTGGAGTAGGGGTTGCACCCATGTTGCCCATTGTTGAGGCATTCAAAAAAGCGGGAAACCGTGTTATATCAATTATCGCGGCCCGCAATAAAGACCTGATTATTCTGGAAGACGATATCCGTAAATGGTCGGACGAAGTAATTGTTATGACCGACGACGGATCTTATGGAACCAAAGGATTGGTTACTGCCGGTGCCGAGATGGTAATTCAGCGCGAAACGGTGAACGAATGTATCGCCATTGGGCCGGCTGTGATGATGAAATTTACCTCCTTGCTGACTAAAAAATACAATATTCCTACGCAGGCAAGTTTAAATGCAATTATGGTCGATGGAACCGGGATGTGCGGAGCCTGCCGTGTCAGCGTTGGCGGAAGGACGATGTTTACCTGCATCGACGGACCTGAATTTGATGCTCACCAGATTGATTTTGATGAATTAATCATGCGTCTTGGTGGATACTCTGACGAAGAAAAAATGGCCAGCGAACGCTATGTTTAAATTCAACTAAACCCTAAATGATGTCAACAAACAAAGAATATCTTCAGATAGAGCGCGAAAAAGAATGGCGCGCCCAGCTGCGAAAGAAAATTGCCAATAAAGATCGTACAGCCAAAACGCGGACTCAAATGCCCGAGCTCGATCCATTTGTTCGTATTCGTTATCAGGATAGGGAAGTGAATACCGGACTTTCGGCGCAACAGGCTGTAGCAGAAGCTTCACGGTGTCTGGATTGCGTAAATCCGACCTGTATCGAGGGTTGTCCGGTGAGCATTAATATCCCGAAATTTATTAAATACATTGAGCAGGGCGAGTTTCTGGAAGCAGCAAAAACGCTGAAAGAAACTTCGGCGCTTCCGGCAGTTTGCGGACGTGTTTGCCCGCAGGAGAAACAATGTGAAGCTACTTGCTTTTATACCCAAAAGTTGAAGAAAGATCCGGTTGCAATTGGTCATCTGGAACGTTTTGCGGCCGATTACGAGCGCGAAAGCGGTTCAATGTCGGTTCCCGAAGTAGCTGCTCCCAACGGAATTAAAGTAGCTGCCATTGGTTCGGGGCCAGCATCGCTTTCGTTTGCCGGCGATATGATAAAACTGGGCTACGATGTTACAGTATTTGAAGCGCTGCACGAAATTGGCGGGGTGTTAAAATATGGTATTCCCGAATTCAGGCTTCCGAATAAAATTGTGGATGTTGAACTTGCCAACCTCGAACAGATGGGTGTAAAGTTTGTCCGTAATTTTATTGTTGGTAAAACGGCCAGTTTCGATGATTTGAAGGAAGAAGGCTTTCAGGCCTTTTTTGTGGCAAGTGGCGCCGGACTTCCAAGGTTTATGAATATTCCGGGCGAAAATTACAATGGCATTCTTTCATCAAACGAATACCTGACAAGGGTAAACCTGATGAATGCTGCCAGCGACGAATTTGATACTCCGATTATTAAAGGGAAAAGTGTAGCCGTTATCGGCGGTGGAAATACCGCGATGGATTCGGTTCGCACTGCCAAACGGCTGGGCGCCGAAAGGGCAATGATTGTTTATCGACGTTCGCGCCACGAAATGCCTGCCCGTGTAGAAGAGGTTCATCATGCTGAAGAAGAAGGTATTGAATTTCTCAATCTGACCAATCCGGTTGAATACTTTGCCGACCAAAAAGGAAAGGTTAACCGGATGCGGGTTCAACGGATGGAACTTGGCGAACCGGATGCTTCGGGGCGTCGCAGTCCTGTTGTGATTGAAGGCTCCGAATACGATATTCCGGTTGATTTGGTGGTGGTGGCAGTGGGAGTTTCACCCAATCCGCTCATTCCTTCCGAAGTAAAAGACCTGAAAGTTACCCGCTGGGGAACCATTGTGGTAAACGAGGAAACCATGCAATGTTCGATTCCTGAATTATTTGCCGGTGGCGATATTGTAAGGGGCGGGGCAACCGTTATTTTGGCGATGGGCGACGGCCGTAAAGCTGCTGCAAACATGGATGAATACTTAAAAAGTAAATAAATTGACTATTTTTTCATTTACTATTTACTATTTTGATCGAATAACTTAATCGTCAATTGTAAATTATTAAATTGTAAATCATTTAATCATGGCAAATATATCAACCCGTTTTTTCGGACTCGAATTAAAAAGCCCGGTAATTGCAGCAAGCAGCAGCATGACCGGTCATGCAGAACAAGTTGTAAAACTGGCTGAGGCAGGAGCAGGAGCGATTGTTCTGAAATCAATTTTCGAAGAGGAAATTTATCATGAGCTTCAGGAGGAATTAAACCTGAGGACTGAATTGACTGCCGATCCGGAATATCTTGATTATTTTGACTATGTAATCAAAGAGGAGACGATTAGAAAATACCTGAAATTAATAAGCGATGTTAAGGCCAAAACTTCGGTTCCGGTTGTTGCCAGCATTAATTGTATTAGTTCGGGCGAATGGACACTTTTTGCACGGAAAATACAAGATGCCGGAGCCGATGCTATTGAGCTGAACATGTTTGCAAGTCCTTCGGATTTTAACAAAACGGGTTCGGCCAACGAGCAGTTTTATTTCGAAACAATCAGCAAAGTTATTCAGGTAGTTAAAATACCTGTAAGCATAAAAATAAGCCACTATTTCTCCAATCTTGCCGAAATGGTTCAGAAACTGGCACTGACCGGAATTTCAGGAATTACTGTTTTTAACCGCTTTTATTCTCCTGATATTGATGTGAATCATCAGAAAATTATAACAGCTGGCATTCTAAGTTCTCCGGATGATTACCTTTTGCCATTGCGGTGGACTGGTATTTTATCGGGTGGATTGGTCTGCAATCTTGCGGCAACAACCGGAATTCATACTGCCGAAACTGCCCTGAAATTTATACTTGCAGGTGCTTCTGCAGTGCAGATTGCATCGGTTCTTTACAAAGAAGGACCCGGAGCGATTACAGAAATGAACAATGGTATTTCGAACTGGATGGATCAGAACGGATATGCCTCATTGAATGATTTTAAAGGAACATTAAGCCAGTCTGTTTCATCTGTTCAGGCATGGGAGCGGGTTCAGTTCATGAAATATTTTGGCGAAAAAGCTTTTTAGGATCGTAAAACATTTAATTACTTTTGATCCGGATTAAATTTTGGTCAGAACCATGAAGTTATTTTTTTCAATCAGCCTGTTTTTATTACTGCTCCTGAATGTTTATTCCGGCTATTCGCAGAATGAAGTTGAAATTTCCGGCGTTAGGTATCTTTTGCATACGGTTAAAAAGGGTGAGACTACTTTCAGTCTTTGCCAGAAATACAAAGTAACGCAAGCTGAATTAAATGCAGCAAATCCTGAAATTTCCGGAGTTCTTAAGTCGGGTTCGCAGGTTAAAATTCCGGTAAAAAAGCCTGCTGAAGTAAAAATAGCGGTGCAGCCCAATGAAAAAGCAACAGCTTCAGAACCCGAATATTATTACCACAAGGTTACAAAGCAGCAAACTATTTTCTCGATCGCGAAACAATATGGCATAACTGCCAATGAGTTGATACGGTATAATCCGATAATTACCAATGGATTGAATGCCGGTCAGGTATTGAAAATTCCGGTACTGACGGATAATTCAGCCGATACTACAGAGCCGAAGGTTATTGCAGCCGAAAATGTAAAAGTATCGTCAGATGCAGGTTCCGAAGAGAATTTTAGGTTTCATACTGTGGTTGCGGGTGAGACCTTGTATTCGCTGGGTAATAAATTTTCGGTTTCGAGGGAAGAGCTGATCAGGCTGAATCCGGCTGTTAAAAATGGTTTGCAGACTGGCACAAGGCTGAAAATACCGGAAAAGAAAGAATTGAAAGAGGAAAATTTAGAAAGCTCGCAACCCGATCAAAATAAAGTTGCTGATGCCATTGCTGAACCGGAATCTGTTATTTGCAATCCGATATCCGGACGAAATATCCAAAAATACAAAGCTGCTCTTTTATTGCCTTTGAATCTTCAGGGAAACGACCAAATCAATATTTCAGAAGTAAAAAGCGGCATTTTAACTGGTAAAATTGATTTAAGCCATTTAAATACTTTGGCTGGTACCGACTCGGTGGGTATTACCAGCGGATTGAACATTGATTCGAAAGTGGAAGGTTTCATCGAATTTTACGAAGGTGCATTACTGGCTATCGACAGTCTCATTCAGCAGGGAATGAACATCGAACTGATTGTTTTTGATGCCAGCAACAAGCAGATGATCAACGGTTTGCTGCAATTGGATATTTTTCGCGAACTGGATATGATTATCGGGCCGGTTTATCCTGAATTACAGGAAACAGTGGCAGCATTTGCGGCAAAGAACCGGATTCCGATGATTTCGCCGCTCGCTTCAACCGGAAATTACGAAGAAAGTAATCCATATTATTTTAAAGTAAATCCTACCCGAGAATACCAGATTGAACAGACCGCACAATTTATTGCGGATAAGTTCAGCAGTAAAAATCTGGTACTATTGCAAATAAACGGTAATTCGAATTCGGCAGAAGCTAAGCTGGCCGAAAAAAGCAAAGAAAAGCTGAGGTCTTTAAAGAATAAAACAGTTCGCGAGTATAGTTTTCAGCAACATGGATTAAGTGCTTTAAAGCCAATGCTCGACGAAAATGGCGAGAATATATTTATCATCCCAACTGATAATGAAGCCCAGGTGAGTGTTGCCGTCACCAATCTGACCTCCCTGGCCGAACATTTTGATGTGGTGCTGGTCGGAACATCAACCTTGCCAAAACTAAAAAGTATTCAGACAGAGAATTACCACCGGGTCAGGTTGCATTATTTGTCTCCTTATTTTGTCGATTACACCAAATCGTTAACCCGCAGGTTTGTTGGTCGTTACCGCGACGTGTTTTCGGGCGAACCAACACAGTTCAGTTTTCAGGGGTTCGATGTTACTTACTATTTCCTGAATGCATTGTTTCGCTACGGAAAAGATTTCAGGAGTTGCCTGCCACAGTACCCGATGGAATTGACCCAAATGGAATTCAGGCTTAAAAGGGTGTCGCCGATGGGCGGTTACATGAACAAGGCATTGTTTGTAACAGCCTGGGATCGCAATTTCGAGATACTGAATGGAGGAATTTTCGGAAGTTTCAATTCTGAAAACTAACGAAAAATAATAGTGGCTGTATCCGCCCATCGAATTCCCTATAAATTGAAATTTTGATTGACGCTTAAAACCCTTTCCCTGTTTCATTCCTGAAAATCGGTAAAAGATTGTATTTTAGCAGTTCCTGAAAAACGATTTTGCGATTATGATTCTTGAAAAAATAACAGAAAATGCAAGTATTACCCGTTCTTTGGAAAAGCTTTTCCGAATGAAGATATCTCTGCTTTTTTGTATGGTGTTTTTTCTTACCGGCCTGAAATCCAGTGGCATTTCTGTGGTAAATAATCTGAATTTTGACTTCTATTCGCAGGAACACGGACTTTCAAATAACCAGATTCATAGCATTCTTCAGGATAAAAAGGGCTGGATGTGGATTGGTACTTCGCAAGGGGTTTGCCGCTTTGACGGTCATAAATTTACGATTTTCAAGAACGATCCTGAAGATCCGGCCAGCCTGAAAGGAAATTTGGTCAGGGCGATTTTTGAGGATAGCAAAGGTCAGTTGTGGATTGGTACCGAAAATGGCGGGTTAAATAAATTTAACCGCGAAAAGGAAAATTTTAAGCAATTATTCTATAAAGGCGATACGGCAACACTGAAAGATGCATCNNCTTTGGGTGGGTACCGAAACAAGGTTGTACCGTATCGAAAATGAAAGAAGCATTACTGAAATAAAACCTGCGAATCTTTCGTCGTTTTCTGATTATTTCAGGGTTTTGCGTTCCGATAAGTCGGGACATATCTGGATTGGAACAAACAATGGGCTTTTTGTTTACAATCCCACGACCAATGTTGCCACAAAGCTTGATTTGACGCCCAGTTTCTCGGCCAACCAGGAAATATGGGAAATTGTGATCGAAGACGATCGTACCATCTGGATTGGTACTTATGCCAACGGAATGTACACCGTCGATCCGGGTTCGCTTGTCGCCCGTCATATTACGATTGATAAGGATAATGACCGAAGCAATACAGTTAGGGCAATATCGAAGGACAGAAGTGGAAAATACTGGATAGGAACCCGGGGTGGATTATATACCTATGAAAAACAAAAGGGCGTTGTGGCATTTTATTATCATGATGAACGGCAGCCTAAAAGTTTGGTTAACAACTCGGTACAATGCATTTTTCACGATGTGAAAGGCGATGTTTGGATTGGTACACGTGGCGGAATTAATTTCCTGATTGAGGAGCGGCAAAATATTCAGAGCTACAAAGCAATGCCCAATGACCCGCACTACCTTAACAGCAGCGAGATATTTGCTTTTTGGGTCGATCCGGCGGGTGATATATGGGTTGGAACCGAAAGCGGCGGTATTAATATCCTGAACCGGAAAACCGGTCGTTTCAGTTATCTCATGCCACAAAAAGGAAATCCTAATTCCTTATCGCGCAATTGTATAAAAGCATTGCTCGACGATGGCAAAAACAATCTATGGATTGGTACTTTTCTTGGTGGCATCGATGTTTTGAACCTGAAAACCGGCACTTACACACATTATAAAAACGATCCGGCTGATCAGGGAAGTCTTTCGGATAACCGGGTTTGGGCTTTGCTACTCGACAGCAACAACGACATTTGGGTTGGTACCGGTACCGGACTCGATAAGTTCGATCCCGCAACCGGCACTTTCATTCATTACCGGAATCTGGTTGATGGTCAGCAGGTGAGCTGGCTGGCCGAAGACAGCGACAAGTGTTTGTGGATAGGTGCCGATGATGTTGTTGTTTATAATCCTGAAAATAAAGATGTTACCAGAATCAACGAATCGACGCGTTACATGCTTGAAGATTCGAAAAACCGACTTTGGCTGGCAACCCTCAACAAGGGAATTGCACTTTATTCAAAAGAAAAGGGAATTGTAAAATATTACACCGAAAGAAATGGATTGGCTAATAACCAGACACTTGCTATTCTTCAGGATAACGATCAGTATTTATGGATAAGCACCACCAACGGACTTTCGAAATTTGACCCGGAAACCGAACGATTTCATAATTATTCGTTGAAAAACGGATTTCAGAACAACCAGTTTTCTTATGGGGCGGCCTATAAAACTAAAGAAGGAGAATTGATTTTTGGTGGAATTTCAGGTTTCAACTTCTTTAATCCTGCCAAAATTAAGTCGGGCGATTATTTTGCACCCATCATTCTCACCGACCTGAAAATATTCAATAAATCAGTAAAAATTGGCGACCATAAAAATGATGTTTTAACGAAAACTATTTCAGAAACTGAAGAAATAAAACTGCGATACGATCAGAATTCGATTACCCTCGATTTTACATCGTTCGATTACGCGAACAGTCTCGGCATTCAGTTCTCTTATTTTCTTGAAGGTTTCGACAGAGATTGGAACGAACCATCGGTCAATCGTTCGGCTACCTACACCAACCTCGATCCGGGTGAATACTATTTCAGGGTAAAAACGGTTTCGATTGACCGGAAAGAAAGCAATGAAGGCCCGGTACTTCGTGTAATTGTATTGCCGCCTTACTGGAAAACCTGGTGGTTCAGGAGTATCTCTTTTCTGGCAATTCTGGGTTTGTTTTATCTGCTGGTTACTTTTTTACTGAACAGGGAGAAGCTCAAAAACGACCTTGTTTTCGAGAAAATCAGGGCAAAAAAACTGCACGAACTCGACATGATGAAACTGCGTTTTTATACCAATATTTCGCACGAGATTCGAACACCGTTGACCCTCATCCTCGGGCCGCTCGAAAAAATGCGTAATAATTCAATTCCTGAATCTGAATTAAAAGGGCATGTTGATGTAATGCACCGAAATGCTACGCAGTTACATCAGTTAATCAATCAGTTACTCGATTTTAGGAAGATGGAAACCGGAAACCTGAAACTTGTTTTGTCGCGCGGTGATTTGGTTTCGTACATTTCAGGAATCGTGGAATCATTCGGTAAATTAGCGGAGGAAAAAGGTATTGAACTTAAATTCATCTCGTTAAAGAAAGAGATCATTACCAGTTTCGACTCCGACAAGGTGGCCAAAATAATGAACAACCTGCTATCGAATGCGATTAAATTTACCGGGAAATCAGGCAAAATTTCGGTAAATCTTTCTCTTGTTTTCGATTCTGAAGAGAATGAACTGACAGGCAATTCGGCAGATAAACGTATAATTGAAATAACGGTGAAGGATACCGGGATAGGTATTTCTGATTTAAACCTTGAAAAGATATTTGCCAGGTTTTTCCAGGTAGGAGAGGGTGCAACTCAAACCGGTACAGGTATTGGGCTGGCGCTCACCAAAGAATTGGTAAAGCTGCACAACGGAAAAATATTTGTAGTCAGCAAACCTGGGAAAGGCTCGAAATTTACGGTTCAGCTTCCTTATGAGGAAATTGCCCAAACCGAATCGACAGTAAATAGTATTTCCGCAGAGAAAAATGAAAAAGAACAAGTTGTTGCTGTTAGCGAAGAGCAAGCCGGAGAACAAATACTTACCGTACAAAAAATCATGCTTTTAGTTGACGATAATGCCGATGTACGCTATTTCATAAAGTCGCACTTTTCGTCAGGCTATCAGGTTGTTGAAGCCGCCAATGGGCTGGAAGGCTGGAATATGGCGCTGAAAACCATTCCTGATATTATTATCAGTGATGTGATGATGCCCGATATGGATGGTTTTGAGTTTTGCCGCAAAATACGAAAAGACGAACGCACCTCGCATATTCCGATTTTGCTGCTCACTGCGCTTGGGTCGCGCGAGCACGAGATTGAAGGATTGAGCTACGGAGCCGACGACTACATTACCAAACCTTTTGATCTGGTAATTCTACAAACTAAAGTCGAAAATATTCTTTCAGTTCGTCAGTCGCTTAAGCAAAAATATGCCGGTGAAATGCTGCTTCAGCCCAGGAATATCCTACTTAGTTCGCCCGACGAACGATTCCTGCAAAAAGCCATCGATGTGGTCGAGAACAGCATATCTGATCCTGATCTGGATATCGAAAGATTTGCATCCGAAATTGGTGTTAGCCGGATGCAGCTGTACCGCAAACTGAATGCCCTTACTGAAATGACCGTTAAGGAATTCGTTCGTAATATTCGCATGAAACGTGCTGCCCAAATGCTGGTTCAGAAAAAACTGAACATTTCTGAAGTAGCTTATGCTGTCGGTTTCCGCGATTTGTCGCATTTCCGTAAATGTTTCAGACAGGAATTTGGCATGAGCGCCAGCGAGTATGTAGAGAAACATCCGGCGGAATAATCGTACCGCCTTAGTGTTTTGGAGATAAGCTTCGGAGCGATGTGCTGCTCCATATATTAAAAACCTGTTTTGGCCACTTAAACGCTGTTTTTCCCCGCTTTTTGGTACGTTAGTCCGCTATACCTGATATGCTTTCCCAGAATTCATGGTTCATAATTTTGTAATTTTATAATTGCAAAATTGGCATATAATCATCATGGATAATACAATTAAAAAACTGAGACGGGTTTCGTGGATGATAGTTTTTTTAACTGTCACATTGATCATCTTACTTTTTTTTCTGGTCGTAACCAGTTTATAATCGAACCTTGATTGCAGTTTTTCCGGTTTGTAAATGAATTTGTAATCAAACCTAATCTTAAAAGTATGACTGACTTGAAAAATGAAAAGCAAAAACGACTGCGCCAGTATTTTTCGCGCGTGGTAATTCTTGTGCTGGGTCTATTCATTATGGCAGGTTCTGTGGTTTTTGCACAGAATATTACTGTTAAAGGTAAAGTAACCGATTCCCAGACCAAGGAAGGTATTCCCGGAGCCAATGTTATTGTAAAGGGAACTACCAATGGAGTAATATCTAATTTCGACGGAGAATATTCTATAAATGTTCCTTCTAACGGGACTTTATCGTTTTCGTTTATTGGCTATGCCGCGCAGAATGTTCAGGTGAATGGCCGGACCAGCCTCGATGTTTCGCTTGTGACCGAATCGCAGGAAATTGACGAAGTGGTGGCCATTGGTTACGGAACAGTGAAAAAACGCGATATCACCGGATCGGTAGCTTCGGTCAAAGGTGACGATTTACGTGCTATTCCGGTATCAAGCGCCGCCGAAGCCATTACCGGAAAACTTGCCGGTGTACAGATTACTGCTACGGAAGGTTCGCCCGATGCAGAGATTAAAATCCGCGTGCGCGGGGGAGGTTCCATTACCCAGGACAATTCGCCGCTTTACATCGTCGATGGATTTCCGGTAAGCAGCATTTCGCAAATCTCGCCTTCCGAAATTCAATCGATCGACGTACTGAAAGATGCATCATCAACTGCTATTTACGGATCGCGCGGAGCCAACGGGGTTATCATTATCACCACAAAAAGTGGCCAGGCCGGTAAAGTTTCGGTGAGCTACAACTCATACTACAGCCTGAAAAGGATGGCCAATAAACTGGATGTTCTCGATCCGGAAGACTACGTAAACTGGCAGTACGAATATGCGGTTTTAAGATATGGAGCCGATAAACTTGATACTTACACCAAATTTTTCGGCCCTTATCAGGACATGGATTTGTTTGCCGGACAGCCAATGAATAACTGGCAGGAGCAAATTTATGGCCGCTTAGGTGAAGTTTTCAACCACGATTTGGGAGTTAGGGGCGGAACCGATAAGTTCTCATATTCATTTAATTACGCTCATCTCAACGATAAGGCCATCATGATTGGTTCTGATTTTAAACGCGATAACCTGTCGTTTAAAATGAACCACAAAGCCAATGAAAAAGTGCAGCTTGCTTTTACAATGCGTTATTCCGACACCGAAATCAATGGTGGTGGAGCCAATGAACAAAACGAAGCTTCGTCGGCTGATTCGAGACTGAAACATAGTGTAACTTACACTCCAATGCCCATGTCGGGTTTAACTGATGATGGCGTTGACGAAGACATTGCCAGTTATTTACAGAATCCGATTACTGCCACTTACGACAATGATCGTGTACAAAAACGAAAAAACTACAATTTAGCCGGAAGTTTCTCATGGGAAGCTTTTGAAAATATGGTCTTTAAGTCGGATATTGGCATGGATAACAATACCAGCAGCGATAACCGTTTCTACGGATTGACGACTTATTACATTAACAATGCGCCCTCGTCAGAGAACCAGGGACATCCTGCCATTATCTTAAGAAACTCCATTCAGGAACGAATCAGAAATACCAATACACTGAATTATGACCTGAAGGAATTTCTGAACGATGACCATACCGCGAAATTACTGCTGGGTCAGGAATACGTGTTAACCAAATCGCAGGAAACAACTTCTGTTGTACATGGTTTCCCTAAATTATTTACTTCGAAGGAAGCATTTAGGCTTACTAACCAGGGAGTTGCCAATTCTGTCGCTGACTTTTATTCACCCGACGACAAGCTTCTTTCGTTCTTCGGAAGGTTAAACTACGACTATAAAAGTAAATACATATTGGCAGCAACTTTCCGTGCCGATGGTTCGAGCAAATTTTCGGAAGGCAACCGTTGGGGATATTTCCCTTCAGCGGCTCTGGCATGGCGCATTTCTGGTGAAGAATTTATGCAGTCGGGCGCAAGTTGGCTCGACGATCTGAAACTAAGGCTGAGTTATGGTTCTGCCGGAAATGACCGTATTCCTGCCGGGCAGATGTCGCAAACCTTTGTTTCCAGTTCGTCAACCTGGATGAATGGATTCGACAGTTACTGGGCAGCTTCCAAAACAATGGCCAATCCAGATTTGAAGTGGGAAACCACATATACCCGTAACCTTGGGCTCGACTTTGCTCTCTTCAAATCACGCTTATCCGGAAGCTTCGAAACATATTTTAATACTACCAAAGGTCTTTTGATGGCTTTTCCGGTTTCAGGAACAGGTTACGACACGCAGTTCCGGAATATGGGCGAAACGCAGAACAGCGGATTTGAAGTTGTACTAAACAGTTCTGTCATCAATAAGAAAAACTTTGGCCTTAACCTTAGTTTTAATATCGGTTTCAACAAAAATAAAATCAATTCGCTGGGTATTATGGACGATTTTGGCGCTGAAACAGGTTGGGCATCAACTGATATTGGTACCGATTACTGGATTGCTGAAGGTGGTTCGGTAGGTAAAATGTACGGATATGTTTCCGACGGACGTTACGAAGTTTCTGATTTTGATCGCTATGATGCAACTACCAGCAAATGGGTTTTAAAAGAAGGAGTTGCCGATGCAACTGCTGTTGTTGGTACTTTACGTCCGGGTACGATGAAACTTAAAAACCTCGTGGGTGAAACCAGTGCTGTAAACATCGACGACCGCACCATTATTGGAGATGCCAATCCGCTGCACACAGGTGGTTTCACGATTAATGCATTTCTGTATGGTTTTGATCTGACTGCGGTTTTAAACTGGAGCTACGGAAACGATATTTACAATGCCAACAAGGTGGAATATACCCAGTCGTCACCGCGATATCAGTACCGCAATATGATATCAATGATGGGGAATGGAGAAAGATGGACCAACATAGATCAGGCAACCGGGCGGTTGGTGAACGATGGCGCAACGCTTTCCGGGATGAATGCCGGTACAACTTTGTGGTCGCCCTACATGGCAAGATTTGTATTCACCGACTGGGCTGTTGAGGATGGTTCTTTTATCCGGCTCAATACGCTGTCTTTGGGTTACACGATTCCTTCAGCTTTGACTCAAAAATTAAACATACAGAGTCTTCGTTTCTATGTAACCGGCAATAATGTGGCAATTCTTACCAATTATTCAGGTTTCGATCCTGAAGTCTCCACACGGAGAAAATCGAACCTTACACCCGGCGTCGATTATTCTGCATATCCAAAGAGCAGGCAGTTGGTATTTGGTTTAAACCTGAATTTCTAATCCGAAAAAGATATCAGACATGAAAAAGATAATATATATAATAGGAATCGTTATCGCAGGTATAATGGTTTCATGTGAAGACGTCCTCGAAGCCCCCACCAAGTCTTCGCTTGACGAAATGGTTATTTTTTCTACTCCTGATTTGGCCAAAGGAGCGGTCGATGGCATCAAGGTGCCTTTTGCCGAAACCAATTCATATCGGGGAAGATATACTCCATGGTATGGAATGAATACTGATGTAGAATGGTTTCACTCTTCGGAAACTGTCGGAGCCAATTCTGAATTGGTGAATTATAATCCCAGCCCGAGCAACTCAAATATGAATACTTCAAACAATGTTTGGGCACAAATGTATTCGGGTATCGAACGGGCAAATATTTGCATCAAAGGGTTGCGGACTTATGGAAATCCTGAACCCGGCACCGAACTTGGTTATTTGCTTGGCGAAGCATTGACATTACGGGCCATTTATTATTACGACCTCATTAAAGCCTGGGGCGATGTGGTTGCCCGTTTCGAACCAATTACTTCTGAAACAATTTATCTTCCGAAATCGAGCCGCGATGTGATTTACAAACAGCTAATTGCCGATATGGAAGAAGCTGCCACTTTGGTGCCATGGCCCAACGAAACCAGTGCGACCAGCACCATCGAACGGGTAAACAAAGCATTTGTGAAAGGTCTTCGCGCAAGCTTATGCCTTTCCGCAAGTGGTTATTCGCAGCATCCCGACGGAATCCGCAGAAGTAATGATCCTGATTTATCGGTGGCAAAACTCTATCCGATTGCATGGCAGGAATGCCTGGATGTGATCAACAGCGGAACGTGTAAACTTGAACCCTCTTTTGAAACTGTGTTCAAAAAGAACTGTCAGGATAATATTGCTGCCGGAGGTGAAGGATTATGGGAAATTCCATTCTCCGACGGACGCGGACGAGTGTTGTTTACTTTCGCCATCAGGCACGTAAGTATCGACCAATATACAGGACAAGCCCGCGGAGGTAGTGCAGGTCCGGTTCCCTATCTGTTCTACGATTACGATTTGAAAGATACCCGCCGCGATGTAACCTGCGTTCCTTACGAATGGGGAACTTCGGTGAACGGCGTTTCGAAACAGGTTTTAAATAATCTGAACAAATGGAGCTTCGGAAAATACAGGTACGAATGGATGAACCGGTACGTAACTTCTACCAACGATGACGGCGTAAACAAACAATACATGCGCTACGCCGAAGTAATTTTAATGGCTGCCGAAATTGCCAACGAGTTGCAGGGGGCATCTGCCGCCGCTCCCTATTTGAAAATGATTCGCCAAAGAGCATTTCCTGCCAGTGAATGGCCTGCAAAAGTGGATGCTTACGTAAATGCGCTAACCACCAAAGGTGCCATGTTCAACGCCATTGTTGAAGAACACAAACTTGAGTTTACCGGCGAAATGGTTCGGAAACAGGCGCTCATCCGCTGGAACCTTCTGAAAGTGAAACTTGACGAGGCAAAAACAAAATTATATGCCCTTAGGGATCGGTCGGGAGCATATACCGACGTCCCCGAAAAAGTTTATTACAAGTATGCTGCCGATGGCGAATCGCTTCATTTTTATGGTCTTAATCGTGGCGAAACACTTGATAAATCTGCCGATTATGAGTTTAATACGGTTTATGTTGCCCCGTCGAAACTTACAAATGCCAAAATTGAAGCAATTTATGCACGAAATCCCGATGAGCGTCAATTCTGGCCGATATGGCAGGTATTTCTTGATGCCAGCAATGGTAAATTAGTAAATGACTATGGTTACTAATTAAAACTATAAACAGATGAAAAATATACTTAAAAATATAGCATACATTATTGGGTTGACTATCATGATTTCCGGAGGATGCAAGGAAATAGACCCGGTTATTGAAGAGCTTTCGTTCGACAGAGTTTTCACCCCGGTTAACCTGACTGCAATGATCAGGAATAAAACTACAGTAGAACTGAACTGGAACGTGCGCGGCGATGCCGATCATTATGTGGTCGAATTAAGTGAGGACAGCCTGAAATTTACCTCAATCATTAAAACGGTTGAAGTAGCGCCAGATCAGCTTCCTGTAAGCATTCTGCTCGATGGACAGACCCGCTATTCAGCAAGAGTAAAGGGTGTAAGTAACAACAATATTCAGGAATCGAAAATGATGATGGTGACTTTTAAAACCGATGCCGAGAATATTTTCTTTCCACTTGACGGGGCAGATATTGGAGCAACCACTGTAACCATCAAATGGCCTGCCGGAAGCGATGTAACCAATTTCGTTATTTCGGAAGGAAATGTGGTCAGAAACATCACTCCACAGGAAATAGCAGCTGGTGTTGCTACCATTACCGGACTTGCCGGAGAAACCAATTATACCGTGAGAATGATGAAAGGCACCAAACAAAGAGGTTCGGTGACTTTTAAAACACTGATTGATCTGGGTGGTGCAACAGCCGTTTATCCTGAAAACGACTTGAGCGCAGTAATTTCAGCAGCAAAGTCCGGGGACGTTTTGGTTCTTTTTCCGGGCGATTATTTGGCTTATGCCGGAAAAATCACATTGAATAAATCTATTTCGGTAAAAGGTTTGTATCCACACAATAAGCCAGTTCTGCACATACAGTTTGTACTCGAAGAGGGGGTTCAGGAGGTTGAAATCAGGGATGTTGAAATGAATGGAATTTACATCGATCCGCTTACAACCCTCGAAGCAAAACTCGATCATGCATTTCAGTACATGACTGCCGGTGCTGCTTATGGAAACCTGAAAGTAACTGGTTGCAATATTCACGATTACTCAAAATCGTTGTTCTCGGCAAGCAGCATTGCTTCGTCAGTCACTTCAATCGTATTGGACAACAGCATTGTGACAAATGTTTTGACTGATGCTGCTGATTTTATCGATTTCAGGACCAGTTTTCTTGAAAGCATTTCGCTGAAAAACAGTACATTCAATAATTGTGCGCCGGCACGCGATTTTATCCGATTGGATGATGCTTCGGCTACCTACCCCGGAAAAGTAAGCAAAGTGGAGATTGATCATTGTACCTTGTACAAGGTTTCGAATAATGCTTCGCGCCGACTGTTGTATGTCCGTTTTAAAACAAACACTTTATCGGTTACCAATACGCTTATTGCCGAAACGATTGGTTATTACACCAATCAATCTTCTTCGGCACAGCCCGAGTGTTCGATGAACAATTATTTTAACTCGCCCGGTTTCATCACTGGTGGTTCAACTATTTCAGGAGCGAAATTCGATAACTCAGGTAATTATACGTTGTTGGATCCCGGTTTTGCAAATGCGGCAAATAGTGACTTTACCTTATCAAATCAAACACTGATTGATAACAATGTAGGCGACCCCCGCTGGAAACCTTAAATGAGTGAATTAAAATATTTTAACGAGATCTGATCTGCATGGTTTTATAACCTTGCAGGTCAGCTCTGATTTATAAATAGTGATATGAAACGAGCCATGAGAGATACTCTCACACAGAAGCATGATTATCCATGGCGAGTTCCATCTGACAATTAAAAAACAAATTATAAACTGATGAAAAGTATTGGCCTTATATTTTTGCTTGTTTTTTTTCTTTCTGAAAATTGCATTTTGGCTCAGCCTATTGCATTTTACGGTGCCGAAGGTGGCGGAAAATATACCGCCGGAGGTCGTGGCGGAAAGGTTCTGTTTGTTGATAATCTGAATGATAAAGGAGAAGGAAGTTTCAGGAAAGCAATTGAAGCGGATGGACCACGTACCATTGTGTTTCGGGTTTCAGGAAATATTGAACTGCAAAAACCTGTTTATATTAAGAATGGCGATGTAACAATTGCCGGTCAAAGTGCTCCGGGCGATGGTATTTGTCTGGTAAATTACGGTATTAAAATCGAAGCTGATAATGTGATTATCCGTTTCATACGTGTTCGTCCAGGCGACAAGGCGAAAGATGAAATGGATGCGATTTCGGGCATCAGGCAAAAAAATATTATCATCGACCATTGCAGTTTTAGTTGGGCGACCGACGAAACCGCTTCGTTTTACGACAACGAAAATTTCACTTTGCAATGGTGCATTATCAGCGAAAGCATGAATAAATCGGCTCACAGCAAGGGCGAGCATGGTTACGGCGGAATCTGGGGTGGTAAAAATGCCAGTTTTCATCACAACCTGCTTTCCGATCATTCGAGCAGAAATCCCCGTTTCTGCGGTTCGCGTTATACCAATAATCCCGAAACCGAAATGGTTGATTTCAGAAATAATGTGATTTACAATTGGGGGCACAACAGTACCTACGGCGGCGAAGAAGGAAACTATAACATGGTGAACAACTACTATAAAGCAGGTCCGGCAACTTCAGCAAGAATAAGGAACCGCATTCTCGATCTCACGCAATCGTTTTTCAACGCAAGTTTCAATAATGACACTTTGGGAGCCGGAAAATTTTATATCGCCGGAAATTTTGTTGAAGGATTTCCCGATGTCTCGAAAAATAACTGGGACAAAGGCGTTCAGTGTAATGGCATAAATGCTGAAACAAAACTAAAGTCGAAACTTACCAAACCTGTTCAGCACGAAAAGATTAAAACCAAAAAGGCTGCGCAGGCTTACAGGTCGGTATTAAAAAATGCGGGTGCCAATTTGCAGCGCGATGCTGTCGATCAGCGAATTGTGGATGAAGTAAGTTCCGGGAAAGAACAGTTTGGCGAAACTTTTGGCGGCGGCAAACTGGGGATTATCGATTCGCAGGAAGATGTTGGCGGCTGGCCAATCCTGAAACAGGAAACACCGCCTGCGGATAGCGACAACGATGGAATGCCCGATACCTGGGAACTGGCTAAGAAGCTAAACCCCAATGATCCGGCCGATGCTATTAAATACGATCAGGATAAAAACTATACCAATGTAGAAGTTTACCTGAATTCGATTGTCTCAACAATGATGAAACTGAAATGATAAAATCGATACTACTCGCGCAGCTATTTGTACTGATTGGATTCTCAACTTTTGCTCAGGTTACTGCTCTTCCTGCATTTCCCGGAGCCGAAGGTTATGGAAAATATACCCCAGGCGGGCGTGGCGGAAAAGTAATTTATGTTACCAATCTTGAAGACAACACTTTGCCCGGATCGTTGCGTTATGCGGTTAATCAAACCGGCGCGCGCATCGTGGTTTTTTCAGTTTCCGGAACCATTCAGCTTAAATCTGTCCTGAATATCAGGAATGCCAACATTACAATTGCCGGACAAACAGCGCCAGGCGATGGTATCACCTTGAGAGATTATTCAGTTGTGAATGATGCGGATAACGTGGTCATCAGGTTCATCAGGTTCCGCATGGGCGATGAAACCAACCAGGAGAACGACGCAATTTGGGGGCGAAACCGAAAGAATATCATTCTTGATCATTGCACAATGAGCTGGAATACTGATGAATGCGCTTCTTTTTACGACAACGAAAATTTCACGATGCAATGGTGTTTGTTGTCAGAAAGTTTACGCAATTCTGTTCACGGTAAAGGTGCGCATGGTTACGGCGGAATCTGGGGTGGCAAAAAAGCTTCGTTTCATCACAATTTACTATCGGCCCACGATAGCCGTAATCCACGTTTCTGCGGAAGCCGTTATTCCAACAGGCCTGATCTTGAGTTGGTTGATTTTAGAAATAATGTGATTTATAATTGGGGCTCAAATAATTCGTATGCGGCCGAAGGTGGAAGTTACAACATTGTAAACAACTATTATAAGCCTGGCCCTGCTTCATCTTCGTCGTCGAAAGCACGATTTTTACAACCTTATGCCGACGATGGTTCAAACAGTCAGCCAAAAGGTACCTACGGAAAGTTTTACTTTGCCGGAAACCAAATGGTGGGCAATACAGCAATTTCGTCGGATAACTGGCTGGGCGTGGTGCTGCATTCGAGTTTCGCCAGCAACGCCCCGACGGTCACCAAAAATAACTTAAAGGCAGATACCGAGTTTCCTGCCTCCAATGTAACTACACATTCGGCACAAAATGCTTATTTTAAAGTATTGGATTACGCTGGCGCCAGCCTCGTTCGCGATGTAGTTGATCAACGGATTATCAGCGATGCCACCACCGGAACTGCAACATTTATGAGCGGCGGAAACGGCAGCGTAAATGGACTTATAGATACACAAAGCGCAGTTGGTGGGTGGCCTTTTCTGAAATCGCTTCAGTCGCCAACCGACAGCGATTTGGATGGAATACCCGACCTGTGGGAAGATGCCAACGGATTGAAAAGGAATGATCCGTCTGATGCCCAACTCACCTCCGTTGATGGCAAATATCCAAACGTGGAAGTTTATCTTAATAGTCTGGTTACTGCGATTACCGAAAATCAGTTGAAAGATGCCTTGTTCTCATCACTTTCTCCGGAAATGAAAACCAGTGAACCGATCGAGATTGTTTTTGATGGAAAAACCGGGTTGCTTAAAATAAACCACCAGCAAAAGATCAAAATGGTTCAGGTTTATAACCTCACCGGCCAGTTAATTTGTTCACAAACTTTCTTTTCTGCCAGTATTGAAATGCCAGTATCACACAAAATGAAGGGGATTTTTATCGTCAGGATTCAGGATGAGAAGGAGGCTATTTTCTCCATGAAAGTGCTCCATTTCTGATAATACATCGAATTACACCCGCTTTTTGGTACTTATTTCCCGCTGCTGATACGTTTNNGAAGTGTGTTTTCTGAAGTGATTAACTAATAAATTAAACCGAACAAAAATGAAAAAAATCTGGATAGTCCTTTTCGGATTATTAGTTGTTTTTCAGTCATGCTCAGAGCAGGCTCAGAAACAATCGGTAAACGGACTTGAAATGGCAGTTAAAATGGCCGACTCCGAAATGATACATTTCCCCGATCCGTGGATGGTTGACTTCAATCCTAAACCTGTTTGGAACTACACCCAGGGCCTGATTGCCCATTCAATGATTAAACTGTGGCAGCAAAATGGCAACGAAACATATTATGCTTACGCGAAAAAGTATGCCGACAAGTTTATCGATTCAACCGGCTACCTTACTGCCTATAAGCTTGACGATTATAATATCGACGCGGTCAACTCAGGCAAATTTCTTTTCGATGTTTATGCAAATACAAAAGACGAACGCTATTTAAGCGCCATTAAGCAGTTGCGCGACCAGTTGAAAACCCATCCCCGCACTTCGGAAGGTGGCTTCTGGCACAAAAAGCGTTATCCGCACCAGATGTGGTTAGATGGTTTGTACATGGGCGCACCCTTTTATGCACAATATGCCAAAGAAATGAACCAACCGGAACTGTTCGATGATGTGGTGAAACAATTCCAGTTGGTGCATAAATACACATATAACGCTGAAACCGGCCTGAACTACCACGGTTGGGACGAAAGCCGTGAGCAAGCCTGGGCTGATTCAATCACAGGTTGTTCGCCGCATTACTGGGGGCGAGCAATGGGCTGGTACGCAATGGCTTTGGTCGATGTGCTCGATTTTCTTCCTGAAGATCATACCGGAAGGGCTGACATTCTGAAAATATTAGCTCAGGTTGCTGAAGGGATCAAAAAATATCAGGACACAGAAACCGGCTTGTGGTACCAGGTGTTGGATCAGGGCAATCGCGAAGGAAACTATCTTGAAGCAACCGCTTCTTCAATGTTTACCTACTCGCTGCTAAAAGCGGTTAGAAAAGGATATATCGCTGCTGATTACAATGCTATTGCCGACAAAGCCTATAATGGCCTTGTTGAAAACCTCATCAAGGACAATGGCGATGGAACGATCAGCCTTACAAAATGCTGCTCGGTAGCCGGTTTAGGCGGAAATCCTTATCGCGACGGTTCGTATGAATACTATGTGAGCGAACCGGTTCGCGACAACGATCCGAAGGGCGTTGGACCGTTTATAATGGCCTCAATAGAATTCAGTATGAAAACTAATTAATTCATTCAATACTCAAACTTAATAATTATCTATGATGAAAATGACGCAAAGTTTTCTTAAAAAGGTTTGCCTGCTGTCAGTGATGGTAATTCTTGCGGGTGCACAGCTTTTTGCCCAAAAAGTTACCGGATTGGTGGTTGACGAGTCTAATTCGCCAATTCCGGGCGTAAATGTTGTTGTGAAAGGGACAACAAATGGTGTGATCACAAATGGTGATGGCAGTTATTCTATTGTACCGGGCAATCCGGCAAATGATGTACTATCGTTCTCTTTTATTGGTCTTGAAACCAAAGAGGTTAATATTAACGGACAAACAGTTATCAATGTACAGCTAATTTCCAGTTCACTCGAAATTGACGAAGTAGTTGCAATTGGTTATGGTACTGTAAAAAAACGCGACATTACAGGGTCAGTGGCTTCGGTAACTGGCGAGCAAATTGCTGCCATACCTGTTACCAACGTGGCGCAGGCACTTCAGGGACGTCTTCCCGGTGTGAGTATAACATCTCAGGACGGACGACCCGATGCTTCAGTTTCAATTCGTGTGCGTGGGGGAGGATCTATCTCTCAAAGCAACGATCCGCTTGTTTTAATTGATGGAATACCTGGCAACATTAGCGATGTTCCGGCTGGTATGGTAGAAAGCATTGACGTGCTTAAGGATGCATCATCAACTGCTATTTTTGGTGCGCGTGGTGCCAACGGGGTTATCCTCGTTACCACCAAAAGAGGCCAGGAAGGCAAGGCTACCGTTAGCTATAGCGGGTATGCAAAGTTCAATAATCCGACTACCTATCTTGAAACTTTTAGTCCTTACGATTATCTGGCTAACAAATGGGGGCTGCTCGATGTATATTTCGGAACTACTTACACCGAACCGTTTCAAAAATTGTTTGGAATTGGAGCCTTTACCGGTAGTAATTCTGGCGGCATTGATGCATATAAAAATGTACAGGCATACAACACGCAAAAGGATGTTTATAACAGTTCATTCTCTCACAACCATGATCTTACCGTTTCGGGGGGAACTGACAAAACAAAAATCATTTTCACATTTAACTACATGGACGAAGATGGTATGAAGCTGAACTCCTATACAAAGAGAGCTTCATCATCGTTCAAGTTAGATCAAAAAATAAGCAATAGTCTCGACTTCAACCTTGATGTACGTTATACAGACAGGGAAAGCATGGGAAATGAAAGCACAACCAGCGGTTATGGTTCAGCGCTATCCGGGTCTTACCGTTTCCGTCCTATTGCTGTTAGCGAAATCAAAGGCGATCTGTCTTTCTTAGGCCATGCTTCTTTGGGCGAGGAGTCGTTTGTTATGGATGATATGTACAACCCGGTGTCAGTTATCAAAGATCGTGAGAACTTAACAACAAGACAATCGCTTCGTGCTACATCCGGCCTGAAATGGAACATACTTAAAGGGTTGGATTATCGCTCTGAATTAACTCTGGCCCGAGATTATACTCAGAATAAAAACTGGAGAGGTCCTACACCATCAAGCTTTAACGAAGAAAACTATCTGAATGGCGACGGAACGATTAAATTTGCCGGCGATGCAGATTACAGAAAGCAGGATGGTTGGAATTTGCGTTGGTCGAACACCCTGGGTTACGAATTAAAACTGAAAGAGATTCACAGAATCAACCTTTTGGCTGGTCAGGAATCTACCAACTCCGGCGGATCAAACATGCGTATTGCCGGAAGAAAGTATCCAGCAAATTTTACCAAAGACAATGCCTTTGCAATGATTTCGCAATACGGATCTGACCTTGTTATTTCTTCCGGAGTTTCTACACCAAGCCGTATCCTCTCGTATTTCGGTAGAGCAAACTATTCACTCCTCGACAAATACATGTTTACCGCTACGTTTCGCGCCGATGGATCTTCAAACTTCTCTCCCGAGCACCGTTGGGGATACTTCCCTGCAGCCGCTTTAGCATGGCGCGTTTCGGAAGAGTCTTTTATGGATGAGCTGTCGTGGCTCGACGATTTAAAACTTCGTGTATCGTATGGTGAGGTTGGTAATGACGCCATTAGCGCCGACCAGTGGTCGCAACTGTGGGAAGCCGAAAGCGATACTCGCTGGCAATATGGTATAAACAACATACTTCGCCCTTCTTACGATTTGGCTTCCAGTCAAATGGCAAACCGCGATCTGAAATGGGAAACCACTATTACACGCAATGTTGGTCTCGATTTTACGATTCTTCGCAATCGTATTTGGGGTGCTATCGATGTTTATAAAAACACCACAAAAGATTTGCTGATGTTGACCGACATTCCGTCAATCACCGGATTTACAGCTACCTATGCCAATATTGGTCAAACCAGCAACAAAGGTTTGGAACTCTCCCTCACAGGAATGATTTTTAAAAACCAGGATTGGAATATTACTGCAGGAGCTAATATTAACTTTAACAGAGGCAATATTGATGAACTTGCTGAAGGACTTCAGAGTGCTTACGGCACTCAATTTCTGCAGCAGGGTATTCCGAATACCGACTATCGTTTGCTAGAAGGCAGCCCTGTTGGTATTGTAACCGGTTATAAAACAGATGGTGTAGGTTATTATACTCCAGCCGATTTTAATTTCGATTCAGCAACAGGTATGTACACCTTAAAACAGGGCGTTGCCGACCTTTCAAAGGCATTTGTTTCTTATCGTGGAGGCTTGGTTCCTGGCGCTCAACAGGCTTATCCGGGTTTACCTAAATTTGTTGATGTTTTCGAAGATGGTGTGATTGATGACAAAGACTTTGTTGAAATCGGTAACATGAACCCAATTCATACCGGAGGTTTCAACATCAGCGTAAATTATAAAAACTTCGATCTCTCCACTTATTTCAACTGGAGTTATGGTAACGACGTTTACAACGCCAATAAGTTAGCAACGCTTTTCAACGGAAACAAAGGTGGTGGTTTGTACGGTAATAAATTGGCCGACGTGAAAAACTCATATACGATTTACGATATTCAGAATGGGAATCTGGTACGCCTTATCACTCCCGAACAGCTGAATGCTGCCAATGTAAATGCAACCTTGCCATCAACTTATTTGCAACAAGGTTATGTTTCGGATATCGGTATTGAAGATGGTTCGTACCTGCGTCTAAATACCCTGACATTGGGCTATACCATGCCAAAGCAGTTGCTGAATAAGTTCAAAACAAGCAACATCCGTGTATATGGAGCTGTTTATAACGTATTTACCCTTACAGGTTATTCAGGACTCGATCCTGAAGTTAATACGAATCAAAACATGAACAGCTCACGTTATCCTACACCTGGGCTTGATTGGGGAACTTATCCTCGTGCCAGACAGTTTGTGATTGGTTTAAATGCCACATTCTAAATCGTATAAATGAACAATAATCTATAAAGAATAGCAATAATGAAAAAAATAATAATATACATAAGCCTGGCACTGTTGCCGTTCATATATGCCGGTTGCAGTGATTATTTGGATGTATCGAATGAAGGTCAATCGGACAACGAATTTGTAATGTCGAGCCCTGCAGAAGCCTTTAAAACATTGTCGTGGGCCTATGCTGAATATCGCACAAACGCGGCACATGGTGGAAACTACAACTGGCAAGACCCACTGGGATCTGATGCTGAATACATGAGCGAATACCCTTCAGCAAACAATGTGATTGCACGCCTGCAACCCGGTGCAGCCACGGTAAATGGAAGCGCGGGTCTGTATAACAGTTTGAACATTGTGCTTGCACGTGCTGCCCGTATTACTGACATAATTGGAGAAAAGGGAGTTTATAAGACCGAGGCTGCCGGTAGTGCCCCTACCGAATGGACACACCTTTATGGAGAAGCTAAAACCCTATGGGCATTTAGCGCATGGGAATTGGTGCGTCACTTTGGTGATGTTCCCTTTGGCTATGAAAACAAAATTATTGAAGAGTATTCTTTGACTTCGCGCTTTGAGATTATNNGCTGGCAAACCATTCGTACCGATATGCAGGGATTGTATGGCAATGTACAATTTGACATTAAAGGTTCCGATGACGGATTATGCGTATATGCACGCCGTAAAGACTATGCTGATTATATTAAAATAGCTGAACAGTACCTGGGTGCCGCAGTAAGCACCCAGAAAGGTTCAGCAGGTTTAATTTCATCCGATTCAAGAGCTGCAAACAACCCATTCCAAAAGCATTGGCAAGAGATTAACTCCAGACGTGTGAGTCCTGAGTCTATCTTTGAAATTGGTACTGTTCCAGGCGTCGGAAACAGTGAACATCCATACAGTATGGGTCGTCCCGGATCTAACAGTTCTATTTTTTCTTACCTGAATAACTTTTCAGCTATCCGTATTGTTCCTTCGTTCTTCTACAATGGTTATGAGCCGGGCGATAAACGCCGCGACGTAAGCATGGTTGTAACCGGAAGCAATGCAGCAACAGGTCAGGAAAACCTGATTCCACTTGGGGTTGGTACCCGTATCGGCGGAGGCGGACCAAGTATCAACAAGTGGGACAAAAACAGAGGAGATGTACCTGCATTCCCGAATGCAACATTCCGTGGTTCAGGTATGAATTATAACGTGATGAGAATGGCTGATGCCATGCTGATGCTTGCCGAAGCGAAAGCAGTTTTAGGAACCGATAATGCAGGTGCAATTGCATTGGTAAACCAAATTCGTGAAAGAGCGTTTGGAAATGCCAGTAAAAACATTGCTGGTCTTTCGGGCGAGGCATTGCTGAATGCTATCTATAACGAACGCAAATTAGAGCTGTTGGGTGAAGGTGATGTTCGCTGGGATATGATCCGCTCGGGCAAGTTCAACGAAAGAGCAATTGCGGTTCGTCAGGAAATGGCCAATATGGCTGGAGGACTTCAGTCTAAAGGATTCTATACATTCCCAAGCGGAAGAACCATTTCCAATTATGTATGGACTAAATTTGTTCAGGTAGGCGGTAGCAGCACTGCTGTTGTAACACAGGAAAGTACCAACGAAAACGATCCGGCACTTTACCCGGGTTGGCGCGGTATTTACAATTGGGGTGCGGTTGCTCACACAGCCACAGCTAAAAATCTTGCAATCAAAGGTTTGTATAACTATATTGATCCTGACGGAGCAGAAGCTTTGGCTTTGGTTGCTGATGGCTACACGAAAGTAGAGTGGGGCCGAAAGATTTGGAATGATGCAAATGCCAAAGCAATGTTGAATGCAGCCATTCTGGATGGCGTAGTCGGCCGTGAAAATAGTGCGCCTCGCTACTTCCACCCAATACCGCTTACGGTTATCGACCAGTCGAAAGGTAACGTAACCAATGGTTACGGATTGCCAAATAAGTAAATCCTATTTCACATCTCAAGATATCCACCTGCTCTTTTCTGCAGGTGGATATTTTTAATTGTTCATTTTTACTGAAAATGAATTTCAGGAATCAGGTCATTATCTTTTGTTTCACTATTTTGCTCAATTTTCCATCTCTGCTGATACTAAACAATGAAAATGAAATCAGTTTTTATTTCAGTGCCGACGGAAAAAACTTGAAACGATTGTAACGAAGCATTGATGCCACCGGATTTACCCACAATATTTCTGGCGGTTTCATGAGCTTGCGGGCGTTTAGCGAAGGAATGGTTCAATAATTTCATTTATAAATAACTGTAATTCAGAGATGAAATCATTTTCAGCAATAATTGGTTTTTTACTGATCGGGGCAACTTTTTCGGCTTTGGGACAAGGCAATTATAATGCACTTCCCTGGAAGCAAAATCTGGCTTACAATTCCTATTTGATGCGCGATGTTCATCAGCAGTATGTTGATCGTCAGGAAGAAATGGGCAAGGCTTTACAGTCGAAAGAAGCGATTTTCAGATACCGCGAAGAGTTGCGAAAACGGTATAAAACCATTTTGGGCGATTTTCCTGAAAAGCAAAATCTGAATGCCCGTGTTCTGAAATCTTCGCAGCAAAAAGGATTCAGGGTTGAAACAATCATATTTGAAAGTTTACCAAAGCGGTACGTTACCGCCAACCTTTATTTGCCCGATGGCAAAGGTTCGTTCCCCGCATCGCTTGAATTGTGCGGCCACGGAATGGGCGGAAAATTGGGTTCGGCTGAAGCTGTTTTGATGGCATTAAACGGCATTGCTGTATTGGTGGTCGATCCGATTGGTCAGGGCGAACGCGTTCAGTTACTCGACGAAAATGGCAACCCAGCAACCCGCGGTGCTACTACCGAACATACTTTGCTGAATGCGGGCTGTAACCTTTTGGGAAGCAGTTTGGCTGCCTGGGAATGGTGGGACAATCACCGCGCCATTGATTACCTCGAAACCCGCTCCGACATTGATAAAACCCGTTTGGCAGCTTACGGAAGTTCTGGCGGCGGCACACAAACCGCTTACCTGATTGGTCTTGAGGACCGCCTGAAAGTAGCTTCCATTTGCAGCTACTTTTCGCAGCGCGAACGTGTGCTCGAACTGAGTGGCCCGTCCGACGGATGCCAGCATATTCCCGGCGAGGGAAGCGCCCACATCGAAATTGCCGACTGGGTGGTAATGTTTGCGCCGAAACCTGTTTTAATCATGTCAGGATTATACGATTTTGTCGATTATCAGGGAGCCGTTGAGGGATCGGGCGAATTGCAAAAAGTGTATGGAAAGATGGATGCGACAAATTCTTTTAAATTATTTACAGCTGAAAGCGGGCACGGAATGCCAAAAGTGAAACGCGAAGCGCTCGCAACCTGGTTTCGCACCTGGTTGTGCAACGATCCGACACCCGTTCGCGAAACTGAAACCATCAGTGTTCCTGATGCCGATTTGCTTTGCACTTCGACCGGTCAGGTCAATACTGCCTTTCCTGATGCCGTTTCTGTCATGAAATACAATCAGGATCTTGCAGCAAAATTGTCTGTCGAACGCGTCAAATTTATGCAGCAAGACGATGCCGTTGTTCGGCAAAAGGTACTCGGTCTTTTGGGAATGAGCTTTCCGCAGGAAAAAATAGCNNAGCAAAAGTGGTGCTTTGCCTGAACGAAACCGGAAAAGAAATACTATTGAATGACGAAACAAGGCTGAATAATCTGGCCACTCAGGGAGATATTCTGGTGGTTGCCGATTTGCGGGGATATGGCGAAACCGCCGATCCTGCGAGCCTGAACGACACCAAATACTGGAACAACGAATACCGCAATACAATGATCAGCCTGCACATCGGGAAATCGATTGTCGGGCAAAGAGTTACAGACATTATTTCGCTGGTTGATTTTGTTGCTTCCGATCCACGATTTTCAGGGCACACAATTAAACTGGAAGCCAATGGAACTTATGGCCCGGTAGCCGTTCATGCAGCTTATCTCGACAAGCGGATTGCCCGGACTGAAATTACCCGCTCTGTAAAATCGTATCGTGAGTTTTTGCAAAATCCAATGCAGCGCGAAGTTTACACCAATGTCATTCCGGGAGTGCTCAACTATTACGATTTGAAAGATCTGGCTGAAAAATCAGGAAAAGGCAGGGTTGCATTTCTGGATTAAAACAAATTTTTGGAATATAGATATAATGAAAAAATATAAGTCAATCGCATTACTGCTGCTTGTTGCCGGTTTATTAACCGGAATGATTGCAGAGAAAAAGAGACCTGCAAAAGTATTTCTGGCTGGTGATTCAACATGTGCAAATTATGCGCTGGAAGACGATTACCAGGTAAAAAGGTTTCCGCTTACAGGCTGGGGACAGGTATTTCAACCCTTTTTCAGGGATGATAGTTTAAAGATGGTGGCCGGATTAATTAAAGCCGACAGCGTGATTGTTGACGATCGGGCCAAAGGCGGGCGCAGTACCCGAACCTTTTTTCAGGAAGGACGCTGGAGGGCGATTTATTCTGAAATACAAGCCGGCGATTTGGTGATCATTTCGTTTGGGCACAACGATGCGGCCAAAGACAAAACCGAGCGATACGTTGATTTGGAAGGTTACAAAGAATTTTTGCGTCTCTATGTTTCGCAAACCCGGCAAAAAGGTGGAATTCCGGTGCTAATGACTCCCGTAAATCGCAATTATCCGTGGGAAGAGGGCGTGCTAAAAAATTGTCATGGTGAATATCCGCAGGCGGTAAAAGATGTGGCTGCCGAAATGAATGTTTTGCTGATCGACCTCACGCAGTTGTCGTGTGAGTTTTTCACAAAAAAAGGACAGGACTACGTCACTTCCAATTATTTCATGAATCTTCCGGCAAACACTTATCAGGCTTATCCCGACGGGCAAAAAGACAATACGCACTTTCAGCCAGCCGGAGGAAGGGCAGTGGCTCAACTGGTTTTCGATGGTTTAAAACAATTGAAGAAATTAAAATAGGATGAAACGGATTAGCCTTTTTGTTTTGGTATTTTGCCTGATCGGTCTGGTCGCGAATGCCCAGCTGGTTACCATCGATGGCATTCCGCGCGATACATCGTTCACACCGTACATGGCCTGGCTAAAAATCAAAAAAGAGTTTCCTCAGGCACAAATAGTCAAGCCAATTTTGCCTGAAGGTGTATTGGCCGAAAAGGACATTGTTTACGCCACTTTGCCCGAAACAGCTTATGGGAAACGTGATTTGCACCTCGATTTGTTCCGACCTGAAAAACCGGGAAAATACCCTGCTTTGATCCACATTTTTGGCGGCGGCTGGCGTTCGGGAAATAAATCGATGCAGGTTCCGATGGCTCAGCAAATTGCAGCCAAAGGATATGTAACGGCATCGGTCGAATACCGCCTATCGCCCGAAGCGCTTTATCCGGTAGCGGTTCACGATATAAAAGCTGCCATCCGTTTTTTAAGAGCCAATGCAAAACAATACAATATTGATCCCAATAAGATTGCCATTACCGGAAGTTCGGCTGGCGGGCAATTAGCCGCTTTGGTTGGAGCAACTTCAGGAGTGGAAAAGTTCGAAGGCAATGGCGGGAATCCCGGAGTTTCGTCGGCTGTTCAGGCCATTATTGACATGGATGGCGTGCTGGATTTTGACACTCCTGACGAAAAAGGCAAAGACGAAGAAACTGCCAAACGTTCGGCAGGCGCTTTATGGTTTGGAGCCACATTCCGCGAAGCTCCTGAAAAATGGAAGGAAGCATCTTCGATTCACTACATCGGAAAAAACACGCCGCCAATGTTGTTCATCAACAGCGCTTTGCCCCGGTTTCATTATGGGCGCGACAGTGTGATCGCGATTTTGGATAAGCACAAAATTTACTCCGAGGTTCATACCATCGAAAATACCCCGCATCCGTTTTGGCTATTCCATCCGTGGTTTGAGCCAACGGTGAAGTATATGGTTGATTTTCTGGATAAAGTATTGAAATAGAAATTTATGAGAACGTTAAAGATAACATTTGCCTGTTTGTTGCTGTCGGTTTTATCATTTGCTGCTGATAAATACGATTTCATCGTTGTGCAGGATGGTTCGGGCAATTTCACCACCATTCAAAAAGCCATCGATGCCTGCAAAGCATTTCCCGAAAGCCGGGTGACCATTTTTGTAAAAAACGGAACTTACCGCGAAAAAATAATAGTTCCATCGTGCAACAGCCATTTAAGCATCATTGGCGAGAGTGCCGACAGCACTATTATTTCATTCGACGATTATTTCGATAAAATTAACCGGGGACGAAACAGCACATTTTACACCTACACCCTGAAAGTGGAAGCCAACGACTTCTGCCTTGAAAATATTACTGTTGAAAACACAGCCGGGCCTGTCGGACAAGCCGTTGCGCTGCACGTTGAGGGTGATCGCTGTGTGTTCCGAAATTGCAGGTTTTTAGGCAATCAGGATACCGTTTATGCCGCCGGACGTTTTAGCCGTCAGTTTTTTACGAATTGCTATGTGGAAGGAACCACCGATTTTATTTTTGGCGAGGCGACTGCATTGTTTGAAAACTGCGTCCTTCATGCCAAAGCAAATTCATTCCTCACTGCAGCCAGCACTCCCGAAGACAAGCCGTTTGGCTTTGTTTTCCTGAAATGCAAAATAACTGCCGCTTCCGCAGTCGATAAAGTTTATCTCGGGCGTCCATGGCGCAAATTTGCAAAGGTCGCTTTCCTGAATTGTGAAATGGGATCTTTCATCACTCCTGAAGGCTGGGACAACTGGTCGAACCCGGCGAACGAAAAAACGGCCACTTTTCAGGAATATCAGAACACCAGAGCAGGAGCCAACCGCTCCAAACGGGTTTCGTGGTCGCACGGATTGAGCGTGGCTGAAGCGTCGATTTTCAGCAAAGAAAATATTTTTGCTCCACTGGGATGGGAATTACAGGGAGAAACTTGCTGGTATCAACTAACGAAATAAGAATGAAACGATTACTATTCATCGTATTGTTATTCACGGTTTGGAGTGGATCGAGTCAAACTTTAGCTGGCTTACCTCCCTTAAAGGTTTCCGGCAACGGGAGCTATCTTACAGCCGGAAATCAGCCATTCTTTTGGCTGGCAGATACTGGCTGGCTATTGTTTGGAAAATTAAATCCGGCAGAAACCGTGAAATACTTTGACGACCGCAAGCAAAAGGGTTTCAACGTCATTCAGGTGATGATTTTGCACTCGCTTTCGCAGACCTCCTATAAAGGTGATTCTGCCCTTATCCGTGGCGATGTTTCACGTCCAAACCCTTCAGGATATTGGAATTATGTGGATGAAGTATTGCGACTTGCCGAAGATCGGGGGCTTTACCTCGCGATGGTTCCGGTTTGGGGATCGAATGTGAAAGCCGGATTGGTAAATTCTGCACAGGCCGCGAAATATGCTGAATTTCTGGCACAACGATACAAAGACAAATCAAACATTATCTGGTTAAATGGTGGCGATGTGCGAGGCAGCGATTCAATTCAGGTTTGGCTAACCATAGGGAAAACATTAAAAAAGTTTGCGCCCAATCAGTTGATAACCTTTCATCCGTTTGGTCGCACGCAGTCGTCAACATGGTTTCACAACGAACAGTGGCTCGATTTTAACATGTTTCAGTCGGGGCATCGCCGGTACGACCAGGATACAGCCAGAAATGAAACACGGTATGGCGAAGATAACTGGCGCTATTTGCAGGCTGATTACAGCAAAAAGCCCGTGAAACCAACACTCGATGGCGAACCTTCGTACGAAGGAATTCCGCAGGGATTGCACGATACGTTGCAGCCAAAATGGACGGCTGATGATTTGCGCCGGTACGCTTACTGGTCGGTTTTTTCAGGTGGATGTGGTTTTACCTACGGAAACAATTCGGTGATGCAGTTTTACAAACCCGATGGAAAACCGGGAGCTTACGGCGCCCGTCAACCCTGGAACGACGCAATAAACGCACCCGGAGCCCAGCAAATGATTCATCTTAAGAATCTGATGCAAAAATATGGGTTTGAAAATCTGGTTCCACGAGATGAATTGATACTTGAGCAAGGCGAAAGATACCATCATCAGAGCACGCTGGCTGGCAAGAATTGTCTGCTGATTTATACATGGAACGGTCGTCAGGTAAAAATCGATTGGTCTAAATGGAAAAACAAAGTTTGGCAAGCCAGATGGTATGATCCCCGAAGTGGCAATTTTAGCACGGCTAATTTTACTTCAGGAGAAAATATTCTTGAATTCGATCCACCGGGAAATGAAGTCAACGGAAACGATTGGGTTTTAGTCATTGAATCAATAAAACATTAAAAGATATGCGATTACGATCATTCTTATTTGTGAACATCATTTTATTTGGTTTTTGTGGAATAATCTCTGCCCAAATAACCAATTCGCTTTCCAAATCGTGGGTAGCCGACAATGGCGATGGAACCTACACCAATCCGGTGTTGTACGCCGATTATTCTGATCCTGATGCAGTTCGCGTGGGCGACGATTATTACATGACCGCATCGTCGTTCAACTGTGTTCCCGGTTTGCCCATTTTGCATTCGCGCGATTTGGTCAACTGGAAACTGATTGGCCATGCTTTGCCGAAGCAGCCGCCTTTTGATGTGTTCAGCAAAGTTCAGCATGGCGGCGGTGTTTGGGCGCCCTGCATCCGCTACCACAAAAACGAATTCTACATTTATTATCCCGATCCTGATTTTGGGATTTATATGGTAAAAGCAACCAATCCGGCTGGGCCGTGGTCGGAACCATTGTTGGTGCAGGGCGGGAAAGGATTGATCGATCCTTCGCCGCTTTGGGACGACGACGGAAAAGCTTACCTCGTTTATGCTTTGGCCGGAAGTCGTGCCGGTGTGAAAAGCATCATTTTGGTCAACCGGATGAACCCAGAAGGAACCAAACTGATTGGCAACAGTGTGATGGTTTTCGACGGCCACAAAGATCATCCAACGGTTGAAGGACCTAAATTTTACAAGCGAAACGGCTATTATTACATTTTTGCCCCGGCAGGCGGAGTGGCTACCGGTTGGCAATTGGTGCTGCGTTCGAAGAATATTTTTGGCCCGTACGAAACTAAAACCGTTATGGCACAGGGTAAAACCGACATCAACGGGCCACATCAGGGCGCGTGGGTCGATACCAAAACCGGTGAACATTGGTTCCTGAATTTTCAGGATTTGTTTGCCTACGGAAGGGTGGTTCACCTGAACCCGATGAAATGGATAAACGACTGGCCGGTGATTGGTGTGGATGCTGATGGCGATGGTTGTGGCGATCCGGTTCGGACTTACAAAAAGCCGAATGTAGGCAAATCGTACCCCAAAATGACACCTCCGGAAAGTGACGAATTCAATACCAGCGAACTGGGTTTGCAATGGCAATGGCACGCCAATTATCAAACCAACTGGGGATTTACTTCAGGAGACCTGGGCTTTTTCCGGCTGAATTGTATTCCACGACCAGCCGATGAGGCAAATCTTTGGAATGTTTCGAATATGCTTTTGCAGAAGTTTCCCGCTCCTGAATTTACAGCAACTGCCAAACTTACTTTCGATGCCCGTTTTGACGGCGAAGAAGTTGGCTTGATCGTTATGGGCTTAGATTATGGGCGTATTGCACTGAAGCGTGAAAATGGCAAGTTATTCCTAAAAAATGCCACCTGTAAAAATGCGGATAAAGGCTCAAAAGAAGAATTGCTCGAAGGCCCCGCACTTGAAGTGAACGCCGTTTATTTCAGGGTGGTTGTGAAAAAAGGTGCCGAATGTCAGTTGAGTTACAGTACCGATGGAACCACGTTTACCAATTTTGGCAACACTTTTAAAGCCCGCGAAGGCAAGTGGATTGGCGCCAAAGTTGGTTTTTATGCCATCCGCGACGGTGTGATCAACGATGCAGGTTCGGCAGATATTGATTGGTTTAAGATTGAAAAATAAGGAAGTCCGAAGTTGTCATTCACCCTAAAAGGGGTGAAACTTGAATAGCCCGGGGTTTCAACCCCGGGGAGGAATGAAAGTTGAAAGACCGTCCGCGGGAAAATGTTGAAAAATGAGTTGTCCTTTTTTCGGACGTCTGCCCGTCGCAGGCAGGGAATGGCGAAAATAATTTTCAAATTGCAAACACAAAATTGATGGTAAAATATTTAAAACTGGGTTAATGTCTTCTATAGGCAGAAACCACGAAGTGATGAAAACATAATGTCATGCCTTCGGCATTCACGAACCAAACCTGTTGATTAGACTATAATAATGACATGCCTTCGGCATTAAAAATTGAAACACATGCAAAAACGATTTCAAAAATATTTTACCTGTTTGATCGCACTATTTCTGCTTTCATCGGCTGCAATTGCTTCCGACTACCATTTTGTCGTTGCCTCGGATGGCTCCGGCGATTTTCGAACGGTTCAGGAAGCAATCAATGCAGTTCCCGATTTCAGGAAAAATGAAACGCGGATACTTATTAAAAAAGGTATTTACAAAGAGAAACTTGTGCTGGCCGGAAGCAAGACCAACGTGGTTTTTATTGGCGAAGACCGTGACAAAACCATCCTGACTTACGATGATTTTGCCCAAAAGAAAAACCGTTTTGGCGAAGAAATTGGGACAACCGGATCGACTTCTTTTTTTGTGTTTGGCGATGGTTTTCGTGCCGAAAACATCACCTTCGAAAATTCATCAGGTGCGGTTGGACAAGCGGTTGCTGTGCGTGTTGATGGCGATCAGGTGGTTTTTGTCAACTGCCGCTTTTCCGGATTTCAGGATACGCTTTACCCGCATGGCGAAAAAAGCCGCCAGTATTATCGCGATTGCATCATTGAAGGCACAGTCGATTTTATCTTCGGATGGTCAACCGCGGTATTCGATCATTGTACCATTGTTTGTAAAGATCATGGTTACATTACCGCCCCTTCCACCAACGAAGGAACCGGACATGGCTTTGTTTTCCTCGATTGCAAAATCACGGGCGATGCTCCTGAAGCTTCATTTTACCTGGGCCGTCCTTGGCGTCCGTTTGGGAAATCGGCTTTTCTGCGCTGCGAATTGGGCGGCATGATAAAACCCGAAGGCTGGCATAACTGGGGAAAGACAGAGAATGAGAAATCGGCCTTTTTTGCCGAGTATAAAAACACCGGAGCCGGGGCTTCCGTAGAAAAAAGAGTGAACTGGTCGCACCAGTTAAGCAATGCTGAAGCTGCAACCTATACGCCTGAAAATATTTTGGGAGAATGGGTGAAGCCATTCAGTAGTCAGTGATCAGTCGAAGTACGATTCGTTGCGGGTTGCGAGTTTAAGCCCGAGTCTTGTAACCCGCATCTCGTAACCCAAAACTCGAAACAATTAAAAACTAAAAGATATGAACTTACTAAAATCAACATTAACGCTGGTAACAGCAACTTTCTTTTTATCCTGTGCAAATTCACAACCTAAGCTTGAACGCAGTCAGGCAAATGATTTGTATGAAGGCATTGAATTTCAGATGCCCCGTGTTCAGGAGCCTGTGATACCTGAAAATTCGGTTTCGATAACCGATTTTGGTGCGCAAAGCGGCGGACAAGTGCATTGTACACAGGCGTTTGCCGATGCAATTGATGCTATTTCGAAAAAAGGCGGCGGACGGGTAATTATCCCCCGAGGTACCTGGCTGACCGGGCCAATTACCATGAAAAGCAACATCGAACTTTTTACCGAAAAAGGCGCTTTGGTGGTATTCAGTACCAATAAAGATTTATACCCGGTAGTTGAAACCAATTTTGAAGGGTTCAATACTTTTCGCTGTACTTCGCCCATCAATGGCCGGAACCTTGAAAATATTGCTTTTACCGGAGCTGGTATATTTGACGGCTCGGGAGAGGTTTGGCGTGCTGTTAAAAAGGACAAACTAACTGACTCGCAGTGGAAAAAACTGCTTGCTTCGGGCGGTTTGGTCAGCGAAAACGGAAAAATATGGTATCCATCGGAACAATTCATGAAAGGTGAAAAAATCGCAGAAATGAATGTGGTGCGCTCTTTAAAAACCAAAGAGGAATTCGAACAGATCAGAGATTTTCTGCGTCCGGTGATGGTCAGCCTTATTTCGTGTAAAAAAGTGTTGATTGACGGTCCAACTTTTCAGAACTCTCCGGCATGGAACATTCATCCACTGATGTGCGAAGATTTCACGATGAGGAATACCACCGTTCGCAACCCGTGGTTTTCGCAGAATGGTGACGGAATCGACATCGAATCGTGCAAGAACAGCATTATTCACGATTGCAGTTTCGACGTGGGCGACGATGCGATTTGCATTAAATCGGGAAAAGATAAAGATGGGCGCGACCGCAAAATGCCCAACGAAAACCTGATCGTTAAAAACTGCATTGTGTTTCATGGTCATGGTGGCGTAACCGTTGGCAGCGAAATGTCGAGCGGTGTAAAGAATTTGCATGTTTCAAATTGTACGTTTATTGGAACCGATGTTGGTTTGCGTTTTAAAAGCAACCGCGGACGGGGTGGGGTAGTCGAGAATATTTATATTTCAAACATCGAAATGATGAATATTCCAACTCAGGCCATTTCTTTCAACCTTTATTACAGCGGACGTTCGGCATCCGAAGATATGGAAGCAGGAGAAAATGGCGAAGCTCCCAAATTGTTACCTGTTACTGAAGAAACTCCGCAGTTTAAAAATATTTTTATCCGCGATGTAAACTGCAAAGGCGCTATGACCGGAATATTCCTGCAAGGCTTGCCCGAAATGAAGCTTGAAAATGTGGAACTCACTAATATTCTGATGGAAGCTGATTATGGCATGGTGTGTATTGATGCCGATCAGGTGAAAATCAAAAATCTGAACCTGAAAACCAAGCACTATCCGGTGATTGATCTTCAAAACAGTGCTAATGTTTCTGTTGACGGGCTTATTTCTTCTGAAGGATTACCGCTAATAAAAGTTTCAGGTTCGCAAACCGGAGCGACAGAACTGAAAAATACTGGCATTACCAATCCTGAAACCCAATTGGTGGTAGGAAAGGAGGTTCCAGAGAATGTGGTTAAGGTGGTGAAATAAAAACTGTAAGGAAATGTTTATTCATCCCGTTCGGGATCATTTTCAATCAAATGTTTGTCAGCTAAAGCAGACGGCAAAGAATATCAGTATTTCAATTCAGCATTATTGCTGTTGGAAGTTAAGACTATCCTTTGCTCCCGATAATGAATCGTGACAGGCTGTTTGGCTTCAGCCAACGGTCACCGAATATTCATTTTCAATTGATGTTGGTGAGCATATTTTAGACCTTAAAATTAAAGTATAATGAAGCAATCATTTTTGATCCTATTGATCGGTGCATTGTTGTTTTTTGTGAACGGAATTTTTGCACAGCAGCCGACCTCCGGAAAATTTACCGTTTTTACCATCGGCGATTCGACTATGGCCAGTAAAAAAGCTGAAGTTGCACCTGAAACCGGCTGGTGTCAAGTGTTTCCTGAATTTGTCGATTCATCGGTTGAAATTAAAAATCGTGCTGTAAATGGCCGGAGCAGTAAAAGTTTCATAACCGAAGGTCGCTGGAAAGCGGTGCTTGATTCGCTGAAAACTGGCGATTATGTATTTATTCAGTTTGGGCATAATGACCAGAAAATTCAGGATTCGACACGCTACACCGAACCATTTACAACTTACAGAAACAATCTGGAACGTTTTGTTCGAGAAACCCGAGAAAAAGGCGCAACTCCCATTCTGTTTACTTCCATCGTTCGCCGGAAATTTGAAAATGGTTTTTTGATTGATACCCACGGCAATTATCCGGTGGCTACCCGAATGGTTGCTACCGAGATGAATGTTCCGCTCGTTGACCTTCAAATGATCACCACTGGAGCGGTTACCGCGCTTGGTGAAGAACCATCGAAGCAAATTTACCTGTGGACGCCACCAACCGAAAAATTTCCAAAAGAGCGGAATGACGACACCCATCTTTCGGTTGAAGGAGCCCGACTGGTTGCTAAGCTGGCAGCACAACAGTTGATACTGATGGATAATTCGTTTGCAAAACAACTCAAGAGGTAAGCTAGGCATGAAATCCCGGATCAGAAGACTTAGTTGTGGGGATTTTTATTTCTGATTTAAGCACAAAAAAAAATTAACCTTCTTTTGCCTTTTCCTCTAGCCGGACGGACTGTTACTTTTTCCAGCTGAAGGGA
>DPRM01000060.1 GCA_003537645.1 Prolixibacteraceae bacterium
GCCAAAAAAATATGCGACGACAAAGGCGTGGATGTTTACAAAATTGTAAAAGACATTCAGCCAATCGCGTTCGAAAACGCCATGTGGAGCTACATCGTGGGTGGAGCAATTGCCATTAAATTAGGTCAGACCAAAGCTGCTGATATTGCTGCAACTTTAGGTATCGGCTTACAGGCATTCTGTATCCCCGGATCGGTTGCCGATGATCGCAAAGTAGGTATTGGTCACGGTAATCTGGCTGCCATGCTACTGAAAGAAGAAACCAAATGTTTCGCTTTCCTTGCCGGTCACGAATCGTTTGCTGCTGCGGAAGGTGCTATCGGCATCGCAAAATCTGCAAACCGTGTACGTACAGAGCCATTGCGTGTTATCCTGAATGGTTTGGGTAAAGATGCAGCTAAAATCATCGCCCGTATCAACGGATTTACCTATGTGCAGACTCAGTTCGATTACGCCACTGGTGCATTGAACGAAGTTGAGCGCATTGCTTACTCAAAAGGCGACAAAGCAAAAGTAAATTGTTACGGTGCTGACGATGTTCGCGAAGGGGTGGCCATTCTTCACAGCGAAGGCGTTGATGTTTCTATCACAGGAAACTCAACAAACCCAACCCGGTTCCAGCATCCGGTTGCAGGTACATACAAAAAAGAGTGTATCGAACAAGGCAAGAAATATTTCTCGGTAGCATCGGGCGGCGGAACAGGTCGTACGTTGCATCCTGATAACATGGGAGCAGGTCCAGCCTCTTACGGTATGACCGACACCATGGGACGTATGCACTCCGATGCTCAGTTTGCCGGATCTTCATCTGTTCCTGCTCACGTTGAGATGATGGGATTGATTGGAATGGGTAACAACCCAATGGTTGGCGCTTCAGTTGCAGTAGCAGTTGCTATTTCGCAGGCATAATTCTAAATAAGAATATAAACACAAAGGCACAAAGACACGGAGAAATCCGAGGGCTTTGTGCCTTTTGTTATTTGTGCAAAAACTTAATATCTTCCGGTTTTTGCCGACAATCCCAGATACTTGAAATCTCAACCACATCATTTTTTATTTCATAAAAGATGGCATAATTGTTTTCTATCAGCACACGAATATTCGGGATGTCAGTTTGAACACCAAGTTTGGGGTATTTTTCTATCATCCGGATGGCCTTTCGAAAAATGAAGTTTAACTTGATGCTGTATGTTTTTGAGCCATTCCGTCTGTAATAGAAATCGAGAATTTCAAATAGATCGAGCTTTGCCCGTGGCGACCAAATTATTCTTTGTTTAGCCATTGGTCAAGCTCTTTTTCTACCTGCTCATTGGTAAAGTAATTTCCCTTTGCAATCTGTTCCTGACCTTCCATTATTTTTGCCTTTTGTTCAGCTGAAGTATAATAAATGTCAGAATTTGATTGATCAATTGCAGTTATCAAATCAGATAATTGATGTTCATCGGTGACTGACAAAATTTTAGAATAAAGAACAGCTTGTAATTCATTAGGGATTGTTCTTCCGGCCAAATAATCAGCTTCACTTTCTGCAAGCATATTTTTTTCAAAGTCCGAAAGTTTATAGCTCTTTTGGTCATTTTCATTACTCAAAAGTTGGTTCAGATAATTGAGAAGCTCATCGTCTTTAGTGGTGCGAATCTTTTGAATGATACTTTCCTGAAGTTCTTTTGTGCCCATGTTCTTTTTTCTTCAAATGTATGAATTTTTGAAATGAAGAAATATTCAGTACAGGTATTGAGATCAGAAATAAAATCCCAAATTTGTATATTCAATGTATATACAATCATGGAAGCAAAAGTAAAAAAATGGGGTAACAGTTTGGGGGTGCGCATTCCAAAATCTATTTCAACACAAGTTGGGATTACCGAAGGTGCATCAATTGAGATTAAGATAGAAGGTGATAAAATAACTTTAGCTCCGATACAAAAAAAAGAATATTCGATTGAAGAGATGATTTTAATGATTTCGGAAGATAATATCCATTACGAAATTAACACTGATGGTCCAGTAGGAAAAGAAATATGGTAGTTCCTGAAAAATACACACCCCAAAGAGGCGATGTCGTCTGGATCAATTTTCAAGCTCAGGCCGGACGGGAACAAGGCGGTCGCCGTCCATCCATTGTTTTATCGAACTCCAATTACAATAAAGTTGTAGGTCTTGCCATTCTCTGCCCCATAACTTCAAAAGTGAAAGGATATCCTTTTGAAGTTGCTTTGCCGGAGAGATTTCCCATCTCAGGTGTTGTTTTGGTCGATCAGGTAAAAAGTTTAGATTGGAAAACCCGTGAAGCAGAATTTATCGGAAAACTTGACTCAAAAACAATGGAAAAGATATTGGGACTGTTGGGTAAAATCTTAGAATTATAAAGTCAATGACCTCAGATTACCAAAACAAACAATACATTATCTCCAAATCCCTCTCCTACTTCGACGAAGGATATGCTTGTTCACAGGCAGTTCTGCTGGCTTTTACTGATCGTTTTGATTTAGATGAACGCACAGCCAAGCTCATTTCATCAACATTTGGAGGCGGAATGGGGCGTTTGCGCCAAACCTGCGGNNTATCCACGGAACAGCCAACTGCAAAGAGTTACTTCAGAAACACGCCACAGAGGCACAGATTGAAGAACGAAAGCACCACAAAATAATTTGCCGGAAAGTAGTTGGCGATGTTGCCGGATTAATGTACGATATGCTCGAACAAAATAATAGCCAGTAGAATGGATTATCTAAATTCAATTGACACAGAGTTTTTTCTGGTTTTAAACGGATTGCACAATGCTTTTTTCGATCCAATTATGTATTGGTTAAGCCATAAGCTAATCTGGACGCCAATGTATTTACTGATTGTATTTCTGATGATCAGACGCTACAAAATGCGGGGAGTTTTGATGCTCTTGTTTGTGGGATTGGTAATAGTATTGAGCGACCAAACTGCTTCGGGCTTACTTAAAAACTTAGTCCAACGTTTGCGCCCATCGCACGAACCGGCTTTAGCCGGATTGGTTCACCTAAGCAAAGCCGGAGCAGGAGGTTTGTATGGCTTTGTTTCATCGCATGCTGCAAATGTTTTCGGATTGGCAACTTTTCTACATTTTGTGCTCGACAAACAATTTAAATTTCTGAAATACTGGATGTTTATTTGGGCATTTCTGGTTTCGTACAGCCGCATTTACAACGGTGTCCATTATCCGGGCGATGTATTGGTTGGAGGATTAATTGGCGCAGTATTTGGCTATTTAATGGCCAAGGCTTATTTTTTAGCAGATGCCTATCTTCCGAAAAAGGAGCAACAGAAATCATAAAAAGAGCCCTGCCCTTTTAACAACAAGGCTCTCCTAAAATTGAAATGTATGTAAACTTCTATACTTCAAACTAAAATTGATACCAATGAAAAAACTAATTTTTATTTTACTTGCAGCTTTTCTATACGCTGCGGGTCTAAATGCACAAACCAAATCAATCAAAAAATCACCGGTTTTAACCGAAGCTACTCATGAAAGTGTAGGCATTTCTTCTGAACGAATTGCCCGAATCGATCAAATGTGTGCTGATGCTGTAAAAAATGGTGACCTTCCGGGAATTGTTTCACTAATTGCCCGCAATGGCAAAATAGTACATTGGAAAGCCTACGGAATGGCAGATAATCAAGCTGGAAGAACACTTAAACGCGACGATATTTTCCGTATCGCAAGCCAATCGAAAGCAATCACTTCTACGGCCGTGATGATGCTTTGGGAAGAGGGGAAATTCCAGCTCGACGATCCGATTTCGAAATACATTCCGGAGTTTAAAAATCCGCAGGTACTGAAATCGTTTAAATACAGTGATACAACTTATACCACAGAGCCTGCAAAATCAGAAATAACCATTCGACATCTGATTACCCACACTTCGGGAATTGGTTACGGAATTATTGACGGCAACGAACAAATGAAAATGATTTATGGGAAAGCGGGAGTTACCGATCTGTTTACCACCGATAAAATCACCATTGCCGAAAGCGTGAAAAAACTGGCAAAACTGCCTCTTCATCACAATCCTGGCGAAAAATTTACTTATAGCGAAGGGCTTGATGTGTTGGGTTATTTCATTGAAGTTGTTTCGGGTATGCCATTCGATCAGTTTCTAAAATCTCATATTTTCGATCCGCTGGGCATGAACGATACCCGTTTTTATTTGCCTGAAGAAAAAACGGGTCGATTGGTTGCCGTTCAGCAAAAAACAAATGGAAAATGGACAAAATATCCGGTAACTTTTTACGATACCGACTACCCGGTGAAAGGCGCAAAATCTTTTTTCTCTGGTGGCGCAGGGCTTTCGAGTACCGCAAAAGATTACGCTACTTTTCTGCAAATGTACCTGAATGGCGGCGAATTAAATGGTGTTCGTTTGTTGAGTCGCACTACTATTGAAGCTATTATGAGCAACCATATTGGAAATGTTTGGGGCGAAGATCCAGAGAAGAATTATGGACTGGCATTTTCGGTACTTACCCGGAAAGGCGAAGAAAAAGGTGGCTTGAGCAGCGAAGGTACTTTCGAGTGGGGCGGGTATTTCAATACCCAGTATTTTGCCGATCCGAAAGAAAAAGTAATTGGCATTCTGATGAAACAAACCCAGGGACCGGTAAACGACGAAACTGGATGGAAATTCCGACAACTGGTTGGGCAAAGTATTGATGATTAATCTAATAAAACAAGAAACATGAAACAAAAGCTAACTTTACTCCTGATTCTTCTGTTTCCACTCTTTGTTGCAGCCCAAACTCTTCTGGTGAGTGAAAATAAAAGATACCTCGAAACAGAAGCGGGAAAGCCATTTTTATGGATTGGCGATACTGCCTGGGAACTATTCCACAAATTGAACCGTGAAGATGCCCAAATGTACCTAAAAAACAGGGCAGAAAAAGGCTTTTCAGTTATTCAGGCTGTTGTTATTGCCGAGATGGATGGTCTGAAAACCCCAAATGCTTATGGCGAAACGCCATTGATTGAACTGAACCCGGAAAAGCCCAACGAAAAATATTTCGAACACGTCGATTTCATTGTTAATGAAGCACAAAAGCTGGGCTTGTTTATTGGGATGTTGCCCACCTGGGGCGATAAAGTAACAGATGCCCATGGAGGAGGACCAGTTGTTTTTACAGAATCGAATGCTAAAACTTATGGAGAATTTTTAGGCCAACGCTATAAAAATAAACCTATTGTCTGGATTCTTGGCGGTGATCGAAACATCAAAAATGATACAGAATTAAAAGTGTGGCGGGCAATGGCAAACGGGATCAAAACCGGTAGTGATGGAAAACAGCTCATTTCTTACCATCCCAGAGGTGCATCTTCATCCCATCAATGGTTGCCGAACGAAAGGTGGCTCGATTTGGATATGTACCAAAGCGGGCACGAAAAAAGGTACATTGATGTATATCGTTATGCAGAAACACTTTACAATCAGAAACCTGCAAAACCTTTCGTTGACGCAGAGCCTGCCTATGAAGATATACCTGTCAGATTCTGGGATTATTGCGATTGGAGTAAACCACTTCGGGTTCCGGCAGAAGTTCTTGACGCCAATAAAATCATCGTCAAAAAAGAACATTTTGCAATGGGATTTTTCACGGCTCATGATGTGAGGGTTCATGCCTATTGGAATTTTCTTTCAGGAGCAGCTGGTTATACCTACGGAAATAATGCAATCTGGCAAATGTTCGAAAAAGGCGGAAGTATGGCCATTCCCTGCCTAACCGATTGGAGAGAAGCACTCGACCGACCCGGAGCAGCCGACTTGAAACATGTACGGACCATTTTCGAAGCACGACCATTTTCCCAATTGATTCCTGATCAGGCGATTATTGTTGGCTCAAATCCAAAAGACAGTCTTCATATCCGCACAGCCATTTCTGCCGATCAATCTTTCGCCCTTATTTATCTATCAGTTGGGCAGTCTGTTACGGTCGATCTGTCGAAAATAAAGAATACGATTGTTGCTTCGTGGTATAACCCGAGAGAAGGCACGGCCCGTAAAATTGGCACATTTAAAAACTCCGGAAATCAAAAATTCACACCACCATCCGCAGGAACCGACAACGACTGGCTACTGGTACTGGATGATAAAAATGGGAAATACAAAACGTTGAAATAACTTAGCGCAAGTGAAAAACACCATAAAAGTAATAGGTTTCGATGCCGACGATACACTTTGGGTGAATGAACCCTACTTTCAGGAAGTTGAGCGACAATTTTGCCGAATATTGAAACCGTATTTGCCTGAAGAAGAAACTTCGAAAGAGCTCTTTAAAACTGAAATGCAAAACCTTGAAATATATGGCTACGGCGCAAAAGGTTTTATTTTGGCAACGATAGAAACAGCACTTCGGGCAACTGAAGGAAAAATTACATCCGAAGAACTAAACCTAATCATCAATACAGGGAAAACACTCATGACCATGCCAATACAATTATTGGACGGTGTTGAACAGGTGTTGCAGCAGCTTCGGGGAAAATATAAACTGATATTGGCTACCAAAGGCGATTTGCTCGATCAGGAACGAAAACTGCAAAAGTCGGGACTGATCGGCTATTTCCACCACATCGAAATAATGAGCGATAAACACGAGAAAAATTACCTGAAACTGCTTGCTCATCTCGATATTCAGCCGGAAGAATTCCTAATGGTTGGCAATTCGGTGAAATCTGATATTTTACCCGTCATCAACATCGGGGCGAAAGCCATTCATATTCCGTTTGAAGTTACATGGCAGCACGAGAATCATCACGAATCATCAGAAAATCATGAATTTATTACGGTTTTATCAATTGCTGAAATATTAAAACTTGTTTAAAAACAACTGTTCCATGAAGTATATTATCTTTTTTTTCGCTGGCCTGTTTGTTCTTTCCTCCGGGTTTGCCCAGAAGCAAAAAGTTTGGCTCGATGCCGACACTGGCAACGAAATGGACGATTTGTATGCCATCGTCCGCTTGGTAAAGGATCCTTCGATTGAATTAATTGGATTGAGTTCGGCACATTTCAATAATCCGGATTTGCTGGTTTTTGAAAAGTGGAATGCTTATGAATCGAAAGGCTTGAATACCGTTGCCGAAAGTCAGCGATTGAACGAACAAATCCTGAAAGCTCTAGGCAGGTTAGATATTCCCCATCCCATCGGAGCCGACAGGCAGATTGGCCGTGCATGGGGACAGCAAGATGCACGAGATTCCAAGGCTTCACAAGCAATAATTGCCACTGTAAAAGCCCTTCCCGAAGGAGAGAAACTCGACATTCTTACCATCGGTGCCATGACCAACCTGGCTTCGGCATTAATAATAGCTCCTGAAATCAAATCCAGAATCCGCTGTTTTGCTTTGGGCGCACAATACGATCCAAAAACCAAAATCTGGAACAAAAACGAATTCAACATTCGTAACGACCTGAATGCCTTCGATTACCTGCTCAACCTCGACGAACTCGACCTGACGATGATGTGTCTTCAGACAGCCTTGCCTTTGCAATTTAAACGCGAAGAAACCTACACCAAACTGAATGAAACCATTGAAGCTGAGAAGATACTGGAAGAACGCTGGCGTGAGCAAAATCCACAGGATGAAACCCGCGTAATGTGGGACTTGGCGCTGGTAGAAGCTTATCTGAAACCTAATCTTACTCAAATTGAAACCATTTCAACACCTCCTGAAAATAACCAGCGAACGATCAAAGCATACATCAAAATCGACGAAAAAGCGTTGGCTGATGATTTCTGGAAAGTGCTGAAGAAAAAGTTTTAAGTACAGTTATAACTTTCGTTGCTGTACCAATAAGTTTCAACCTACACTATAACCAACCATGAAAAGCCTAACCAAGTTTTATTAACCTACTTCTGATCATTCAGCAAAAACTTATTCTGAACCTGCGTTTTATGACCAAATCGATAGTGCAGTCCAAGTGAAAACTGGTACTGATTTGAATAAGATTCGCTACTGGAATTAGACCACTCATACAAAGGCTCAATCACAAATTTATTCTTTATCGGAATGGTGCCTGCTACATAACTACCCTTGAAAAAAGATCCGATACGAAGATTAAGCCCGTTTTTCAGGCCAAACCCTGATCCAAATTCCATATTCTGATACATGCCCGGAAAAGGAGATGGAAAATGATCGGCAAATTTGTAGCTTACAAAAGCTATATTTTTGGGACCAACACGAAAATAGAACTGTGGCAACACCGGGCTTTTCCGTGTTCCGGTAGTTGGAAATGCCGATGCTCTTTGCTCAACCCAATGAGATGGTGAATACTGCAAATTACCAATGTGAATTCCACCACCGATGCCATACCATTTGACATCGTATTTTACGAACGGATTGATGCCTATTATTAAGTCATCGGTTTGTATTAAGCTGGTTCTCCCCAATTCAGTGTGAGAACCGGCATAACCGTTTAATCCATATTCCAGAATTGTCTTGTTTTGTTCGGCAGTCACCGAATATCCGGCTCCGAGCATTCTGTATTTTTGATGAAAATTTTGCGATTGACTCATCCTGTCGCAACCCTCGCCTGTGCCAATATTGTGATATGTTTCGAAGCTACCACTTGAATGGCCGAGTTTTACCGACTGATATATTTTCTTTTCATCCTGCGGAAGAGTTTGACCCATTAGTATGAATGAAAGAATCATTAAAATCGCGACTGAAGTCCGTACCTGAAGCGAATAAAGATGCCTGATAATATGAACGATAACACCTAAAGATGCAGGAATTAATACAAACAGGAGAATATTAAATTCAACCGTGGTGAACCAGTTACGCGTTGCGAGCATCAAAGCAACAAGCATCAGCAAATAAAGAGAATTGTGAATTGGGTGATTTTCGTAAATGCGAAATTCCCGGCGAACATTGTTTTTCTCACGATAAAAGATGGTCAGGATCAGAATGGGAATCAGTGTCAAATAAATTAACTGTATCTTTTTCAGGCCAATAATGTAGCTACCCAGAAAAGTTCCGTTAGAAAGCGAATCCCTGAAAAATTCGATGATAAACCAACTGGTTAAAATTAAAACCAAACCCGATAATGCCAGATTGCCGGGTCTTTTCCAGAAATTCCGGTTGATGAGTAAAACAATTCCAATAATTAAACTGCTAATAATGAAATACAACGGAACCGGATGAATGTGCAGCGAAAGTTCGTCGGCCATTCCCAACCGATCTGTAAAAAACTGATGGAGAAATGCAGGTGTATTTGTTCCGTACTGAATGCCAAAAGGTAAATGAGTTTCGGTTCCAAAACAACATCCGGTTAGCAAACAACCTATTCGCTGCACAGCCATACCAAAAGGCGCTGCAATAGCAAAAACGTCTAAAATCGGGTACTTTATTTTCAGGAGTAGTTTGGCAATTCCCATTCCTAAGAGAGCGAAAACCAAAGCTCCGGCCATATTTTTTGAATGTACAGGCGGGAAGCTAAAATGCTGCAAAAAGAAGTGAATGTCGTCAGCAGTTATTCCACCCAATTTCGAGCCAACTATCAGGAAAAAACGGGTGGTTACCACCACAAGCAACATGGTAACCCAAGGTATTTTTCGCCTGAAACTCTCAAATAAAAAAATCAGAATTACGATCAGCGAAGATAACTGATAAAAGAAATCGTAATAAAACTGGGGATTATCAAATCTTATAATCATCTCTTTTAATTTAAGTTACACTGCTAATTTTAAGTGTAAGCCGGATGTAAAATTGGGTTATACGTTTTATAAAATATTCAGTTCTGAAATCGTACGTACAAGTTAAGATTTCTATCTTTGATTCAGTTTGCACCTCAATTAAATCAAAACTTCGATGAACGAAATAGTGTACAACCTGGCCAAGATGATCGACCATTCGATCCTTCACCCAACCATGACCGACGAAGATTTACGCAGAGAATGTGAAGTGGCGAAAAAATACGATGTAGCGTCGGTTTGCGTAAAACCTTATGCGGTAAAACAGGCGGCTGAAATACTGAAAGGCAGTAATGTTTTGGTTGGCTGCGTAATTGGCTTTCCTGCCGGAAATTCAGCCATCGCCGTGAAAGTATTCGAAGCTGAAACAGCCTGCAATGACGGCGCTGTTGAAATCGACATGGTCATCAATATTGGCAAGGCTTTACAGGGCGATTGGAATTATATTTCAGAAGAAATCAAATCGGTGACCGATGCTTGCCACAGGCAGGGCGCAATTGTAAAAGTGATTTTCGAAACCGATTACATTACCAATGAAGCCGACATCGTTAAACTTTGTCAGATTTGCACCGAAGTGGGCGCCGATTATGTGAAAACCTCGTCAGGCTTTGGCTTTGTGAAACAGGCCAACGGCGACTACAACTATGTTGGGGCAACTATTCCTATTCTGGAACTGATGAAAAAAAGTGTGGGGCCGAAGGTAAAAGTAAAAGCAGCCGGTGGTGTCCGCACGCTCGATCAACTGATTGCAGTTCAGGCGGCAGGATGCACCCGATCAGGAGCAACCGCCACTGTGGCAATGATGGAAGAAGCAATGAAGCGATTCGGGAAATAAAAAACCGGAAAGCCATTCGGCATTTTAATTAAATTCAACATTCACAACAAAATTTCAGGAATGAAAACGAAAAATTTTTGGATTATCGCAGTTGCCCTCGTATTAAGTTTTGGAATCAATGCATTACTGATAGGAAAGGCATTACAACGGTTTAAAATGGACGACCGTTTTGTTAGCGTAAAAGGACTCTCGGAAAGAGAAGTGAAGGCCGATTTGGTGGTTTGGAATATACAGACGCGAATTGTTAATGACAATCTGCTGGAAGGAAGCGATAAAATTGAGGAAGCAAAAAACAAAATAGTCGAATTTCTGATCCAAAAACAGATCAGCAAGGACGATATCATTATTGAAGGTAGCTCGGTAATCGACAAAAGAGCCAATCAGTACGAAAACTACCAGCAAATGAACACTCCACGGTATCTGATCACGCAAATCATTCAGATCCGCAGCAGCAATGTCGATCTGGTACAGAATGTGAGCCGTATGACCGGAGAATTACTTCAGGCAGGCGTGGTAATTTCTAACAACGAATATGGAAATCCAATTCAATATTACTTCACAAAACTAAACGACATTAAGCCTGAAATGATTAGCGAAGCCACACAAAAAGCACGGGAGGCAGCACAAAAATTCGCAACTGAAAATGATTCAAAACTCGGTCGCCTGAAAAAAGCAAATCAGGGATTATTTACCATTGTCGATCGCACTGCATCTTTATCAGGTGGCGAAGGCGGTTACGCTTCGAGTACTGTCGATATTTACAAAAAAGTAAGGGTCGTAATTTCAGCCGAATACTCAATCAAATAAAACCGGTAAAAACCTGACTATCAATCACGTTTTTTCAACATACAATTGAGCGGTTTCCACGCGGATTACTACAATTGAAGTTCCTTTGTCGATCATTCCCGATTCGGCCAGAGCGTCATAATTTTTGCCTTCAATGCTTATTTTTCCTGAAGGGCGCAAAGTCGTAATTGCCATCCCCTTTTTACCTTTTAGCTGAATCAGTTCAGGATCGACGCCTAAATATCCATCTTCTGATTTCATAACCTGATGAAGTGAGAGATGCGAAAACTGTCCGGTTTCGGCTGTAAACATTTTTTGACCCAGGTAGATTGCCAATCCAATACCTGCCACCGATCCGGTAAAAACAGTTGCCAATGCGATTAATAAATCATTCATGTTTACATGATCAAAAGTAAAATCCACATTTTTAATCAGGCTAAGCACCAAACCGGTAAAAGCGAGTGTAATGCCCGAAATACCGGTTACACCAAAACCAGGAACGACAAATATTTCAAGCGCAATTAAAATCAAGCCAACAACAAATAAAATAATCTCCCAATTGGCAGCGAGCCCCTCAAGGTAAAGTGGCGAGAAATACAGAATGGCGGCCAACACAGCCACACCCAGCGGAAAGCCGATTCCGGGTGTCTGCATTTCGAAATAAATTCCGCCCAAAATAGCCATAATCAATATTCCTGAAACAATCGGATGTACCATAAATCCAATAAACCGCTCCAAAGCAGTTGGTTTGTATTCTACAATCCGGGCATTTTCCATCTCGTTCAGTTTCAGTACTTCGTCAACATTTTCGCAAATGCCCTCGCAGTATCCATTTTTCATGGCTTCCATCGGTGTGAAAGTCAATATTTTACCTGTATCAATAATTCCCGGAATGTAAACCCGTTCGTCCACCATCGCTTCGGCAATCAGCGGATCGCGTTTCCATTTATAAGTCGTATCCTGGCCGGTAATGATGGTGTCCCGCCCTTGCGCTTCGGCCGTTGCCCGCATTGTGGAGCGCATGTACGACTGGTATTTATCAGGCATTTTTTCGCCTGTCTGATTAACCACAGTTGCAGCTCCGATTGAGCCACCGCTTCGCATGTAAATGCGGTCGCAGGCAATGGAAATAAGCGCGCCTGCCGAGGCTGCATTGTTGTCGATAAAAACAACCACCGGAATTTTGCTGTTCAGAATCCGGGTACGAATCGAATCGGCATCAACCACCGTTCCTCCGTAAGTATTCATGTGGATCAGGAAAAGATCGGCCTTCAAACTATCGGCTGCATCAAAAGCCTGTTTTGTTTGGCGCCAGATGGCTGGTGCGATATTCTCTTTAATGTTGAATTTGTAAACCAGCTTTTCTTTAGTGATTGATGATTTAGAAGAAGGAATTGAATCCTGTGCAAAAGCTTCTGCAAAATTAAATAACACACTAAAAATAAGCGATATAATTATTCCTGTTTTCATTTTGAGTTTTTTAGATTGTCGGAATTAGTCAGCTTTTTCAAATATGTAAATTACACTTGGTAGCGCGTTCGATTTTTTCGTTGTGGCAAATTAATACATTTTCTTTGTTTTCGTGCCAGTTATGCAATCCATTTCCCCGACAATCGGTATAATCAGCACATTCGGCGCATTTCCCGTGTTTTGTCCAGTTCCGGTCGCGAAATGCCTGATATTTGGTTTCCCATACTTCAGCAAAGTTATCCTGATAAATGTTTCCCTGCGAAAAACTCCTGTCAATATTTGGGCAAGCTGAAATCGATCCGTCAATTAGAACAGAACCGATATTAATTCCCGCTCTGCAAAAAAAAGACTGATCCCGAACTTTCGATTCGTACAATCCAACATAGCCTTCACAACTGAATTTGACATCCATCATTTTTAGTTTTCGCTTTTCGCTAATAAAATCCATCAATTCTTTAAACTGAAGATCAGTCAGAAATAACTCCGGATTATCTTTTGCCCGACCGATCGGAACTATTGTAAACAAGCGCCATGCTTTTACGTTTTTCTGAATCAAATAATCATACAAAGCGGGCAATTCATTGATGTTCCTGCTATTTACACAGGTAACCACATCAAAATTCAGTCGCGATGAACTTGCTGCCAAATCAATAGCCCTATCTACTTTCGAAAAACTATCCTTTTTATTGCGAAGCCAGTTATGCGTATTTTCCAATCCATCCAAGCTAATTGTTAATGCGCCCAAACCAGCATTGAGCAGCGAAATATGTTTTTGCTCGTTGTACAAATAACCATTGGTAACCATACTCCACCGTACTCCACTACTTCGGATTTCGCGACCGCATATTTCAATATCATTGCGCAAAAGTGGCTCACCGCCTGTAAGGACAACAATAAAGTTTTCGGATTTTGATTCTAAAGTACCGAGAGCTTTTAGAAAGTCGCCTAAAGGCATATCGCCAACAGAGTTATCTTTTGAACAATCGCTTCCACAATGCAAACAGCTTAAATTGCATCTGGTTGTGCATTCCCAAAACAGATAATTTAATTCGTGAACCTCGGTTTCTGCTTTTTTGAATCGCCGAAAAATGTGCTTTCTGATAACTTGATTCATTTATTTGGAGTCCAGGGCAATATTCAAATAAACCTTTTTATCAGTGACCGCAGGAATGGTGTCCTTATTCACAAAAGTGCCATATTGATCTAAATCGACATCCTCGAACTTAATTTTCAGGCTATTAACCGGTTCAGTATAAAACGAAAATTTGCCTTCATCATTGGTAAAATCATATTGCATATTTTCTTCCACCGAAACTTTAATTCCCTTAATTGGCAAGCCTGTAACCTTGGATTTTACCTGACCTTCAACCAAAATGTCGAGTCCAAAATCCTGTGGTGTACCGTAACAAGCCTGAAATACAAACATTGCCGAGGTAAAACTCAAACCTCCAATAAGCTTTCGCGTCCAATTTCGTTTCATTTTCTCCAATTTTAATTCGTCTTTTGCGGAACTTTATACAATTTCTCCAGATTATATCCTCGTTTGCGGGCTTTTTCGAGCAACATTTCGTAGGTGCCCGAATCCATTTGCGGAGTCCGACTTAATATCCAGAAATATTTTGGAGTTGAACTGCCAATCATCACATACTGGTAGTCTTCATCCAATTCCAGTATATTGTAGTCGCCGTAAAATATCCAGAAGAAAGAAACTTTCAACTTTCCGGGTTGCGATTTGTCCGGTATTTTTGCTTTCCCCTCAGCCAACGAAAGTTCCCCATCCAGCGTATTTTTAAAGCCCTGATTCAGAACTTTTATTTTGCCATCGTCGCGCATACTGTAAGTTGCAGTCACACCAACCAGTCCTTTCTCGAACGAATGCGGGAAACGGGCAATTTCATACCAGGTTCCAAGGTACCGATTCAGGTCGAGTTCTTTTACAGTGGTTTGGTCAATCATCTGGCTATTGGTTTTGGTGCAGCTTAAAGCAAATAATAAATTAATTATCAGCAACAAACGAAAGTAATGCATAATTAAATCATTTTGAGTTCTTCAAATTTACTCAAAAAGTTGCAACATTATGCAAATAGTAAAGCGAATGTGATTTAATTCCAGTCTTAAACTACATAGACCTCAATGCGGTAAATCACACATCATTGCCTCATCTGGTCTATTAGCTTTTTCGATTTTTTGAAACGTAAGTTTTGCTTAAACGTATATAAAATCATTTGTTATTCAGTCAGTTAACAAACAGGCTATCAACACTTCCAGTCATGAAAAGCAAACAATTGAGCCACAACCTGTATATCATTATTATCACTTTAGTCTTTTTTGCTATCGGGTACTACTTTTACCTTGAGGTTTATACAAATAACAAAGAAGCTCACATTATTGCGACAAAATCAAGGATTCTTGAACAGATGAGCAGAAACCTTCAAATGAAGGTAAAATCGATGGAAACGAATGCTGCTGAATATGTTGACCATCTGCTGGACTTGAATGAGGAGGCAAAAAAAGAACAAAAGAAATATGCTGACAATTATTTATTGGAGTTGCTTGAAAAACGAAAAAACATTAAGAACTTCAATCCCAACCTTGAATATGCCGGTTCAAAAAAATCAATTATTGGACTGATTGATACTGTAATTAATGTTTTTCCACAAGCCAAGTCTGATTATCTGTATTTTCATCTTGTTTTAGGAAATAGATATAAAGAGGAGGAAGAAGTCAAATTCAGGACAAGTTATGAGTTGCTGATGTCGGAATTTATGCAACGAAATATTTTCGATGAATATATACTGATAGTTGATAGCACTATTGCCTACTCTACCCTTCCCGGCAATCCTCACCTCGAATATATTATTCAGGAAAAAAATCAGTCGCCAGCAATGACAGAGAACAGTTCAGGCAACGCGGCATCAATTGGGTATATTGATGTAAAAACAAAATCTGATGTCCGGAAAGCGACAATTAGAGGAGTAATGGCTTATGACATCAGCCTATCAAACATCTCGTATAAGATTTTTTTATGCCAGACACAAATCGGAAATAACTCCGTGTATATCTGTGGTCTGGTTGATACCAATCTTCTAAATCAGGCAAAAAGAGGAATCGCACCCTCTATTATTCTGCTGATTTTCATGATCATTGCTCTGACCATCCTCGGATTACCTTTCATAAAACTTAAAGTAATGTCGGCAACAGAGCACCTTGGCTCCGGATCATTACTAAATTCAGCCATCTCGCTTTTCCTGGGCTCAAGTCTCATTTTTCTGTTTATCATTTTTGTGACGAATGCTTTTTGGTATGTTACACAAAACGAAACCCGATTAAAGAATTTGGCAACGGAGGTAAACGATTCGCTCAATACCGAAATAATAAATGCCTGGGATCAACTCGATTGTTACGACAAAAAGGCCATCGAAATTACCGGAATGGATAAATCTCTTGCTAGTACGCCTAATCTACTTATTTGTAAAGATCTGATAACAAACAACTATCCGTATTTTGATTATGCATTCTGGATGGATACCACCGGACTTCAAAATGTGATAATTACACCATTCGCTAAAATTGATAAGCCTTCGAATTTGAAAAACCGCGAATATTTTAGCAAACCCGATGAGTGGATTTTGCCCCGCCATGATGGTAAAAGGTTCAGGATGGAATCAATCGTTTCAATTACCAGTGGAATTACAAAAGTTGCATTATCGAAACGATCTGATATTGACAGGCAGGTTATTGCAATGACCGGCAGGTTTTACTCTGTTATTGAACCAATTTTGCCTGCCGATTACAAATTTTGCATCATAGACCAAAGCGGATTGGTATGGTTGCATTCAGACAAGCTTAGAAACTTACAGGAAAACTTTTTAAAGGAATGTAGCGAAGATAAAAGCTTGTCGGCCGCAATTTATGCAAATGCTACTAAAACACTCGAAGTTAACTATTACGACGAGCCACACAGAATACATATAAAACCCTTATCGCCAATGCCTTTATATTTGGTGACCATGTTCGACAAACATGCCGAATATGCTTATCAGGTTCAGGGACTGATACTTACATTTTTACTATTTTGGGCGTTGGTGCTGTTTATTATTATCGAAACAGTTGCATTATTTTTCCTGAGGCACTTTGGCAAAAAAGCGGGCCTGAAAAGCCTGATGATCGATGCCACCGGACCAAAAAACAACCATTGCACAATTTATCTGACAATGAGTATTTTGCTGGTAATCAGCACTATTTTTTATCTTTTGCTAAGTAACCCTGTCACTACGCTCACTCCTTTACTCTTTGCCATGGCAATGGTAACAATCCTGTTTCCTTATTCAAATTTCGCGTTAAACAACTTCTCTTTCCAATCGTCAGGCCGCAAATACTTTGCAATTTTTAACCTGATACTACTAGTCCTGATAAATATTTCAGCATTCAAATCGCTGTATAACAGAGACTTGTTAAAATTTATAATATTCGAGATGTCAATATTCGGACTGTTAGTTCCTGGTTATTTTATACTGAAAAAAGATATTTTTCAAAAACTTCAGAAATATACCGTCAATCTATATGTTTTTTTCCTGATGTCGTTGCTGGTCACTTTCAGCGTTGCCCCTTCCATTAAATTCTTTGAGGCCTCGGTAAATCACGAAATACTACGAAATACAAAATACGAGCAACTTGAGTTTGTCAGACAAAAAGAATTTAGGAACAAACAATTGCGCGATTATTACAAGCAGATGGAAAATAATCACAAGCTCGATTCGACTGTTAAAAGTATTGCGGAACAAAGAATGCAGCGGGGAATTTATTCGAAGTTTGCAGGAATTTCGTTTTTTGTAAAGGGTAAAACCGAAAAGTTAATAATGGCTGAAAACTGCAAAAATTTTCGTAATCATCAGGGAGAAGACATTATGAACCTTATCAGGCCGGTATATGATCATACTTCGTTAAAGACAAAATTTCTTGAAAATGACAGCCTGCTAAATGGGAAGCAATTCTGGTCTTTGTGCGATTCTATATTGATATTCAATTATTTATCCATTTCAGAAAGATATGATATACAAATACCGGATACTTGCAGAATCTATACAAAATTGCAGAATCCGGGCATATTCAACCCACTGACATCAGCTGAAACTGAAAATAAACTGTCGCGATTTAGCAAATACGACAGCTTTTTATTGATGCTATTCCTGCTATTTGTTTTATATGGATTTTACCGGATAATCATGTTCGGAACAAAACGGATGTTCGGCACTTCTATTCTTGAAATGCATACCGCATTTAATTTCGGAAATACAATTTGTCAGCGAATTGACTGTGGGCAATCGGTTTTAATTATTCGTTCTCAATATATTAATCCGACAGAATTTATTAAAAAGCAGCTGATGAGTAAATACAAATTAATCTCGCTCGACCTTTCGGAACAAAATGACACAAATGAAAAAGAGCAAACTCACACTGATAAGAATGTTGTGATTGTTAAGAATTTCGCTAACAATTACTATGCTTTACAAAGCCTCACTTACCAACTCGAAAAAATAGAGGAAAAGATCAGAAAAAAAGAAAAAATGGTGATTGTAAGCCAAACTGCTCCCTACATAATTCTCGAATACCTTGAAAAACAAATAAAAACAGTACCAACCGATAAGAATGCAGCAGATATAAAAATATGGGATGAACTCCTCCTGAAATTAAAATATATACTCTCGAATGTGGATGTAATTTTCACTCCTGAAAAACAAGATCGAAACAAGCCAATAGCCGGAATGAGTCCAAAACAGGAATGTGAGAGTTATGTATTTGAATGTGCTGAAAACCACCCTGAGAACATGAGGTGCCTCATTTGCCGAGAACTGGCTGCCAGCGACTATCTGCATGTTTATCTGGGCAAAATGATGGAATTCTACGACGAACTCTTAAAGAGTAAGCTTCAGGAGCAAATTATTGAAAAACGAATTATTGCAAGAATAATGGAAATGAGCGGCTTGTACTATAACAGTATTCTGGACTCGTGTACCCCGATGGAGCAATTTGTTTTATGCGACATGGCTCCCGATGTAATAGTAAACACAAAAAACCAAAAGGTTATCATTCATTTAATCCGAAGAGGTTTGCTGGTTGTGGGAACCAATGGAATCAGATTTATGAACGAAAGCTTCAGGAAACATATACTAACCCGTTTTACTGCCGAAGAAAAGCAAAAATTGAAGGTAAAACTGGGCGATACCGGAAAAAGCTGGCAGGGATATAAACTGGTGCTGGTGTTGGTTATGATCGGACTTTTCTCTTTTCTGTTTGTAGCCAACCGGGCATTTCTCGATAACCTGAACAAACTATTTATTGTTCTTGGCGGAGGTACCGTGTTAATTACAAACCTAACCGGACTTCTAACCCGTAAAGAAACCGGCAACTTGAAATAAGATAGCAACCAGAAATACCGATAATCATTCGGGGAATAAATATCAAAGCCTGGAGCATTTATATTTAATAAATCGGGTTAAACAGAAAAAAAGCGCATCTCAAGCAAGAGTTCCGAAGAAAGACAAAAACAGATGTAACACATTTATTACAAACAACTTATTGTATAATTTTCTCATCAATACGCAGGCGCTGAAACAATCAAAACTTACCGTTATTTTTAGCTATATTCGCATGATTAAAAATCTTCGGGTCATTATAGCTTTTTTTTAAACAATTCTAATCCGTAAAGTTTTTCTGGTTAATATCAAACAGCATAGTTACTGAAACTGTGCTAATTATAAACATTAAATAGAAGGGAACAATCTCATGTACGAAAAGAAACCATTAGTAGCAATTAAATCACCAGATCTGACCAAATTACAGGCAGTAGTTATTGACATGAGAACCATTATTTACATTTCAATTGACGCCGATCCGGAAGAGGCAAAGAGCCGCTATATTTCGCGTCTGGGATTTAAAAAGTTGTAATTTTTTTTACCTCCGCTATAATCAGAATCAATGATCGAAGTATTTTAGCAGCCTAAAACTTTGTTTATGTCGTTGATTACTCCTGAAAATCACCTGGTAATTTTTGCCGTTATAGTTGGTGCAGCCGCACTCGGAATCTGGTCGGAACATAAAAAATGGTTCGGCAAGGTTTCCGGGATTTTGGTTACTATGATTCTTATGTCCATTTTATCCATGTCGGGCATCGTTCCGGTAGCATCAAACCCAACAATAAAAGTTGAAGTTTACGAATTGATTTTCAGCTACTTCATTCCACTTTCAATTCCGATGATGCTGATGGGATCGAACATTATCCGCATCATTCGTGAAGGAGGGAAACTGCTTGTTGCCTTTTTAATCGGAGCTTTGGGTGTTGTTTTGGGGAGTTTTCTGGCCTATTTCCTGATTCATCTCGGAAATGATTCGGCAAATGCAGCCGGAGTAATTGCAGCAACACTCATTGGTGGAAGCATGAATTTTATNNGTTGATAACTTTGTTGCCAATGCCTATATTTTACTGCTGTTTGCGGTACCATCACTCAAATTTCTGGCTCGTTTCTTCGTAAAACCAAAGATCGAAAATCAGGAAGCTGAAGGAAAGTGCCACACAGAAGAAGTTTATCCGATAACTATTGAGCGAATCGCGCTTTCAATATTAATTGCAGTGCTTATTGCAGGCGCCGGAAGCCTGGTTTCGCCGGTTATTCAAAATTTATTTTCGTCGAAAATGAGCATGAACATACTGATTGTTACCATTATTTCAGTACTAATTGCCAACCTGTTTCCAACCCGGCTAAAAAAAATTGAAGACACTGCTTTCGCCATCGGACTTTGGATGATGTATATTTTTCTCGCAGCCATCGGAGCATCTACAAATCTGACGGATATGTTGCATGTTGGTCCGGCAGTATTGGGTTTCTACCTGATTATCATGTTCTTTCACTTCACATTTTTGGTTTCGCTGGCAAAACTATTCAAACTCGATGTTTACGAAGTGATTATTTCTTCGGCCGCCAACATCATGGGACCATCGGTTGCAGCTCCAATGGCAGCTTCGCTGGGTCAGAAAAAACTGATTACACCCGGTATTTTAGTAGGAATATTAGGCTATGTAATTGGCACATTTATAGGTGTTTCCATTGCAATGGCTTTAACCTAAAAAAATGAGTTACAAAAAGAAGCCACTCTCTCCTTTTATGTAACTCATCGCAGTAATTATTAAAACAAAACCTATCTCTACTTAATCGTCAAAATCCCGTCAGCATTTACATTCACTTTGTATGATTTTCCGGGTTCAAAGTTCCCAATCCCATTCTTCCAACCTCCAAGTCTTTTCAGATTTTCAATTGAATTACCCGATTCGTCCTGTACTTTTACAAGTTTATTCTGATCAATTAATTGCTGAATCACTGTCATCGCATTTTCCGCAACTGTTTTTGGGAAAGAAATATAATTCCAGCCCGATTTAAGTGGAATATCCAATGGCAGTTTCACCTTACGGCCAATAATATCCAAAGTACAATTGGTTGCAATGGCCAGCAAATAACCTTCTGTTTTCTCAATGTTTCCAATATTATTAACCCAACCTACGTTTCTAACCAGTGAAAACGATTTTCCCGTTTCATCGGTCATTTTTGTCAGATAGCCATTATCTACAAGGGCTTTCATAACTGCCGAAACATTTGGGTTTCCGGGCGCTAAATAAGCCGACAATAGGTTATTTCCTTTGATTAAACTGATTTTCTGGGTAAACTCTTCATACGAAACAATCTCGACTACAGAGGTTGCGCCACTGGTAAATTTACCGGTTGTAAGCCACGAAGAAATATCGCTTCGGTAATTAACTGATTTTGCAACAAACTCTTTCTGGCTTTCAACATCCCAGATTTTAATAATAATGTCGGCTCCTTCAACAAAACCATCGTTAGCGCCATCGCCACGCGAAGCTGATATTTTCAGATAAGTGGTATTGTCAGTAGGATTAATTGCTTTCGCCAATTTTGAAGCTCCAACACAATTTGTTCCGCTAAAAACTGCAATTTCATCACCAACGGTAAGTGGTAAATCTTCCAAAATAGCCGAAATAACCATGAAATTCATGTGATCCTGACCGTTTTCGCCATCCCAAACAGTTTTAAAATGATTGGAAACCTGTGCATTACTTTTCGATGCAACGAACACTAATGCCATCAAAACGATAGCGATTTTTGCTGTGGTATATATTTTTTTCATTTCTATTTGCTTTTAATATCTGAATGGATCACAATTATTGAACAATCAATTTCTGAATGATTTCGGAAGTGCCCAGAGTAGCTTTAACAAGGTAAATACCTCGGGGAGCGTTGCTCAGATCGAATGATTCGGTGGTTCCGGTAATTTTGCGCGAAGCAACAATTCTTCCTGAAAGATCGAGCACATCAATCCGGCTGCCGGTTTCAGCCATTCCGGAGAAACGTACATTTACTTTACCAACACTTGGGTTCGGAAATACTTCAACCTGAAGTTCGTTGTCTATTCCTTTTGCAGTTAGAGTTGCCGACTTCAATGTAGCTAAAACACTGCCGTTGCGGTCGAAAACCAATTGTCCGTTTACGGCTTCGGCCTGAAGTTGGTATTCGCTTCCTGAAGATTGATTCCAGGCAAACAGTTGAATGGAATTTCCATCGGTAAAACCATCCAAAACTTTGCTGTCGGTTGAATATGAAGCAGCAATGCTGGCTCCTGACTGAATATTATCTTCGTTGATTTTCAGGGTTCCCACGCAAATGTCGCCGTCGAATGCTGCAATTTCGTCGCCAGCTTTCAGTCCGGCATCTTTCAGCCCAACCAGGTTAATATTCATCTGGTCGGTTCCATTGCCTTCAAAAGCAGTTGAATAGAATTCGGTTTTTGCAGGTTCACTGGCAATCAGCGCCGATTTCAGATAATTGGCATGAATGGTGAGTGTTGCATTCCCGCTGGTTTTTACCTTGTAAGCTTTGCCTGGTTTGAAATTGCCAATGCCATTTTTCCAGCCACCAAAAATCCCCCAGTTCTCAATCGAATATCCGGCTTCGTCCTGAACTTTCAACAGCAGATTCTGGTCGATTAGCGATTGTACAACGCTCATCGCGTTTACTTCTATATTGTGCGGGAATGAAATAATGTTCCATCCTGCAATCAACGGGATAGAGAGAGGAAGAACAACCGGGCGTCCGGTTACTTGCAAAGTTGTGTTGGCGGCAACTTTAATTTTATAGCCTTCGGTTTTCGAAATTGAGCCAATTGCGTTCTTCCAGCCACCAAAAATGCCCCAGTTTTCGTACGATTTTCCGGCCTCGTCCTGAACTTTAACAAGTGAACCTTCACTTAAAAGTGTGTTGGTAATCTTTGCCACATCCATATTTGCGGCTGTAACATTGAGCGAAAATATATTGTAACCTTTTATCAAACTGATAGTTTGGGTTACTTCAACGAACGAAACTATTTCTACAACTGACGTTGCTCCGGCAGCAAATTTTCCGTTAGTTAGCCATAACGACTCGTCATTGCGATAAGTAACAGCTTTGGCAACCAGTTCCTTCTGGTTTGCATTGTCCCAGATCTTAAAAATAACGGTATCATTCTCTGTAAAACCATTGCCAGTTCCATCATCCTGCGATACTGGTATGTTTAAAAAAGTAGCATAGTCGGCCGGATTAATAACCTGCGCTATTTTCCTTGCGCCAACACATTTAGTACCACTGAAAACAGCAATTTCGTCGTTTACCGATATTGGTAAATCTTCGAGTACCGCTGAAATAACCAGAAAATTCATGTGGTTTACCCCATTCTCGCCTTGCCAAACAGTGGTATAATGTGTTGAAAGCGTAGCGGCTGGCTGGTTGTTGTCGGAATACCCCACAAAACTAAAAAGTACGAGCAACATTGTAATCAGCAAGCTCTTTTTGTTTGTTTTGTAAAATCGTTTCATCTTTTGTTTTAAATAATTACTGAATAAAAAACCTCTCTCTTCAATTCCCTTCACCATGATTTATTCAATCAGATTATTCGAATCAACGCGACAGTAAAAACCAAAGGCTGTACCAAAAGATGAATTGTTGGTTCGAAAACAACCAACTACTATTTATAAAGCGCTATACTACTGCACATTACGAAACATACAAAAATGTTGTTTTTTATTTTTTACCAGCGACGTGCGTTTTCATAGCGCTTTTTTGCAACTATTTTTCGCACACTTGTAGTGAAATGAAGTATTTTGAAATAGAGACTGACCAAATGCAAAGTCAAAAATGTAGCGTACCTACGGCACGCTTTTACTTGTATCAAATGGTTGTGCTATAAATATTTGATGCCGCCGGCATCGAAGCTTGTTCCGTAGGAACAAAATATTTATAGAAAAAGAATTCCTTTAAAAATGGAGCCCCGCAGGTGGCGAAATATCGATAATGCATATAAAATCAATATCTTACGAATTGTTGCAATTATTTTATTCGGTCACCATTGTAATTCGAACTATAACAAAGTCACTTTTGGTCCCAGCCTCGAAGCTTCATTTTTATATTTCACTTTGGGATAGCCAATCAGCAAAGATGCATACACCTGATGATTAGCCGGAACATTGAACTGAGTATTCAATTTACTTTTCCTTCCCATCGCTTTTACAATAAACCCGTTGAAACAGGTTCCCAATCCAAGTGTATTGGCGTAAATCGAAGTATAGGTTGCCCAGATATTGGCATCGGCTTCGGCCATTCCGGTTTTCGAAACTTCGCCGTGAAACAGCATAACTGCCGGAGCATGATGGCAGATCTGCGAATCGTTGGTTTTCTTAAGTTCGGCAAATGCAGTTTTGTATCGTTTCAGCTTTTTCACATCCAGCGAAGGAATAAAAAGCCTGATAAACAAACTTATAACTGGCGAAGTAATCAACGAAAACATCCTGATCAGCGATTCAGCAGTCAGGTCATTCTGTAATTTTATTTTTTCGGGCAATCGTACAATCGTGATTTGGATTGGTCGGGCGTTGCTGGCCGATGGATAATGCTTTATATTATCAACGAGTTGCAGCAAAACCTCTTCAGAAATTTCTTTTGGCTTAAAACTTCTGCAGGTTCGTATTCCGGCTGTGAGATTCCTAAAATCTTCCGGCGTAACCGAATGTGACTGAAGTGGAAAAATCTCACAAAAATCGGGTTGTACAGCCATTTCAGGACAAATTGCAACACAATGTCCGCAATGAATACAGGTGTCGGCAATTTCGCCCGTTGCAATTGTTATGGCACGAGCCGGACAATCTTTTTCACATTTGAGACAACGCGTACATTTTTCAAAGTCGATAACGGGCATGTTGATTGATTTTTGGGATTCCAAAAGTATGTTTTTTGCAGAGAATACCTGCACAAATTTCCGAATAGTAAGCCAAAACTGCAGGGTGGAGCTTCGGCTCCATCCTTTTCACGTTTTTGATTGGGGTGTGGATTTACCGGGTTCGAATCCGGCGCGTCAAACAGCAGGAAGCCGCCAAACGGCGCATCAAAGAATTGGAAATAAAGGCAATACGCTCGCAAATGAACCCGCATTTTATTTTCAACGCGCTAAATTCCATCCAGTCGCTCATCAACAGTAACCATTTTAAAGAGGCAAATATTTACCTTTCAAAGTTCGCGGTATTGCTGCGCGGTGTGCTGAATAACTCGGAAAAAAGCCGGATTTCGCTGTCTGACGAACTTCAGGCCGTTGAGTTGTATTGCCAGTTGGAACAATTACGTTTCGAGTTTAAATTCGAAATCAACATTGATTCGGACATAAATAGCGATTTGATTGAAATTCCGGGAATGATCATCCAGCCACTGGCTGAAAATGCTGTGGTGCATGGCTTATCTGCAAAAGGTGAGGCCGGAAAACTCAACATTCAGGCGAAACGGCAAAGCGGAAACCTTTGCGTGTGCGTGGCCGACAATGGCGTTGGATTGTCGTCGGAAAAGATGGATGAATTAAGCCAGAAAGGATTTGGGCTGAAGCTGGTGGAAGAAAGGATAAACATTCTAAATTTAGACGGAAAAGAAGCCAAACTAACTGTCGAAAATCGCCAGAATACAGAAGGCACAATTGCAACCCTTATTATTCCAATTGATTAGATGATGAAAATTAAAAGTATCATTGTTGATGATGAGCCCAAAAGCCGGAACAACCTGCGTGGTTTATTGCAGGATTATTGTCCCCAAGTTGAAATTGTTGGCGAAGCTGCCTCAGCCACTGAAGCGCTGAAACAAATCAAACAGCATTCGCCCGACCTGATTTTTCTGGACATTGAAATGCCCGGCGGTTCGGGATTCGATTTGCTGAAATCGCTCAACAACCAAAACTTCGAAGTTATTTTCGTGACGGCTTTCGATCAATACGGTATTCAGGCCGTGAAATTCTGCGCCATCGACTACATTCTGAAACCTATTGACATTTTCGAGTTGTCGAAAGCAGTTGAAAAGGCACAAACTCAAATTGTCAGGAAGAAAGAAAACCAGCGACTGGTAGAGTTGGTGGCCAATATCGACCGAACCGAAGACGAGAAGCGGATTGCCTTGCCATTGGCCGATAAAATTGAGTTTATCGCCGTCAATCTGATTATTCGTCTGGAAGCTGACAGCAATTATACCCGCATTTTTCTGGAAGGGAAAAGAGAATATCTTGTATGTAAAACTTTAAAAGAATATCAGGAAATACTTGAAAACCATAATTTTATACGCACACACCAATCTCACCTAATTAATTGCCACAAAATTGCAGCCTACATAAAAACCGATGGCGGCTACATTTCAATGGCCGACGGAAGCAGCATACCAATTTCGCGACAGAAACGGGAAGAAGTGCTGAAACGGATTCTGTAATTACTGAATTTCAAACTTCCGCTTCAGTGCACCAATTTCTTCTGTTAATATTTTTAACTGTATAGCCACCTGATTGTCAGTCAAGGGCGTTTCAGCCACTTCCCTGCTGATGTAATGTACAAATTTCCAGATTTCGCGGATTTCGGTGGCTGCCAGCTCGTAAGGCTTGTAGGCGGTATTAAGCGAAATCAGCTGAAAACAACCACGTTCGGCCAGCTCATTGGTCATCTGCTTGAAAACCAATCCTTCATTTAAGGTCAGTACCACGTACAAATCGCCGGTTTTTATCTCGTTCCAATCCTGAACAAATTCGCCCGTAATCCAGGCGCCATCCGGAATCGGTAGCATCGAATCGCCATTGATCTGGAAAGTGCGGTATTTTCGTTCGGGCGACAAAAACGGAAGCTGAAAAACCGGCAACTCCGAAATATATTCAGGATCGGAAAATCCGTTGGTGTACCCGGCTTTGGCCTTTTCCGAAACTAGTTCGATGTTGTCGCGGTTCATTCGGTCAACTGTAGTGGCCATTACCCGAAGGTTGCTTCCTTTCAGAAAAACATCCTGCCCATGCTCCAGTTCGTAGAGCTGACTTTCGCGCAGTTTGGCCAGATCGACACGCAATAAAGTATCGATGGCCACATGAAAATAATCTGATAAAATAACCAATGACTGAATGCTCGGACCTGAAATTCCATTCTCGTAATTATTAAGGGTCGATCGCTTGATATCCAATATATTGGAAAGTTGATCCTGTGTCAGTTTCTTACGGCTTCGTAAAAATTTAATGTTCGAATCGAAATACATGCTTGGTAGTTTAATTTCAAAAGATTAAATTACAATCGTTGTTTTTGACTAAAATACAATCAAATATAAGTGATTGAAATTGAAAAACAAAAATTTGAGGAGATTTTTTGATTCTTTATAATTGGCTCTGTGTAACTCTGTGGTAAAATTTAAACACAGAGGAAAAAAGGAGTTATCCACAGAGAACCACAGAGTAAGAAGAAACCGAAATGCAGTGAGGATAGGACAATGAACTTACAAAACAACACCATCGTACATCTCGATCTCGACACGTTTTTTGTGTCGGTTGAGCGGCTAATGAATTCCGGTTTAATCGGCAAGCCGGTTATCATTGGCGGTTTGTCCGACCGGGGAGTTGTTGCCAGTTGCAGCTACGAAGCAAGGCGATTTGGCGTTCATTCGGCCATGCCCATGAAAATGGCTTTATACTTATGCCGCAATGCAATTGTCATTCGCGGTGACATGGATCAGTACACCAAATATTCACGACTCGTTACCGATGTGATTGCCGACTGCGCTCCCGTTTACGAAAAAGCATCCATCGACGAACATTACCTCGACATTTCAGGAATGGACCGTTTTATTGGCTGCTACAAATGGACACACGAGTTGCGTAACCGAATTATCTCGGAAACCGGATTGCCCATTTCCTTCGGATTGTCGGTGAATAAAACCGTATCGAAAATTGCTACCGGAGAAGCGAAACCGAACGGAGAAAAGGAAGTTCCACGCGATTTGGTGCGACCGTTTTTGAATCCATTACCAATAAAAAAAATTCCGGGAGTGGGCGAAAAAACCAGCCATTTGCTGCATTCTATGGGCGTATTTACCATTCATACGCTAAGCGATATTCCGCCGGAAATGATTCAGCAGGTACTCGGAAAATCAGGAATTGACATCTGGAAAAAAGCGAATGGCATTGACCTTTCTCCGGTAGTTCGCTATTCGGAAGAAAAATCGATCAGCACCGAACGTACTTTTGAAACGGACACCATTGATATTCAGATGCTCGAACGTTTACTGATTGCGATGGTCGAAAAAATTGCCTTTAAAATGCGAAAAAAGCAAAAGCTGGCATCGGTGATTACCGTTAAAATCCGTTATGCCAATTACGACACGCACACACTGCAAAAAAAAATCGCGTACACTTCGTTCGACCATACATTGATGAGCACTGCCCTCGAATTGTTCCGGCGACTGTATGAACGGCGCATGCTTATCCGACTGATTGGCGTTAAACTGGGCGGATTGATAGGCGGCGTACAGCAACTCGACCTGTTCGACAACAACGATAAACTGATCAAACTCTACCTGTCGATGGACCAGATCAGGATGCGCTTTGGCTCCGGAGCCATTCACCGCGCTTCGGGAGTTGAAAAGAAAGAAAAAGTTGCCAGTCTATGTCACAGATGAGCTAATTTGAAAATTTGAAGATGGATGGTTAAATGGTTTCATGGTTAAAATGGTTAACGAACAATTTAGCAATTAAACATTGCAACCATTAACAAACCTGTAACTCATATCTCGCAACCCGCAACAATTTAGAACATGTATCTCAATTGCCATACCTATTACAGCCTTCACTACGGCACATTCAGTATCAGCGAATTGCTCAATCTGGCTATTAAAAACGGTGTTCGAACAATCGCGCTTACCGACATCAATACCACAATGGGCATTCCTGAATTTGTGATGGAAGCGCAGAAAAAAGGTATCAAACCCATTGCCGGATGCGAGTTTCGCAATGGAGATGATCTGCTATACATTGGTCTGGCCAAAAACCGAGAAGGCTTGAAAGAACTGAACGACTGGCAAACCGGGCACAATCTTCAGGAAAAGCCTTATCCTGCAGATGCTCCTGAATTTAAGCAGGTGTTTGTGGTTTACCCCTTCGGAAGAAAATCACCCGAAGAACTGCGCGACAATGAATTTACCGGAATCAAAGCCAATCAACTCAATAAACTACTGACTTCCGAATATCGCAAATACCCGAAAAAACTGGTTGTTTGGCAACCTGTCACTTTTAAAAATCAGACCGGGAAATTTTTGCACAAATCACTCCGGGCAATCGACCACAATGTGTTGATTAGCAAACTTCAGAAAAATCAATTTTCCAGCCAATTGGAAACCATTGAGTTAAAGAGATTAAAGCATCAGTTTTTTGATTATCCGGAGATTATCGGAAATACTGAAAAGTTGCTGGAGTCTTGCAGCATTAGTTTTGATTTTAAAACGGTTAAAAACAAGAAGTTATTCACCCATTCGGCTTACGAAGACAAACATTTGCTCGAAAGGCTGGCACTCGACGGCATGGTTTACCGTTATGGAATCGACAATATTGAAGCCCATAAACGAATTCGTCATGAATTGGAAATCATTGAAAAATTGAATTTTTCGTCGTATTTTCTGATTGCGTGGGACATTGTACGTTACGGCATATCGTGCGGATTTTATCATGTCGGGCGCGGAAGCGGAGCCAACAGCATTGTTGCTTACTGTCTGAAAATCACAGATGTTGACCCCATTAAATTAAACCTTTACTTCGAGCGTTTCCTGAACCCAAAACGCAGTAGTCCGCCCGATTTCGACATCGATTATTCGTGGCGCGACCGCGAGCAAATTCAGGAATATATTTTTAAGCGCTACGGACGTAATCACGTGGCTTTGCTGGGTGCAACTTCCACGTTTAAAGACCGTTCCATTTACCGCGAGCTGGGAAAAGTGTTCGGGCTTCCGAAAGAAGAAATTGATTCGCTGGTTGACAATCCGAACGATGACCGAAATTCAAATAAAATCACCAGGCTGATCAAAACGATGGCCGAAAAAATGGTTGATTTCCCGAATCTGCGAAGCATCCATGCCGGTGGAATCCTGATTTCGGAAGAACCCCTCACCTACTACACCGCGCTCGATTTGCCTCCAAAGGGTTTCCCGACAACACAATGGGACATGTACATGGCCGACGATCTGGGCTTCGAAAAACTGGATATCCTCAGCCAGCGGGGTATCGGGCACATCAAGGAAGCCGTAGAAATTATTCAGGAAAATCGAAACGAGGAAGTTGATATCCATCAGGTTGAGCGTTTTTTTCAGGACGAGCAGGTCAAATTACAGTTGCGAACCGCCGAAACCAATGGCTGTTTTTACATTGAAAGTCCGGCCATGCGCGGTTTGCTGACCAAATTGCATTGCGACAATTATCTCACGCTGGTAGCTGCAAGTTCTATTATCCGGCCCGGAGTGGCCAAGTCGGGTATGATGAAACAGTACATTCAGCGCTTTCATAAACCCGAATCAATCCGGTATTTGCACCCGGTAATGAAAGAGCAGCTCGAAGAAACCTTTGGGGTGATGGTTTATCAGGAAGATGTAATTAAAGTAGCACATCATTTTGCAGGGCTCGACCTGGCCGAAGCCGACGTGCTGCGCCGCGCCATGAGCGGAAAATTCCGCTCCAAAGTTGAATTTCAGCGGATCGTTGACCGGTATTTCAGTAATTGTCGTGAAAGAGGCTATTCTGAAGAAATCACCCGCGAGGTGTGGCGTCAGATCGAATCGTTTGCCGGTTATTCGTTTTCGAAGGCACATTCGGCATCGTATGCGGTCGAAAGTTTTCAGAGCCTGTTCCTGAAAGCCCATTATCCGCTCGAATTTATGGTGGCCGTAATTAATAATTTCGGCGGATTTTACCGCACCTGGGTATATTTCAATGAGGCACAGCGTTGCGGCGCCCACATCGAACTGCCCTGCGTAAACCGAAGCCTGAGTGAAACCCGAATCATTGGCAAAACTATTTTCACCGGATTTGTGCATGTTCAGAACCTTGAACAGTCGGTCATTTCAGTAATTCTGAACGAACGGCAGCAAAACGGAGAATTTGATTCCCTTTCTGATTTTATCAAACGGACTGCCATTACGAAAGAGCAGCTGATTATTTTGATCCGGTTGGGTGCCTTTCGTTTCACCGGAACNNGATATGCTCGAAACCAGGTTCAGGGGAGAAATAACAGCTAAAAGCATGATGGGCAACATTGGCCGGACAGTGCGGATGCTGGGCCGTTTGGTAGCCATCAAATATGTCCGTACCTCAAGAAATGAAATCATGCATTTTGGTACGTTTACCGATGTACAGGGCGAATTTTTCGATACAGTACACTTTCCTCCATCGCTAAAAAATTATCCTTTCCGGGGCGATGGAATTTATTTGATTTTGGGTAAGGTGGTTGAAGAATTTGGATTTCCGAGCCTCGAAGTGGAAAAAATGGCCAAAATGCCGTTTCTGAAGAATCCGAAAGCATAATTTGGGTATGTAATTATAGTTTTTATGCATATTTTACTATCCCCGATTCATTTTTCAATCTTTTCTCTTTATTTTGCAGTAAAACCAAAAACTGTAATTTGATCAACTGGCATTTGCGATATTTGCCACACGAACAAATGGGTTTAGCTAAATTTATTCTGATTTATGGCAAAAGTGGCAAATTACCTAAGATCGATCATCATTCAGATAATTGATTTTTTTTATACCCCTTTTCAGACGATAATTCCACAGGAAACATTCAGATATGCCGCTACTGGCGGGTTTAATACGATGCTCGATATTTTTCTTTACTTTTTGTGCTACAACTTTGTTCTCGACAAACGACTTATTGATCTGCAAATCGTTTCAATCAGTCCACACATTGCCGCCTTTTTAATTGTATTTCCGATTACTTTCCTCACCGGCTTTCTTTTTGCCCGCTACATCACCTTCACCAATTCCGAGATTCGTGGCCGGATTCAACTGATTCGTTACATGCTGTCTGTTTCAGGTTCTATTTTCCTGAACTATATTTTTCTCAAATTGCTGGTCGAATTTGGAGGTCTTTGGCCAACGCTTTCGAAAATTATTACAACAGTTATCGTAGTAATTTACAGCTACTTTGTTCAGAAATATTATACCTTTAAAACTACGAAACTGGTTACTTTGTGATTTTGGAAACCTGACCTGTTAATATTTTCGGATAATATTTTTTGCCTCCAATACATTCCTTAATTCTATTTTGCCTTATATTAGCCGCCGAATTGGTGATACTTTTTTTTCGAGTATCAAGAGGGAATCCGGTTAAAATCCGGAGCTGTACCCGCAGCTGTAAACTCTGAATATTTTTTGCACCACTTGCCACTGTTCTGATTTCATCGGGATGGGAAGGCCGCAAAAATGGAGTGAGCCAGAAGACCTGCCATTCGTGATACAATATTCAAAGCTTTCGGGAGAAAAAGCTTGGAGTAACCAAAAACATCAATCAATCGGTTATTTCAGCAGTTTTGCGTATTGTAATTATTTTGAAAACCATTCAAAATTATTACATAATGAAACACATCTACATGACGGCAATAATTGCCACTTTTCTTGCATTAAACACAGTGGCACAGCCGGTTGCCAAGTTTGACGATTTATTTCTTGCTCCGGAAAATTTCTGGAACGGATCGGATCAATCCGGAAGTTTTAAAAGTGGCGATATCACTTTCTCCAATTCGTATAACAAAGATTGGGACTACTGGAGTGGTTTTGCCTATTCGAACACGACCGATGTTACAACTGCCGGATATGGCAACCAGTATAGTGCAATCGCCGGAAAAGGATATGCCGGAAGCGCCAATTATGCTATCTGCTACCCTTCTCCATCTGTCGAAGCCAAGTTTAAATCGGCTACAAAAATTAGTGGGTTTTATGTCACAAATTCAACCTACGCTTATTTTTCAATGAAAAACGGAGATCAGTTTTCCAAAAAATTTGGCGGCGAAAGTGGCAACGATCCCGACTATTTTAAATTGACGATTGAAACACTGAATGAGGCAGGAAAACCAATTGATTCGCTTGATTTCTATCTTGCCGATTTCCGTTCTGCCGACAATACGAAAGACTATATTTTGAATAAATGGACCTGGGTTGATTTAAGTGATATGCAAGAAGCTCACCAATTGCGTTTTAGCTTAAGTTCGAGTGATAATAGTTTTGGGTTTATGAATACTCCCGGGTATTTCTGTATGGACGATCTGAACGGAGAAAAGCCATTCAACTATCAACCTGTGACTTATGCCGGGTTCGAAAATTTTAACATTGGTACGTCGGGTTACTACAATGGAAGCGATGGCAATGGTAGCTTTACAAGTGGTAATTTCAGGTTTTTAAACGATTTCAATCAATCGTGGAACAGCTGGTCGGGCTTTGCAGTTTCCGAAAAAACCGATGTAACTACACCAAGTTATGAAAATCAATACAGCGCTATTACCGGGAAAGGTGTCGCCGGAACTCCTGCTTATGCTGTTGCTTACCCCAATCCGGTTTCTACCATTCTGTTTAAAGACACCATCATTTCAGGATTATATGTAACAAACAGTACTTACGCATACCTTTCGATGAAAAACGGAGATGCTTTCTCGAAAAAATTTGGTGGCGAAAATGGAAACGACGAAGATTATTTGATCCTGAATATCGAAGGATTTGATTCAGACGATAAATCGACCGGAAAAGTTGAATTCTTTTTGGCCGATTTTGGATACGATATTAACTCAAACGACTACATTCTGGATACATGGAAATGGGTAAACCTCACGAAGTTGGGTCGTATTTCCAGACTCGAATTTTCATTACGCTCGTCAGACAACGGTAATTGGGGAATGAATACTCCCGGCTATTTCTGTATCGATAACCTAAATCACGAGATACCAACTTCAGCAACAGATATCCGCCAATTGCAGGTATCTGTTTATCCAAACCCATTTGAAGATCAGCTTATTATTTCAGGAATAAAAGGAAATGCCCGCGTCATTATTTCTGATATTTCAGGAAGGAAAATAAACGAATACGTTAATATCACAAACAATCAGGCAATTAACGGGTTGGGTAGCCTTAAATCCGGCGTTTATTTCATACAAATCATTGAAGGCAAAAACCAGTTTACAACCAGATTACTGAAGAAATAACTGAAATTGGAAATAAACCAATCTACGTTTCTGATGTTATCCTTAACAATCGAAAAGGAATAAGTGGATACTTTTTATATTATCAGCTTATTTTATTTCTTTGTACAATTATTAAAAATTAAAATTAAAACAGAAAGCTATGAAAATAGGTAAAAACAAAATGGTTTCACTGACTTATGATCTTCATTACGATGACGCTGAAGGAGAATTGATTGAGCAGGCAACCAGCGAGAAACCATTGAGTTTTGTGTTTGGCGCAGGATTAATGCTTCCAAAATTCGAATCGGAACTTGAAGGCTTCGAAGCTGGCAATCCGTTCCAAATTAGCTTGAATGATGTTGATGCTTACGGAGAACTGGACGAAAATGCAATCGTTGACCTCCCAAAACATCTTTTTATTATTGAAGGAGAATTTGATAATGAGATTGTTGCTGTTGGTAATACCGTTCCGATGATGAGCACAAGCGGACAACGTTTGAACGGTCTGGTAATGGAAATCACCGACGATGTCGTAAAAATGGACTTCAATCATCCACTTGCCGGAGAAAATTTATTCTTTAAAGGTGAAATTTTGGAAGTTAGAGAAGCAACCGACGAAGAAATTGCTGCTACTTTAGGTGGTGGTGGTTGTGGCTGCGGAAGCGGTGGTTGTGGCGATGGCGGATGCGGAGACGAAGGCTGTGGCGATGGCGGTTGCAGTACCGAAGGTAACGGTGGCTGCGGATGTGGCTGCTAATCAGCAAATAACACTATCAAATATTTTTAAAATGTTGTTTCAGAATTTCGTATTTTGAAACAACATTTTTAGTTTTTATAAATCTCATATTTGCCAGCATGAACAGCTTTGGACAGATTTTCAGGTTAACTTCTTTTGGAGAATCACACGGAAAGGCAATCGGTGGAATTATTGATGGTTGCCCGGCCGGTCTCGAAATCGATATTGACTTCATTCAGAACGAATTGGATCGCCGCAAACCAGGACAGTCAAAAATCACCACTCAACGCGACGAAAGCGATCAGGTTGAATTTTTATCCGGAGTTTTTGAAGGAAAAACCCAGGGAACACCCATTGGGTTTATTGTTCGGAACAAAGACCAGCATTCGGCCGATTACAACGATCTGAAAGATGTATTTCGTCCATCGCATGCTGATTATACCTACATACAAAAATACGGAACCCGCGACCACCGAGGCGGAGGTCGTTCGTCGGCACGCGAAACCATTGCCCGCGTTGTTGCAGGAGCTGTTGCAAAATTACTCCTGAAAAATGCCGGTGTTTCAATTCAGGCTTTTGTTTCGAGAGTTGGCGAAATTGAACTGGGAAAACCATACAATGAACTTGATTTAAGCCAAACCGAAACAAATATTGTTCGTTGTCCGGATTTGGAAACAGCAGAGCGAATGATTGCCCGTATTGAAGAAGCTGGTAGGAATCACGATACTGTAGGCGGAATTGTAACCGGAGTTATTACCGGAGTTCCGGCCGGATGGGGTGAACCTGTTTTTAACAAACTTCATGCTGATTTGGGCTTTGCAATGCTGGGAATCAATGCAGTAAAAGGTTTTGAGTATGGTTCGGGATTCGAAGGAACACGTTTGTCGGGCTCGGAACACAACGATGTTTTTATAAAAACTGACAAGGGCGTACGCACAAAAACGAACCATTCAGGAGGAATTCAGGGAGGCATTTCAAACGGCGAAGATATTTATTTCAATGTTGCATTTAAACCCATTGCCACCCTTCTGAAAGAACAAAACACGGTCGATCGTGCTGAAAATGAAGTCGTAATTAATCCAAAAGGCCGTCACGATCCATGTGTTTTACCGCGTGCTGTTCCGATTGTGGAATCAATGGCGGCCATTGTTTTGGCCGATCATTATTTGCTGAACAGGATAAATCACCTATAGGAATACAGATGAAAAAGGTACTATTTACAGGAGTTTTGGCATTTTTATTTCTTCTTTCTGCGTTTCCCCAAAGAAATACAAAGCCAATTATTTCTTCACTCAATTTCAGCACTAACAACGAATTATGGGAATCGATTGGTAACGGAATTATCAATTTCGAAGCCGATGTAATGTATATCTACGGAAAGCTTTACGTGACTTCGCTAATGCCTGATAGTGCCAATCACAAAATTCCGACGCTTACAGATGCTTACCTCTATCCTCTTTTCAGTCAATTTAAAAAGAACAACGGCGAAATAATTTCAGGTTATCAGGGAGATATCTTCTTGATTTTAAACATTTCCAATCAGCCTGTTCAGGTTTACAAAGAACTGGCCAATGAAATGCGCCCGTTTACCGAAATGCTTACTTTCGAGCTCGGCGGAGTAAAACATCCAGGCAAACTTCGCATTCTAATAAAAGACAACAACCAACTCGAAACAATAAACAGCATCAAACCAAGCTTTCTGGGCTTGGCGGGTAGTCTGGCAGATATTGAAAAAAAAACCGATTCCGGAAAAATGCCTTTAATTGAAGTTGATTTCACCGAAATTACCAGCTGGAAAGGAACCGGAAACATTCCTTTTGAGGATTTTCAGAAATTTAAAGATGTGGTTGCTAAAGTGCACGCACAAAACAAAAAGATAAGTTTCCGCAATTGCCCCACTTATAAAGCGGTTGCTGATGTAATTCTATCTTCAAAAGCCGATTTTGTGAGCACGCAGGAAGCGATTAAAATGGCGGGGTATTTTGTGGCCCCAAAATAGATTTTAATGGATATCCGTCATATTACCCAATGTCATATAAGTCATTCAATTGTCATTTAGTCGTCATTAAGTTGCCAGAAAATGACAACAGAATGACATAAATGACTGCAAAAAACGCCAAATTGGTATTCAAACGGAAAATCATATTGATTTTAAAGGCCTGATAAACGCTTGTACAACTCCGCGGTTAGTTCATAAAGCGAAGAAATTTCCAATTTTTCCTTTGAATTTATTTCGACCTTCCAAAGCATATTTTTTTCTTCAGAAGGAATATTTATCACAACCAGAGGCTTGGTTTCAGTATAAACCAAGCCTATTCGCTGCAAAGCGCGGCAAGTCCAGTTAAATATTCTGCCTTCAGGGCCTTTCAATGTATAAGTTCCGATTACATTTTTCCGAAGCATAAAATCTCCCGACTCAGCATTGAAATAAACCTTGTCGGAATGAAACATCTGATCAAAATTTCCTGCAAGTATTAAATCTTCCGGAGCACCTTCAACAACCTTATCATCAAGCATTAACCATATTTTATCTACTTCAGAGGTTGAAATATTCAGGTCGTGCGTTGAAAAGAGCACAGTCTTGTTTTCAGTCTTCACAAAGTCGTGCAACAGGTGAATAATTTCGTATTTATTCCTGATGTCGAGAAAGGCTGTTGGTTCGTCCAGAATAATGAGTGGCGTATCCTGAACGAGTGTTCGGGCAATCATTGCGCGCTGCCGCTCTCCGTCGCTGATCTGGTCGATCATCCGGTCTTCGTATCCTGCAAGTCCAACTTGCTGAATGGCTCGTTGAATAATGCGGTTATCTTCGTCTGTGAGCGTTCCCATCAAATTGGTGTACGGATACCGCCCCATTGCCAGAAGCTCCCATACGCGCAGATTTTGCACGCGAATGGCTTCAGTAGAAACAAAACTCAACACCCGCGCCAATTCCTTGATGCTGAAACTGCCCAGTTTCCGGTCGTTAAAAAGTATTTCGCCACCCAATGCTTTCTGAAAACCGGTCAGTGTGCGCAGTAAAGTGCTTTTGCCGATACCGTTGCTGCCAATCAATGCAATTAATTCTCCGGAATGGGCATTCACATTGATTCCTTCTTTGATGGCAACAAAGCTCTTCCCCTTCTTGTATCCCACAGAAAGGTTTCGTACCGTAATATTTACCTGTTGGTTGCTCATCAGACCGAAGAAAATTTTCTGTTCTTTAAAATAATCCAGATAATCACCGGAATACCCACCAGAGCCGTTACCGAGTTGATTGGTAAAGTACTTTCGTAGCCGGGCATTTGCGAAACAATATCGCTTAAAAGCATCACAATTGATCCAATCAGCAAACTCGAAGGAATCAAAATTTTGTGTCGTGCCGTTTTAAAAAGTAAACGGCCAATGTGAGGCACTGCAATGCCAATAAATCCAATGGGGCCACAAAAAGCAGTAATGCTGCCAGCAAGAATGCTGGTGCTTGTAAATACCAGAAAACGGGCATTTCTCACCCGCAATCCCATACTTTTCGCATATTGTTCGCCCAATAGCATCACATCGAGCGACTTGATACTAAAAAAGCTTAAAACCAAACCAAAAATTACTGAAGGAATCAGCACGTTTAATTGCGACTTTGTAACACTTCCCAAACTACCCATCGTCCAGATAACGAATGATTTAAGCATCGATTCGTTGCTGAAATACTGAAGAATATTGACCAAAGCGCCCGAAGCACTTCCGAATAACATTCCAAGGATCAGTATGGTAAGAATATCTTTGATGCGGATTGAAACNNCCCAATGTAAATACCGAAGAAAATCCTAAAACTAGAATGGCAACACCTAAACTGGCACCGGCACTAATTCCCAAAACGAATGGGCCGGCAAGTGGGTTTCTGAAAATTGTTTGCATTTGTAATCCACTTATTGACAGAGCCATACCAGCCATTACCGCAGTTATTGCTTTAGGTAGGCGAAAGTCAATTACAATGCTTCTAATTTCAGGATTGACATTACCCGTTCCTGTTAAAACCTGCAAAATGGTTTTAAACGGAATCAGCAACGAACCGAAAAAGATATCGAGAACAAATAGTAAAATTGCAAGCAGACCAAGCAGGCCAAACAGCAAAAAATCCCTCGATATCAGACGGTCGTTCTGCATTAGTTCAGTTTTTGATAATAGTGAAATGTACTGTCGGTCATGATTTCAGGATGAAATATATGTATCAGGTCGCGCAACAAATGCTGCGGATTGGCTGCTCCGGTTTCCCAGACTTCGTTCCCGCCAGTTAAGTTCATTTGTTTATTATCATTGAATACCATTTTTTGCTGCAATGCTGGAATTATTTTAAACCTTTCATCACTTTCCAATATCTCCTGAATACTGTTTGTTTGCCCCGTATTGATCCACAAATCGGCCTGTGTGGCCTTCACAATGCCGTTTTCGAGCGAAACAACAAAACTCTCCCGCGATGGATTTTCTTTCCAGATATAATCACCTCCGGCATCTGCAATCATATTGGCCATGTACGACTTTCCACCCGGAACCCACCAATTATCTTTATAAGGCAATCCTGAAAGAATAAGTGGTTTGCGATTGCTTGACGAAACCAACGTTTTCATACTTTCGTACTCCATAACAATCTCATTGAATATCTGTTGAGCACGATTATCTTGATTATAAAATGAAGCTACAAATAACAACCATTCTGCCCTGCCAAGAGGAGTTTCTTCAAGATATTCAGCATTAATTACGACCGGAATATTCAATTCTTTCATTTTCGAAAGATGGGCGGCCACATCCGAACCGATCCCGTAAGCCATTACCAAATCAGGTTTCAATTTCAGCAAAAGCTCGTAATTCAGGTTTTGATCGTAACCAACATCATGCACCAAACCTTCATCAATGCCTTTCCTTACAATCGGATTTGAAACAAAGTCTTTGCCTGAAACCCCAATAATACTGGATTCTATACCTAATTTCTGAATAAACCCGATATGAGTAGTTGACAAAACTACCACCTTTTCAACTGGCGTCCTGATAATTGCTCGATTTGCCAATGAATCAGGAATGGCAATGCTTTTGGGTATCAGGTAGTATGAATAAACAAAATTACGGGCATTCTCCCATGGGTTAAAAACATCCAGACGGGTAATCTCGCCCATTTTGGCAATGTGAAATCCGTGGGCAAATTGATTCGAATTGGCTATAGTTTGTTTATGAGGTTGATTTCCACATGATAACAAGCCTAAAATGAGCGAAAAAAGTAAAAGTATATTGATTTTCATTTTATTTGAAAAGTGCAAAATTAAGGGATAAATGCAATTTTCCCCACTATTTTTCGGCCCCCGGCTTCAACATGTACAAAATAAATCCCAGGTCTTTTCCCTGAAAAATTCAGCATCAGTTCATTAGGTCCGTTTTGGATACAGGTAACATTTTGCTCTTTGCCAAGTAAATCATAAATCACAGTATTTTCCACACATTCAATTGTATCACGGGTCTTTACTTTCAGAATAGAATTTCCCCGCATGGGATTTGGGAAAAAACGGGCATCAACCAATTCGTCGTCATTATCTATCAATCCCGAAGGCGAGTCCACATTGCATACAATCAGCTCAATCAGTAATGCAGAGCCATTGCCATTCAGGTTTTGAGAATTGTAGCTCTGCCAACCTGTNNCAGATAATTCATCCCGTCGATCCAGAATTTTTTAATGTCATATTTTTCAGAATACAACAAAGTTGTTGGCTGATCAGTACCTTCAAAAACCTGAATATTTATATATGATTTTTCAAACAAAGGGTTTGTTTTTACCTTGGCAACACCAAGCGTAACTCCCTGAACTTCACAATTTTTCGAGAATGTATATTTTTCAGCGAAATCAGTAAATCCGGCAAGATTTGACCCGCTGTAATATCCTTTTTTTGTTATTCCATTCGTTATCTGGATGGCTGCATAGGTATCGGTATCTTTAAAATTGGTAACCGGTGTACATAGATTTTTCCCGGAATCGGGCGATAAACCATTCAAACTTTCGACATTCGAATTGATCGGATCAAGCCATGCCTTTAACTGTCTCGATGATTCGCTTTTGTAATTCCATGCCAAAGCAAATTTGGCAAAATAATCGTTGGTCGGAAGCTGACAAGTAGCTGCTCCACCTGTCAATGTACCAATAAGGTATTTATTTTGATCGAACAAAGGTCCGCCCGAAGAACCATTCTCTGTTGCACCATTATCCCATCTTATTACATTCCAGAATCCTTTAGCCAAATAACTACTGCTAAATTTATTAGTCAATGCAACATCCTTATCAATCGAGATTTTTTTAACATCTCCCTGAGGATGATGAATAGTTAATGAAGATGCCGGAGCTACATTTCTTCTGTTCCAGCCGGCAAAATATGGTCGGTAATTAAACGGTACCGAGTTATTAAGCTGAAGCAGTGCAAAATCGAGACTGTCGAAAGCTGCTTTTATCATACTTCCGGATAATGACCGACTTACATCGCCAGGAATAAATACACAGGACGGCGATTCGAAGTTGAAAATAAACACCGCTGATTTTGCTTTCTTTTCGGTTCCCACACAATGATAAGCTGTTAATAAATAGGGAGTTCCATCGAGTGCAGTATTGTTAATGAGTGTTCCGGTACAAAGTTCTGTTCCTTCAATCATGATCCGGCAGACAGCATCTCTGATATTTTCAGTTCCATTGGCCAGGTCGCAATTAACATTTACATTGCAAGATCCTGATAATATATTCATTGGCCGCCGGGGATCATAAGATTTAATTCCAACAAAATCATGCGAAACTCTCGAAATTTCAAGCTCTCCGGGAAATTCAACCCCAACCGGTTCTTCGTATTGGATTAGCAATTCATCTCCGGCCACAGGTTCAACAGCCAACACACGACTTTCTGAATTATTTACAGAGCTGTAGGCTCCCAAAATTTCACCACTGTTTACACCAATCAGAAAAAGCCGGGCATTTTCAGGCAAATTGAATTGATTGAAAATCACGTTGAGCGAATAGGCGCCAACCGATCTGATCCTAAGTTGCCAAATTTTCAAATCATCATCTGAATACCATTTCCCAGAGTTTTTAAGATTCAATGTAACATCAAAAGGATGAGCGAAATGCAGAGGTTTAAGCGATGGCTGATTTGCGTCAGTATCATTTGCACGACGAAGCATGAAATTATCAACAGGTGGAAAAACAATCAGGTCGGTTGGAGAAGCTGACTTAAGTTTTTCGATATGTACTGGCGTGCCTCCAACCGAAATCTGTCCTTTTACCTTCGCGGGCAGAAGAAAAAAAAGGGCAATAACTATGGCGATTATCGATTTAGAAAAATTCATTGTTTAAATGCTATGAGATTCAAAAATAAGATAAATTACTTTATGGTTTTCCAATTGCATGAAATTCTGTCGAAACCGTGTAAATTTGACCATTGAATGCTGACTTTATGAACAAAATAGACTTACATACTCATCAGTTAAAAAGCGATTCATCTGTCCAAATCCTGAATACATTTGCGCAGGATTTGCCTGTTCCTGAAAGCGAATTTTACTATTCAGCCGGATTACATCCCTGGCACATCAATCAGGTTAATCCTGAAGAATGTTTGAACTCAATTGAGCTTTCAATGAGACAAAAAAACATACTGGCGGTTGGCGAATGCGGTCTGGACAGGATTGTGAATACAGACTTCGCAATGCAGCAACATTATTTTAAAATGCAAACAGCCATTGCTGAAAAACACTCTAAACCAGTAATTATTCATTGTGTACGAGCTTACCCGGAACTAATAAAACTTAAAAATGAAACAAAATCATCAGTTCCATGGATTATTCATGGATTTCAGGGTAACCAGCAGACTGCACAACAGCTGATCAGGAATAATTTTTACTTTTCGGTTGGAGAATCTCTTCTTTTAAACCGGCAGAAAAGTCATATTTTGGCATTGCTTCCTACCGACCGCCTGTTTCTGGAAACCGACGATCGGGAAACCTCCATAAACGAAATTTATACACTCGCAGCGCAGATTTTAGAAATTGATAACGAGGTGTTGTCAGGAATAATTCTTGAAAATTTCGAAGGCCTTTTTAAAGCATAAATGCAGTTAACAATTATTTAACTACAATTTTCCTGAACATTTTCCAATAAGTTTTGTCTATTTGCGAAAAGAGTATATGTTTGCACTCATCAAAATCAAGTTATCAAAAATGAATCATTCAGCAAAAAATAGCTTTTCAGGCACTTCCCAGTTCATGGGTTGCAATGATTCTATGATGTCTTCGATGCCTATGATAATGCGCTAGCCTTCAGGCGGTGTGATTATCCATATTGTTTGAAGGCTTTTATCCAACCAAAAATTCATCCATTTTTCATTTTTTAAATTCTGAACATGTCAAATTGTGTCGTACGATTTGGCGGAAACAGTTTGTCGAAATTGCCTGTACTAGACGCATTTGCCAATCAATTGGGCGCATCGGGTAAAAACACAGCTGTGATCGTTTCCGCTATACCAGAAATTCAACAAAGTATCGAACAAGGCATTGAACTGTTAGCAAGCAATGCCGTTTCCACATCTCATATCATGCAGCAGATCAGTGATTCTGTTGTGCAGAAAATCGAAATTTTTAATGAACCCGGAATAAGCGAACTGCTGGAAAATGAACTGAATTCCCTGCAAAATTTGCTAAAGGGAATTGAATTTACAGGCGATTTTTCACTATCGCTTAAAGATCAGGTTATAAGTTTTTCAGAAAGGATTACTGCCGCAGTTTTGCAATTGTTTTTATCGAAAAACCAACTCGATGCAAGCATTATTTATCCTGAAGATCTGGGACTTATCGTTACTGAAGAATTTGGGAATGCAACCTTTTTATACAAAGAATCCTTCAAGGTTAAGAACTCATTATCAGAAGGAATAATATTGATTCCCGGATCGTACGGAATCACGCAGAATGGTAAAATTGCAAGGTTGGGCAAACGTTCGGCCGATTATACCGCAGCCGGAATAACCAGACTCACAGAGGCTGATTCACTTCAGCTTTGGGAGCTCGACAAGGAATTTAAAACCTGTGATTCAGAAATAGTTCCAAATGCAAACCTTATTCCACGGCTGACCTACTCTGAAGCTTCTGAATTGTCCTATTTCAGCGAACTTTCTATTCATCCCCGCATTGTGGAGCCTTTGATCAGTAAGCACATACCCATCCAGGTTTTCAGGCTGATAAACAAAGGCAAAGAGTTAACCACTATTATTAATTCTGAATCGCTTGTTACGCCCAATGTGGTTAAAAGCGTGGTGCATACCGACGAAATTGCTGTTTTGAAACTAAATGGCCCAGGCGTTGGTTTTAAACCCGGAATTCTGGCAAAAGTAACAACAGCGTTTCATCACTCCGGAATAAATATTCGCTCTGTAATTACCTCACAGGTAAGCATTAACATTATCCTGAACAAGAATGAAATTGCACGGGCCAGAACGATTTGCAAAGAATTACCATTGAGTTCGGTAAGCGAAATAATCATTGAAGATCAGGTTTCGCTCATCGCAGTGGTTGGTCACGGAATGCAGCAACATCATGGAGTTTCGGCCAAATTGTTTACTGCTGTCGCCCAGCACAAAATAAATGTATTACTAAGTGGATCAGGAGCTTCCGATCTTGTAAGCTATTTAATTGTCGATCAGAAAGATACACAAAAAGCCATAAAAGAAATTCATCAAATATTTTTCGAATAGATTTTTAACCCCTAAAATTAATAGTTATGTCTGAAAACAAATTACATTTCGAAACGCTGCAATTACATGCAGGACAACAGGTTGACCCTACGACAAATTCCCGGGCAGTTCCGATTTATCAAACTTCGTCGTATTCATTCAACAATGCCGAACATGCTTCCAATCTTTTCGCCCTGAAAGAATTTGGGAACATTTATACCCGGATCATGAATCCGACGACCGACGTGTTTGAGCAACGAATCGCTGCGCTTGAAGGCGGAGTTGCAGCACTGGGTGTGGCTTCTGGCCATTCTGCACAGTTCTTAACCTTTACAAATATCATGGGAATTGGCGATAACTTTGTGAGTTCACCGTTTCTGTATGGCGGATCTTACAATCAGTTTACCGTTACCTTTAAAAAGCTGGGTATTGAAGCCCGTTTAGCCGAAAACCTTTCGGTTGAAGCATTTGAGAAGCTGATTGACGACAATACAAAAGCTATCTATCTGGAAACCATTGGCAACCCAGGCTTTGTTATTCCCGATTTTGATGCCTTAAGCGCATTGGCAAAAAAATACGACATTCCATTTATTGTTGACAATACTTTCGGCGCTGGCGGTTATTTGTTCCGTCCGATTGAACATGGGGCAAACATCGTGGTCGAATCGGCTACCAAATGGATTGGCGGACACGGAACGACTCTTGGCGGAGTAATAGTTGATGGTGGAAACTTCAATTGGGGCAACGGTAAATTCCCAGGTTTTACTGAACCTTCAGAAGGCTATCATGGCCTGAAATACTGGGACATTTTTAATTTCGATGGCCCATTCGGCAACATCGCTTTTATCATCAAAGCCCGTGTTGAAGGTTTGCGCGATATTGGTCCTTCGCAGAGCCCGTTTAATTCATTTTTGTTGCTTCAGGGACTTGAAACCTTGTCGCTACGCATGGAACGCCACATTCAGAATACACTTGCTCTGGCAAAATGGCTCCAAAGTCATCCGAAAGTGGCCAGTGTAAATTACCCCGGACTGGAAGGAAATCAATCGTACGAACTGGCAAAAAAATACTTGAAAAATGGCGCTGGCGGCGTTTTGTCTTTTGATGTGAAAGGCGACAAAGAAAGCGCTACCAAACTGGTTGACAGCCTGAAAATGGTCAGTCATTTGGCCAACGTGGGCGATGCCAAAACGCTGATTATTCAGCCATCGGCAACAACTCACTCGCAACTGTCAGAAGATGCGCAAATTGCAGCAGGAGTTCATCCATCCTCATTGCGCGTTTCTGTTGGTCTCGAACATATCGACGATATTATTGCCGATTTTGATCAGGCCTTAGGCCAAATTGGTTAATTTTGCAACACTTTTACCGGAATCTCTGCTTCAACAAGAGATTCCGGTATTATAAATTAAACTACTGATATTATGCCAATTAATATTCCAAATCAATTGCCTGCAGTTGAATTGCTCGAGAAAGAAAGTATATTTATAATGGACGAATCGCGTGCAGCTCATCAGGATATTCGTCCGTTAAAAATAATCATTGTCAATCTGATGCCTGTCAAAATAACAACTGAAACCGATTTGATAAGGCTTCTTTCCAATACTCCGCTGCAGATCGAAATTGAGTTTCTGCGTATGAAAGGACATCAGTCAAAAAATACTTCGGATGTTCACATGAAAGCTTTTTACAAGACTTTCGACCAGCTGAAATCGCACAATTACGATGGAATTATTTTTACCGGAGCACCAGTCGAAATGCTTCCTTTTGAGGAAGTTACCTATTGGAAAGAGTTAACCGATATTTTTGAATGGTCGAAACAGCATGTTACATCGTCGTTGTTTATTTGCTGGGCGGCACAGGCAGGATTATACCATTTCTTTGGCGTTCCTAAATATTTGCTCCCTGATAAAATGTTTGGAGTTTTCAGGCACAGGAATATAAACAATACACTACCAATTTTCAGGGGTTTTGATGATGAATATTTTGTACCTCATTCGCGCCATTCCGAAGTTAGAGAATCTGATATTGAAAAGATTAAGGCATTAAAGATCGCTTCGAAATCGGACGAATCAGGAGTAAATATGGTGATGACTCACGATGGACGACAGTTCTTTATTACAGGTCATTCAGAATATTCAAGATTTACCCTGGACACAGAATACAAGCGCGATTTAAAGAAAAACCTTCCGATAAATATTCCGGCAAATTATTATCCCGACAACGATCCGGCCAAAGAACCGGTAATGCGGTGGAGAGGTCATTCCAATCTTCTAATTTCCAACTGGTTAAACTATTACGTCTATCAGGCAACGCCATATAATTTAGATGAGCCATTGCGCTTCAATCTCGATTTCCAGATTTAAAAACATGTAGAAGGCAAAAAAAACAACGGAATTCCGGTAAAAATAATTTGCTTTGAGTTTTAATTTGAAAGTACATGCAAGGCTACCAATGGGAACAAAAATATAGTGTCGGATTTCGATCAATCGACGATCAGCACAAAGAAATTTTCAAGCTGCTAAATAAACTGTTTGATGCGCTGAATGCAGGACAGGCAGTATCTGCTACCATTCAGATTATTGCTGAATTAGAAAAATATGCGGTGATGCATTTTCACAAAGAACAGTTTTTCTTTAAGCAATTCAATTATGCCGAAACAGCAGTGCATATAAAAGAGCATCAGGGTTTTATTGAAAAGATTGCCTCGATGAAGTCGGATGCCAAATTGGGAAAACTAACTTCCTCTTTCGAATTAATCAACTTTCTGAAAACCTGGATCTCACATCATATTCTGGTGGAAGACATGAAATACAGGGAATGCTTTTACAAGAACGGACTTAGGTAAACTATTTTCGGGTAATCTTAAACTCCGTCCTGCGGTTTAAAGCGCGCCCTTCAATTGTTTCGTTCGAACTTATAGGCTGCGAATACCCAAATCCCCTGAAAGTCATCCGATATTTTTCAATTCCGGTATTAATCAGGTATTTGTACACTTCTTCTGCCCGCGATTCAGAAAGTTTCCGGTTCATATCTTCGCCACCAACATTATCTGTATGACCTTCCAATTCGATATATAAAGACTTGTTCGTAATCAGAAAATCGATCAGTCGTTGAAGTTCAACCTTCGATTGGGGCAATAATTCATACGATCCGGTATTGAAAAATACATTTCGAAGAACTACCGAACCGCCAACTTCTATCTCGTTTAGCTTAATTTCAAGTATATAAGGATCAATTATTTCCATCCGTTCTTTCATCTGAAAGTTCTGCGAATAGAATAAATATCCTTCCTTCGAAACATTGAAAGCATACTCTTTTCCAAGTGGAAGGCACATTAAAAATTCGCCGCTTTCGTCGCACGACTCTGTTTTTATTACTGAAGTTGAATTGCCAAGATCAACCAACTCGACTTTGGCATTGAGCGGCTGCCCCGAAACAGCATCCCTCACCCTGCCCTTTATGTACGAAACCGCGGTTGGCCGGGCTTTTTGATGCAATTCAAACGAATAAATATCCATTCGCTGCGAGCCTGGCCGATCGGATGAATAATATGCATTTTTTCCCGATGCGTCCACAATCAAACCCTGCTCGTCTTTGAAAGAGTTAATAGGGTAACCAATATTGTGAGGTTTTGTCCATACGGAATCATTTTTTAATCGACTGTAAAACATATCGAAACCGCCCATTCCGGGCCAGTAGTCGGATGCAAAATATAAAGTTTTCCCATCGGAATGTATAAACGGCGACATCTCGTTTCCGGGAGTGTTAATAGAATCGCCAAGATTGACCGCATCGCCCCAAACAGGTAATCCATTTTTTGTAAAAGCCAGCAATTTACATTTCCAGATGTCCATACCGCCTTTTCCTCCGCGACGGCTGCTCACAAAATAAAGCGATTCCCCATTGGCCGAAATCGAAGGCTGTGATTCCCACGCAGGCGAATTTACTGGTTCGCCCGCATTTTGTGGCAGCGACCAAACGCCGCAATCATTTCTCGAAAAATAGATATCACAACTGCCAAAACCATCGTTTCTGTTACAGGCAGTATAAAATAACAAGTTACCGTCGGTCGAAATTGATTGCGCCCCCTCATTGTAAATTGTATTTATTGAAGCAAGAGGTTCACTTGGCTGCCATTCATTATTTACCAGTTTCGAAGTGTAAAAATCTTCCTGAGCGATGAGCTGGCCTTGTCCGGTTGGATTAAAAGTATCAGCTAAGCGTGTAAAAATAATCGTATTTCCATCAATGGTTATACTTGGCCAATAATCGTCGTTTGCCGAATTAATGTTTGGCCCAAGATTTACCGATTCGAAAGGTACAGGTTGCTTTAATAGCTTTTCGGCACCTCTGCATTTTTCAATACTTTGCTTAGCTCTATCAGCAAAAGTTCCTTTTTCACCGGCAAAACTGAGATATTTCCTGAAGGATTCAACAGCTTTTTGATAATAACCCGATCGATAACTGGCATTTCCAAGCGAATAATACATTTTTGGAAACAGAGTCGGATTAATTCGTATAGCAGATTCAAGCGATTTAATTTGCAAAGAAACAGAGTCCATTTCCTGATAAATATCCGATTTCATCAGGTAAACTTCCAGAAAATCAGGATCTAAAGCAAGGGCATCATCCAACATTGCCAGTGATTTGCCATACAGATAGTTTGCGGAGGCCTGTTTAGCCTGTTCAAAAAGCTTGATCGCTTTTTTGTTGTTTGTTGAATAGCTTTGCGAGAAAGAAGAGCCGCTAAGTAATACAAATATTAGAATAAGGCGGATTTTCATATCAATCAAATTGTTGGAACGAATTTATAATTTATTCTATGGCTTCAATTTTCTTTGGAAACTTTTAGCCCTTTTTGTCGTATTTTAGTTTATCTCATTTTTTCATATCAACCATAATAAACACATTATCAGTAACTCAAAAAAATGAAAATTATTTTTTCAAAAAAAAGATTGTAATATTTATTTATTTTTTCATAGTTTAACAATCAAATAATAAAACTTTTTATAAACTTTTAAAATCTTAATTATCAAACTTTTAGATTTTCTGAAATGAAAACAAACAAGAATCTGAAAATTACTAAGAAAGGGGTTCTCTCTTTAAAAACAGATGGCGATACAATTAAAGGACCTAAATTACAGAAGGACAAGAGCTCTAAAAAAAGATTGTCGATATATGACGATTTTTCAGATGAAAATCCTAACGAACTTGATTATAATTCTGACGACGACGATTTAGATTATGCTTAAAACAAAAACACTATAAAATAAATTGCATCCCAAGGGGCTGACATTTAGTAATATAAATAAAAAAAGACCAGAATTTCTGGTCTTTTTTTATTTATTCAGATATTTGATTGAACTACAATTTTGGAGGTTCCCAGCCCTTATGGTATTCGCGTCCCCAAAGTTTCATAGCATCCTTGTCTAAAATCCGGCCGGTTTGGCTGTCAACTTTGAACGATTTGTTGATACGCGATGAAATATTGGCATAGTGGGTCATCATTTGACTGATAGCGCCTTCTTCAATTGGAGAATTGAGTTTGGTTTCAGTTCCGCGAATTACATTAAAAAAGTTTGCAACGTGTCCGTCAGTCATGTCGCCACCACCTCCAAGAGCAGTTCCGGCTTCGCTTCCCGATGATTTGCTGTCTTTCACCTTTTTGCCGCTACGGTCGAACAGTGTGTACCCTTCGCGATTTACAAAAACAGAACCTTCGCTTCCGTAAATAATTGTTCCACGATCCGATCCGTAGGTTTTATGTCCGTTGCGGCTTTTTCCATCCCATTTGATTACTTTATTTCCGGGGAAGCGGAACGTTGCATCCATAGTGTCGTACATTTCCCATCCATCGTTCAGGAAATGGCGTTTAGCCGCTTCACATTCAACGTAATCCGGATATTTTACCTGAAGTGCCCAACGTGCAATATCCAGTTCGTGAGTGGCGTTGTTGCCGGTTTCGGCAGTTCCCCAATTCCATCCGTACCAGTGCCAGTTGTAATCCCAAATGTCGTGCATGTATTCGACCCTCGGAGCTGGTCCCTGAAAAAGTTCCCAGTCCAATCCTTCTGGAACAGGTGCTTTTTTAGGCACCGGACATTCGCCACGGGTATTTGCGTAGAATGCAACTGCCTTGTAAACATCACCAATCGCTCCTTTGTGAATTTCAGAAATAATTTCCTGCGATTCTTTGGAAGAGCGTTGCTGATTGCCCATTTGCACCACTTTACCGTATTTTTTGGTAAAAGCTACAAGCAGTTCACCTTCGCGCGGATTGTGGCTGCATGGTTTTTCAATGTAAACATGTTTGCCGGCCTGCATTGCCAGCCAGGTGCCCGGAGCATGCCAGTGATCAGGAGTCGCGTTGAAAATAGCATCAACACTCTGGTCGTTCCAGATTTCATGAATATCGTTCACTAATTTGGCTTTTCCTGAAACTTTCCCGTTCAGATCCTTACCTACTTTGTCGCGCTGCTTTTTCATTACATCGCAAATGTAGGCCACATCCACATTGTTATTTTTGTCCTGAAGTGATGCATAATAAGCACCTACACGGCGTCCGCAGCCCATTAGCGCCACACTTAGGCGATCGTTGGCACCAACAATGCGCGAATAACTCTTTGCGCTAAATCCAGTGGCCATTCCTCCGATGGTAATTCCGGCAGCACCAACAGCAACATTGCGAATAAATTCTCTACGATTTGTACTCATGGTTTATCGATTTTAGTTTATTAAAGTTTTCTGATTTTTAAGCTTCTGAATTGTACCTGATCCTGATGGTACTGAAGCATAATTGGGGCTTCCTTTACCATGCCAAAATCTTTGAATTCAGCATATTTACTGCGTGCCACCAATGCTTTGTAAATGCTCGAACCACGCACATATTCAACTACTTTCATGCCATTCAGCCAATGTTCGATACGATTATCAGGATAAACCACAATGCGCCCAATATTCCATTGACCTGCGGGTTTGATGAACCTATCCTGTTTATCCGCCGGAATCAGATCGTAAAGTGATGCCATTGTGCGATTTCCAACTACGCCCATTTTGGCATCCGGATGTTTTTTATCATCAAGCACCTGATATTCCAAACCAATAGAAGGTCCTCCGTTTCCGGTAAAATATTTCACACCGCTGTTGGCACCTTCAGCAAAATTAAATTCGAACTGAAATTCGAAAGCCGAGAATTTTTCTTCAGAAACGATGTCAGTACCTTTAACTTTTGCAACAGCCATCATGGTTCCTTCTTCCACTTTCCATCCTTCTGAAGGAAATTTATCCTGACCGGCAGCTTTCCATCCAGTTGTTGTTGTTCCATCGAAAAGCATTTTCCATCCCTGTGTCTTTTCTGCCTGACAGAGAGTATTGGGTAATAAATTCACAACAAAAACGTCTGCCGTTTCAGTAGCTTTTAAACCGGTAGTTTTAATACGGATATTTTTCCAGCGGATTTGTTGCCCGGGCTGAACATCTTTCCCGATAGAGTGAACCTGAAGTGCAATTAATCCGCTCGAAGTCATATCGTCGAGAACATAAGCCACCGGCACACCGTTCACCCAGGTGCGGATACTGCTGCCAACACACTCGATGCGGTAATGATTCCATTCACCTAATTTAAAAGCCGGTTTGGCAGCAGGATTTAATTCGCCTGTATAAAGCCATCCGCGACGGGCTTCGTCGTAAATACCGCCACTCCAGGCCCGCGCCGAAGGATCAACTTCACATTGATATCCGTGAACACGACCATTCATCACTTCCGGATTGCTGATACTGCGGAACTGAATTCCTGAATTCATTTCGTTAGCCACCAACAAGTCTAGTTCAAGAATGAAATCCCCATAATTTATATCGGTAGCTAAAAACGAATTTGGAGTGTTTGCAACAGTTGTACCTACAATTTCTCCTTTTTCGACATGGTATTTTGCCTGGCCATTTAATTGATGCCAGCCGGTCAGATTTTTACCGTTAAAAAGCGCTTGCCAGCCGTCTTTACTTTTTGCTGAAACTGTTATAGTTAACAACAATAGGGAGAGTAAAATTTGAAATTTTCTCATGTGTTAATTTGGTTTTTGATTTAGATTATAAATTTCCGTGTGCGATAACGGAACAAATTTATAAATTTAAATGAATGTTGATACAATGTTTTTGAGCACAAAGAATTCCAGAAGAGAAAAGTTTTGCAATTAAAATTAAAACCATCCTGTAATAGCATCGAGTACAAAAACGTTAAATTTGTAGCAGGAACTAAACAATTGAATTTATGAATTTAGAAACACAAAGAATAAACATCATAAGCTGGGTCTCTCATTTACAGGATGAAGTGATGACCGAATGCATTGAAAAAAATCAATCACCCGAAAGTTAGAAAATATGATATTCCTTTAATGAAGTCTATCATCCTGATTGTTTACGCTTTAATCCTTTTTCTGATTGGAATTCACTCGTACCTGAAAATCAAAACTCCGTTTGACTATTTTCTGGCAGGAAAAAAAACGGGTATTTGGCAGATCTCCGGAAGTTTGCTTGCCACCATTCTGGGCGGATCGGCTATTCTTGGAACGATTGGATTGGCAGAGAGCCAATCGTGGGCATCAGCATGGTACATTCTGGCTGCCAGTTTAGGTTTGTTCGGATTACTTCCGATTGTAAGGAAAGTTTACTCAAAAGGTAAATTTACCTTGCCCGAGCTCATCGGCCAGTATTACGGCGAATCGGCCCGCAAAGTCACTTCAGTCATTATTCCAATTGCCTGGCTCGGAATTGTTGCAGCTCAAATTATTGCAGGNNATCGTTTACACCTACATTGGCGGTCAGGTTTCAATCATGAAAACCGATTTGTTCCAGGCTTTTTTCATATTGGCAGGAGTTATTCTTACCGCGATCATGATACCCGCACATCGACTTCCGGCACTGCCCGATTTTGCAAGTCATTTTCCGTTCAATGCGCACTATTCTCCCTTCGATCTGTTCATTCTGATTCTCACATTTTCAAGCACTTTTGTTGTCGGTCCCGATATTTATTCGCGTGTATTTTGCGCTAAAGATTCAAAGACGGCTTTCCGAAGTGTTTTGATAGTTGCTTTAATTCTGATTCCGTTCGCATTTGTGCTTTCCTACGTTGGAATGTATGCGGCCACATTTCATCAGGGCGCACAAAACAGCTCGGCACTGATTAATCTGGCCAATATCTATTTGCCTGAATGGGCATCCGGGATTCTGGTCGCAGCGCTTATTTCTGCGGTACTTTCAACGGCCTCCACTACCCTGCTCACCACCTCCATGATTTTGAGCGAACTGTTTCACAAAGACATTAACAATCAGAAATCATTCGGCCAAACCAAACTTTTTTTAATTGCAGTCGGAGTTTTAAGTATGCTAATTTCCCTGAAAGTGACTTCCATCGTTTCATCACTTTTGCTTGCACTTTCGTTTTATTCGGGTGCATTTATTATTCCGATGATCGCTGCACTTTTCAATTTGCCTTATAACAAACGGTTTAGCATTGCGGCCATGCTTTCCGGAGGCGTTCTGGCATTATCCGGCAAACTGATGACGACATTTAACTACCTCGAAACCGGCCAATATGTGCTGATTTCAGGATTTGTCGTGAATGCATTGTTACTTTTTATACCTTTCGGAAGAGAAAACAAAATATGATTGTCCGTTAAAATACCTATTTGGCATTTTGTGTCAGTCAGTTATGGTCATTTATTGTCATTCGGTTGTCATTTTCTTCCAACTTAATGACTACCAAATGACAATTGAATGACTTTGATGACATTGGTTAATATTATGGATATCCAAAAAACAAATAATATGAAATCACTTGTTCTGGAAAAATACAATGAGTTTAAGATTCGGGATACTGAAATTCCGGAGGTAAAACCCGGTTGGGTACTGATAAAAGTACAAGCCTGTGGCATTTGCGGAAGCGATGTGCACGGGATGGACGGCAGCACTGGTCGCCGCCAACCACCGGTCATCATGGGTCACGAAGCTTCGGGAACCATTTCCGGACTGGGTGAAACTGTTGAAAACTGGAAAATCGGCGATCGGGTAACATTCGATTCGACCATTTCGTGCGGAGAGTGTTTTTACTGCAAACGCGGCGATATCAATTTATGCGACAACCGTCGTGTGCTGGGCGTTTCGTGCGACGAATACCGCCAGAACGGAGCCTTTGCCGAATTTGTGGCAGTTCCGGCTCACATCTTATATTCTATTCCTGAAAACATCAGTTTTGAGCAGGCAGCAATGATCGAAGCTGTTTCTGTAGCTGTTCATGCAGCAGCCATCAGTTCGGTTCAGGCAAATGATACTGCCGTTGTTATTGGCTGTGGAATGATCGGTTTGCTTTGCATTCAGGCTTTGAAAGCTGCCGGTTGCAGAAAAGTAATCGCCATTGACCTGATGGATGAAAAACTGAAATTGGCTGGTGAATTGGGCGCTAATCTGACAATAAAATCAAGCGATCCTGAATTGATCAAAAAGGTACTGAATAAAACTGAAAATCGTGGTGCTGACATTGTTTTTGAAGTGGTTGGCATTGAGGCAACGATCAATCTTGCAGTTGATTGCGCCCGAAAAGGCGGTACTGTAACTTTGGTTGGCAATTTGGCTCCGGAAGTCAGATTTCCGCTTCAAAAAGTGGTGACCCGCCAACTGAAAGTTCAGGGTTCATGCGCCTCTGCCGGGGAATATCCACTTTGCCTTGAACTCATTGCTTCAGGAAAAATAAAAGTTGATCAACTCATCAGCAAAGTTGCACCTTTAGACGAAGGAAACGTATGGTTTCAACGTCTTTACAACAAAGAAGCCGGACTGATGAAGGTAATTCTGAAACCATGAAAATGGATGTCATTCAATAGTCATTTAATTGTCATTTGTTTCACGTCATTGATAGTAAGAGTCGCTCTTCGACTATTGAATGACCACACAATGACTAAACTATAACTAATTTCAATTCAAATATTAAACAAATAAAACCATGCCCATCAATGTCGCCATTATAGGCTGTGCAAAAATTGCACATTTACATGCCAAAGCCATTTTGCAAATACCTGACCTGAACTTCAAGGCTGTTTGGAGCCGGACTCCTGAATCGGCACAAAAGTTTGTTGACGAATATGGCGTGAAAGCTTATTCTTCGATTCAGGAAATGATAAAGGCTGAAAATATTCAGATGGCAGTAGTTTGTACAGCGCATCCATACCATGCCGATCCTGCTATTGAGGCCATGGAAGCCGGGGCAAATGTGCTGATTGAAAAACCACTTGCTTCAACTTTGCAGGACTGTGACAGGATAATAGAAGTTGCTGCCAGAACCGGACGCAAAACAGGAGTTATCAGCCAGCGCAGATGGTATCAACCCATAGTTCGCATGAAAAAAGCCATCGACGAAGGAAAGATAGGAACTCCGGCACTGGGAACGATTCAGATGCTCGGCTGGCGCGACCGCTCCTATTTTGAGGGCGATGCATGGCGCGGATCGTGGAAAATGGAGGGCGGTGGTGTTTTGGTCAACCAGTCGCCACACCAACTAGATTTGCTGCAATGGATGATGGGCGATATCGACGAAGTTTTTGGCTACTGGAGCAACATCAATCACCCTTACATTGAAGTGGAAGACACGGCTGTTGCAATCATCCGGTTCAAAAATGGCGGTCTGGGAAATATTCTGGTGAGCAACTCTCAAAAGCCCGGAATCTACGGAAAGGTGCATATTCACGGAAGCAATGGTGCAACTGTAGGTTCACAACCCGAAGGTGGCGCTATGTTTATCGCCGGAAAAACCACCATCGCCGAAGCTCCCAAACTCGATTTATGGACAGTTCCGGGCGAAGAAAACCAACTGGAAGAATGGAACAAAGCTGACAGCGATGAATTTCATTCGGTGGATGCCATGACCTGGTATTTCAGACAGCAACTGGAAGATTTTAAAGATGCTATTATAAATGATCGCCAACCGCTGGTAACTGCTGAAGAAGGCCGCAAAACGGTTGAATTGTTTACAGCCATTTACCGCTCACAGCGTGATGGGAAACCGGTTAAATTTCCGCTGTTGCCGGAATATGACAGGGAGGATATGGATGGTAGGTTATTGTAGAATTATTATCAGCGAGTGGCTTTGATTACCCGTTAAGCAATCCAGTAACTTCTTGTTTTAAAGTTGGTAAGTGATTGATAACAATTGCCCAAATATTTACAGGTTCCAAAGAATCATAGCCATGAATAATTTTATTTCTGGCATCGACAATACGTCTTGCATTTGAGATAGGAATCGAAGGATTGATTTTTAATAATTGATTTATGGCCTCTCCAATGATTTCAAGATTTCGCTCGACTGCATCCTGAAGCATCTGGTTCTTCTCAAACGTGTCAAACAATTTAGGATCACCTATATAACTATCGATATTACCTATACAAGTCTGAATATCAAACAAATATTTCTTTTCCCGATTATCCATAAATCAACTGCTTTGTATTGTTTACTTCTTCAATGAAATAAGGATTTTTCAAGGAACTTTCAGTAATCAGATCAACTTCACGATTAAAATGTATCCTTAACGAATCATATAGCGACCACCACAATTCACCCTTTTCCAGAGGGTCAATGTTTTCCTGAAATGTAATTAATAAGTCGATGTCACTTTTTGCAGAGAAATTATCAGTTGTCGCAGAACCAAATAAATACGCCTTTTCAACTTTATGCAATTGAAAAATTGGCTTTAGTAGCAGTAATTTATTTGATATTGTCCCTTGCATGTGTTTATTTTTTAGGAGATCAGATTACTAAGGTAGTAGTTTGAATTTAAATATCCACTATTCATCAAACTTCAGTTTAAAAACCACCACTTCGGGCCGGTTACCTGTTCTAACGGGTGGGCCCCAGCTTCCATAGCCCGAAGACACATAAAAATGGGTATCGGCCTTTTTTAGGTAGCCCCAACTCAGCTCAAAAATACTCTTTATCAGGTAATTGAATGGCCAAAGCTGTCCGTTGTGCGTATGCCCCGAAAGGTGAAGATCAACTTTGGCATCAACGGCCTCCTGCAAATTGTAAGGTTGGTGGTTCAACACGATCACCGGATTTGAAAAATCTAAACCCGATGTGAGTTCGGCAAGCGATTTTCGTGCGTTTGCCCCATTTCCTGATGAAATATCGTTCCTTCCAACCAACTGAATTCCGTTTGGCAATGTGATTACCTCATCAAGTAGCATCCGGATATTTATACTTTTTAGGTAAGGCAAAGTCTTATCAATTCCACCAATGTATTCGTGGTTTCCTGAAATGGCATAAACACCAAACATAGTGCTTATTTCCTGAATGTGCCGGCCAAGATTTTTCCGGAGTACCGGAGCAATTTCGCCATCGACCAAATCTCCGGCAAGTAAAACGACATCCGGCTTTTGTTCACGTATAATTTCAAGTAAACGCATCTCACGCCGTTCGCCGATCAATGCGCCCAAATGAATATCAGAAGCCAGCAAAATTTTAACTTCAGAAGCTCCTGAAACCTTTTTATGAATGGTCAACGGAATTACTTTTACATTGATCCACAATGCATTGATGTGGCCTGCAATTACGATTACTGAAACCAATGAAACAACAATGAGCCCAAGCCGCAACTTCATAATTGCAGAAAATGCTGGCAGAAAATGAAAGAAATAATTGGCAATCCGAACCAGATCAATCAATACTGCTGCAATTGTAAAATACAGCATGAAAGCCAACCAGAATGCACCAATCCGGTAAACCCATTCGCTGAAGGCGGAAGAAAAAGTACGTTCGAGAACTGAACCCAATATAAACATTGGCACCAAAGTCCAGAACCCGACAATAAAGGTTCTTTTCATTGTTGGGTTCAGTGAAAAAACCTGAAGTCCGCGTACAAAAAGATAAAAGTTTGATGAAAGATAAATCAGGATTACAATAGTGAAGAAAATCAAAAAGGTAAGGCGCATGTTTCAGAATAAAAAATTAAAAATGTAAAACAGTTTATTCTTCGGAAGGTTCTGCATCAGCCTCATTTTCCTCAATTTCAATTACCTCCTGGGTGTTCATAAATTCGTTGGAAAAGCGCTCAAGCCATTCGGTAAATTCACTTGCAAAAACAACTTTTTGCGCTTTGGGCATACTTTCCGACAGCCGGTCGATTTGCGGATAATTGATGTTTTTGATGACCGATTCGGCATCGTCGATGGCAAATATCCTGATACTTGCAAGATTTAACGCGTACAACGAATACAGTTGGTTCAACCTTTTGGGAGTTCCAATAACCACATCCGAACCCATGTAAACCTTGTCTTTCTGGTCATCAATTTTTTCATTGTCGCAAGCTGTGTTGATGCGCAGATCGGTGTATTCACCAAGGCGTTCAAATTCCGCTTTCATTTCCAGCGCCTTATCCTTATTCGGAACAACCACAAGCGCCCTCGGAACATCATTTAAAGAAGCTTTCAGGCGATGAAGGACACTTACAACTATACTAATTGTTTTTCCGGTGCCTTTCGGGGCAATGCACATCAGATCGCGTCCACTTTTAATGCGCGGAATACAAATCTGTTCCAATTCGGTGGATTCAGTAAACCCTTTTTCCTTCAGGACTTCAATCAGTTGTTTATCTAATTTTTCGTTAATCATCTGGATATGGTATTTATTTTATTCAATTTAAATTTCAACAGTAATTTTTTTCCGATTTTAATGGCTAAATCTAATTTCGTCCGAAATGAATTTATCGCTTTTTTCTATTCACTTCCGCAGACGGTTTTTAACTTTTATTTTATACCCGGAGCGTTGCCCCGGGTTATTGATATCGCGCCCTTTCAGGGCTGAAATCCAATGCCGTTCCGAAGTTTTTCACTGAAAACCGAGACTGAACACCGACCACTTTTCATCCAAGTTCCACCACCGTAATTCCCGCTCCGCCAAATTGTACATGTTCGTCGCGAACAGATTTGACAATGGGTTCCGACTTTAAATAGTTTCGGATCATTTCTTTCAGGATACCGTTCCCTTTGCCGTGCAAAATTCGCAACTCGCTAAAATCGAGCATAATGGCATCGTCAATAAAAGCCTGAATAGTCTGTACCGCTTCTTCACCACGTTGTCCGCGAACATCAATTTCTGTTTTGAAATTGAGTCGTTTTTCACTCAAACCTTTGTTAATATTCGGCAAAGTCTGATTGTAAGTTCGTTGTACCTTTTTTGCTTCATTGTTTGTTATTTTCTGAAGCTTTTCGCGGCTCACCGACGTGCGAAGCTGACCAAAGGCGACTACCGCATTTTTATCATTCAATTCCAGAATTTCACCTACATTTTGGTTTCCGGTCATTAAAACCTTGTCGCCAATTTTCCAAACTTCAGGTTCCTGAACAATTACTTTCTGCACTGTTTCTTTCCTGACGGCACGTTTCTCATTTCGGTGCGATTCTTTTTCCTTTAGTTTCTGAATCTTTTTATCGATAAATTCATCAGGGACATCAGCGCTTTCCTGAACTTCAAGCTTAAATTCAGTCAGTTTCGCCCTGATCTGTTTAGTTTTTTCCTTATCCGCCTGACTTTCGCGAATTTCAAAAATGGTATTTTCTATGCGTTTGTTGGCTTCAGCTAAAATACGTTCGGCTTCTTGTTTGGCTTTCAGCAAAATCTCTTTGCGCTGTTTTTCGAGTTGACCCAAATCTGTTTCATATTTTCCGGCCAGTTCGTCGAGCGATTTCTCAACTTTCCGAATTTTCTCCCTTTTGGTTTCCCAGTATCGTTTGTCGCGCACAATGTCGCGTAAATGTTTGTCGAAATTAATGTGGTCTTTCCCGATCTTTTCGGTTGCCATCTGAAGGATACTCTCCGGAAGGCCAATTTTCCGTGCGATTTCGAACGCGAATGAGCTTCCCGGTTTTCCAATATCAAGCTGGAACAATGGCTCCATTTTGGCTGAATCGTACATCATGGCAGCATTCTCAATTCCTTCAGACGAAGATGCAAAATGTTTCAGATTGGTGTAATGAGTGGTAATTACGCCAAAAGTCTTCATCTGATCAAGTTGTGAAAGAATTGATTCGGCAATAGCACCGCCAAGCATTGGTTCCGTTCCTGTTCCAAATTCATCGATCAACACTAAGGTCTTTTCATTCGAATTCTTCAGGAAAAACTTCATGTTCATCAAATGAGAACTATAGGTACTCAAGTCATTTTCAATCGATTGTTCATCACCAATATCAATGAACAGTTTCTCGAAAACGCCGGTCACACTATTTTCTTTCACCGGAATCAGCAAACCGCACTGCAACATGTATTGCAGCAAACCAACCGTTTTCAGGCAAACCGATTTTCCACCCGCGTTGGGTCCCGAAATCAGCAAAATATGTTTTTTAGGCGTGAGCGTGATATTGAGCGGAACCACTTTGCGGTTTTCACGGCGCAAAGCCAGCATCAGCAACGGATGAACAGCCCCCTCCCACTCCAGCTGGCATTTGTTTTCCATGTATGGTTTAATGCCGTTGATATCGTTGGCATAAATGGCTTTAGCGCGGATAAAATCAATCTTTCCCAAAAACTCGTAAGCCAACATTAAATCAGGTATATACTGACGAATATCGCTGGAAAAGATTGTCAGAATGCGAACGATTTCGCGCATTTCGGCATATTCCAGTTCGCGAATCTGGTTGTTTAACTCAACCACTTCAGCAGGTTCGATGTACGAAGTTTTTCCGGTGGATGATTCGTCGTGTACGATTCCGTTCAGCTTGCGTTTAAAGGCTGAAGCAACTGGGATCACGGCACGTCCGTCGCGGATAGCAACCGAGGCGTCGTCTTCGACCAAACCATCGTCCTGCGCTTTTTTCAGGATGGCTTGCAGGCGTTTCGAAACTCCAGATTGTTTGCTGATCAATTCTTTGCGGATACGCGCCAATTCAGGCGAAGCATTGTCCTTTATTTTTCCGTATTTGTTCAGGATATTGTCAATCCGTTCAATCACATACGGATAAACCTGAACATTGGCCAATAATCTTTTCAGGCAGGGAAACTGTTCATCTTTGGCTTGCTTCAGAAACCTAACAATTCCTGAAATTGTTTCAAGCGAACGTTTCAGGTCAAATAATTCCTGAATTTCAAGGAAACGTCCTTCAATCCTGATTTTTACAAGCGCCTCACGGAGATCGAAATAATAACTGGTAGGAAAATTCTCCATTTCGCGGAGAATAATTACAAATTCGTTCACCAGCGAAAGATCTTCCTTCAGCCGGTCAAAATTGCTGACAAAGCGGATTTCATCTACCAACTCTTTACCCAAATCACTTAGGCAGCGACCCTTCAGCAATTCACGGATTTTATCAAATCCTATCTTCGATTCAAAATTTTCAGGATAAACCAGTTCCATACCTTTTTATTACGGGTGCAAAAGTACGAAGGAAATCGAAGTTTCAAGTACCATTAATTTTGAAACTTTAATTCCAATACAATCAAGATATAAAACAATGAATAAGAAATCATGAACTTATTTAATCATTTGGCACTTTTTCTCCCGGAAATCTGTTCGTCCATTCTTTCCAGAACAAACTAACTTCTGATTTCATTTCCTTGTGAAGCATCAGAATTCCAAATAGGTTTGGAATGGTCATTAAGGCAATGGTAATTCCTGATAAAGTCCAGATAATAGTGGTATCGGTAAATGAAGCGAAGAAAAATCCGATGACATAAACGATACGGAAATAAATATCGCCTTTCACCCCGAATAAAAAGATAGTTGCTCTCCCGCCATAATACGACCACGAAATAGCAGTTGAAAAAGCGAACAGCAAAATACCTATTGAAACAATG
>DPRM01000003.1 GCA_003537645.1 Prolixibacteraceae bacterium
ATTTAATTATTTTAAAAAATCAAATCTAAAAATTTATGAAAAAAAATCGCTTTAAAGGTTTTATAACCTTATGGTTACTCACCGCTTTTATGGCATTTTCTGTGGGATTGTATGCCCAACAAAAAGTTATTAGCGGAACAGTTTCCGATATTCAGGGAACTTCGCTTCCCGGCGTATCGGTAGTGGAAAAAGGGACGATGAACGGTACAATTACCAACATCGATGGGCAATACAATTTAAGTGTGCCCAATAATGCGCAAACCCTTGTATTTTCTTACATTGGAATGATGACTCAAGAAGTTACCATTGGCTCACAAACTCAAATCGATGTTGTGCTTAAACAAGATATAGTGGGATTGGATGAAGTAGTGGTAGTGGGTTATGGAACTCGCCTGAAAGAAGAGCTCACCGGTGCAGTTTCTACTGTCTCAGAGGAACAAATGCAAATTTCATCGGCTCCGAGCGTAGTGAGCCGCATGCAAGGACAAATTTCTGGTGTTACTGTAACTTCAGCAGACAGGCCGGGAGGAGATGCTACGATTCGTATTCGTGGTGTAGGAACTATAAACAACGCAAATCCGCTGTATGTTATCGACGGTGTTCCAGTTGGCCCGGGTAACAACCTAAACCCAAACGATGTTGAATCGATTTCTGTTTTAAAAGATGCATCTTCGGCAGCAATTTATGGAACACGTGGTGCAAATGGTGTTATTATTATTACAACTAAAAGGGGGCGCGACAATCAGGCACCAAGTATTAATTTCTCTTTAAAAACCGGGGTTAGCAAAGCAACCAATAAATATGACTTGCTGAATACAAAGGAATATGCTGATGCCGTTTGGTTATCCTATAAAAACAGGGGAGTAGCGCCAAATCACGCTCAATACGGAAGCGGAGCCACACCAGTAATTCCGGACTATATTTTGCCTGCCGGAGCTATGGAAGGAGACGCATCGGTTAATCCTGCGTTGTATAAATATCCGGATTATTTGATTTTTAAAGCCAATAAAGAAGGAACTGATTGGTATGATGAAATATACAGAAATGCGATCGTTCAACAATATGATTTGTCGGTTACTGGTGGTGGCAAGAATGGCACTTACGCTTTTTCCGGAAGTTATTTGGATGAAGATGGTATTTTGGAACATACCAACTTTAAACGTTATACTTTTCGAATGAATTCGGATGCAAAGTTCAATGATTGGTTTAAAGCAGGCGAATCACTACAAGCCATGTATATTAATGAACACGGAAACCTTGGGGATAACGACGAAGGAACGGTTATATCTTATGGTTACCGCTCGCAACCTATTATCCCGGTTTATGACATTATGGGTAATTTTGCTGGTTCAAGGGCTTCAGAAATGGGCAACTCAGGAAACCCTGTTGCCATGCTTTACCGCGCCCGTAACAACAACGGGAAATCGGTTAGAATAATGGGTAACGTTTATAGCGAGATTACAATTATGAAAGGGTTGACCGCTAAAACTGTATTCGGTTACAATTACTCACAGTGGAACTATAATGGGTACACCATTCCAAACCTTGAACATTCAGAACCAACAAAAGTAAATGCACATAACCACGATTCCAATTATTCTTTACAATGGAACTGGACAAATACAGTAAATTACAATGCAACTTTCAATGACATACACAAAATAAGTGCAGTAATAGGTACAGAGGCAATTGATAACTATTATCAATCATTGAATGGCAGCAGAAGCCAGTTTTTTTCCGAAGACGTTCAATATATGCAATTAGATGCAGGTGAAAGTAATATACAGAACTCAGGTAATGCATCAGAATGGTCCCTGTTTTCTCAATTTCTACGTTTCAACTACGATTTAATGAGCAAATATTATATTGAAGGAACTGTCCGTCGCGATGGATCGTCCCGTTTTAGTGAAGCAAACAGATATGGAGTATTTCCGGCAGTTTCGGCAGGTTGGATAATTTCCGAAGAGTCTTTCCTTTCAGGAGTTGAAAAATTGGATATTTTGAAATTACGGGCAGGATATGGAGTAAGCGGTAATGACCAAATGGGTCTTTACAACTCTTATACTACATATAGAACACACCCGCAACAGGCGGCTTATGACTTCACCGGATCGAATACCACTGCAACAGCAGGTTTTATTCCAGGGAACTTGGGTAACGACGAAGTATCATGGGAAACCACAAAAACGTTGAACATTGGGCTTGACGGGGTTTTCTTTGACAGGACTTTATCGGCTTCAATCGATATTTGGCAAAGAAAAACATCTGATATGTTGTTCCAGGATCCTATTCCAAACGTACTTGGAATTGCCACTGCTCCATATATAAATATTGGGGAAATGCAAAATAAAGGATATGATATCGAATTGGGTTATAATAATACGGCCTTTGGAGATAAATTCAGATATAATGTAACGGCAACATTATCGCACTACAAAAACGAAATCACTAAACTATCTACTGACCCAAAACGGACTATTGATGCAGCCAGCTATCGCCAAAAGACATATACACGATATGCTGTTGGCACTGCTTATCCCGAATTCTTTGGTTATGTGGTTGAAGGAATTTTCCAAACGGAGGCAGAAGCTGCTGCACATCCGAAGTTTGGAACTACAAGCTATAACGCTCCGGGACATTACAAATATAAAGACATTAGCGGACCCGATGGTAAACCAGACGGTGTTATCACTGCCGATGACAGGACATTTATTGGCAGCCCACATCCTGACTTAACAGGAGGCTTGAATTTCGATTTAGGATATGGTAGTTTCGATATGAACCTTTTCTTTTATGGAAGTTACGGAAATGACATGATAAATTATGTTACACGTTGGATCGACTACGGGATGTTCAACGGCGGTTTAAGCAAAAGGGCGTTATATGAAACCTGGACTCCGGAGCGCAAAGATGCCCCAATTGCTAAGCTCGACCAACATGCCAATTCACAGGAACCTTCCACTGCATATATCGAAGATGCTTCTTTCTTGCGATTGAAGAACTTAAAATTAGGTTATACTTTGCCAAAAACAATGTTGAGTAAGGCACAAATTAAAAACCTGCATGTTTATGTTCAGGTTACCAATTTGTTCACCCTTACCAAATACAGGGGTCTTGATCCTGAAGTTAATAGTTCCGGTTCAAATATGGGCGTTGATATGGGAGCTTGGCCAACTGCACGACAAATTAACTTCGGTGTTCAGCTTGGCTTGTAATAATCAATAACATTTAAATTTAAAACAAATGAAAAATATAAAAAAGCTATCTTTAGCAATGGTCATATTAATTATGTTGACCATATCGAATTCATGCTCTGATGAGTTTTTGAATAAAGAACCTTGGGGGGTTACCTCAGAAAGCATTTTCTATACTGAAAAGGGATGTCAGGCCTTATTAAACGGCTGTTATGGGGTTATTGGCGGTGGTGGACAGGGCCTCGGCTACGACTGGGGTGCCTCGGTCAGTAACTGGTCGTTTGGTTCAGCAGCTTCCGACGATGCTTACAAAGGTTCGGAAGTTACGGACCAGGTTCCGGCCAACGATGTGGAAAAGTGGGAATTGATTTCAACCAACGGATATGTTGGCCAAAAATGGAGATGGGCTATCGGGGTTGGTGCCGACAGGGTTAACAAAACTTTGCGGGTATTAAAAATTACAGAAGAAAAAAGTGCTATAAGCGCTGGAACCGCTAATGAAATCAGAGCTGAAGCGAGGTTTCTGCGCGCTTTCTATTACTTTGAAGCACGACTGCTATATGGTGATTATTTACCTATTTTAANNTGAACTTTATAATCGAGGACTTAAAATTTGCATGGGAAAACCTTCCTGAAAGTCAAGGAACACAGTTGGGACGGCCAACCAAATATGCTGCCATGGCTTTAGCGGCAAAAGCATATTTGCAGGATCTGAAATATGCGGAAGCTAAACCTTTGCTCGACAACATCATAAACAGTGGTAAATTTGAGTTGATGCCGAAATTCATTCAAAACTATAACATAGAAACGAACAACAACAAGGAGTCAATATTCGAAATTCAGAACAGCGTTAATGATGGTGCCGGTTACGGTTCTTATAATGGTGAAATGGGTATCGGTTTGAACTGGCCTCATGGTGGCGACATCGGTATGTGTTGTGGTTTTCATCAACCTTCACAAAATCTGGTGAACGCCTTTAAAGTGGATGCAAACGGACTGCCCATGTTTGATNNATTCCTTATAAAGATTGGGGAGTAAATCGTGGGGCACAATGGATCAGGAAACAGTCGGAAGGAGGGCCATACTTGCCTGCTCCAAAACCTTTCCTGAAAAAATCCGAAGTTGGCTCGTTTAAAGATAACACCGGTGGTTGGATGTCGGGTGTGAATGCCAATAACTTTAGGTATATACGCTATGCTCATATTCTATTGTGGAGAGCCGAAATAGCGGCTTCAGAGAATGATCTTCCTAAAGCTTTGGAATTGGTTAATCTTATTCGTGAGCGTGCTGCCAATGACCAGGTTATGGGCAAAGTTAACGCAACCAAACTGCCTGCCAGTTTTTATCCATGGGGTGATTCGGCTCCTGGAACCAATGGCAATGACATTGACTGGACAAAACCAGCAGCTAATTATAAGGTGGGAAAATATACTTCTTTTGCCAGTAAAGAACAAGCTATGACGGCTGTTCAATGGGAAATCAGGCTTGAATTTGCTACAGAAGGAATGCGCTTTTTTGACCTTCGCCGCTGGGATAATTTACCAAACAAAATTGGTGGAAAATCAATGGCAGAAATCTTGAATGGGTTTGCCACTGCCGATTTGAGGATAAGAAAATCTTTCATGTCTGGAGCAAATTTTAGTGAAACAGATAAATGGGTGCCTGTTCCGCAAGCTCAGAT
>DPRM01000137.1 GCA_003537645.1 Prolixibacteraceae bacterium
GTTTCAACAACACCTGTTGTAGGGCCCGAAACAACAATTTCGTCGCCCACTTTCAGGTTCGAGGTTTCGAGTTTGAACTCGGCAACACCAATGTTCGCAAAGTAATTGGTGCATTTTCCCACATACAGTTTTCGTTTGGTGGCCAGCGAACCATAGTTTTTGCTCCACTCGCCCAGCCGTTGCCCCAAATAGTAGCCATCCCAGAAACCGCGGTTAAATACGGTACTCAGTCTGGCATTCCATCCTTCCACTTTTTCTTCGGTAAAAGTTCCGTCTAAATAAGCTTCAACTGCTTCGCGGTAACAAGCCACAGTGGTTTTTACATATTCAGCAGAGCGGGCGCGTCCTTCAATTTTTAAAACCGAAACGCCGGAATCGAGAATTTTATTCAGAAAATGGATTGTTTTCAGGTCTTTGGGCGACATGATGTACTCGTTGTCGATTTCAATTTCGGCACCGGTTTCCTTGTCGGTTACGGTGTAGGCACGGCGGCAGGTTTGCAGACAGGCACCACGGTTGGCCGACGAGTTCATCTCGTGCAGGCTGAGATAGCATTTTCCGCTGGTGGCCATGCAAAGCGCACCGTGTACAAACATTTCAATCTGCATGAGATTGCCCGACGGGCCTTTAATTTGCTCCCGCTTTATCTGGTCGCTGATTTCCCAAACCCTGCCCAGGTTCATTTCGCGGGCCAGCACCACCACATCGGCAAACATCGAATAAAACTTTACAGCCTCGATGTTTGTAATGTTTACCTGTGTTGAAATATGAACTTCCAACCCAATGGAGCGCGCAAACTGAATGACCGAAACATCGGCAGCAATCACCGCCGAAACACCCGCATCTTTTGCGGCCTGCACCACCTGGTGCATCAGCTGCATTTCGCCGTCGAAAATCTCTACATTGAGGGTAAGGTAGGTTTTTACCTTGTTTTTTGAGGCAATGCTTACAATTTTACGCAAATCATCTAACGTAAAATTATTGACCGACCGCGACCGCATATTCAGGTGCTCCACACCAAAATATACCGAACCTGCACCGCCCTGAATGGCCGCCATCAGCGATTCGTACGAACCCACCGGCGCCATGATTTCTATCTTTCTTTGCTCCATTTTTTCTTGTCAATCAGGCGGCAAAGTTAAACTTTTTGAAGAAAGGAGGAAGAAAGAAGACGGAAGACCGGAGACCGGAGTCGGGAGAAGAAGGGCCGGTTTTTCTCCCGATGCTTCGGGACTGCTGACCGTGATTTATTGGGACACCCTGTCCCCCGGGCTAAAGCACCGGGGCTATTCATGAATAGGGTTGAACAGCTTATGCGTTTCATAATTGGTTTTCTAAGAATTTATGGTTGAATTTTGAATGGCTCCGGCGTTTGCTGAATAATTGCTGTTTTTTAAAGTTGCCCCGGCATTTCCCCACTGGTTGTTGGTTCTTTTTTATTGCCCCGGTGCTTCAGCCCGGGGATTGATGCACTCCCAAAGAATCCTGTAAGTTGTTTGAAACACCGGCGCTGGCAAACCCGCTGACGATAACCTTCAGAAATATTGCCGAATCATTTCCCCGGAATATTCAGCCAAAGGCTGAGGCACAAATTACAAATTTGCGCCAGCGAGGTGTGTGAATCGAGAGGTTCAAGCACGGTTCTGTGAGAGGTTTAGGGGTGAAATTCCCCTTTACCTACTCGATTTTATTGTTTTAGTTTATTCTCAACTTTCATTTTTTGAAATTTCCAACTCCTTGTTAATTCTAAAAGTATTTCACTCGCTTTAAACATGTTGTATGTAAAATCAACTTTTTCATCAATTTCAAAAAAGTCATAAAAACCTATTCGTGTTCCAATTGTCCTTTCTTTGTCAGCCACTATTTCCGTTTGCATAAATGAATGTTCATTACTTAGATGAACATGGCCGGAAGTGTTTACATATAGATTGTGAAGTCCAGGAAATACTTTATCCAGCTTCTTTGAAAGATAAGTATCTGTCAACTTTTCACCTGCTGCATCTTTTAAGTTTCGGATGTGTACTCCCTTAAGATATTCTATAAAGAATTTATTATAATCAGAGACCAAGGTAGACGCATAAAATCGAAGACAATTGTCCAGTTGAATTCGGATAAGAGGGACTGCTGAAATGTAGTTGTTTTCATTTGCAAGAGTTCTAAAACCTCTCATTAGGGAAATGGAACGATTGATAATTGCCGATGTAAAAAGGTCCATTGTATGGAGGTGTCCATTTTGACCACCTATTTGAAAAAATAGCTTTGCTTCCTTTATAAATAAAGTTTCTAAAGTGGTCAGATTTGTAAAGACTTTATTCAAATCTTCTTCAGTTACATTTTTATTTCGATTGACCTTTTGATTTGTCATTCAATCAATTCTTTTGTGATTAGAAAAAGTTATGATTTGCATATTCCATTGCTTTATCAAATAAATATTGAACAAATTTATCCAAGACTATTTTTTTTACTGATTTTAAGAATCTTGTATGTTTATATTCTTGGAAATTTGATGTTTTGAAATTATTGGTATTGTTATTTTTAATATAATTCTCAATAATATCATAGAGTTCTTTAAATGCAAATATCAATTTTGTTTGTTCTAATTCAACGATTTCAATATCTCTAACTTCGCTATCCATTACTTTAAAAAATAGGACAAAAGGCAAATCATATTTGCCTTTTATTTCAAAAGCACCTATAAAAATTTCATTGAATGCATTTAATAGTTCCTTGTCGTTTGAATTCAAATAAAAGACTGATAATTCTTTTCCTGAAAGCCTGTCTAATTGAGCAAATCCTCCTAAATCTTTAAGGATATGTTTTTTTATATGGGTATCATTAAAATCATAGAAAATGAAGGCAAAAGCTTTTGCTCTACCATTTTTTAAATGCTCCTCACAAATTCTTATGAAGCGTTTCAAAAATCTATCGAAGGAGTACCCAATTCCTTCTTTATGTCCTTGCTCAAATATTGGTATCATTTTGTTTTATTTAATTTGCTGCTAACTAGTTAATACCACGAAGTTATTATACTTTTTTATCAAATTTTCTGTTGGCCCAATGCACAAAACAAAACCTTCTCCTGATTCCTTGGGGAAATTTTTAAAAGCTGAGCTTATTTTTGGTGGCTGGCAGTTCATGTCAGGTCAATTTTTCTCAAATCTACTAAAATACCAGTATCAGATTATTTCAGAAGGGTTAAAAATGAAAGGATTACCACCATTTTTTGTAAAAAACAGGCCATGTACTCAGTACATTGGTTCCCCAACCAGGAAGTGAAGCCATGTACTCAGTACATTGGTCGCCCAACCGAAAAGTGGAGTAATGTACTCAGTACATTGGTTCCCCAATCAAAAAGTGGGGGCGTGGAGGTATCTCCACAGGTCGCCCAATTAAAAAGTGAAGGCGTGGAGATATCTCCACGGGTTGCCCAATCAAAAAGTGGAGGCGTGGAGATATCTCCACGGGTTGCCCAACCGAAAAGTGGATGCGTGGAGGTTTCTCCACAGGTCGCCCAACCGAAAAGTGAAGGTGTGGAGGTTTCTCCACAGGTCCCCAATCAAAAAGTGGAGGCGTGGAGGTCTCTCCATAAGTTGCCGGAACAAAAAGGCGAGGCCTGGAGGTTTCTCCAAATCTTCCCCAAACAAAAAAGAACATCGTGGAGTTAACCGGGGGCTTCACCCCCGGCTACCCATATTTCGCCCTGCCCGACTCCGTCATTCCCGCCAGACCAAGCTTGTCGGGCTGGCAGGCGGGTCCTACGGAGCTAAAAACACCGGGAGAAAATAATAAAGTTCAGGGGCGTAGCCCTGTGTTCTTTGTAGAAAGCCGATTTCTATTGAAAAGCGAGGGGCGTAGCCCTGAAATCTTTATTTTACAATGTTCAATGTCAGGGCTAACGCCCCTAAATTCAAATATTCATGTTTTATGCTACGAAGATGTCGGGGCTAACGCCCCTCTTTTTTAAATAAAAGTTGATTACCCTACGGAGCTAAAAACACCGGGAGAAATAATGAAGCACAGGGGCGTAGCCCTGTGTTCTTCGTAGCACCCGGATTTCGAATGAAAAACATAAGGGGCGTAGCCCTGTAATCTGTATTTGTTTTTGCCAGGTTCATTATTAGCAGATATCAGGGCTGACGCCCCTCTATTCAAATATTCATGTTTTGTGCTACGAAGATTTCGGAGCTAACGCTCCTTTAAACCGGGGGTCGCAGATTTCTATAAACATATCAACTCTTCAGATTGCGAATCAGAGCATGATATATCAATGTGCCATCACCCGATAAAATCGGGATGATGGTCATTGAAACAAATATAAAAGTGATTATAAAATAGGTTTAAATCTGAACCAGCAGCTTTACCAATGCCGGACTTTGGAACCCGAAATTTCGGGACAACTCCTGTTACACAAATTTTTCCCTTTTCTGCAGGTTGTACAATCCATACAAAATAAACACAAGCATGCTCACGCCAAGGAAAATCCGGTTTTTGAAAATGATACTTTGCCAAATCACCTGGTTCATGTTGTTCGGAATCTCAAACGGGTTCAGAAAAACATTCCACTGTGTGCGTTCAACAGCTTCCGACAAAATTATCAGGGCCACGCCAATCAGCACCATTACCACGGCAGTTCCGTTTCCGTTTTTTATCACGGTTGAAAACATAAACGCCATCGACCCTAAAAAAACAATGGGATACATGAGCTGGTAAGCCATTTCGGTAATGTTTACACTGTAAAGCAATACCGATGAGATTCCGGTAAATAGAATGAGGATGAGGAAAATCAGAATGTAAATCATGATTAACCGCACAAGCCACACTTTGTACCTGTAGTTGGGAATGCCAAACAGAANNCGTACAAGAACAATCAGTGAATTTCTGATATCTGATGATTTACTCATTTCGGGTTGGTTTTACAAAGTCCTTTAATAAACAGAGGTAGGCATCTTCGAGGTGCGGCGAAACGCTCACTGCATCGGGGTGTGGTTTTTCCTGCGAAAGCACGCGTACCCTGATGTTTTCGCCATCGCGCATGTGATGAACGATGAGCTTTTTATCGGCAATGTTGTCGAATTCTTTCGCCGGAACTGTAAACTGCCAAACAAAGCCGTTCCCCATATTCACCATGTCGGTGGGTGTGCCGAAATATTTCAGGTCGCCGCGGTTAATTACCGCCACCTGGTTACACGAGCTCGAAATGTCTTCGATAATGTGGGTCGAGAAAATCACAATCCGTTCGCGGCTGAGTTCCACCAGCAGGTTACGGAAACGGATGCGTTCGCGCGGGTCGAGACCGGCAGTTGGCTCGTCAACCACGAGAATTCGTGGCAGGTTGAGCAGAATCTGTGCAATCCCGATGCGTTGTTTCATACCACCCGAGAACGAACCGATTTTGTCGTTGCGCCTGTCGAACATGTGTACACTTTTAAGTACAAAATCAATGCGTTCGTCGCGTGTTTTCTGGTCTTTTATTCCTTTCAGGATGGACTGGTAATCGAGAAATTCCCATGCACTCATGTTTTCGTATGTGCCAAAAGCCTGTGGCAAATAGCCAATTAAACCTTGTAGTTCCTCGCGGTATTTCTGGGTGTCGAGTCCGTTGATCCAAATTTTGCCATAACTCTGTTCAAGAATACCGCAGATAATGCGCATCATGGTCGATTTTCCTGCGCCGTTAGGCCCAAGTAACCCAAACATACCGGTATTAATTTCGAGCGAAACTCCGTTGAGTGCCCTGAAAGGTTTTTTGCGTTTTCCAATCACAGGAATCTGACGTACCATGTTGAAATAGCCGCGGCGTAAACCGCTGAATTTTCCCTGGATACGCGCAATGTTTAATTCTTTTTTGTGAATGTATTCTCCCGAACTGTAAATTGCCAGCAGTAAAAGCCAGATAATACCCACAAAAATCAGCATCCCAAGGTTATCCCAGCGGAAGAAAAATACAGCAAGGAAAACAAGCGGAGTAATCCAGTAAATAATATTCCTGAGCCAATTGTTAATTTTCAGGAAGCGTTGTTTTTGTGTGGCTTCGTATTTGTTCTGCAAAACCTGGCTCACAGGAACCACGAGCAGGAAGAGGAAGAAATAAATGAAATGCGAGAAAACCCACATCCAGAAATTACTTTCGAGGAAGAAAAAGGTGAAAAATACGAGGAATCCGAACAGTGGCAGTTGCCAGATGAGGTCATTAAAATCGCGGGCTTTTTTGTAGGTTTTTGTCAAACCTGCCCGTTCCCTGATTTTTAAACCCGATTTCCACTCACGTACAAAACGGCTGTCGCGGTCGTACACTTTTACCAGCTTACGAACTTCAATTTTTATCGGTTCGTTTTCGTCGATTACTTTGGCGCTGGCGTTGCGTAAGCTTGTCATTACAAACGCCACGATACCTGGTATAAGAATCACGAGCAGCATAAAATCGAGCATCTGCCAGATAAATGTATCCACTTTAAAATAAATGTACAGAGCCCCAATGATAAATGTTATGGCCATACCGAGCTGCAGCATCCATTTCAGCGATTTTATCCAGTTAATCACATTCTCCATTCCTCCGTATAACGTAGGAATAAAAATGAGCGTGAGTAAGGTACTTACACTTAATCCACCGATAACTGTAATGGCAAACGGAGCTCCAATGGCGCCCACATATTCGGCAGTACCCATTGCCAGCGGGAATAGTGCAACAATGGTTGTACCTGCTGTAATTAAAATTGGTCGTACACGAGATAACCCGGCAGAAATAAGCGCTCTTGATTTGCGATGCCCCTGTTTTCGCAGCAGGTTGGTGTAGTCAATAAGAATAATTCCGTTGTTTACCACCACGCCAAGCAGAATAAGAAAGCCCATGAGCGTGTTGGCATTAAACAGACTGTTACCGGTAAGAATTAATGCGATAAACGAACCAACTGCTGCCAGCGGAATTGAAAACATGAGCACAAATGGTGTGACCACCGATTCGAAAACTGACGCGAGAATCATGAAAATTAGAATGAAAGCCGCCCCAATGAGAAAATAGAACTCTTCAAACTGGTCCTCTTCGTGAATTACTTCAACAGCAATACCAGCGGGCAGTTTGTAGGAAGCAATAATTTCATCAATTTCAAGGCGGTAAGCTTCAAGTAAATCTTTCGATTGTTCTGCCTCATCAACGAAACGGTAGGTAAGTTCGACCTGTTTTTCCTGGTTTACGCGGGTGATACTCGATGTGCCACGGGCGTAAACAATCTCCGAAATATCCTGCAAATCGTAGGTTGCATTGGCCGTACTGTTTATTTTCAGTCTTCTCAGGTCGTCGATTCCCTTTTGGGTTTTATCTTCATCAACGCCTTCCGGAAGTTTTTGTTTTATGATGATTTCGTATTCCTCGGTGCCCTGTTTAAAGTTTACACCCGAAGTAAATTCGCGTGAAAACGAGGCGAGTTCTGAAGAAATATTACCAAGATTGATACCGTATTCGTTTAAGAGCAATTGGTTAAAGTAGAGGTGAATTTCGGGTCTGTTATCCGAAACATTCACATTTACATTGCGGATGGAAGAAAGGTCTTCGATGTAATATTCAAGGTCTTCGGCAACGCCTTTCATTACCTCGAAATTCTCTCCTTTAATTACCACACGTTCCTGGTTAGTGCCAATGCCCATAAAAGCAGTAAAACCCTGCGTGCCCGAACGGCCTCCTCCGCCACTCCTGAAACTTGCACTTGAAGTTGGAGCAGTAAGACTGATTTCGGCTTTGGCAATATTATTAACACGTTTCTCCACATCGGCTTTAATTTCGCCCATGGTACGGTTATCAATTTCTTTATAATCTTCTTTTAAAATAAAGGTCAGAATTGCTTCTTCTTCCTGGATTTTTGAGATGAGGTCTTTCTTCTCTGCTATTTCGGCAAGGCGTTGTTCAACATCGGCAACCACAAGGTCGGTATTTTCGAGGGTTGAGCCGGTGGGCATTGTCACATAAATCGAGAACTGTTCTTCTTCAACTTCTTCGAGCGTATTCACGCTGATGGCCAGTACAATGAAAACACTTACAAAGAACAACACTATCGCCC
>DPRM01000070.1 GCA_003537645.1 Prolixibacteraceae bacterium
CTGGCTGAAACAATTTCAGGGATACGATGGTACGCGCCCCCTTACGGTTGGTAAAAGTATCGACGCCATTTCAGGCGCAACGGTTTCAGTTTTTAGTATAACCGACGATATTCAGGAAAAAACAAGGTTGCTCAAAAAAATTGTATCAAAATAAAAGCCTGCGAAGTTTTTACACTCCGCAGGCTTTCCAAATTCAACTCGTCAACACTTCTACCTTTTTAAATCATATTCGTAAATATCATCTCCCGAAGCGAACACGATCGTGTAATTACCTCTGTCAAGCTTCGATATATCGAATCCTTTCTGAACCACAAACTCATTGTTCAAATTTTTGTCCCATACCAAACTGCTATTTTCGTAAATGTGCAATACCATTTGGTTACTGCCGTAGTTCAAATACGAGATTTTCAGAATATTATCGCTGAAACTAAAAACAGGATCGGCTTTTTTTACCGAATTGCCTACTTCAATTCCGTTCTTCCCAATCGTAAGTAATTGTTCGTTCGATGCCCCGTCAATTTTAACCTCAACTTTGTAAACGCCGTGTTCAAGCTGCGAAAAATCAAAAAGCTTACTGTGATTTGTGAGGTTTTCCTTGGTTTCATGGTAGTAAACCATTTCTCCTGATGAATTCGAAATGTTGATTTCATACTTATGTGCATCATAGTTTGAAATCTCCAACAGAGCTTTCGCGTCTGTTTTTGGTATAAGATTAATACTGAAAGTTCCACTTGCAAGAGCAAGTTGCGACAATAACGTTGTTGCTATTAAAAAGCTGAATGTAATAATTGTTTTCATGTTTTTATCGTTTTAAATTTATCACTAAAAGGATTTTGAGCCTGTTTTGTTTATTTAATTTGCTAAAAAGTTAGACAAAAATAAAAAATAGCGACGTAATCGGCTTAATAATAGCAAAGTAAGTAGTTGTTAATGTTCGTTAATGGTAAAAATTATTTAAAACAATCAAAAGAACACTGAGGGTTTGTGTTGTCAAAATTTTACTTTTGACGATCATTTTGCTAATCAGCTAACCATGCAAATTGTTGTTGCTCCCGATTCGTTTAAAGAATGCTTGTCGTCGGCCCAGGTTGCTGCGGCTATTGCCGAAGGTATAGGGCGTGTTTATCCTGAAGCCAATACAATCAGTATCCCGATTGCTGATGGGGGCGAAGGAACTGTTGCAGCGCTGGTTGCAGCTACTGGCGGCAAGATCGTACCAACTCCATCGGTTGATGCTTTGTACAGGCCAATTCAATCGTTTTACGGAATTTTAGGTGACAGAAAAACTGCTGTCATCGAAATGGCTGCCGCATCAGGAATTGAATTAATTTCTCCGGAAGAGCGGAATCCATTGATCGCCTCGACTTTTGGAACCGGCCTTTTAATGAAAGCTGTTCTTGATGCAGGTTTTACCCGGATTATTGTTGGTATTGGCGGAAGCGCCACCAACGACGGCGGTTCAGGGATGGCGCAGGCCTTGGGTTTTAAGCTTCAGGATAAAAACGGAAACCCAATTGAATTAGGGGGCGGTTCGCTTGAAAATCTTTGTGTCATAGATGATTCCGGGGTACATCCTCAACTTTCTAAAGCTGAAATTACAGTAGCCTGCGATGTCCGAAATCCGCTTTTAGGCCCTTCCGGAGCCACCATGGTTTATGGCCCGCAAAAAGGAGCTACTGCCGAAATGATCGGGAAACTCGAAGAAAATATGTCGCATTTTTGCCGCAAACTTCAGGAGAAATTCGGGATAAACATTTCAGAAGTTCCCGGTGCTGGAGCTGCCGGTGGTTTGGGCGCCGGAATGTTGGCTTTTTGCAATGCTAAAATAACTTCAGGATTTGAAACTGTGAGTAAATTAACAAACCTTGAAAAGCATATCAGCGGGGCAACGCTGGTTTTTACAGCCGAAGGAAAAATCGACGCGCAAACTGCCAATGGAAAAACTATCAGCGGCGTTGCGCAACTGGCAAGAAAATATGATCTTCCGGTGATCGCCCTCGCCGGAGTAGTAGCCGGTAGTATGAAAGCGCTTTATAGTCAGGGAGTAACTGCCATTTTCTCAATCGCACAGACACCTGTTAGTATTGAAGAGTCGAAAGCGCGTGCAGCCGAATTGTTGGCTGATAAGGCGGAGCAGCTAATGCTTATGGTGAAAAAGGCGAAGCTGTACTAATTCGAGTTTATATTGTACCCTAATTCATTTTATAATTTTCACCTATGAAACAGATTTTCACAATTACTTTTCTGCTGGCAATAATTACTTCCGGAAGTTTTGCACAGAAAAGCGTTGGCTTAGACAATTGGTTTAACCACGAAACCCACGCTAAAACAGGAAAAATATTTCATTATACCTGGGATGATACTGAAAATAGTGGTTTTGCAGAGCTGGGGGAGCTGTTTGTGAATCGTGGTGCCAAACTCAAAACCATTTCTTCGGCTCCGAACAGCCAATCGATGAAAGACATTGATATTTATATCATTGTAGATCCAGACACACTTAAAGAAAATCCAAACCCGAATTACGTTCAATCGGGCGATATAAAATTTCTGAAGAAATGGGTAAGTAAAGGTGGCGTGCTGTTGCTGATGGCCAATGACGGACCGAATTGCGAATTCATGCATTTTAACCAGCTGGCCGAAGTTTTTGGGTTTCGTTTTCAAACGCAGTCACTCAATCCGGTAATTAACCGCAACTGGGAAATGGGCGCCGAAATAAATCTTCCGGAGCATCAGTTATTTTCAGGCGTAAAGAAGATTTACATGAAAGAAGTTGGGCCAATCATTTTGTCGAAAAATGCCAAACCTGTTTTGACTGATGGCGACGGTAAATCGGTTTTTATCGCTGAAACCAGGTTTGGGAAAGGCTATGTTTTGGCGGTTGGCGATCCGTGGCTGTACAACGAATACATTCATCACAAGTTGTTACCCGAAAGTTTCGAGAACCTTAAAGCTGCAAACAATCTGGTTGATTTGCTGTTACAAAAAGCAGACAAATAGGTTGTAATTATGGACACAATAGAAAATTTCATTGCAGGAATTCCGAAGGCGGAACTTCATTTACATATCGAAGGAACTTTTGAGCCTGAACTGATGTTCGAAATTGCACGACGAAACAATCTCCGGCTTAAATACGATTCGATTGAAGATTTGAAGCTGGCATACAATTTTAATAATCTTCAGGAGTTTTTGGATATTTACTACAGTGGTGCCGATGTGTTGCTCGAAGAGCAGGATTTTTACGATTTAACATGGGCTTATCTTCAGAAAATACATTCACAAAATGTTATTCATACCGAAATTTTCTTCGACCCGCAAACCCATACTTTACGCGGAGTTCCTTTCAGTAAAGTAATTACAGGCATTCACAGGGCATTAAACGATGGTCGAACTAAACTTGGAATTAGTTCAAAACTGATTTTGTCGATTCTTCGTCATCTTAGTGAAGAGTCTGCTTTTCAGACCATTGGTGACGCGCTCGAATACAAAAGCTGGATTACTGCCATTGGATTGGACTCTTCAGAAAAAGGTCATCCGCCATCCAAGTTTCGGCGTGTTTTCGAAAAGGTTCTTGAAGAGGGATTCCTGACAGTTGCTCATGCCGGAGAGGAAGGTCCACCAGAATATGTTTGGGAAGCCATTAATTTACTGCATGTTTCGCGTATCGACCACGGAAACCGCTCGCTCGAAGATCAGGCATTGGTGGACGAATTGGCTATGCGAAAAATGCCGCTCACCGTTTGCCCGCTCTCCAACCTGAAACTTAAAGTGGTGAAGGACATGACCAAACATCCGCTTACCGAAATGCTTGACAAAGGTTTGATGGCCACTGTTAATTCCGACGATCCGGCTTATTTTGGTGGATACGTGAACGAAAACTATCTGGCAGTTGCAAATGCACTGAATCTTTCGAAGGAACAAATTGTGCAACTGGCTAAAAATTCTTTTACCGCAAGCTTCCTGGACGAAGTTGAGAAGCAGGCGATGATTGAAAAGGTTGAGATGTTCTCAAACCGATAATATTTCTCCCGCAAAGCCACAAAGTACACAAAGAAAAAACAAACCCTTTGTGCCCTTGGTGCCTTCGTGGGAATTGTTTTTGAAATGTTTCTCCCACAAAGCCACAAAGAGCACAAAGGAAAAACAAACACCGTGTGTCTTATTGGGTTTTGTTTTCAGAATTGCTTCACTAAAAAATGAAATGTTTATATTAGTATGATAAAAACATACTGCTATGACAGAGAATGAATTAGCCAAAATTGCTGTTGATATTTGTTTCAAAATACATACAACGCTCGGTCCTGGGTTATTGGAAAGTGTGTATGAAGCTGCCTTTGCCTATGAGTTGAATAAGCGCGGAATTGCATATACCCGCCAGCAGGGAATCGTTGCGATGTACGAAGAGACAGTTCTCGATGTCGGGTTCAGAGCTGATATTATCATGGAGAAAAAGCTAATTATTGAACTAAAATCAGTCGAACATTTGGATAAAGTTCACCATAAAACTGTTCTTACCTACATGAAGCTTTCCGGTATAAAGTTAGCTCTTTTAGTGAATTTCAATGTTGATCTGATAAAGGATGGCATACACAGAAAGATACTGGGCGAATTGTTGTAAAAGAATACTCACTCAAAGTCACAAAGAAAATATAAACCCTTTGTGGCCTTGGTGCCTTCGTGGGAGTTGAAATGTTTCTCCCGCAAAGCCGCAAAGGTCACAAAGAGATATTAAAAACTTTGTGGCCTTTGTGTCTTTGTGGAAATTATTGTATGTAAACAGATGCCAGAAAGTCGATTTTGGCAATTGAGTTTTTTGTATTGTATTCAGGATCGGCTTCGCTTTCAACAACTGCAAACTGATCAATCAATGTTTGCTGCTCATCTGCGCTAAACATCTGATCTGCCATTCGGAATAAAATGTTATTTTCTTTCGAGATGTGGTTTTGCAGCAGATTGGCATAACCAGTCAGATTTTCATAAACCAGATGAATTGCTTCGCTTTTACCATTTTTCAACTCCACAATTCCATCGATTACTCCTTTCACGAAATTACGTCCCTGCACATGCTCCATCAACATCACGGCAACAGGTCCATGTTCCGGCGAAAATCCTTTTTCTCCCAACAATGGGAACAACAGTTCTTCTTCCTTTGCATGATGTAATCCATCGGCAAAATTGCGAATCAGGTTCACAACCAGTTCAAAATGATCAGTTTCCGAACACTTTTGTTCAACCATTGCAAGCATGATGTCTGTCAGGCGCAGAATGTGAACATGATCGTTTTCAAGGTTTTGTGTTGCAGTGTTCATGTTTTATTGTTTTGCAAGTATCAATGCTTTCGGGAACAAAATATTGTTTTCGAGATGAACGTGTGTATGTAAATCGTCTTCAAACTCTTCCAGAAGTTTAAAGGCCACCCGGTAAGTGTTGCAGGCATCGTGGGGTAGGGCATATCCGTTGGTAATCTCATTGATTTTATCCATCGCACCTCCGGCAAATTCGTGTTCTCCGTTCATACGCGAAATTTCACTGATGATTGTTGCTTTTGTTTCCGGAGTATTGCTTTTTGTAACTTCTTTAATGGCTGGGAAAAGAACTTCTTCTTCCTGTTTCAGGTGTTGAGTCAATTCACGGTTTATTTCTGAAAAAAGCGATGCCACTTCCAATAACTCCGAATGGTTTTCGCCATGCACATCGGCAATTTTTTGGGTGTAAAACATCAGTTCAGGCAAGGTTTTTACCACATATTTATGATGCGTGTTCATAATATAGTCAGACAGGAAACCTAGTTCCCAATTGTTAAAATCCTGATGTTGCCCCGGTGAACTTAGTTTAAGTTCTTTTAATTCAGCAGTAAGTTTTCCTGCATCAAGGTTTTTTTCGCTACATGCCAGTTCAATCGATTTATTTCCGCCGCAGCAAAAATCGATTCCTGCCTGTTTAAAAATGGCGGCTGCACGGTAATCGTCTGCCACTATTTGACCAATGGTCCTCAATTCGTTTTTTTCGGTTGTCATACTATTTTGTATTAATTATTTCGGTACAAAAGTATGAAAAATTTATTAATGGACAAAAAGGTCTTTTAGTTTTATTTGAAAAAATTATTTCTATTTTTGCTGAATATTTCAAGACAAAAACAATTTGAAAGATGTTTAATAAAGAAACAGAATATGCGCTGCGAAGCCTGGTTTACATTCAGCATCAGAATTACCAGAGCCTGCGTCCGGGTATTGAAGAGATTGCCAAAGAGATAGAAGCGCCTCAGGCATACACCGCCAAAATACTTCAGCGGATGGTTCGTTTGGGCTTTGTAAATTCAATCAAAGGAAAAGGCGGCGGATTTATTTTCGATGAATCGAAACCTGAAATTACGCTGAAACAGTTGATTTTAGCTACTGAAGGTGCCAAAATTCTCGAAGGTTGTGGTTTTGGAATGAAATATTGCGATGCCGAAAATCCTTGTCCGCTACACGACCAGTTTGGCCCGATACGGGATTCAATCAACCGGCTGGTGAGCGAAGAAACCATCCAAAGTCTGGCCCGCAAAACTAACCATGCTTTCAAAGTGTTAATTAATATATAAATAAGCTTTATCCAATAATTTAAAATCAATATAATGAGTGAAATAATCAATAATTCGAAAAAGAGAAAAGAACTGCTGAAACACTTGATTCTTCAGCTGCACAGCGGCGAGGCACCCGAAATAGTAAGAAAACGGCTGATCGACCTTCTGCAATCTGTTCCTTATGATGAAGTGGTTGAGGTGGAGCAGGAACTGATTGCCGAAGGTTTGCCGGTTGAGGAAGTGTTGCGTCTTTGCGACATCCATTCGATGGTGCTCGACGGACACATCGATCAATCAGGAGCCAAATCCATTCCTGAAGGTCATCCGGTTGACACATTCAAGAAAGAAAACATTGAATTGGGCAAAGTGATCAACGAGCTCAACCAGTTATTTGATCAGGCCGATTCTCTGAAACAGGAAGATTTAACACGCTGGTTGATTGCTGTTCACGGAAAATTTAACAGTCTGATGGACGTTGACAAACATTACCTCCGGAAAGAATACCTTGTCTTCCCGTTTCTTGAAAAGTACGAAATAACCGGACCTCCAAAAGTTATGTGGGGCAAACACGACGAAATAAGGTTGCTCATCAAAACATCGATTGATGCTGTGCATACCCATGATGGAATTTCGCCGGATGAGCTGACAACTTTGATTGATCTGGTTCTTCGTCCGGCAGTAAATGGTGTGGACGACATGATTGGCAAAGAGGAAGCGATTTTATTGCCGATGTGCATGGATACGCTTACCGATCAGGATTGGTGGGCAGTTTACGAACAAACTATGGAGTTCGGATTTTGCCTTTACGATCCGGAAGTGGAATGGAAACCGGACAATATTGATGTGAGTGAGGTAACTTTCAATACAAAAAGCAGTATCGGCTTATCAACCGGAAGTTTCGACCTGAATGAACTGGAAGCGCTGTTCAAAACATTGCCAATCGACATTACTTTTGTGGATAAAAACGACAAAGTGAAGTTCTTTAGCCTTGGAGCCGACCGCATTTTTAATCGTAACCGGGCTATTATCGGGCGCGATGTCAGGATGTGCCATCCACCTTCCAGCGTTCATGTGGTCGATCAGATTCTCGAAGATTTTAAAAGCGGAAAGGAAAGCAGTGCCGCTTTCTGGATTAATATGCAGGGACGGTTTATTTACATTGAATATTTTGCTCTTCGGGGCAAAGAGGGCGAATACCTTGGAACCATTGAGTTTACGCAGGATCTAACGCATCTTCGCCAGTTGGAGGGCGAACAACGGTTGCTGGCTTATTCAAAAAAATAAAATATGATTGAAATCACACCAAAAACAAAAGTAGGCGAATTGCTGGACAACTTTCCGCAGCTGGAAGAGGTTTTGTTACAGGTTTCGCCTGCTTTTGCCAGTTTGAAAAACCCTATTTTGCGGCGAACAGTTGCAAAAGTTGCCGCTTTGCAACAGGCCGCGGCCATCGGGGGAATTAAAGTTGAAGATCTTGTGAACCGCTTGCGTAAGGAAGTTGGCCAGGAACCTCTCTTTGGTGATGGAATGCATACCGATTATCTGTTAAGCGAGCCTCCCGCCTGGCTTGACCAATCGAAAATTGTAATTCGTTTTGATGCCCGTGATATCATAGAGTCGGGTGGCAGCCCGATGAGCCAGATTTTGGAGCAGACCGGAGACCTGAAACCGGGTGAAATCTATGAACTGATTACTCCCTTTGTTCCGGCGCCAATTATTGATATACTCAAACAAAAAGGTTTTATTGCTGCATCAATCAAAAGCGAGACACGGGTTGTGAATTGGATTATTAAAAAGTAACCATTTTATCGGCCCAAACGACTAATTCAACACAGTCGATCATCGTTGAGATTGGGCAAGCCTCTGTGCTCTCTAACTGGCGCGATTTTAAACATGTACCACAGGCCAGAATTTCTCCGCCAATTTCAACGAACTTTTTCAATTGTTCGTCAACATTGTATTTTTCATGGGTCAGGCCTTCGCACTCAACGGCCTCGCCCATTAAAAATACTTTTACTTCATGCCCTGTTTTCGTTGCTGTTACTGCAAATCGAAAAGCGTTCCATGCTTTTTCGTACTCTTTGGTTTCGATAATAATTCCGATTTTCATAATACAAACCTTTAAAAAGTAAATCAATCCTGAAAGTTAAAATTAAAATCTATCCTTCAGAAAGTAATCTTGCCTTGCTTTTAAAATTGTCACGCATAAAACTATATTGAATTCAGGAAAGAAAAAATGAATTTGTATCTTTAAGAACCTAAAAAACAAATTGATATGAAACTTAAAAAACTTCTCATTCTTTCCTTTTTCCTGATGATTGCCGTAATCCTTCTTTCATCGTGTGCCGAAGTTCAGAACATTGAAGCATGCAAAACCGGACATACTTATGGCTTTTTCGGTGGTTTATGGCATGGTATTATTGCCCCGGTTTCGTTTGTTATCAGCCTATTCAGCGACAATGTAGCAGTTTGGGCAATCAACAACAATGGAGGTTGGTACACTTTCGGATTCCTCATTGGTGTTGGCAGTTTAGGATTTGGTGGCAGCAAAGCTTCACGGTAATTTTGGAATCAGAGTATTTCAGCAATATATTTCAGCCCGTCGAGTGTGAGGTTTTGATCGATGGTTTCAATTTTTTCAGAAACCGAAAGCAAAACTTCCGACAGACCGCCTGTGGCGACAATTGTAAGGGATTCGCCCAGTTCCTTTTCTGTTCTGCTGATAATTGAATCGACCAAACCTGCAAATCCCAGCACCAATCCCGACTGGATGGCGTGAATCGTATTTTTCCCAAGTACTGAAGGCGGTGAAACAAGTTGCACATCGGGCAGCTGGGCAGTGTTTCCGGTAAGCGATTTAAGTGCAGTTTGTAATCCGGGAGCAATGGCAACACCGAGAATTTCGCCCGATTTGCTGATGGTTGTAAAAGTGAGCGCCGTTCCAAAATCTATTACCATACAGGGTGTTTTGTACTTTGTGAATGCAGCAGTGGCATCGGCAACCAGGTCGGCACCAATTTCATACGGATTTAATACGCCGACAGGTAATTTGCTGTAAATGGATGGTTCGACCAAAAGAGGGAAATGGCCAAGCAAATGATTCAGCATCTCGCGGAAAGGCCTGATAAGACTGGGAACCACACTGCTCAATACTGTCCGGTCTATTTCTGCAGTGCTGATTTCAGAACTCATAAACAGTGATCTGAAAATTACTTCGAATTCGTCGGCTGTCTTCGATTTGTCAGTTTGTATCCTCCATATCTTCAGCCATTCATTTCCACGTGCTACCCCAAAAACAATGTTTGTATTTCCAATATCAATTGCTAAAATCATTTCAGAAAAATTAAAGAATTGGATAAGCTCCATCAGAATTTAAAGATGCGAAATAATTGTTTTCAAAAACACCAAATTTCAAAAACAATCGTTCTAAAAGAACTATTGATTATATCAATTTTTTTTACCTAAATTTGATTTTTCGGTAATCCTGTTGAATATCTTTTAAAATATGAGATTGGATTAATACATAACTGTACCAGTACCCAATTAGTTAAACGCAATATTTAGAAGTATGCAAAATTCCAAAAATCCCCTGATATTTATCGTAGAAGACAACCAGATATACAATAAGTTGGTGGCCAGCTATCTAAAAACCAACAAATTTACAAGGGTTGAATCTTACCTGACAGGAGAAGATGCACTTAATAACATGCATAAGAATCCGGACATTGTTATTCAGGATTATTTATTGGAAGGAATGACCGGAATTGAGGTGCTGATAAAAGCAAAGAAGACCAATCCAAATGTTGAGTTTATCTTTTTATCAGGTCAGGACAACATTGATGTTGCGATAAACAGCATGAAATATGGCGCTTACGATTATATTGTGAAAGACCAGATGGCGCTTCAAAAAATGGTCAATAAAATCAATAAAATCAATTCGGTTACCGAACTGGTGAAATCGAACAAACGTTACAAAGTTGGGGTGATACTGTTCTTTATCGGACTTGCACTGTTGATTCTCATTACTCTTTTCCTTGCCATCAAGTATCCTGAAATATTTGGATTCTAAAAAGAAGAACAATGTGTCCGTCCTAAAAAAGCGATACAGGTAATAACAATAGTTTAACCGATGGTTTCAAGATTAGCCTTGAAACCATCGGTTTTTTTATAGGTTCTTTTTTTAGTTCGATTTGATGATGCGACCCGCATCGAATATGGTGGCGTAAGCATCGGGCTTGTGTAGTATTTCCAGGGCTTTTTCAACATCCCGGTCGTCTTTCAGCGCGGCTTTTATAGCTCCTTTCTGGTAGTAATACCTTGAGACGATTTCGTCGGTCAGTATTTCGTGTATTTCTGCTTTAAAATGTTCGAGATCCTGATCAATATTGTGTCCCAGCTTTGTTTTCAGGGTTTCAAATTCGTCTTTCGACAGATCGTAATATTTTTCGCGTTTGGCAATTTCGAGTAGTTTTTCAAGCTGAGTCTCTGTTCTGGATTCGTATTTCAAATCCTGTTTTTTTACGTATTGCACAAAATCGGCATACATTTCAGGAGTAATGGCAAAATCTTCGGGTGCCGGGATTTTTTCGGTTTTACTGTTGAAATAGGTAGCATAATCGAATACAACCGACTGCGTGATTAAATTGGCTGACAAATTGCTTAAAACCTCATCTTCAACAGTTACATCGGGTACAACTCCACCGCCATCGAATACGATGCGTCCTTTTTTTGTCGTATATTTTGTAATCAGCGAATCGGGAATTACGCCCACGCTGCCATCTTCGTTACGATGTGTGTAATCCAGCGCCTGAATACAGCGCCCGCTTGGAATGTAATATTTGGCGGTGGTAATTTTGAGTTTGGCGTTATAGCTCAAATCGCGGGTTGTCTGAACGAGTCCCTTTCCGAAAGTACGTGTTCCGATTATCATTCCACGATCTAAATCCTGAATGGCGCCCGCCACAATTTCTGAAGCAGAAGCCGATCCGCTGTTTACCAAAACTGCTATCGGCATTACAGTGTCGAGAGGGTTTTCGGTGGCAGTATAAATTTTATCCCATTGTTTTACTTTTCCTTTTGTGCTTACAATTTCCTGTCCTTTCGGAATGAAAAGATTTGAAATACGCACTGCTTCAACCAGTAAACCTCCCGGATTTGAGCGCAAATCCAACACGAGCGATTTGGCTCCCTGTTTTTCTTTCAGTTCTATGAAGGCCATTTTTACACGTTCGGTGCAGTCGATTGTGAAATTCGATAACCGAATATAACCGGTTTCCTTGTCCAGCATTCCGAAGTAAGGAACCGGATCGATCTGAATTTTCTCGCGGACAATCTCAATGTCCATTGGTTTTTTCTGTCCGTAGCGCTCAATTTTTACCAGTACCGATTTTCCGGCAGGTCCTTTCAAGAGACTGCTCACATCGTCGGTCGAAAGCTTTTCCGTCGATTTTCCGGCCACTTCGAGTAAAATATCGCCTGCTTTCAGTCCGCTTTTCTGCGCCGGAAATCCTTCATAAGGTTCCGAAATCACAGTTTTGCCTTTTTGTTTGCTGATGAGAGCGCCGATTCCCGCATATTCTCCCGTTGTCATAAACCTGAAATCTTCCACATCGTCTTCCGATATAAAATTGGTGTAGGGGTCGAGTGATTCGAGCATCTTGTCGATACTGGTTTTAACCAGTTTGTTCGGGTTCACATCGTCAACATAAAACAGGTTAAGTTCCCTGAAGAGCGTGTAATAAATATCGAGGTTCTTGGCTATCTGGAAATTTTTATCGTCTTGTTTGAAGCTGTAAAAGCTGATGGCAAAAACCAAAATCCCAACAACCACTATCCCTGCTTTTTTTGTTTTGGAGAGTTTCATTTCTAACTTGTTGTTAATTTTTATAGATAACAAAAGTAGTAAAAGCTTTGTTTTTGTTGCTCCGGGGCGCGGGCTAATTCGTTAAATATTCTTAACTGTACTTTTTTTCACTATTTTGTGCTCACTTATTTTAAGCCTGATTCAATGTCGAAACTTAGCATTTTCAAGAAATACCCTTCGTTATTTTGGGTAGCCAACATTATCGAATTATTTGAGCGTTACGCCTGGTACGGGTTTTATATGGGGTTCGGCCTTTTCCTGGTCGGTTCGAAAGAAACCAGCGCGATGGGTTTTTCGCCCGAGCAAAAGGGTATCATTATGGGAACCGGCTCAATGTTGCTTTACTTTCTGCCCATTATAACCGGTGCTATTGCCGATAAAATTGGCTACAAACGGGTACTGCTTCTTGCATTCCTGATTTATGGATCGGGATTTTACATGATTCAGCATTTCGACAGTTTCGGGATGGTTTTCGTTTCGTTTATATGGATTTGCGTGGGCGGGGCATTTTTCAAACCGGTAATTTCGGCGACAATATCCAAAACAACCAACGAGGAAACAGCTTCCATCGGATTTGGAATTTTTTACATGATGGTGAACATCGGCGGATTTATTGGTCCTTTCGTCGCCGGAATTGTGCTGGGTAAAGGATGGAATTTCGTATTCATGCTGTCGATTGTTGCCATTGCCATTAACATACTGATCACCCTGCTGTTTTTCAAAGAACCTGCAAAGGAAAGTGCCTCTTCAGGAATACTGGAATCAGTAAAACAGGCTTTCCGTAATATTTTCGTGACCCTAACCAACTGGCGTTATGCCCTGTTTTTACTGATCATGTCGGTGTTTTGGGCAGCCTTTAACCAACTGTATTACACGTTCCCGAATTTTGTCGATGATTGGGTGAACACGGCAACGCTTTACAACGGTATCTATTCTGTATTCCCGGGATTCGCGCAACTGATCGGAACCCAGTCGGGAACCATTTCGGCGGTAACCTTGAGTAGTATGGATTCGTTCTTCATTATTGCTTTTCAGATTGCCGTTTCGGCTTTTGTGATGCGCTTTCGCCCGCTGAATGCCATGATGGGCGGTATTTTTGTATTGGCTGCCGGGCTCTTCCTGATGTTTGCGTTCCAAAGCGGGTGGGTAGTTCTTTTCGGGATACTTGTTTTTGGATTGGGCGAAATGAGCAGTTCGCCAAAATACACCGAATATGTTGGCAGTATTGCACCTCCCGATAAAAAAGCGCTGTACATGGGTTCATCGTTTTTGCCCATTGCACTGGGACATCAGATTGCCGGATTTATTTCGGGCGCTCCCTACGAAAAAGTGGCCGATAAACTTTTCCTCCTGAAGGCCGAAGTCGCCAAACGTGGTTTATCTGTTCCTGAAATAGGCGATTCGTTTACCAAAACTGACTATTTCAACGAGGCGGCACGGCAAATGAGTTTCAGCCAGCAACAATTAACCGATTTTTTGTGGAGCACTTATCACCCGCAATCGGTCTGGATAATTTTTAGTTCAATGGCTTTAAGCGCAGTCGTTCTTTTATTTTTGTACGACCGGTTTGTTTTGCCGAAGAATAAATGAAACAAATCCGTTCACTGAAGTGAACGGCAAAGGATATCTGGCAATTAACAAATAGAAATGATATTCAACGAGATAATATCCTTTGCCGTCTGGGTTTAGCCGACGGACAAAATGATGATAAAAACACATGAAAAAAATATTCTACCTTTTTTGCCTGATTTTGGTTGTTACCCAACTGAATGCACAATCGCTTTCTGACTTGAACAACCACTACAAAGACCTCGATTCAACGGAAATCAAGACCCTGAATTTCAGGATTGAGAGCATGAGTTTTTTCCACAACACCGAATACATGGGCGATATTGTGGATGGCTATACCTGGACTGGAGCGTGGTTGCGGCCTAAATTAAGCTATACTTTTTCTGAAAAGCTGAAACTTGATGTGGGCGGTCATTTTTTACGTTACCACAGCCGTGACGATTTTACGGTTGTCCGTCCCTGGTTTTCGGCCCAATACCAGATGTTCCCGAAAATGAAGGCTGTTTTTGGTAACCTGAATGTGAATCGCAATCAGGGACTGGTAAAACAGCTTTGGGAACCTGAACGAATGATGACCGACGCCCCGCGTGAAGGTGTTCAGTTTTTGTACGAGTCGGAATACTTTCAAATGCAAAACTGGATGGGCTGGGAACAGTTTATTTTACGTGGCGACCCGTATCAGGAACATTTCACTTTCGGGCTAAGCGGAAGAGGGCAGATTCTTCCAAACTCGGGGCTTAAAATTCACATTCCCATTCAAGTGCTGGTGTATCACCGTGGTGGCGAAATCGATTCAAGTCCGCTGGGGGTAATTACCGACCTGAATTATGCAACCGGTCTCGAAACGCAGTTTAACGCGGGCGATGGGTTTCTGAAAAATCTTGATTTAAACCTTCACTGGATTGGTTACGAATGCCCCGATGGCCCGGCGCCTTACGGTTACAAAAACGGATATGGTTATTCGGTAACTGTGGGCGGAGACACGCGGTTCGGAAAATTCTCGTTCGACTACTGGAATGCCTATCAGTTTATTGCACCGTACGGAAAGCGGATTTACATGTCGGTTTCCGACCGCGATATTGCCCTTTCGCAGCAGGACCGCTCGCAAGTTGCTTTTAATTACATGATGAAACAGCACATTCTTAAAGACATTGAATTTGCTTTCCAGGGCGAAGCGCTTTACGACTTCCTTACCAACAGGTTTTCGTTTGCCTTTGGCTACTATTTGGTGATTAACCAGGATTTTTTACTGAAGAGGTTTTGACGATTATATAAAGAATCTCCACAATTTATCTTTCCATTCTCCGGCATAATCAATCCCGATGCGTTTCGAGGTTCTGATTTCGGCAACAGGTTCGGCGTCTTCCACCCAAATACGGGACGAAGTGATAAGGCTTTCGCCATAAAACGAGCGGTCGAGCTGAAGTTCACGTCCAACGCGCCCCGGTCCGGAAAAACCTTCGATACCACGAATCAGTACTGCTGAAGCATCGCTCTCCGGGCCGGTTACCAGATTCAGCAACCAATATTGTCCGTAAATGAGGTAAACATACACGGTTCCGCCTTCGCCAAACATCACTTCGGTGCGCTGGGTACGGCCTTTGCTGGCATGGCATGCCAAATCTTCGGCTCCGCGATAGGCTTCGGTTTCGGTAATTCTGTACTTTTCAATTCTTCCATCCTGAAACTGGCGAACCAGTTTTTTCCCAATCAGATCGGGAGCAACTTCGAGCACATCGCGAAGGAAAAAATCAGAAGAAAGGCGGTTAATCATAGGTGCAGGTAAAAATTTCAGGAGATGAATATATGAGATTATCCACTTTCGTGCTAGCTTTCAGTATTAAATTTTGAAAAATCTTTGTCTCAAAATCCAGATTCACTGCAATTAGTGCTTGCAAATTAAAAAAAAGAAAATACTTTTGCAGTCCCGATTATAGTCCTTACTTGCAGTTCATGTAAATAACTGAAAATGTTGAGTGTGCAGATCTTATCAACAATTCCGGGTTGATAAATAACGGTACTCAAAAAAGATTGAAATTTAATTTAATGCGAGTTAGTGTTTAATTTATTAAAAAAAAGCAAGTGGATACACTAAGTTATAAAACCGTATCAGCCAACAGAGCAACGGTAACAAAAGAGTGGGTTCTTGTTGATGCCACAGATGTGGTTCTCGGTCGTTTGGCCAGTAAAGTTGCCAAAATTCTGAGAGGAAAAAACAAACCAAGTTTCACCCCTCATGTTGATTGTGGTGATAACGTTGTTATCATCAACGCAGAAAAAGTGCGTCTGACAGGAAATAAGCTGAATGACAAAATTTATTTGAGTTATTCAGGCTATCCGGGAGGACAAAGAGTACAAACTCCATCGGAGTTGTTGGCCAAATACCCCGAAAGACTGATTGAAAAAGCAGTAAAAGGGATGTTACCAAAAAACCGTCTGGGAAGTAAAATCTACGGAAACCTGAAAGTATATGTTGGATCAACGCATAAACAGGAAGCCCAGAACCCACAATTAATTGATTTAAATACAATTAAATAGTAACTAATGGAAGTAGTAAACGCGTTAGGTCGTAGGAAATCTGCGGTTGCCAGAGTTTATGTCAGCGACGGCAAAGGAAAAATAACCATCAATAACAGAGAGTTGAATGACTATTTTCCAACCGGAATCCTGCAGTATGTTGTTTTGCAACCGTTGAATCTGATAGGTGTTGCCGGCCAGTACGACATCAATGTAAACCTCGATGGTGGTGGTATCACCGGGCAGGCAGAAGCATTGCGTTTAGGTATTTCACGTGCATTGATCGAAATCAATCCTGAATCAAGGGGAGCATTAAAAGCTGCCGGATTCCTGACCAGAGATCCACGTGAGGTTGAACGTAAAAAGCCGGGACAGCCAAAAGCACGCAAAAGATTCCAGTTCTCAAAACGTTAGTATTTTTATTACAAAAAATATTCTGCTTTTAGATCTAAATTGCTCAGACTCCCGCCCTGCAAAGGGTTGGGACTACTTAGCGATTGCTTTTTAAGAGATTATTTTTAAAAAAAGTAAAAAGATGTCAAGAACAAATTTTCAAGATTTATTGGATGCAGGTGTACACTTTGGTCACCTGAGAAGAAAGTGGAATCCAAACATGGCTCCGTATATTTTTATGGAGAAAAACGGAATCCACATTATCGATCTTCAAAAAACAATCGTAAAGATTGACGAAGCAGCCGATGCGATTAAACAAATTGCAAAATCGGGCCGCAAAATTTTATTCGTAGCCACAAAAAAACAAGCCAAAGAAATTGTTGCTGAATTGGTTGGTGGCGTAAACATGCCTTACGTTACTGAACGTTGGCCCGGTGGAATGCTCACCAACTTTCCTACTATCAGGAAAGCAGTGAAGAAAATGATTTCTATCGACAAAATGACCAAAGACAGCGCATGGGATGTTCTTTCAAAACGCGAAAAACTTCAGATTAGCCGTCAGCGTGCAAAACTCGAGAAAATGCTTGGAAGTATTTCCGACCTGACCCGTCTTCCCGCTGCGCTTTTCATTGTTGACGTATTGAAAGAAAAAATCGCGGTTGCCGAAGCAAAACGTTTGGGTATTCCGGTTTTCGCGATGGTCGATACCAACTCGCAGCCTGAAGGAATTGATTTCGTGATCCCCGCAAACGACGATGCCTCACAGTCAATCAGCCTGATTGTAAAAGTAATGACTGACGCAATTCAGGAAGGACTTTCGGAACGCAAAGTTGACCGCGACAAAGAAGGCGACGAAAAAGAAGTGAAAGTAAAAGGCAAAAGAACAAAAGTTGCTGACGAATATGATTCACCAGTCCTCGAAGATGAATTAGACGAGGAAGATTCAGACGATGAGGATGAAGATCTGGATGAAGAAATTGATGAGTAATCGTTCAACAATTATTAAATAGAAAATACTATGGAAATTAGTGCAGCAGATGTAATGAAGTTGCGTAAAGCAACCGGAGCTGGCATGATGGATTGCAAAACAGCCCTGGCTGAAGCAGGAGGCGATTTTAACCGCGCCACCGATATCATCCGTGAAAAAGGTAAACTGGTTGCAAGTAAAAGAGCTGACAGAGAAGCTACTGAAGGAGTAGTTCTAGCAAAAATAAATGAATCAAGAAAAATGGGTGCACTCGTTGTTTTGAACTGCGAAACTGATTTCGTAGCTAAAAATGATGCGTTTGTAGCATTTGCCGAAAGAATTCTGGATGCAGCCATTGCAAACAATGCCGCTGATCTGGATGCCGTAAAAGCAATCGTTCTTGATGGCCGTACTGTTGAAAACCACGTAATTGAACAAACTGGTGTTATTGGCGAAAAACTTGATTTGCCATTCTACGCTAAACTTGATGCAGAAACAGTGGTTGCATATATTCACCCCGGAAACAAATTGTCAACTTTGGTTGGCTTTAACAAAGACGGTGTTGAAGTTCAGGTAGCCAAAGACATTGCGATGCAAGTTGCTGCTATGAACCCAGTAGCTGTTGACAAAGATTTTGTTCCTGCTGAGGTTGTTGAGAAAGAATTGGAAATTGCCAAGGAAAAATTCCGTCAGGAAGGTAAACCTGAAGCTATGCTCGACAAAATTTCACAAGGCGCTTTGGAGAAATTCTTCAAAGAAAGCACTTTGCTCAACCAGGCTTTCATTAAAGAAAGCAAACAAACTGTTAAAGATTTCCTGAAAAGTACCGACAAAGACCTTACGGTTACCTCGTTTGTACGTTTCAATCTTGGCGAATAGCCGGGAACTGGATTTGACACAATACAAAAGCCTTCCGTTTTCGGGGGGCTTTTTTGTTAATATCGTTTATCCTGATTTGAAAGAATGTACTATCTTCGCAAGCGTTAAAATGGCCTCGAAATGAAAAACTTTAAGTTACTGAACAATGTTGTTGGCTGGGTCGCTTTTTTGATCGCCGCCGTTACTTATCTGTTAACAATTGAGCCAACAGCCAGCTTCTGGGACTGTGGTGAGTTTATAACAACTTCGTTTAAACTGGAAGTCGGCCATCCGCCCGGCGCTCCTTTCTTCATGATACTTGGACGGTTTTTCACTATTCTTGGCGGAAGTCCGGCTAATGCTGCGGTGATGATTAATTCCGTTTCGGCGCTGGCCAGTGCATTCACAATTTTGTTCCTCTTCTGGACCATCACTCATCTTGCAAAAAAGCTAATTAAGGCCGACGGCGAATATACTACCGGACAAACTATCGCTATTCTTGGTGCTGGTTTTGTTGGTGCGTTGGCATATACTTTTTCCGATACATTCTGGTTTTCGGCAGTCGAAGGCGAAGTTTATGCTTCATCGTCGCTATTCACAGCCCTCGTATTCTGGGCAATTCTGAAATGGGAAGATTCGGCCGGCGAGCCACATGCGAATCGCTGGATTATACTGATTGCTTATCTGATGGGGCTTTCAATCGGAGTCCACCTTCTGAATCTTCTGGCTATTCCGGCCATTGTATTTGTTTATTATTTCCGCAAATATAAAGTTACCCGCAATGGCATTCTGCTGAGTCTCGGTATATCGCTTGTAATTCTCGGTGTGATCATGTATGGAATTATTCCGGGAGTAATAACAGTTGCTACCTGGTTCGAATTAATGTTTGTTAACGGGCTTGGGCTTCCGTTCGATACCGGAGTAATTATCTATGCAATTTTACTGATAGCCGGAATTGCTTACGGAATTCTTTACACTGTGCGCAAGAAACTGATTCTTTGGAACACTGTTTTATTAGGCGTGGTTGTTATTCTGATTGGTTATTCATCTTTTGCGATGATTGTAATCCGTTCATCGGCCAATCCGCCTATGGATCAGAACAGCCCCGACAATGTTTTTTCGCTGCTCGGTTACCTGAACCGCGAACAATATGGCGACCGACCTTTGGTTTATGGCCGCTATTACAATTCTCCGCTCGACAAGCAAACCCCTTACGTTGACGACAAGCCTTATTATGTTCAGAAAAACGGCAAATACGTTATTGCAGATATGCGCCAAAAACCGGTTTTCGATTCAAGGTTCAGCACGCTTTTTCCACGCATGTACAGTCGCGAAGATAGTCACATTGAGGCTTATAAGCAGTGGGGAAGTGTTCAGGGCCGGAAAGTTCAGATTACCGACGAAGAGGGGCAGTCAAAAACAATACAAATACCCACATTTGGCGAAAACCTGACTTTCTTTTTCAGGTATCAGGTGGGGCAAATGTATTTCAGGTATTTCATGTGGAATTTTTCGGGACGTCAAAACGACATTCAGAGCCAGGGAGAACTGATGAACGGCAACTGGCTCACCGGAATTAACTTTATCGATTCTTCGAGATTGGGCGACCAGAAATCCTTGCCTGCCGAATTTAAAAACAATAAAGCCAACAATACCTACTATTTACTTCCTTTCATCCTCGGAATTATCGGCATCGTTTTCATGTACAACCGGGGCGCTGAAGGACGAAAAGATTTATGGGTGGTAACTCTGCTGTTTTTTATGACTGGGTTGGCCATTGTGCTTTACCTGAATCAGTCGCCGCTTCAGCCACGTGAACGCGATTATGCTTATGCAGGGTCGTTCTACGCATTTACAATCTGGATTGGAATTGGCGTTCTGGCACTGTACGAAGGGCTAAAAAGATTTGTTCCTGATACTGCCAGCGCCAGCGTTGCAGCCGGATTGTCGCTTCTTTTGGTTCCTGTATTACTGGCAGCCGAAAACTGGGACGACCACGATCGTTCGAACCGTTATACAGCCCGCGATTTTGGAGCCAATTACCTGAATTCATGTGCTCCGAATGCAATTATATTTACCAATGGCGACAACGATACTTTCCCGTTGTGGTATAATCAGGAAGTAGAAGGCGTAAGAACCGACGTGCGGGTTTGTAACCTCAGTTATTTCCAAACTGACTGGTATATCGATCAAATGAAGAGCAAAGCTTATGAGTCTGAACCTCTTCCGATCAGTTTTGTTCACGATCAATACGTTCAGGGTAACCGCGATGTGGTTTATCTGATGGAAGACCCACGACTTAAGGGATCGGTTGAGCTTAAAAAAGCACTCGAATTTGTAAAAGACGACAACCCCCGCACTAAACTTGAACAGGCCGACAATGCAGCATACATTCCATCGAAAAAATTGTTTTATGTAGTTGACAAAGCTGCCGTGATCAAGAATAAAGTGGTTGAACCGCAGGATTACGACAAAATTGTTGATACCATCACCATTGATTTCAGCGGAAAGCATTACATCACCAAAGACGAGCTGATGGTGCTTGATATGATTGCCAACAACAACTGGGAACGTCCGATCTATTTTGCAATTACCATTGGGCGCGATAAATACCTGAATCTTCAGGATTATTTCCAGCTTGAAGGGCTTGCTTACAAACTTGTTCCGATAAAAACACCTTCGGATGGTATTTCGTTCGGAAGGGTTAATTCACGGTTGATGTATGCGAATGTCATGGAAAACTTCAAATGGGGAAACATGAACGATCCGAAAGTTTACATCGATGAAAATAATGGCCGGATGATGCAGAATATCCGCAACACTTTCGACCGACTGGCAAGCACGCTTGTTGCTGAAGGCGACAACACAAAGGCGGTAAAAGTTCTGGATCGTTGTACTGAATTGATCCCACACAATACCGTTCCTTACAATTACTTTTCGATGATGATGGCTGAAACTTATTTCAAGGCAGGTCAGGCTCAAAAAGGAAAAGAGATTATCACTACCATCATGGATAGCTACAAAGAACAACTGGATTACTTTTTCAAACTGAAAAGACCGATGAGAAATTCGGTTGACGACGAAATTCAGCGAATCCTGTACTTCATGAGGGAAATGAGTATGATTAGCTCGAGAAACGACCAACCGGAATTGCTGAAAGAGGTTTCTACTTCGTTTAACAATTACATAGAAAGATACAGTTCGCTCAAGTAATGAGATGTTACGATCCGAGGGTACGATTGCCTGGATTCTTTACTTCTCTGTTCAAAAGCGCTGTTTGGAGATTTAATGAAAACGACCGGATTGTTTACCTCACCTTCGACGACGGACCAATTCCGGAAGTAACTCCGTGGGTTCTTGAGCTGCTTGAAAAAGAAGAAATAAAAGCGACTTTCTTTTGTGTAGGCGAAAATGTTCAGAGATATCCTGAAGTTTACCGGCAAATTATAGAGAACGGGCATTCGGTCGGAAATCATACTTTCAGCCACTTTCAAGGATTGAAAAAGGATGATCAGGATTTTTTCAGGAACATTGAACAGGCCGGAAAATATATCGATTCAGATCTTTTCAGGCCTCCGCATGGTTGGCTCAAAGTATCGCAATACAATTACCTGAAAAAGAAATTCAGGATTATTATGTGGGATTTGATTTCGTGCGATTACGACCGGCGGATAAGTCCCGAAAGCGTACTGAAAAATGTGACTGGTTTTGTGAGACCCGGGTCAATTATTACATTTCACGATTCAGTAAAAGCAGAAAATAACCTTCGGAAAGCATTGCCGCTCTCAATAAAATGGATGAAAGAACAGGGATATCGTTTTGAAGCTATTCCGTATAAGCAAAAAAATAAAGCAGAATGATGAATATTTTAATTGTCGGTTCAGGAGGAAGAGAACATGCGATGGCATGGAAAATTAAGCAATCGCCCAAACTGAACCAATTATTTATTGCTCCGGGAAATGCCGGAACTTCGTTGCTGGGAACCAACATTCCGGTTGGAGTTTCAGACTTTGAAGGTTTGAAAACGGCCGCAATTGAAAATAAGATTGACCTTGTGCTGGTTGGCCCTGAAGTTCCGCTCTGCGAAGGATTACACGATTGTTTTTTGGCTGACAGCAGCCTGCAGAATATTAAAGTTGTTGGTCCGCAAAAGTTTGGAGCTCAACTCGAAGGAAGCAAGGATTTCGCCAAGGAATTCATGATCCGCCACCAGATTCCGACTGCAAAGTACTGCTCGGTTACTGCCGGTAAACTTTCCGAAGGGCTGGCTTTTCTGAAAACCATGAAAGCACCTTATGTTTTAAAAGCCGATGGACTTGCTGCCGGAAAGGGTGTTCTCATTATCGACGATCTTGCCGAGGCCGAAAAGTCGCTTAAAGAAATGTTGGACGGCCAGTTTGGCGCGGCCAGCCAAAAAGTGGTGGTCGAGGAATTTTTAAGCGGAATTGAATGTTCTGTTTTTGCAATTACCGACGGAAACGACTATAAAATACTTCCGGTAGCCAAAGATTACAAACGTATCGGTGAAGGTGATTCAGGACTGAATACCGGTGGAATGGGGGCAATTTCGCCTGTTCCGTTTGCCGACGAAGTCTTCATGCAAAAAGTGGAAGACCGGATTATCCGGCCAACAGTTGAAGGACTTAAAAAGGATCAGATTCCGTACAACGGGTTTATATTTTTCGGTTTAATCAGCTGCGATAACGAGCCTATGGTAATCGAATACAATGTCAGGATGGGCGATCCGGAAACGGAAGCTGTAATGCTGCGGATTAAATCTGATTTTGTTGATCTGCTGATTGGCGCGGCTGATGGTACGCTGGCAGAAAAAACAATTGAAATTGACGAAAGAAACGCTGTTGCGGTGATGCTGGTTTCAGGAGGATATCCAGGGCCTTATGAAAAGGGAAAAGTGATCAGTGGATTGGAAATGGTTGAAAATAGTTTTGCATTTCATGCCGGAACAAGTTTTAGAAACGGTGCAGTTTGTACCGATGGCGGACGCGTAATTGCCATTAGTTCGTATGGTAATTCTATGGACGAAGCTCTTTTAAACTCTTTTTCAAATGCGGAGAAAATCGATTTCGAAGGAAAATATTACCGAAAAGATCTGGGTTTCGATTTGAGGTAAAAAGTGAAAGATTTATATCAGCAGGGAACATCAATTTTTTTAGCAAGTAAATATGCTGCTTAAAGCGTTAAAATCGAATCAGCCTTACCATTTTTTATTGATCCCAATTTTTGCATTGGCATTGTGGATCAGATCATTCGTTCAGGTTGAAGCATTCCCGTTTTATGCTGGCGAAGACATGATGATACTCTACAAACCATTGAGTATTTTATTGGGCAAAAGTCTTTTGCTAAACCATATTTTTGCTTTTATTTTCACCATTCTTCTGTCATTCCTGATTTTAAAACTGAACGTTCAGTACGCATTTATCAAGCTGCGAACGTTTCTTCCGCCGTGTATTTTTATCTTGATTACCAGTGGAATGCCCGATCTTCATGCCATGCATCCGGTTTATCCGGCCACCTTGTTTCTGGTATTAACGATTGACCGGATTTTTAGCTCTTTCGACAAGGAAATCATTCATTCTAACGCGTTCGATGCCGGTGTGTTTTTGGCTGTCGGTTCATTGTTTTATCTCAATCTGGTATTCTTTTTCCCGGTTCTTTGGTTTGGCTTCATCATTATAAAGCAAAAAGTTAACTGGCGCGAGTATATTTTAAGCACCATCGGGTTTGTTTTGCCGTGGCTGGCTGCCCTTACCTATTTTTTCATTGCTGGTAGGGAAGATGAATTATGGCATACACTTCAAATGAATTTCACCTCCAAACAGACTTTTTTGCGCGATAATCTTGCTATTCAGATTTATATCGGATTTTTATTTTTACTGACATTGCTGGGCAGTTTGTTTCTTTTGTCGCAGTACGACGATAAACGGATCAGCTCCCGGAAATTCTTCAAAGTCTTTTTCTGGATTTTCCTGATTTCTATTATACTCATTGCGGCCAATCCGGCTGTTTCGCAGGAAATTATTGTAATTCTGGCTCTTCCGTTAACTTACCTGATTTCGAATTATTTCATTTTTATGAAACGGCAATTCTGGGGCGAATTGTTCCTGTATTTGCTTGCGGCTGCGGTTATATTTCTACAGTTTTCGTGGCAAATCCCAAAGTTTTGGTAACTCAGGCAATCTACCTTAAAACCAGTTTTTCCATTTAAACAGAAATATTCCAACCAGTACCAATGATGCTGAAATGGCGATTACATAAGTAAAAGCAAAGGGCGAATTCTCGAATCCGTTTGGAACATTCATTCCGTATAAACTGGCCACCAAAGTCGGGATCATCAGGATAATTGTTACTGAAGTGAGTTGCTTCATAATCACGTTCAGATTGTTCGAAATCACCGAAGCAAACGCATCCATCATTCCACTTTGTATATCGCTGTAAACATTTGCCATTTCAAGGGCCTGTTTGGTTTCAATCACTACGTCTTCCATCAGGTCTTCGTCGTGCTCAATTCCATTCATATTTCGGCCGTTGCGCATTTTTGCCAAAACCATTTCGTTCGATTTTAGCGAAGTAATGAAAAACACAAGGCATTTTTCCATCCTTAATAAACGGTGCAATTCCTTGTTTTTGGTAGCATTTTCCAAATCTTTTTCAATAAGGGCAGTCTGCACGTTTATCTCTTTCAGGAATTGAAGGAACCAAACCGCCGAAATCAGAAATATGCGCAAAACATAGTCGAACTGGTTGCTGACAGTTATTTTGTTGTCGTTTACAGCCTTTATGAGCGACGGAATAATTTCGGTTTTTCGGGAGCAAATGGTAATAATTTGTTTGCCTGAAACAATAATTCCCAATGGGACGGTGATGAAAGGAATTCCGTTGTTTTGATTGTTGAGCGGAACCCGAAGAATGATCAGCACTTTATCTTCCTCGACTTCAATACGCGATCGTTCGTCGGTATCTAAAACGTCCATAACAAAATCGCGCGGCACGTTGTATTCGCCGATTAAAATTTCTACTTCTTCGTTGGTAAGTTCCTGGGAATTGATCCAGCAATTTGGCTGGAATTCATTCAGACGAGTAAAGGAATTACCGGTTTCCCAATAAGTAATCATAGTTCCTCCGTTTTTGCGACAAACAGAGACTATGACGGGCTCTGTTTACCGGATTAATAACTTTATTGACTGTGTCGAATGATAATCGTCCATTTTGGATTTATTATTATTGTGTGGCAAAGGTAAAGTAATTGAGTTTAAAAAACTGATACAGAATAAAAAAATCGGACTAAAAGAAGATTTTCATTTCAAATTGTCAATTTGCAAACGAATCAATAATTCATTAAAATTGTATTTCTGACACTTAACCAAACCCTATGAATCGAATCAAATTCTCCACATTCATCTTTTTGCTGGTTTTCAGTCTGCAATCGTTGGTTGCACAGCACAAACCTTTCCTCGAAAACCTGTATTACTACATCGAAAACCCGCAGATGATCGGGCTCAATCAGGAAGAAGGACATGTTCCGCTGTTGCCATACACCAGCCTCGACAAAGCTTTTACGCGCGATAAAGCGCAATCGCCGGGCTACCTTCCGCTCGATGGCAAATGGAAGTTTCTTTATACCGTTAATCCTGAAGGAATCAACAAAAACTTTTTCAGAAACGATTTCTATGAAAAAGGGATGGCCGAAATTGCCGTTCCCGGAATGTGGCAAATGCAGGGCTGGGGCGAAAAGATATTCAGGAATGTGGCACAGCCGTTTAAATCCGATCCGCCCAAAATCCCGCGCGATTACAATCCGGTTGGTTCGTACCGCAAAACATTTTCCGTTCCGGCCAACTTCAAAGACAAACAGTTATTCCTGCATTTCGAAGGCGTTGCTTCGGCCTATTTTCTTTGGGTAAACGGGCAGGAAGTGGGCTACAATCAGGGCGCCAACGAACCCGCCGAGTTCGACGTGACCAAACTCGTGAAACCCGGCAAAAATACGGTTTCGGTGATGGTTTTCCAGTATTCCGACGGCATTTACAACGAAGATCAGGACATGTGGCGGCTGGGCGGAATTTTCCGTAGTGTTTACCTGATGGCCACGCCCAAAGTGCACATCCGCGATTATTATGTGGTGACCGACCTCGACGAAAAATACGAAGATGCCACCCTAAAAGTGGAAGCCGAAATCCAGAATTATTCATCAGCTCCAATTCAGAATTATCAGGTAAAAGTTAGCCTGTTCGACGCACAGAACCGCATGGTTTTGGAGAACCTTACGTCAGAAAAAATCTCGTTGGGGGCAGGCGAAAAAAAGACGATCCGTTTGAATGCCCCGGTCAAATCTCCACTGAAGTGGTCAGACGAAAAGCCTAATTTGTACCACATTGGCTTCGAACTGGTGGATACTTCAGGAAAAACCACGGAAGCACTCGCCAACCGGATTGGCTTTAAAGAAGTGGAAGTGAGGCATCAGGTTTTTTATCTGAATGGAGTGCCAATAAAGCTAAACGGCGTGAACAGCCACATGCAGCACCCCGATCTGGGACACACGATGGATGTGGAAACCATCCGCAAGGACTTTTTCCTGATGAAGCAGTTCAACATCAACTGTGTACGCACCTGCCACTATCCGCCGGTGAAGGAATACCTCGAACTGGCCGACGAGCTGGGAATTTACATTGTTGACGAAGCCGGAGTGGAAGCCCATGCCACTGAATTTATTTCGAAAATGCCCGAATGGACCAAATCGTACGTAGAACGCGCCGAGAAAATGGTGCTTCGTGATCGCAATCATCCATCGGTTCTTTTTTGGAGTGCCGGAAACGAAAGCGGTTCGGGCTTCAACATCTGTGAAGTGATTGCCGCCGGAAAACGACTCGACCCCAGTCGCCCCGACTGGATGTACGGCGGGAACGATAACGATCATCCGGGGAAAAACAATCCGGTGAAATGTGAAGATATTATTGGACCGCGCTACGGAACGCCTTTCGAACTGAAAGTATTTTTCGGACAATCTCCAGAAGAGGTTGACCCTCGCCCGTCGTTTATGGACGAATATTTGTCGGCTGCGGGCAACGCTATGGGCGGACTCGACGAATACTGGGAGGTGATTTACCAGTATCCGCGCCTGATGGGCGGCGCCATCTGGGACTTTGTGAGCCCCGGCCTGCGCGAGAAATATGTCAGCTCTCCTGATGTCTCCGGAAATGGTTTGGATGCCGCTTTGATGGGCAAAACCGAATTGGCTGAAGGGAAGTTTGGCAAAGCCGTTCAGCTCACCGGAACCGATACCTGGGTTGAATTTTACCGCGACCCGAAGCTCGACATCTCCGGAAAAGCCCTCACCGTCTCGTTTTGGGTGAAACCCCGCGAATGGAATGGCAACGGAACTTTCCTCTCTAAAGGTTTTTATCAGTTTGGTGTGGAACAACTCAACGAAAAAGAGCTGGAATTTTACGTGGGCGACCGCAAGAAAACCAGTGTAAGAACCGCTCTTCCTGAAAATTGGCAAAACAACTGGCATTTGGTCACCGGAATATACAATGGGACACAACTTCAATTGTATATTGATGGCGAAAAGAAAGCCGAATCCGCCTGCACCCTGACCATTGAAAACAAATCTTTCCCAATCAATCTGGGCCGAAATCCGGAGATTGAAGCGCAGGAAAACCCGAACCATTATAGCAATGCGGCATTCGATCAACTGGCCATTTTCGACAAAGCCGTGAATGTTCAGGATTTGCTGAACCCGACCGATGCCATCAAGAAATCGGCTGTTTGCTGGTTAGATTTCGACGAGCAGAAAACCGGGCAGGAGTTTTTCAGCATGGGCGTTGGCGGTCGTACTTACGGCAACATTTGGCCCAACCGCACTCCGCAGCCCGAAATGTGGCAAATCAAAAAATCGGCACAACCGGTTTCGGTAAAAATGCTGGATGAAGCAAAAGGCGAAGTGGAAATCTGGAACCGGATGCACTTTACCAACACCAGCGAACTCGATGCCGTTTGGCAATTGCAGTGCGAAGGAACTGTCGTTAAAGAAGGAACTTTGCAGACTTCTGTTTCGGCGCTTTCAAAAGCAAAAGTTACCATTCCGTACCTGTCTTTTGTTCAGGAAGCCGGGAAAGAATATTTCCTGTTGGTGAGTTTCAGGCAAAAAACCGAGCAGCCATGGGCAGCAAAAGGCTTTGAATTGGCCTGGGATCAGATGCCGCTAAAAACAGAACCGGCTCCGGCAATTTCAACAGTAAATTTACCGGCTCCTGAAATCATTGAAACAAGTGATTTGATCAAGGTTCAGGGGAATAATTTCTCGTATTCGTTCAGCAAACAGACAGGCAGCCTGACTTCCATTGTTTTCGAAGGCGCCGAACTGCTGAAAGAAGGCCTGAACCTGAACGTTTGGCGCGCACCACTGGCCAACGACATCGATCAGTGGACGAACTGGCAATCAGGCTTGGCTCGCACGCCAGGAATGGGATCAGGTCAGTCGAATGCCTGGTTTGCGCACGGTTTGGATAAGATGAGCACCAAAGCCGACCGCATCAACTGGATAAAAAAGTCCGAAGAAATTGTATTGTGTATCGAAAGCCACACTGCCAATGCTGATTTGAGTACCGCGTTTGAAAACCGCTTTGTTTACACCATTTCAGGTTCAGGGAAAATGACACTCGACCACACGGTAACTCCCTGCGGCAAAATGCCGGAATGGCTTCCCCGCGTGGGAATCCAGATGGTGCTGGACCAGTCGTTCGATCAGGTAAAATGGGTTGGCCGCGGCCCGTTCGAAACTTATCCCGATCGCAAAACCGGTGCGAAAATCGGAATGTATTCGGGTTCGGTAGCAGAGCAATATGTACCTTATTTAATTCCGCAGGAAAACGGAAACAAAACCGATGTCCGCTGGACTGAACTTCATAATGCACAGGGCGTAGGAGTAAAGATTTCGTCGTCGGAGCCATTTAACTTCAGCGCTTTGAATGTGCAGTCTGACAACCTGTCGCGCGCCTGGTATCCGTTCCAGTTAAAGCCTTTTGACGGAGTAACGCTCAATCTCGACTATGCCTTGAGCGGCGTGGGTTGTACTGCTATTTCTGTGTTGAACAAATATCGCGTAATGCCTTCTGAACGACAGTTTCAATTGGTTTTTGAACCGTTCAGGAAATGAAAATTGTTTGTCAATTCCGGTCAATCTTTACTTTTTAAAAGTTGAGATTGACCGGAATGAGATTTCATTTTTAGAGTTGGATTTATGAGTTGTAATCCGTATTGATCAACTTATTAATTCTCCTGCCCATAGTTTTTCAAGAAAAACCTTCCAGGGTAAAATCATGATATTGTCAATTTGTCTTGGAAGCGGGTCATTCGAAATCAGGATTAATTTTTTTACAGGATATTCTTCTGCAAAGTGTCGCAACCCGGACAAATGACGCGGATTGGCATTTTCAGTAGCCTTTACCTCAATTGCAACTTCATGGTCACCCAAAACAAAGTCGATTTCGAGTTGTGATGCTGTCCTCCAATAGCAAATCGGGTAATTCAGGTCTGAATATGAACTGTGTGCATATATTTCCTGATAGATAAAATGCTCAAATGCTTTCCCGAAAGCTTCACTACCTTGCTCTATTTTGCCACGTTTTAGCAGGTAATTGGCTACCCCGATGTCGAAAAAGTAAAACTTGGGAGCGAGAATAACTCTCCGCTTAGGCTTTTTTTGAAACGAGGGAAGAAAGCGTCCGGTGAGCGTATCCTCCAGAATCTGAAAGTATTCTTTTACTGTTGGAGAACTTACACCGCAGTCGAAGGCAATATTCGTGAAATTTAATATTTCCCCATTCGAAAAGGCTGCTGCTTCTAAAAACCTCGAAAATGAATTGATATTCCTGATTTTGGCTTCGGCCATAATCTCATCTTTCAAATAACTGCCGATATAGGACGACATCAGCTTTTGAGGGTTTTCTGACAAATAATGGCGGGGCAACAAACCATTGTTGATTGCCCGAAGCAGATCAAAATCTGGCATTTCCTGACTGATCAGCGGAAAAAGTTCGTAACGAAGCGCTCTTCCGCCTAAATGGTTTGAGCCCGATCTTAAAATTTTTCGCGGACTGGAGCCGCTTAAAATGAACCTTGTTCGATTATTCTCAATCAGCCAGTGAATTTCATTCAGCAATTCCGGAATCCGTTGGATTTCATCTATGATCACCGGTTTTTTTTGTGAATCAGCCAGAATAATTTCCCGAAGCTGGGCCGGATTGCGTTGCAGACGTTCAAATACATCCGTCAGCAAAAGATCAAACCACAAGGCATCCGGGAATAATTCCTTTAGCAAAGTACTTTTTCCTGTTTGTCGTGCGCCCCATAAAAAAAGGCTTTCATTGCCGCTTCCCTGAAATATCTGCTTGCGAAGATACATGATAATTTAAAGTGATGATTTAATATATCCTGATAATTTAAAGTAAATATAGGGCGAAATAATTATATATGCAACATTATCAGGTAATTTTAGGGTTTTCTATTGAGCGGGTGAATTAAAGTCACCCACTCAATAAATAACTCTACTATTCCAGCACAATTTCGCCATTCTCAACAGCCGGTACATTCACCAAAATTCCTTTTCCTGATTTTGAAACCGGAAGTTCTTTGCGAATGGAACCTTGCTTCAGCCATGCTTTTTTAGCGGCTTGTGGCAACCCGACTTCGGTTTCCTGGTTGCATGTAATCACTAGGTTTTTTCCTTTGATCTCCAAATTCGCCGAACCTTCCGGAGTTTTCGATTTCAAGAAATAACCCGACTGCGAGATTTCATTTCCTTTTCCCAGGTAGAGTGAAGTCAGTTTTTCGTCTTCAAAACCAGCAATTCCATAGTATCCGCTGAAATTTCCAGTTCCTGAAGTAAAATTTTTAGTTGGGTCAACCGACTGGAAAATCTGTTGTTTCAGGCCGCCTTTGCAGAACACCGTCAGAGCATTAAAAACATCACCATCAGTTCGCTTTTCAACAGAAATGCGTTCAACCGAATTTCCGTTTTCGCCCTGATATGGCTCAAAAACAACCACAAAGGGTCGGCTTTTGGCTTCAGCCTCGGTGCGAATGGTGAATAACGGTAATGATTTTCCATTGTATTGCTTTCCGGCGGTCTTGGTTTTCAGCGACATGGCCTGGTAATAATCGCGGTTTTCGGCACCGGCAATCAGCGCCTGCATAAAAAGTTTGTTCGAGTTTTCATCCTGAACGTCGAATCGGGCAATCAGATTTTCAGGATATTTTTCGAGCTTCTTTACATTAGAATAAAAGCGGAATCCCGGATAATCCTTCTCCGTAACCGGATATTTGGTCTCAACTGTTTTCAGCGGTTCGCGCTTTTCGTTCAGGAAAACGACTTCGTCGCCAATGTTGTGATACACGTAATCGTTACTGATCGGGTTGTCCGACCGGTAAATATCCACGTAATAGCCTGTCTTCTCCGAAGTTCGAACAATCCCCAGCGTGCGCGACTGATTGGTGTTGGTCGATTTATCCAGATAGCGGGTATCGGTAAACGAATAATTGGGAGAAACGGCCGTTTCGTCGGGCATGGGTTCCATTGCGGCCAGTTCAATCTGTCCAATTTGTTTCGTTCCTGCCGACCCGCTGAAAGGCACCGAACTCGACATTCCGGCGGCAACCACCGTATTGTGTGCTGCCCACTGACTGTAATAATTCCGGTGCAGCGGATGCTCATAGTTTGGGCCGGTTCCTGCATCAATTCCAAGCACCTCGCCCAATCCATATAATTCCATCGCCATTCCGTTGCAATGGTTGTGGTTGTATGTAGCGCCCTGCACACCCACCATCAGACCGGTTTTCGGGTCGGTTCCATTGCGCTGAACAAATAATTTGGCAAAATCGAGCGTACCGGTCCGTGCCCATTGGTAGCTTGTTTTGGCCTCCGGAATTTCAGGAAGGAAGCATAACAAACCAAGGAACCCGGATTTTTCGCGGTTGTAAATTCCGCCATCAATCAACTGTTTCATCGAAGCTAGCATTTCAGGCAATTCAGGTTGATTGTATTTCACCGCTCCAATCAGTCCGATTTCGAGCGATTCGGCGCTTTGCGAAGCGCGGCCTGTATCGCCAAGCGCCCCGACAGTCAGGTTCGGGAACGAATATTTGAGCATGGCATACGAAGCGCGAAACATCGCCGGAAACTTTTTGAAAATATCATAACCGTTCTTTTCGAGCGCCATTGCCGAAATCAGCAGATTCCCCACCGGGAAATTGTGGTAACCGCCCGGTTCTTTCCAGTGACCATCGTGGGTGAGCCATTTTTCAACGGTTGAAGGAAAAGCCAATTGGCCACATCCGCCATTAATAGTGTCTTTTTCGAGAATAAACTGAAGGTAATAATCGCGCTTCTGTTTGTTTTCCAGACTTAGCGCCGCAAAGGTGAGGGTTGAACTTTCGGCGGCATACCAGTTGTTGTTCCAGAAACCGCGAAATGCCAGCGTCGATGCAAATTTTTCGAACACCGTTTCGTACCAGTGCAGATCGTAGTTTTGCTGGCGCATATAGGATTTCATGAAATCGTAGGCCAGAATCAGCGGCAAATAAGTCCGGTCGCCCAGGGTTTGCATATCCAGAAATCCGGTGCGGCAAGGTCCGATAATTGGCTCCTGATAATAAGCCCCTTTCGCCCACTGATCGAGAATGTCGGCAGCAAACCGGGCATATTTGGTTTCGCCCGTCAACCAGAAAACAATTGCTGCATCGAGCGCCAGATCATTAATTTCGCCGTTAATGCTGGTAATGTATGCTTTGGGGTCGGTCAGCTCTTTTTTGCCGGTTTCAGGATTAAACAGGTTCATCAGTTTTGCTGTATCGTTCGGAATCAATTCTTCGATGCTTGGTTTGCGATACGAAGTTCCTTTTTCGGTGATGGGTGAACGTAACCAGGTATTCACCCGAACCGTTGGCACAGGGGCGTCGCCGTCGTATCCAACCAATCCTTGTCCCGACTGATCAGCAAAAAATTTGGTGTAGCGTTTTCCCGGAACGCGGTTCATCAGGTAACGGCTCAAAATCCATTGCGGGTCGGTTTGGTGGCGATCGACATACGGATTGACCGTTTTTTGCATTTCAGCATAAATGGATTTAGCCCATACCTGCTGCTGAATTTTTTGCAGAACGTCCTGTTTGTCGGCGTTGGTCACCAGAATGTGCGGGGTTTGGGCAAAAATCTGGCCTGTAAAAAGCAGCCAGAACAAGAGCAAATAGTGTTTTTTCATGTTCTATGATTTAGGTTTAGGTTTGATTTTATTTCAACAGCCAGATCACCGGATGCCTAACCGGAACATTCCGAATCACTTCGGGATGCGCTGGATTGGCAGGCAAATGCAGAAAAGTATTGATGTATTCCTCGTTTTGATAAGCCAGCCCGGCAAACAACAACGACGACTGCCGAACGGGCCATTCTTCCCAGATGTAAATATCTTTGGCAAACGGCCATTTCGATTTATCGGCGATAAACGGGAAAATATATTCCATCCCCTTCTTTAGGTTTTTGCCGTCGGGAGTAGTGAATTCCCACAAATTGTCGTCAGGTGTAGATAAAATCTCTGCCAGATTGCATATCGCATCGATGTTGAACAGCGAATAACCATAAGGTTTGGTGCGTTTTAGTTCGAGCGGAAAGCTGCCGTCGTCGGCCATTTGAGCAGGAAGGAATACTGTTTTGAAACGATCGGCACACATTTTCGAGACTTCTTTGTTTCCGGTTAAATCAGCCATTGCCGCCGCCGTTACTGCCCAGCAGGTTCCGTGGTTGTTCTTGGCATTCATTTCGTCGATACCGTATTGATGCGTTGTCATCCAGTTCAGGAAAATGGCAAACCACGCTTTTATCGGTTGAATTTGTTCATGAGAAATCCCTTTGTTGGATTCCAGCATTTTAACCGATTGAACGACTTCCACAAAATGATAGGCGTCGATCAATCCTATTCCTCGTCCGGTGAAACGGCCCCAAATGGCTTGCGCATAAAGCATATTCGGATTCATCCGCGTTTCGGGATTCACAAACCAGGCATTCAAGTGCTTCAAAACCTGATCGGCATATTTTTGTTTTCCGGTGAGCAGCCAGGCTGAAGTCAATGTGGCCGAAATTTCGCTCAATCGGATCATTGCGAATCGGTGATCTACGAAATTTTCGGGATTGGTTTGCCCGTCTTTCTGAATGTACGGGCCTGTTGGATTGACCGGATCGGGCCACCAATAGTCGCCTTCGGAGTAAAAATCGTTTTTTCCGCCCGCGCTGCGTTTGCACGATGAATCGGTGACCGTAACAGGTTTTTCTTTCATCAGTTGCTCTGCTTTGGCAATGGTTTCCTTTCGGATATTTTCGATAATTCGCTGAGCAAAACCGATGTTGCTTTGCAGATAATCAGGACCAGCATTTTGTATTGTAGCGTTCGCTTTTCTGGAAGGCCCGAAACATCCGGCAGATTTGCTTTTATTCGAACGTTTGTTTCCTGAAATGTCGGGGCTGGTTTGCAAATCGTCATTCAATTCGGGAAGGGATTTTACCTGAAAGCTGACTGCCTGAACACAATCAGGTAAAAAAAATAGGATCACAATCAGGGGCAGTAAAAAAATGATTCGCTTCATGATTGCTATTTATTGAATTTCAGTCTTGTATTCAGGTTCATTTGTGCCTTTCCTCATTTTCATTATTTCAACTAAATTTTCCGGTTCGATTCGATGGCCGAAATGATTTTCAGAAGCTGTTCGCCCATGCCAATTTTATAGCCTGACGAGAACAGATAAACATTTCCGGGGGCATCGCAAAAGAGTACCAGCGGAAGCATATTTTCAAGTCCGGAACCGTAAATGGCCGAAATGGCTTTCAGTATCTGATCATCAGGATCAATTCCGGCTTCCATTTGTACAGGCAACTGGTAGGTTTTTAATACTCCGGCCTGACCAGCTTTGGCCGCAGGCATTGCAAATACGAACTGGCCTCCCCATTTATTAAAATGATCGATGTACGGACCCAAATCGTTCAGGATATGTTTCGATGGTTCCTTATCGGGATCGAGCAATATTAAAACAGCATATTTCCCGGCAACGATTGACGACAGACTCACGGTTTTGCCATCGCTTGTTTTTTGCAGGTTTAGCGCTTCAAAATTTAGCTTTCCTGAAGGTTTTAATTCTCCCGACTGTTCACGGAGTTTCACCGGAATGGTTGTCAGTTTGTCTTTTCCGATGCTGAAGAATGTCATCTGACTAAGCACCGCTCCATCTTCCTGGCGGGTTCCGGTAATCAGTACATACTGGCCAACTTCGAGTTCTATCGGTTTGGATGCATTGGTCAAACTGCTTCCTTCAGGAAATTCGAGGGTGCGGTAAAACCCGTTTTTCAGGAACCCAATTGTATAATGAAGGTAATATTGTGGCGTTACCAGATTGCCTTTTTCGGTAAGTTTCAGCATTCCTTTTTCGGGTTGGGCTATTATTTCCGGATCGAAAGCTGCCCGTAACCATTGTCCGTTTTTATTGTACTCCGGAATTTGTGTTTCAGGATTTAAACGGGCCGGAATGCCAAAAGTGCGGCAGGCGGCCACGAAGAAAATATCGCGCGAAAGAGGATCGGCCACACGCAGGTTGTAAACGCCGATTGGGGTGATGGGCGCCCGCGAATGCTTGTTGGCTAACGTGTTGATTTGTAGGTTTTCGCGAATCCAGCTGATTAAAACTGAAACATCGTTTCGGGTCGATTGTGCCATTTCCGAACCAAACGAAGCAGATAGAAATGCGCGCCAAGGACTTAAATTTTCGAGCGCGATGCGTGGCGAAAGCACATACCGGGTAAAAAGCTCTTTGGACGAAACCAGTTTTTCGAAACCCGATTGTGTTGTTTGAACAAGATGGTCGGTCAGAATTGGTTCGGTGGCGTCGCTGTAATCTTTGTCGGATAGTTGTATCGCCAGTTCGAGAACGGTGCTGCGGTAATTTGCAGCATTTTTTTCGAGGTAAGCCGAAATCTGGTCCCAGTTGCCGTAACTAAGTTTTATAAAGCGCGCAATGGTATCGAACGGAAGTTTGTTTTTTGCCGCAAAATCAGCAATCCATGCCGAATCTTTGAAAGTTGCCATTGTTGCATTGCGAATCGAATCTTCCTTTGTCAATCGGATGTCGTTGGCTTTTTTCGCTGCGTCGCTTACATTCAATTCAACTTTTGCAGCATGAGGCGGAACCAAATCGAATGTTTCTCCTGAATTGATTGGAGTAATTTGGTTTAGTACCAGTACGAGCGTATCTTTTTCAGGAACAGAAAGTTTTTGGTAGGCGAATTTTCCGTTTTTTGCGGCCCATATTACCAAATCGCCCATTCCTGTTGTAAGATTTGCAAATCCGTTGGCATTGGTAAACCCGGTTGCAATCGGGTAGTATTCAGCGTAGTTATACAATTGAAATTCAACTTTGGCGCTGTCGGCAGGTGTTCCATCTTCATTCTTCACCGAGATGGTAATTTTTTTTGTAGTCGCGTAATTCGAAGTCAGGTTTAGTTCCGAAAAACGATCTTCGGCAACCACGACCTCTTCGCTACCCATGTAACGGCCATAAGCGCGGGTATGCACAAGCATGGTGCGGCGCGATGGTTCGCTGAACCAGCCCATATTCAGGTCAACATCGGGTTCGCAGGCTCCGAGGTACTGCCATTTGCCATCTATCCAAACTTCCACCCAGGCGTGGTTGTCGTCGGAATGCGCCCAGCGTGGGGTGTAAACCTGGCGTGCCGGAATTCCTGCGGTGCGCATGGCTGTAACTGTAAACGTCGATTCCTCGCCGCAACGCCCGAAAGTCTTTTTCACGGTGCTAAGCGGTGCGCTTGTGCGAGAGTCTGTTCCGCGGTAGTTCACTTTTTCGTGGCACCAGTGGTTGATTTCGAGCGCAGCCTGCTTCATGTCCATTCCCTTGATACGCTGCGTGATTTCGTCGTACATCACTTCGCGGAAATTATCGAGGTTTTCGTTGTTTACCCGCAAAGGCAGCACAAAATGCAGAAATTCTTCCTCCGGAATGCTTTTTCCCCAGGGCATTTCTGCCCGGGCTTTCAAACTGAACTGCACATTTTTCAGGAAAAAGCCGGGCTGATAATCAGCCAGATCGCTCAAAGGCATATATGCGTAGATGAATTCCAGCGCCTGTTTTTCTTCCGGCGAAATGGGCTGGTCGAAAATGTCCCAGATTGGAACCTGACTGTTTTTCGTCAGTTCTTTCTGAACCGATATCATTGCACGGATGTCGGCTATTCGCTCCGGATTCTGGATTAGTTCCTGTTTCTTTTCGCATGAAATCGCCAGAATTGCGATTAGAATGTAGCTGAAAATTCTTGTCATCATAGATATTTTTTTTGATTCAAGTAATTATACAACTTTTTTTTGATGCACTGTACTTACCATTTTTCGAGTGGTAAAATTTCTCCTGAATAATTACTTGTAATTCCGGGCCATTGCGGCGAGAGCAAAACCGAAACGGTCACATTTCCGGTGGTGGCCGGAACTTTAGCCAGTAAACGGCTGACACCTGTATTTAGCTTTTGTGGTGCGACTTGCAATGCCGATTCGGATTTGAATACCGCATTTTCAGGAGACAGAATTTTAGCCGTCATTTTTTGTCCGCCCAAAGTAAGTTCAGCCTGCTGTGGGTTGATTATTTGAATGGTGGCATCAGTCGTCATTCCCCAAACCACTTCAGCCGATTTGGTCAGTATAAATTCATCCTGAATGAGAGCTGATTTCCGGTTTTCAATCACTTTCATTCCCCGCAACGCCGAACTTGCAAAATCTTTGTAAGCACCGCTAAAGTCGAGTACTGAAAATGGTTCTGCAATGTCTTCGCCATGTTTAATGAATTTAGAGGTGGCATCTTCGCGCTGATTTTGTCCATTCAGGAGCGGCACATTGTGACTAACCGACTGAAGCCTATAATAGGTGTAGCGTTTACTTCCGAAGTAATCAGGAAGGTTGTAATCGTCGGAACCCAGATCGCGGGCCCAGCGGACTCCAAGCGCATCCAATTCAAAATTCCCAAGGTCGAGATGAGCATGGTTTACCTTGTTGTAACCGGCTTTAATTCCAATCCATAACGCATTCGGATCTGTCCACGAACTTCTTGAAAAATACAGCGAAACCGATCCATCGAAAAACTTGTCGAGATCGCGTTTGGCAGCCGAATTGGCATACGGACGAAACCAAATTACATCGAAAACATTGGCTGTGCGGGTTTCGAGCTGTTCGATCACAAAATCGGAAAAGTGATTGTTGTTGTAAACTCCCGCCAACCAAAAATCGGGATGCGGTGCGCCGAGCTTCGACTTTTCACCGGCATCGGCATAATTGAGCATGTAACCGGTTGGTCCGGCTGAATAGATTGGAAAATAGCCGGTAAGATTCATGCCCGGAAGTTTAGTCAATCCGAAATCATTTCCCAATGCGGTTTGCATGGCCGAAATTCCGTAAGCTGTATAATCGGTGGCATATCCCCAATAGCCGGGGCCTTCACCCCAAACACCGTCGGGGCCGTAATTTTTCAGGGCAAAAGGTAAATATTCGATGGCCTTCGGAACAATTGCCAGCGCAACGTCCGGATCGGTTTCTGCAATTGCCAGCGCACCAATTGCCAGGCCGCTGTTGCAAACCTGGTTCCAGTTGTGATCAACTTTTGCCCACCAAGCATTGCCGGCGTATGCCTTTTTGCCTTCGTTCAATCCCAGTTTGATCAATCCTGCTTTAATCTGATCGCGCGTTGGCTGATCCATTTTGTTGTAAAGCCAGTCGTAACCAATGGCTACTGCGTGGGTCATTTCGGCCACGTCCAGAAAATGCGAGGGATTCCAGTCGGCAAATGCGCAAACATTTTTCATGTTGGCAACAGCAGCGGCGAGGTATTTCGGATTATCCGTCCAGCGGTAAGCAAAAGCGAGATTGTAAACACGCGATAAACATTCGCGGCTTTTATCCAACAGTCGTGGGCCAATCAACACATGTTGAATCGGCGATTTAAAAATATCCTTGTCAGCCTGTGCAACCACATCAGCTGCATATTTTTTAAGTTTGGCGTCGGTGTTGCTCATGGTTTTCAATTCCTGAAGCCGGGCGTCCGTCAGCAACAACCGTGGATGTTCTTTCTGAAGTGTTTTCAGAATTCCGGTCAACTCAATTTCAGGTTCAGGAACAGCTTGTGCCTCGGTTTTTTCGCATGAATGCAAAACTGAAAGTTGGATGAATAAAAATGCAATGACAGAAATTTGTCGGAGTCGGTTCATCTCGAAATTCAATTAGTTTTCAGTTTGTAGAGGTACAATTGGCTGGCTTCGGGCCACGGTTCGGGCCAGGGTTTATCGCGATTTGCCGGCAGGGTTTCCCATTTCAGTACATATCGGGTTGCGGATTCTGCAACGGTGCCCAAATCTCCTGAAGTGCGGACTTCCAATCCTTTGAAAGTTCCTTCAAGCTTTGACAATTGCGCCGGAGATGCCGGTTTACGAACCTGTCCGCAGATTTCAAGCGATTCGTTCAGGAGGAAAGTCCCGTTCCCGTATTTAATGTGCGAGTAATCCAATTCATAAAAACCATTGCCACGGTTTCGGAAATCACCAATCCTTACTTCGAAATTAATGCTTCCGTTTCCGGAGAATTCCCAGCGGTGATCCCAGTTGGTCAATTGTTTTATTTTCCATTTTTGGCCTGATAAACGGGCTGTATAAAATTGCAGGTTTCCGGCAGCATCGTATTTGTGGTAAGCGAAAAGTGGTTTGCCATCGTTGTCGAAACACAGACTGGCAGCCAGATTGATGATTCCGCCTTTGACGGGAATCGGGTCAACAATCACCGATTTATTGTCGAGCGTAGCCGGTAGTTTAACTGGTTTGCCAAATACGTTGAACCAGTTTTTAAGGTCGGGACTTTTCATATACGAAAGGTCGTGATTGGTCGAGCAATCGGGCGTGTCGCGCCAAACCCAGTAAACGTGGTACCAGTTGTCGGCTTTCAAAGTTGGCTGGGTTTGGTAGGCGTTCATGAGTCCCTGCCCGTCGGTAAGCGGCGTGTCGAGCAGGCGTTGCCATTGTTTGGTTTTGCTGTTGTAAATGTTGTAAATCTCGTTCCCATCTCCACTTCCCCCGTCGCGGTAATGAAAAATTAGTTCGCCCTCGCGGGTATTCATAAAATGTGGATAGGTGCAGCGCTTTTCGTTGGTACCCACCATGCTCATCTCCTGAACAAGGGTTGAAATATCGTTCGGTTTTGTACTCCGGAAATAGGTAATCGGGTGAACGTGCATGTTTCCGGCCAAATGAAGATACCCTTCAGAATCGACACCCAAAGTGACACTGTTGTGGCTGTCCCAACCCAGCACGGTGCTGGTTCCTCCGGAAGTTTCGCGCGATGTGGCAGGCAAAATCGTTAGTTCAAATTTTGAGTCGTTCAGGTTTCTCTGCCCAACCACCATGTTGCGGTTGGCATTGTAATAGGCAATGTACTGGCGGGTTTGGTGTGTCAGCAGGCAGAATCCGACACGGTGCCCGGCCCAGACTTTGTCGATGGCAATCACCTGTTCGACCGACTCCGTATTTTTGGATTCATCGATGATCCGGCTTTTGTCGTTCAGGTCGTTTTGAGCACATGCCGTAAAAGCGATGAATAAGACAGTTATAAGTAGGAAAGTGGTTTTCATGTTAAGATTGTTTAGTTCAAAATTATTTTGACTCACCCCCGTCGCATCTGGGATGTCGGGGGTGAGTTGTATTAGAATCTACCAGCTACCCAACGCTTTTTCAAACTTTGCATTTTTCGCATTAACCGATCCGGGAATCAGCAAAACCTGAATTGCCTGTTTTTGATTTGGTTTCAGTTGCATTTCAAATCCCACCAAAGTGGTGCCCGGATTTGGCGCATCGTAAGTGGTTGTGGGTTCGGTTGACCATGTTTTCATCGTCACTTTCGCACTTGTATTCACTTTCAGGTGGAGGGTCTTGCCATCTTTGGTCAAAGTGATGCTGTTTTTTCCAAGTTTTGGGGTACCGGTTGTCATCATGGTCCAGCGAACAGTTGTTGCTTTGTTTTCAGCAGTCAGTTCATCGCTCACCACCACAAATTTTTGATCAACAATGGCCACGCCGCGTTTGGCAGATGCAAGCTGGCCTTCATACACCGAAGAAATATCTGAAACGGCATACATGAAATCAGGATTGTCGGAGAATTGGTCGATTTTGGCATAACCTTTCACCACCTGCAATTGATTATCGATGGTCAAAGTGTTGTGCGGAAAATTGTTCAGGCGGAAAATAGTCCAGCGCTGTGCATCTTGTGTCCGTCCAAAAATGTTCATTCCTTTCGATTCGAGCGACTCGTAACTCTGCATCCCAAAATCTGAAGCCCAGCGCACTCCATCTGCTTCCATAATGAACGAGCCAATATCCATGTGTCCGTGATTCACCGAAGGCGAACCAACCTTAAAGCCAAGGTAAATAGCATTCGGATCGGTCCAGGAAGTACGCATCATGTCAAGAGGATTGGCTCCCTGTCCTTTCCATGCTTTCACTTTGGGTTCAGAAACTTTGTCAAGAGGCAAATCTTTTCCCCAGATCATGATGGCAGGCAACAGACGGTCGCGGGTAAAACGTGAAAAGTCGTCGCGTTGCAGATAAGTTTTTTCGACCCATAACTGTGATGGATCGTTGTTCTTTTGGGCGAACCAGAACATAGCAGGGCTCAAATCGCCACCTGAACCGGAATCTCCCCAGTTGAAGCTCGGACCAACAACTCCGGTCATATTTTGCAGGAATACAGCGGTTTGTAAAAATCCTGGAGTGCTGTTTAATCCAAAATCAGAATCAAATGCTGTTTCGACAGCGCTTAAAAACATCACATTGAATGAAGTTCCATATCCCCAGTAGCCATATCCTTCAGGATAAGCGCCGTCGGGTTTGTATTCGTCCATCGAAAGTGGAATGGAATTTAGGGCACGGTCGATGATGATTTTTGAAAGGCCGGGATGATCTTCGGCAACCGCCAAAGCGCCATAAGTCATACCTGCATTGCAAACCTGGTTCCAATTGTTCACTACCCGGTGCCATGAGTTGTATTTGGGGTCGAGCGAAGGATAAATTCCCTTGTAAACGATGGCATCGCGGATGATTTTCTTCGATTCTGCAGAAAGATTCGGGTAAAGCCAGTCGTAGCCAATGGCAACGGCCATCGTCATTTCGCCCACATCGAGAAAATGAGAAGGATTCCAGTCACTGAATTTGGCAATGGCCAGCATTTCTTTTTCGCACCGGTCGAAATATTTTTGTTCGCCCGTCATTCTCCATGCATATGAAAGATGAAAAATACGGCGCAAAGCTTCGCGCGATTTGTCGAGCAGGCGGCGCCCGATCTGGATGCGTTCAACCGGAGGCAAAGCGATTATGTTGTTGCTTTCCAAAAGGATCGCTTCGTGCATCTTCTTCCAAATGGGGTTCCCGGCAATCGATTGCTCAATTTGCCGTTCTTCACCTTTCAGAAGTAAGATGCGGGGATGTTGTTTGTCGGTGATAGTCTCCACCGAAATGGATTGCTGTGCAAAGCTGATTCCGGAGAAACAGGTCAGTAATAAAATGATTAGCGCATTTTTAAAGTAGTTCATGTGTTTATGGTTTAGGTTTTTAAATATTTATTGTTTAGACTCCTTTGATTATTAGGCAATTACAATGTTATATTCAGAATTTTAATCCCACTGCTTATTAGGGCTAAAGCCCAACTCCTTTTGTGTACTCATGTCCGTTGGCTTCAGCCAACGGCAAAGGATAGGGCTGCGATTAAGCAGCATGGTCGATCAGAGCATTATCCTTTGCCGTCACATTTATGTGACGGACAGGAAATTTGCATTTTATTTGGGCTTTAGCCCAATTATTTTCCTTCATTTGACAGCTATGCCCATTTTAGCATGGGGCTTTTTTATAATTCTATTGTTACACTCTGTCCGGCATAAACGGTTTGTGGCAATTCAATTGATATTTCGGAAACTCCTTTTCGCCCGTTCCAGAATGAGCGGAAATTTTCTCCGCTTTTTTCAATCTTTCCGGTAACGGCGACATGTATTTTACCCAGTTTTCGGGAAGGATCGGCCACCGAAATTTGTTTTACCGCAGCACCCACTGTTTTCACCATTACAGTTCCCGGACTGTCCATTCCGATCGTCAGATTCTCCGAAACTTTTAATTCACCTGAAGTATAAAATACGATCTGACAAATGTTTAGTCCTGAATGACTGACTGCCTGAATTTCCCTGGTATTCGACAGGATTTTAACTTGCTGGCCAGCTTTGTCCATTTCCTGTTCTGTGGTTGCCGGAACAACGATGTATTGGTAGCTTGCGTTCGACGGTTGTGTTCCGTGATCGATCCAAAGTTTGAAAACGTCTTTGCTTATTTCATCTTTTGGCGAATCTGACTGGCGGTTAATTTTGAACCAACTTCCGGTTTGCGCCTGATTCGACAGGTTTACCTTTTGCACTTCAGGAAAAACATAGCCGATGCCGTCGTGTAAAATCCATTTCACCTCGTCCAGTGAACGTTCTCCTTTTTCAACAGTTGATTTTTTGGTGCCATTCATCAACACTACTTTCCCGCTGAGCAAACATTGGTTGATGGTCGTTGATACCGGAAGTTTTGCCCTTGAATTAATGCTTGTTCCGAGACAAACATATTCATCATCGAAAAAGAACCATGCTTTTTTTGCTGACATCGGGTCGTGTGGACTTTTGAAATCGTAAACCACCGCGCCATATTTGCCATCGGTAACCGCGCCAACAAAATCGCTCAGCCCTTTTTTCTGAATTTCATTTTCTGAAGGGAGTTCGGGCTTTTGCAGGATGGTTGTTCCCGGAATTTTTTGCCAGTCGTAAACCGGAGCGATGTTGGTGTATTCGTCGCCTGTTCTGGTAATATAGTTGGTGCCGTCGCCCCGGTGGTGGTTCATCAAACCCTCGCCGTTGTATGGTACTTCCATGTTGTCGTTGCGCGTGGAGTGCATCCTGACGGAGGTGAAAAAATCGGGACGCTGGAAACTAAAATGCTCTGTTTGCCAGAAAAATTTTCCGAACGACAGGGTAGGAGCGGCTTCTCCCTTGCGGATTTTGATGATCTCTTCCAGTTCATTCTTCCGGTAGCTGGTTGTTTTTAGCAAGCGTTCAGGGGTAGTTGTCCCCATTGCATGATGACTATCGAATCGTGTAACATCGCGGTTTTTTGTTCCCGGATCGCTAAATTTGCCATACACCATTTGTTTGCAGATTCCGTCGAGATAATAGTCGATCAGTTGCTGAAGTGGTTTCTCCGAGAACTGATACTTTGTACCGGCTACAAAAGCAGCCCATTCGGCAAAAGCGTCGGCATACCCCGTACCATAAGAAAGGGTGTTGTTAACGCGGTCTTCCCGGTGATGAAAGCTGTAATCGTGTTGCATTCCACGTTGCCCGGTGTTGAACTTGATTTCTCCTTCAATTACCTTGATGACTTCGCCGAACTGAACTTCGTCGCGTTTGTAGAGCAATGTTTTGGCAAGGATACCGGCTATTTTAATTCGGTCGCCACTGGGGCGTGCACCGCTGGCAGTTAAGTGCGCNNGTACCGATTTGGTTGTGCCACCAGTTTTGGCAGATAAAATCGTTGGTCAGCCAGTAGCCGAGCGCTGAATAAATGACTGCTTTTAACTTTTTGTCGCCTTTCAGTTTGGTGCCTTTCTTTTTAAAAGCGCGGCTCATTTCGACCATATTGCCCAAATGCCGGGCATGTTGAAATCCGGTGTTCGAAACATCCACATAATCGATGCCTAGCCAGGTTCCATCGGGGCGGATGGTCGCCATTAGTTCCCTGACACTTGTTTCATTTACCGGTGGAGCCATCAGTTCGGCAATCACTTTTTGTCGGAGGAGTTCAATTTCTGAATTTAAGGATGGGCTCGATGCCTGTGATTTTGTTAGTCCAACCAGGAGGAAAATTGATAATAGAATTAGGTTTTTCATATACTCTTAGAATTAGTTTTTAAATTGCCAGATATAACTCGCTATTTTAATCATGTTCCAACGTGGTAGAATATTTCTCTTGGCTCGTTTCATAATTTTCTGATTTCTGCATTTGGTCTTTTTTGTAACTACTTTTCTGAACGTGATTTCAATTCCGTCCGAAAGATGGTTAATTCATTGAAAAACATTTTCGCGCGGACGATTTTCTTTTGTTCATTCCTACCCAGGGCGACACTCCTTCGTCGTTTGCCCTGGGCTACAAATATTTCGCCCATACTGGGCTGAACCCCACCGTCTCTCTTTTACACAGCTATTCATTTATGGGCAGTTTGGCAATATACAAAGGGACTCCTACGGAGAATTTTCCGCGTAGCGGATATAGTATTGTAGATCAGCATAGAGATAGTCCCGATTTTTCGCGTAGCGGATTAACTTTTTATTTTACCAGACATCAATGAATTATTGACTATTTGCCTGAAAGCCTGACTTTAAACATTCCTTCATTCTCTTTAGCCAGGTAAGCTGGCATACGGATTTCTATCCTTTTTAATCCATTCATTTTGCGGTCGAGGTAGAATGGCGGTGGGTCGAGTTGAATAACCGAAACCTGTAATTCGGGATTAGCCAGATTATCCAGTTTCAGTTCCTTATTATCCTGACGGAGAATGGCTCCACCTTTTACGATTTCTACATCGGCTGTAGTCATCATTTGCCACGAAATACTTTGGGTCGATTTGGTCGTGGTGAAATGATCTTCAATCAGAATGGAACGGTTATCTTCTTTGGTAAATTTTCGGGTAGCATTTTTTATGTTTTCGCCGTAAACTGCCGTCAAATCAAATGTGGCTTCAGGTTTTGCTTCATCTTTAAATTCCTTCAACGGGGCAAATCCGCTGTTTATAAACAGCGCGTCGTTTACTGTTACGGTGCTGTGTCCGTAGTTATTTTTGGTGAGCAGGGTCCACCTCCAGCAATCCTGGCAATTTCCCCAAAGATCAAATCCAGCTTGTTCAATCTGGTTGTAGCTCTGATTTCCGGGATCGATCGACCAGCGCACGCCATCCAATTCAAAAATAAACGAACCTGCATCCATGTTTCCGTGACTGGTGGTTGCACGTCCGCCTTTTCCTCCGAAATAATAACCGCGGGCATCGTTTTCTTCGCCGGTGAAAATTACAATGGGGTTATCTCCTTCGCCTTTCCATGCCGTTGGAATTTTTACGTCACTTTTTTCTTCGTATTGCGACATCCAAACCAACGCTGCTCCCGAAACTCTTGACAATTCGCCCAATTCAGCTGTTGGAATCAAAAAACGTTCTTTTTCGAAAAAGGCTTTGTTCCCGGTTTTTGCAGCAAACCAGGCTAAAGTAACATCACCGCCTTCGCTGCGTTTATCGCCGCAATCGGCAAAATTGTAATACCAGCCCGAAGGAGCATTCATCAATACCCTAAAAACCGCACTCTTTTTAAAAGCCGGATATTCGGCCAAGCCAAAATCGGTACCGAAAGCGCTTTCGAGCATGGCCGAAGTGACAACAGAGAAGCTTGTTCCATAGCCCCAGTAAGTAGAGCCTTCAGGATAAACACCATCGGGGCCATATTCTGCCAATGAGTGAACCATTCCATCGAGTGCGCGGTGGATGGTTTTGGCTGCCAATTCAGGATCTTTTTCGGCAATGGCAATAGAGGCGGCAATCATTCCGCCGTTGCAAACCTGGTTCCAGTTGTTGGTTCCGTATGCCCATCCCGGATCTTTACCATTTGCGGGCCAGCTTGGTTTAATTCCTTTTTCAATCAAAGCTGTTTTGGCTAGTTCGATGGTCGATTTTGGCAGTTTTCCGGCAGTCCAGTCGAGTGCAATGGCTACTGCCATCGACATTTCAGCCACATCGAGGTAATGTGACGGGTTCCAGTCGGTAAAATTGCAAACCGCGATTACTTCTTTGTTGATGCGGTCGAGTATCGTTGCGTCTTTTTCTATCCGGTAAACCATGCCCAGCATATTGATGCGGTAAAGCATTTCGCGGCTCACACCCAACAAACGGCGGCCTTCCAGCTTCCGCTCCAGCATTGGTTTTTTCTGAATTTCAATAGCATTTAGCTGAATGGCTTTATACATGTTTTGAATCACCGGGTCTGATTTTAGTTTCGACTTGACCAGTTTTTCGAGTTCAGCATTTAATACCAGACGGGGCTGGGTTTTCAGCAAATTACTTTTCAGGTACGCTACCGTGATTGGATTTTCAAGCTTTGTAATTTGTTTTTCGTCGGGCAATAAATTGTTGCAGAAGGATTGCGTTGCTACTGACAATAAAATAGTCAGAAATAAAAGACTGATTATAAAATGGATTTTAGGTTTCATATTTATCGATTTAGTTGGTTTTATTCTTTTATCCTTATGTCAGGGCCGTTTGTCCTTCCAAAGTTTAAAGTCGTCCCAGTAAATTTGCAGGGTTTTGTTTTGGCTGCCCATATAGTCGATCAACTTCTTGGAGGTGTAAAGTTTGATTGGATTAAAATCGGTCACCCCGTCAGGATTGGGATCCTTGGTGTTGTGGGTGATTTTGGTGAGGTCGTAAATGATTTCCTTTTTTCCGCCATCAGGCTGAATTGTCATGTAGAATTTCCCATTGTTGGCATCGCCTTCTTTGTAGTAATACTCCAGCGTAAACCATTGCCCTATCGGCACTTTTACTTTTTGGTTGGTTTCTTTCCAGAGCGTGGTGTATTTCTGGCTTCCATCGGCAAACAACTCGCAATCCTGCCCATCGAGAATGAAATACAGGTCGCTTTCTTCAGCAACGGGTTTTCCGATTCCAAGCGTGATCCGGAATCCGTAAGGCACATTCTGGTTCCAGGTAACATTGTTCCAGAATTCGGCGATGGTGAGCCAACTTATTTTATCAGGAAAAGTGCGGACGGTATTGAAATCGCTGGGCAGAAAAATACGTTCCGACTGGTAAAATTC
>DPRM01000113.1 GCA_003537645.1 Prolixibacteraceae bacterium
CCACAACATTTCCGCTTGATCCAAAACATATCGTTAAATACAATGTTTTCTCTTTAAAGAGCTATTAAAACAAAAACAACCCGCTGAAATTCAACGAGTTGTTTTTGTTTTTGGCTCCTCAGGTAGGACTTGAACCTACGACCTACGGATTAACAGTCCGCCGCTCTAACCAACTGAGCTACTGAGGAATTTATTTTTCTTGAACGCTTTATTGGTAACTGTTTCCTTTAAAAGCGTTGCAAAAATAGTAGCTTTTCCGAAAAGAAAAAATATTTTTGCAGAAAAAATTTTCATGAACAATATTATCAGCACTGGAAACAGCCAAAAATCAATTCTGGGAATCGGAAATGCCCTCGTCGATGTTTTAATCAACATTACGGATGACTCTGTATTACAAAAATTTGGCTTGCCAAAAGGAAGCATGACACTTGTTGATGCAACTCTTTCAGCTGAAATAAAAAAAGAAACAAAAAATACGAATAGAATTATTCAAACAGGCGGTTCGGCTGCCAATACTGTTCATGGAATTGCAAAATTGGGAGGCAAATGTGGCTATATCGGCAAGATTTCGGACGATGATTTTGGGAATTTCTACCTCGACGACTTCAAAAAAAATCAGATAAACGCTCACTTCTTCTTTAGCGAAACCGGAACAGGACATGCCACAGGTTTAATCAGTCCTGATTCGGAACGTACTTTCGGAACCTATCTTGGCGCAGCGCTTGAATTGACTCCGGAAGAAATGATCCCGGATATTTTCAGCAATTATGGAATTATGCACATTGAGGGTTATTTGGTACAAAACCACGCATTAATTGATGCTGCGATGAGTATAGCCAAACAAAACGGACTATTGGTTTCAATCGATATGGCAAGTTTTAATATTGTTGAAGAAAATCTGGATTTCCTACATGGAATCATTCGTAAATATGTTGATATTGTTTTTGCCAACGAAGAGGAGGCGACAGCTTTAACAGGTAAAAATCCGGAAGAAGCATTGGTTGAAATTGCAGAAATGTGTTCTGTTGCGGTTGTAAAGCTGGGCGCCAATGGTTCTTTAATTAAATCAGGTGATCGAACCATCCGCATCGATGCTATCTCAGCCAAAAGTATCGACACCACTGGTGCAGGCGATATTTATGCCGCCGGATTTTTATATGCACTGGCCGAAAACCTTGATCTCGAAATCGCCGGAAAAATAGGATCGCTTCTGGCAGGAAATGTAGTGGAAGTAATTGGCGCAAAAATTCCTTTGGAGACCTGGGAAAAGCTTCTTCCGCAGATCGAAATAATGAAAGTCAATTAGAATCTTAATTTTTTCTAACCTGAAATGCATTTTTGGATGCACTGCGGTGATATAAGTTATAAAAACATATTTTTGTACACAGTAGAAATAAGCAAACAATATACAGCATGAAACGACTGAAAATCAAAGAAATACTTGGAGGAGAGCTGATAGGTTCTCAGGTTCTGGTAAAGGGTTGGGTACGGACCAAAAGAGGTAGTAAAAACGTAAATTTCATCGCGTTAAACGATGGCTCGACCATTCACAATTTGCAGGTTGTTGCTGATGTTGAAAAATTGGGCGAGGAATTTCTGAAAGATATTAATACAAGTACCTCTTTGGCTATCACCGGCGACTTGGTTGCATCGCAGGGAAGCGGGCAAAAAGTAGAACTGAATGCCACCGAAATTATTATTTATGGCAAAGCCGATCCCGACAAATATCCGATTCAGCCAAAAAAACACAGTCTCGAATTTTTACGCGAAAATGCGCATCTTCGCTTCCGTACAGCAACATTCAGTGCAATTTTCCGGATTCGTCACGCCATGGCTTTCGCCATTCACAGCTATTTTAACAGCAAAGGCTTTATTTATCTGCATACACCAGTTATTACCGGATCAGACGCTGAAGGGGCTGGTCAAATGTTCCGTGTTTCGACTTTGGATGCAAAAAATCCTCCTTTATTAGAAGATGGAAGTGTTGATTTCTCGCAGGATTTCTTCGGAAAAGCTACCAACCTGACTGTTTCGGGTCAGTTGGAAGGCGAGTTGGGCGCAACTGCTTTAAGCGATATTTATACTTTCGGTCCAACTTTCAGGGCCGAAAATTCAAATACAGCCCGCCACCTTGCCGAGTTTTGGATGATTGAGCCCGAGATGGCTTTCTACGAACTTGAAGACAATATGGATTTGGCCGAAGATTTCCTGAAAAGCCTGATCAAATATGCTCTTGACAATTGCATGGACGACCTAGATTTCTTAAGCAAACGCCTTCAGGAAGAAGAAAAAAATAAACCTGTGGACGAACGTTCGATGGAGTTAATTGAAAAACTGCGGTTTGTTCAGGAGAACGACTTTGTTCGTTTGCCTTATACCGAAGCCATTAATATCCTGAAAAATTCGAATCCATACAAAAAAGGCAAATTCCAGTTTCCGGTTGATTGGGGAACCGATTTGCAGAGCGAACACGAACGTTATCTGGTTGAAAAACATTTTAAAAAGCCGGTTATCCTGATCAATTATCCGAAGGATATCAAGTCGTTCTATATGAAACAAAACGACGATGGAAAAACCGTTTCGGCGATGGACGTGTTGTTCCCCGGAATTGGCGAAATTATTGGCGGATCGCAGCGGGAAGAAAATTATGAGAAACTGGTTACACGAATGGAAGAGATGGGCGTTCCGGTTCATGAAATGGATTGGTACCTCGATACCCGCCGCTTCGGGACAGTTCCCCACAGCGGATTTGGTTTAGGTTTCGAAAGGTTGATGCTGTTCGTTACCGGAATGGGCAACATACGCGACGTAATCGCTTTCCCGAGAACCCCCAAAAACGCGGAGTTTTAGACAGGAGAAATGAAAAACTTTACATATAGAATTTCTCATAGAGTACAGGAAATTCTATATGTAAAATTTTGACTGTCACTCAACTATCAATCTCCGTTGCCGGATTCGCGATCACAAGCAATCAGATCATAGGCAGTAAAATTTACTTATCGAATAATGACTTGATAGTATGGAAGTTATAGACATGATCAATGAAGTTCTTTGTTAAAGCAAAACGTATAGCTGTTTTTGTACTAATGTTTGCTCTGACCACTTTTGCCAAAGCTCAGTCCAGTTTGGCTTTTTATCCGCTTGAAGATCATTTTAGCTCATCGGCTTTCAACCCGGCCTTTTTGACTTCCCCGAAGAAATTTACATTTAGTATCGCTCCAATGGGAGGTACAACAATTGGGTATAACAATCAGGCTATTATCAAGGATTTACTTTCCCAGATTCTTTCCGGCGTTCCTCCAGGCGACGATTATTACCGCGAAGTTCTCGAAAGCCTTACCAGTAAAAACATGTTTAACCAAAGCATCGAAAGTTCGTTGCTAAGCTTTACAATGCGCACAAACATGGGATTCTTTAATTTCCGGATAAAAGAAACCGAATCTTTTTCGGCTTCGGCCAAAGGTGATCTTATGAGTTTTATTCTGAAGGAAGGAATCCAAAGCACTGTTACTGAAAAGATTCAGGATTTGCCTGCACAGGCAGTTCATTTCAGGGAATATAGTCTTGGGTATTCGTATAAGTCTGCAATGAACAGATTTTATGCAGGTATCCGGACGAAACTGTATTTTGGGAAAGCAGCTATGTATTCATCGCTTTCGGGATCGGTTAACAACGAATCGGGAAGTTATATCCTGAAGACAAACGGAAATGTAAATATCTCTTTTCCTGAAGCCGAAAATAAAAAAGACACCGGCGGTACTGATATAACAAAAGTAAGTGGGACCAAAATTGTTGATTACCTGTTCAATAACGGAAATGTCGGCCTTGGTGTTGATTTAGGTTTTAAATATAGATTTACACCTGACATTTCGTTTTCGATGAGTATAATCGATTTGGGTAAGATAAACTGGAAAACCAACCTGAATACAAGAAAATTCAGAGACTTTAAGCTTCCGGAGTCAAGCTATTCGATTATTACCGATGAGATTGGGGTAGAAACTATTGCAAAATTCGATTACGCCTACTCCGATAGTATTGCTGATTATCTTGACAAGAATATTGATACTACTTCGTTTTCGAAGCCATTGCCTCTAACGGTTTATGCAGGTTTTAAATTCAGGTTAAATCCAAAAGTTACAATTAGTCTGACCGATAAACTTGTGCTGGTTAAGGGTTTGAATTATAATAGCTTTTCGGCAACTGCCAATATCGATTTTAAAAGGGGGCTTTCAGTAAGTACAGGTTATTCTGTTATTGGCGACTCATATTTCAATATTCCTGTAGCCGTGTTTTTTAAGAAGGATTTTGGGCAAATCTACTTCGGAACCGATAATATTGCTTCATTCATTCTTCCTTCAATTTCCGATTATGCAAGCTTTTCTTTCGGAACTTGTTTCTACTTATTTAAAAATAGCAGAACAAGATCCAACTCTCAGGTTGATTATCCGTTCTTCAAGCCCCGGAAAATAAAACGGTACGGCAAGGGTGGTCGTATTGCGGTTCCTTACCCCGAATCTTGATTTCACATATTGACCGCTATTTATCTGCAAAAAAAAGCTAAATTAGATACACGGTTTTAATTGCGATCAGTTTTACACCACAAAGCACCCATCCCGATTCATGAAGCAGGGAAAAAGGAGTAAACAAATAGTTGTATTGCTGACATTTATGTTGGTATTTGTACTGTTTGGAAATGCTCAGTCCAGCCTGATTTATTATCACACCAAAGATCAATTCAACACTTCGAATTATAATCCTGCATTTTTAACCGGAATGCAGAAATTTACTTTTAGTATTTTCCCGTTGGCCGGGATGAGTGTGGGGTATAACAACCAGGAAGTGATTATGGATGTGATGACCCGCTCTCTTAATGGCGACCAAACAAATGAAGATTTTAATGATATTTTTAACAGCCTTGTCGCGCAGGAATTGTTTTTCCTGAATTATGAAACCAACCTACTTCAACTCGGTTACAATTCGGAAGTCGGCTCTTTTAACTTCAGGGTAAAAGAAAATGTATTGCTGGCAACCGATTTTAAAGGTGAACTTTCGGACTTTTTAATGAGCCCGACTTTCAGGACGCTGGCTATCGGGCGACCGCAACTTTTTGCCACCGAAGCACTTCATTACAGGGAATATAGTTTGGCATTTGCCGGCGAACTCGTCAAAAATAAGCTTACTGTTGGTTTGCGGGCAAAACTTTATCTGGGAAAATCAGTTCTTTTTTCAGAAGTATCGGGTGTAATGCGCCCAACTGATAACACTTATTCGCTGCAAGTTGAAGGCCCCATGAAATTATCTATTCCGGCAAATCCAACATTTCAGGATGGTGTTATTAAGGATCTGAACCTGGCAAAGGATTTCGACATTGTGAACTATATCACCAATACTGCCAATTTTGGTTCCGGAGTTGATTTAGGTTTAACTTATAAAATTACTCCTGAAATTGAACTGTCGGCAAGTGTAACCGATTTGGGCAGAATAAATTGGAAGAAAAACATTAACACACTGATGTTTAATGATGAATTTCTTGTTCCGGAAGAAAATATTGAAATTGAATTGAATGATAAAGGCGAACCGGTACTTACAAAAATGATTGACAAACCAATTTCTGATTCAATTAATTTTAGTTTAATAATAGATGAAACTCCTTTTTCGACCCCTTTACCCAGCACCTTTTTTGCCGGAGTGAATTACCAGCTTAACCCAAAACTTAATGTCGGGATTGTTGAACGGTACATCCGGACCAAAGGGCTGAATCACAATAGTATTTTACTTACAGCCAATTATCAGGCAAACAAGAAACTCACCATTATTACTGGCTATTCCATAATTGGAAATTCGTACAGCAATATTCCTTTGGCGTTACTTTACAAATGGAATGGCGGCCAGACTTTTTTTGGTACCGACAACCTGTTGTCGTTTATATTTCCTACTTCCTCCGAGTTTTCAGGAATTACCTTCGGAACATGTTTTTACCTTTTCAGGGGCAAGGTTAAGTACGAAGAACCAATTGATTACAGACCATTTTTTAAACCGAAAAAGGTAAAATCCCGGACCAGGAAAGGTCTTATTTTCAATAACGGCTAATGATTGTGAAATTAACTCACAGAATTACAATCGCTTGTAATCTGTTTAGAAACCGAACCGAGCAGGCAAACCCTCTTTTTTAAATGATCGTTACAAGGTTTAATTAAAAATCTTAATTTTGGGGAAAGTTGAATTAGAATGGCAGACCAGAGACTCAGTTTACAACAACGATTATTACAGAAACTTTCGCCGCAACAGATACAGGTTATCAAGCTGCTCGAGATTCCTGCGATTCAACTCGAACAACGAATAAAAAGCGAATTGGAGGAAAATCCTATTCTGGAACTGTTGGAAGATAATGAGGAGGATTTTGAAGAGTCGGACGAATCGCAGTCGGACGATGAATTTTCGCTCGAAGATTACCTGAACGACGAAGATATTCCGAGTTACCGTTTGGCTGCCAATAACTACTCCAAAGACGATAAACAGGTTGACATGCCATACTCTTCGGGAGTTAGTTTTCACGATTCGCTGATTGAGCAGATTGGGCTGGCCGACTTGACCGAAGACGAACAATTAATTGCTGAATATATTATCGGAAATATCGACGAAGATGGTTATCTGCGCCGCGATTTGCTTTCGATTGCCGACGACCTTGCATTTCATCGCAATATTGATGTGAAACTTCAGGATCTGGAGCGTTATCTCGAACTCATTCAGGATTTTGACCCCCCCGGCATTGGCGCGCGCGATCTTCAGGAATGTTTATTATTGCAGATACTCCGGAAAAAAGGCAACGATTCCACTTGTCTGGCTTCAAAAATTCTTCAGGAGACATTCGAAGAATTTACAAAAAAGCATTACGACAAAATACTGCGGAAATTCGAGATTACCGAAGAGGAACTAAAAGTTGCCATTGACGAAATACTGAAACTAAACCCCAAACCCGGCAGTTCATATAGCAATCCGATGAGCAAATCGAATCAGGTAATTGTGCCTGATTTTTTGCTCGATAACCTCGAAGGTGAATTGCAACTCAGTCTGAACCAGAAAAATGTGCCGGATCTGCAACTGAACAGCACCTATCTCGACCTGATGAAAACCTATTCGGTAAACAAAAGCGGAGCCTCAAAAGGACAGAAAGATGCCATGTTGTTTATGAAACAGAAACTCGATTCGGCCAAATGGTTTATCGACGCAATCAAACAACGGCATCAAACTCTTGAAGTTACGATGACCGAGATCATCAAATTTCAGAAGGAATTTTTTCAGGATGGCGATGAGACAAAGCTTAAACCCATGATCCTGAAGGATATTGCTGACGCAACCGGGCTCGATATTTCGACCATTTCGCGCGTTTCGAACAGCAAATATATACAGACACACTTTGGAATTTATCCGCTCAAATATTTCTTTTCCGAAGGAATGCAAAAGGATACTGGTGAGGAAGTTTCGACCCGCGAAATAAAGAAAATTCTGGAGGAATGTATTGATAATGAAGACAAAAGGCATCCGGTAACAGACGAAAAACTTGCCATGATACTGAAAGAAAAATCGTATGTGGTGGCAAGGCGAACTGTTGCCAAATACCGCGAGCAGCTTGGAATTCCGGTTGCCCGAATGAGAAAGGAACTTTAAATTAACGATTAGAGATTGGTGATTAACGATTAACGAAGGAAATCAGCCAAATCCTCCAACCGAAAATCGAATTCATTAAATAATCAAGTGAAACAAGTCTTTCAATCAAAAATCGTTGATCGTTAATCAAGAAAACATGTCAAATAAAATATTATCCACTGCCGCAAAGGTAACTTCCATCATTTTTCATCCGCTGCTGATACCGTCAATCGGTTTTTTGCTACTTCTAAATTCGGGTTTTTATTTCTCGCTTCTCCCCTGGAGCGTCAAGAAATTCATGATGTTAACAGTATTTCTTTCTACCTGCCTGCTTCCAGCTCTCAGTATTCTGATTTTATCGATAAGCCCCAGATTCGATTTAAATATGGAAAAAAGCACCGACAGGATTTTGCCGATGTTAATGAGTTCTGTGTTTTATTATCTTGGTTATCTGATACTTGAAAAACTGCCGATTTTCCCTATTTACAACCTGTTTCTCATTGCATCTATTTTGGTTCAGATTGCGCTTATTGTTATTTCCCTGAAATGGAAAATAAGTGCGCACCTTGCAGCCATTGGCGCATTGGTTGGCGGTGTAATTGGTTTATCGTTCCGGCTTCACGAAAATCCGGTGCTCATTTTATCTTCACTTATACTCGTCTCCGGATTGGTTGCAAGCTCGCGGCTTATTTTGTTAAAGCATACCAGTTCACAGGTTTATGCCGGATTTACGCTAGGTTTAATCATCATCGGAATGATAATTTCATTTATCTAAGCCAATCCGTTTCGTTTCAAAAGTGCAGTAACTGTTGGTTCCTGACCGCGAAATGCCTTGTACAAAATCATCGGGTGTTCACTCCCACCCTTTTCCAGAATATTATTCCTGAAAGAATCTGCTGTTTCGCGATCGAAAATCCCATTTTCCTGAAATACTGAAAAAGCGTCGGCATCCAATACTTCGGCCCATTTGTAGCTGTAATAACCGGCATCGTATCCACCCGAGAAAATATGCGAAAAGGCAGTGCTTTGCAAACTTCCTTCAACCGGTTCAAACATGTCTGTCGAGGATATCGCCTGCATTTCAAACTCTTTCAGATCGCCCGAAACAGGTAATTCGCGGTGGTGGTATGCCATATCGAGGATTGCAAAACTTAGCTGGCGTTCCATCTGGTAAGCTGCCTGGAAATTCTGTGCTTTCTGTATTTTCTGAATCAGTTCTTCGGGCAACTTTTCACCGGTTTGGTAATGCACGGCGAATTGGTCGAGCCACTCTTTTTCGTAGGCCCAGTTTTCATGCATCTGCGAGGGCAATTCAACAAAATCCCAGTAAACATTGGTTCCCGAAGTTCCGGGGAACTGGCATTGCGACAACATTCCGTGCAAGCCGTGCCCAAACTCGTGCAGAAAAGTGGTCACTTCGTCGAAAGTGAGCAACGAAGGCGAACTTTCGGTTGGTTTCGAGAAATTGGTAACCAGCGAAATATGCGGCCTTATTTGATTTCCATTGACATTCGATTGCGAACGATAATCGGTCATCCAGGCACCCGATCGTTTTCCTTCGCGCGGAAAGAAATCGAGGTACAAAACTGCTACAAACCGGTCGCTTTCGTCAAGTACTTCGTAAGCCGTCACATCCGGATGATAAACTTCAATGCTTTTATTTTCCTTTAAATGAAGTCCGTATAATTTTTTTGCCAGCAGGAAAACACCGTCAATCACTTTTTCGAGCTGTAAATAAGGTTTAACCTCTTCATCGGTAAAATTGTATTTTTCGAGCTTCAGTTTTTCCGAATAATATGCCCAGTCCCAGCGCTGGATGGTTCCTTCAAATCCATTTTTTTCAGCATATTCCTGAACTTCGGCAAACTCTATTTCCGCAAAAGGTTTCGATTCCATATGAAGATCGTTCATAAACCGGGTCACCTTTTCAGGAGTTTCTGCCATTCGTTCCTGAAGTTTGTATTCAGCATGAGTTTTAAAACCAAGCAATTTGGCTTTTTCGAGCCTCAACTCTACGATGCGTTTGATGCTTGCATTGTTGTCGTTCTCATTTCCGTGGTTTCCGCGCGAACTTGAAGCACGGAAAATTTGCCCGCGTAATTCGCGGTTATCGGCATATTTAAGGAACGGCACATAACTCGGATATTGCAAATTAAACAGCCAGCCTTCCTTGTCTTTCGATTTAGCTGTTTGAGCAGCCATTTCAACAATCGACTCCGGAAGTCCGCTCAACTCTTTTTCATCGGTGATCAGCAATTCGTAGGCATTGGTCTCGGCCATTACATTCTGCTGAAATTTCAGCCCCAGTTGCGACAGTTCCTTGGTGATGGCGCGGTATTTATCTTTGTCGGATGCATTTAGTTTGGCTCCGCTCCGAACAAAACGACGGTAGGTTTTTTCGAGCAAAGTGGTTTCTTCAGGATTCAAAATCAAGCTTTGTCGGTGTTCAAACACTTCATTAATACGGGCAAACAACTGTTCGTTCAGGGTAATGTCGTTGCTGAAATCAGAAAGTTTTGGCGCGATTTCCTGGGCGATATTCTGCATTTCGTCGCAGGTTTCAGCCGAATTCAGGTTAAAGAAAATACTTTGTATGCGGTTGAGGCGATCGCCTGCCAGATCGAGTGCCACGATGGTATTGGCAAAATCAGGCTGCTCTGGATTATCGATGATTTTCTGAACTTCTCCTTTTGCTTCAGCAATAGCTGCATCAAACGCCGGAAGGTAGTGTTCGATTTTAATCGAGTTGAATGGTGCTGTTTGGTGAATTCCCTGAAAGGGTTGCAGTAAAGGATTTTCTGTATATATGTTTTCGTTTGTCATTTTTTACTTTAAATTTTAATGCTGATAGAACAGTAATTGGCTGGTAATGTTTGTATAAAATTTTAGACGCAATAAATTGCGTCTCTACTTCCTCTTCTTCTTCTCCACCGACCAGCCGAACTTCCCAATCGGGTCGCCCATTTTGAAATAATGGCCATGCGAATAAACTATCGGATTCGATTTCTTCAGGCTGAAAGCGCCTGTTTCAGGATCAATATAGCGATCGTCGGCAATTACATTCACCACTTCTGAAATAAACATGTGATGAACGCCCAGTTCGATGATTTGTTTAACCTTGCATTCGATGCTGATGGGAGCTTCGGCCAGAATAGGCGCTTTTACAATGGTTGCAGGGGCAGGCGTCAATCCCATTTCCTTCCATTTATTGTATTTGCGTCCCGACCGGCAGCCGCACCAATCGGTTGCACGAGCAAGCTCTTCGGTAGTGAGGTTGATTACATATTCGCCGGTGCGCTTAATTATTTCGTATGAGTGGCGGCCGGGGCGAACCGAAATGTAGCACATTGGCGGATCGCTGCTGATGGTGCCTGTCCATGCGATGGTTATCAGGTTAAATTCATCGGGTGTTTCGCCGCAGGTAACCAATACCGCCGGAAGCGGATAAATCATCGTTCCGGGTCTCCAGTTTACTTTTGACATTTTGTTGCTGTTTTAAAAGGCTATTCCTCCGGCAAAAATAATAAAACTCTGTCTGGAATAAGGATTCGAGATAAATGAAAGGCTGAGTGGAAAAGTGAAGGGCAATTTCAGGTCAATTTCTTTGCTGAATGAAATCCCGGTATTTATGAGGGCAAATTTGTCGGCATAATAACCGCGAAATGGCGTCAGTCCGGCAAAAGATTCGGCGTCGATTGTAAATACCGTGAATGGATATTTTAATTCGAGGTAGCTTGAATAGAAAGGGTTGCCGGTTTCTTCGTTCTTGTCGCCCAGAACAAAAGTTCCGATCATCCATTTAATCCGTTGTTTTTCAACCGAATAATTATCAAAAGATAGTTCAATAGAGTGCCTGTTTTTTCCTTCCTGAAAGTTCAGGTACTGATTGTTTTCGTCAGGAACAGGATTGTAATAATCGAACACAGTAAAAGTGAAATGATTGAATGAATAGGAAGGAATCAGGTCGATTTCGGAATAGCTGTTGTTTGTAGTAACTGCTGCCCAGACATTAAAACTGAAGCGCCCGCTTGTAACTGTTGCAGAAGGCTCAATTGCCAACGCATTGCCCAACTGGCTGCCCCGCCAAACATGACGGTTGAGTACTGAAATTTCAGCTTCTGCTTCCAGTTTCTGCCCCGAAGCATTTACCGCGATAAAAATAAAAACCATCCAAAACCAAATTCGAAACATACTTTAATTTTTGGGTAAACTTATTCAAAACCAAAGCGCCGGAACAGGACTTTTATCAAGTCAGCAAAACTGAAAAATATATTCTGAAAAATCTATTTTATGCCCGTGATTCAATACTTCAGAAAAAAACTCTAAATTGCTGAAAAAAAACTAAGCTTATGAAACAAATTGGATTGGTTTTATTCCTTGGATTGGTTATCTCACAGGCCATTGCGCAGGATGCGCAAAAAGTTGCCGGTATTTGGTGGAATGACACAAAGACTTCGAAAATTGAAGTTAAAGAAGAAAATGGAAAGTTCGTCGGAACCGTGATCTACATTAATCCGGACAAATATGTGAACGGCGAACCGGAAAAAGATTTTAACAATCCTGATGCAAAACTGAGGTCAAAATCAAGATTGGGTTTACAGATTTTATCGGGTCTGAAATACAATCCGGCTGACAAAGAATGGCAGGGTGGACGCATTTACGATCCGGACAATGGCAAGACTTATGATTGTTTTGCATGGTTCGAAAAAGATCCCAACAAACTGTTCCTGAAGGGCTATGTTGTTGGTATTAAGTGGCTGGGACGTTCGACCGAATGGACCCGCACAACGAAATAAGAAAAGCCTCCCCCAGCCCCCTCCAACAGAGGGGGTTTTTTGAATCCGTTCGTGAGCATTTTAGCTTTTATATCATCGAATCGAAACATTAAGGCATTTAATAAATGCTAAAATCATTAGAATCTTCATTGCCCAAACTCCCTTCTCCTTTGGAGAAGGGTTGGGAATGAGGCTTTTGAGACGGACTTTATCCCGAAACCTGCACCTTGAAACCAATTGCACGCACTCTTTCTGCAATTTTTTCCAATTCCTGAAGCTTCACTTTTTCAAGTCCTGCGGCTGGTGTATCGCGGTCGATCGTGTAAATCATTACCTGCGATGGTTTTATTTCTGTTATTAGCTTCATCCATCCGGTAAGTTCCTCTTCTGTCGTATTATCGATTACTTCCTCTTTGTGATTTCCTTTCAGGAACAAAGTCTGAATAATCACTTTCCCGTTAAACGACTTAAGATTTTTCACCACTTCTACAAGTCTGAAATTCGATGCCGGGCAGTCTATTTTTCTGATGGTTTCCTCAAAAGCAGAGTCCAGTTTCTGGATATTGTCTTCAACTTTAAGCAATGCCCGAACTATGCCGGGTTTGTGCAGCATGGTAGCATTCGATAAAACCGCGATTCGTGCATTGGGCGTAAGTTGGTTCCGAAGTTCGATGGTGTCGTCAATAATTCCTTCAAATTCAGGATGCAAGGTGGGCTCACCATTTCCGGCGAAAGTTATGACATCAGGAAATTCATTGTTCCCAATCATTTCCGAAAGCTTTTCATGCATCTTTTGCTTCACCAGTTCGCGTGTTGGCAAAACCGCTTTTTGCTGGCGCTTTTTCGGAGTCCAGCCGCATTCGCAGTAAATACAATCGAACGAACAAACTTTGCTGTCGGTGGGTAAAAGGTTAACGCCAAGCGAAACTCCCAATCTCCTGCTTTTTACAGGCCCGAATATGATTTGATCGAATAAAAATGTTGACATACGTTTTTTGTAAAATGTTGACTAAAGAATTTTCTTCAGTTTGCTTTTTGGTGTAAAATGCAAATTAACCAGATCGGCTCCGGAAAGGAGATAAATTCCGGGAGTGATTTCCATTGAAAATCCTGCATTCGTTTGCAATATTGTAGTAATTCTGGTCATAATTTCAGGAATTCTTATCTCCGGGAACTGATGCTGAACTTTTTTTGCCAAATCAATTATTTCGGGATTTGAAAATTGGGTTAACTCAGCTACCGACTTAATAATCAGAGATTCGAATGGCTGATCGGAATTGTGGGCTGCTGTAGTTGTCTTTACGAACAAGGTTCCAGTCATTAAAATTCCGTTGTGAAAAGTGAGCTGCGCAATTTCCCGAAGATCGCCTTTTGTATCAATAAATTGGGCGGCAGATCCATCTTCGCCGGCAACAACGATTCCATTTTTCAGAAATTCGCCGGTATTTGAAATCACGTAATTGGCTGCAAATTTTCTCATTTGGCTTCCAGGTCCAGTTTTTCCTTGGGCTTGAACTGCGATTCTGATTCGTTCAGGCTGCTCATAATCTGAACATGCATTTTTTCGTATTCTTTCGGAAAACTGGAGTAATAAATTAGCGAACGGACAAAAACGGTATCAGGCACCGAATATTTTTTCAGAACCGAATAATACAAATCAGTTTGTGAAAGGTTCTTAAGTTCATTTAAGGTATCGGAGCCAACATTCATCCCCTGAACAAGATAAATATCGACCATCATTTTCATGAATTTTTCTTTTGGAATAAGCTTGTCAGGTTTATGAACTGAAGTGTTATAACACGAGGTAAAGCCCAAAACGAAAGTTGTAAACAGCAATATACCAATCCATTGTTTCATTCCGTATCCATTTTTTAGATTGTCAAAGGTAATCCGAAAAATTTATAAATCGATCGGACAATTTGCAGATTTGTGAAATGGATTTGCTACGGCAGGTGTTTGTTGAATTTCTGTTTAAAACTTCAGGATTAATTTACCTTTCCGGTTAGTGCCGGATAGGTTTTTATCCTTATCATTGCAGCCGTGTTGCCGGTTTCCGTTCATTCGGAACTAAGAGGGAATCCTGTTCAATGCAGGAGCTGTCCCCGCAGCTGTAAACTCAAAGCCCCTCCAACTCCCCAAAAGGGAGGGCTGGGACAAGTTTTTGAACAATATTTTGCCACTGTTCCTTTAAACCGGGATGGGAAGGCAGTTCGAAAATCCGAGTGAGCCAGAAGACCTGCCTGCAACGAGAAGCTTTCGGGGTAAGAGCCAAAATCCCTGGCTTCACCGGTTTCAACGCTGCCATGTTCGAAACCGTGTAACTGTTGTAAAAGCTGATGGTCAGGGGCCTCAGCTTTTTTTTCTGAATACATGGCTGGATTATATTAGTCAGTTAACTTAGACGAAAAATAGAATCGATGAAAATCCTGTTAATTCTGCTATTCTTTCTACCACTAATTTCTTTTTCACAGGACTATACCGAAGTAGTTGAAGTACCTGGAAAAACTGCAGGACAACTATATAGCGCGGCAAGAGAATGGTTTGCCAAATCGTTTATTTCAGCTGACAATGCATTGCTGATGGACGATCGGGTTTCAGGTAAAATTGTTGCCAAGGGATCAATTCTTGTTGTTGAAAGCTTTGTTCGCTCGGACCGGTATGCAAATTTTACAATCAAAGTATCATTTAAAGATGGAAGATACAAAACCGAGATCACAGATATTTCTGTAACAAATGAAGCTCAGGAGGGTAGCCAGGTGACTACAACCCCTTTTAAAACATATTTAGATAAAAAAGAATACTACAAGAATAATAGTGATCCTGATTGGATTATAAATAATGCTCCGGCAGGAATTAAAATCGGGAAACTGGCGGCCAAAGCAGCCGCACAACCAAATCAAGCTACGTACAATCTGATTTGCAAAATAGAATCAGAGATGCAAGATCTTCTTTCAAAACTGCAAGAGGAAATCAAAAAATCGGAAGACGATTGGTGACAAGAGGATTAGAATTTCAATTCTCAGCTTTTTTTTGCAAATACATGTCTGAAAAATAATTCCACCCGGTCGAACTGCACAATCTCGATTTTAAATTTCTGAAGGTTGATTCCTTTTCCGGCTTTGGGAATGTAAATGCTGTCGAAACCCAGTTTTTCGGCTTCGGCAATGCGCTGTTCGAGCCGGTTTACTGAACGGATTTCTCCTGAAAGCCCCACCTCGCCTGCAAAACAAACATTTTTACGGATGGGCAGATCGAAGTTTGATGACAGAATCGCTGTAATCACAGTTAAGTCGATGGCCGGATCGTCCACTTTGATACCACCGGCAATATTCAGGAAAACATCTTTGGTGGCCAGCTTAAAACCTGCCCGTTTTTCCAGAACCGCCAGCAACATGTTCAGGCGGCGCAGGTCGAAACCTGTTGACGAACGTTGCGGCGTTCCATAAGCAGCGGTGCTTACGAGCGCCTGAATTTCGATCAGTAGCGGGCGGATTCCTTCGATGGCTGCGGCAATGGCGGTTCCGCTCAGTCCTTCGTGTGCGCGGTTAATGAGCAGTTCCGAAGGGTTCGAAACTTCGCGTAAACCCGCATTCCCCATCTCGAAAATTCCGAGTTCGGAAGTCGAGCCAAAACGGTTTTTAATGGCGCGCAAAATGCGGTACATGTATTGGTTTTCGCCTTCGAACTGCAAAACGGTATCAACAATGTGTTCCAGCACTTTGGGGCCGGCGAGGCTGCCTTCTTTAGTAATGTGCCCGATCAGGATCACCGGAACATTGAATTCTTTGGCGTATTTCAGTATGCCGTGGGTACATTCGCGAATCTGCCCGACAGAACCGGGAGATGATTCAATCTGCTCAGTCGAAACGGTTTGGATGGAATCGATGATCAGCAATTCAGGAGCCATCTGTTTACTTTGGGCCAGAATATGTTCGAGCGAAGTTTCACTTAAAAAGTAACAGCCTGGATTTTCTTTCTGGAGCCGCTGTGCGCGTATTTTTATTTGCTGGATGCTTTCTTCGCCCGAAACGTACAGTATTTTTTTGCTTTTCAGGTCGAGAGCGAGCTGCAAAACCAGGGTCGATTTCCCGATTCCGGGTTCTCCGCCAATCAGCACCATCGATCCGGGAACCAGTCCGCCACCCAGCACGCGGTTGAGTTCCTGGTTACAGGTATCAATTCGTTCGGTATTTTCCGACGAAACTTCGTGTAAAAGTCTGGGCTGATTTCCGGTTCCGGTCAGAAAGGAAGCCGTTTTTGAACTTTCGCGCTCTACAATCTCTTCAACAAACGAGTTCCACTCGCCACACGAATTGCATTTTCCCACCCATTTGGGCGACTGCGCCCCGCAATTTTGACAGAAGAAGCTGGTTTTTGTTTTCGCCATCAGGATAAGTATTTTTCTGGATAATTGAGCGATTGGTTAGTTCTGAAGGGTTGTTTTCAGGTATTCCTGAATTGCCGTTTCGAGCAGGTCTTCTTTTTGAAGTATAAGTTCAACGAATTCGCGGAATGCTCCGTCTCCGCCTTTTTTTGCCAGGCGAATATTGGCGTATTTCTCCATATAGGCAGGCGCGTTTGCGGGTATCGCGCTGAATCCGACTGCCTGAAGTAACATGGCATCGTTTAAATCGTCGCCAATATAAGCTACTTCCTGAAGCGAAATATGTAATTCGTCGCAAAGTTTTTTGGCAACTTCAAGCTTATTCTTTACCCCGATAAACAGGTGATTGATTTTCAGTTTTTCGGCACGTCGCCACACAATTTTTGTGTTTTCGCCGGTAATAATTCCGAGAGGAATATCGAGCAGTTGCAGAAAAACAACTCCGGCACTATCGGAAGTATTGAATTTTTTTAATTCGTTTCCGGTTTGGTCGTAGTACATTCCTCCGTCTGTCCAAACTCCGTCAATATCAGTCAGTACAAGTTTTATCTTCATTTTTCCAGCATTTCAGGATAAATAATTTCGTTTGCAGGGATTTCGACCGAGGCTTTTTTACCGGCAACTTTATCTTTCTCGGCCCATTTGTAGCCGTCTCCGGGACTTAGCAAGTGCAAATCGTTTTCAGTTATCACTTCACCAGCGGCAATCGTACGCAAAGTGGCAACTGAACGTTCAAGTTTTACGCGTGTTGCCAGAACTTTGTCGCTTACAAAAATTGCTTTTTCGCCAATGGCAAATTCGGTATTTCTAATGTCGCGCATCATTCGCCAGATTCCTTCAGGTTCGAGCGATCCGCGGTGGTCGGTGCCTTTCATGTTGCGGTCGAGCGTAATGTGCTTTTCGATGATCTCGGCGCCCATTCCTACAGCAACGGCTGGCATTAAAATCCCGATGGAATGATCGGAATAGCCAACTGTGAATTGCGGATATTGTTCTTTCAGATATTGAATAGTCAATAAATTGATATTCTGATATTCGGATGGATATTGCGACAAGCAGTGCAGAATGCTGATGTTGGAATGGTATTTTGTGATGATTCCGAGCGCATCGTCCAGCTCCTTTTTGCCGGTCATTCCGGTGGAAAGAATGATCGGTATTTTTGTTTCGGCCATGGCTTCCAGAAGAGGCAGGTTGGTCAGGTCGCGCGAGGCCACTTTCAGGCGGTCGGGCGCAAACAGGCGCAACATCGAAAGGCAGCCTTTGGCGCAAAGTGTTTCAACAAATTCGAGCCCTTTCGATTTTGCATAGCTAAATACTTCAAAATGCTGTTCGTCGTTTAGTTCCAGAAACGCGCGATGTTCGCCATACGTTTTTCCGAAGGAATTCGGATTGTCGTAGGGACGGAACATTTCGGATGCCGAAAGCTCTTCATTCAAATCGCGGCGCGTCATTTTTACCGCGTCCATCGGCTTCAGTTTCTGGCCAAACAGCTTGTCGATCACGGGTTGGGTGACTACATCGATCAGTTTTTTGGCAATTTCAACTTCGCCATTGTGGTTTTGTCCGATTTCGCCAATGATATAGGTTGATTCTGCCATCTTTAATATTTACTATTTTATTCAATTTACTATTTAATATTTGGCAAAATGATGTTTTTCAGTACTTTGCCAGATAAGAGACGCATTATGGGATTCTTATTTTTGATTCCTAAGTATTTCGGTTTTCATCTTTTCAAGAATTTCAGGATGGTTGTCGAGCCATTTGATGATGTCACGAATAGCAAAATTAGGGTTTTCCATGGTCATTGCAGCAAATATTTTTTGCTGAATTTCAAAATCTTCAGGCGTATCCAACGTCATACGGATATCGGTGCGCATAAAAACCACAGGATTGGCCGGGATAAAATGTACCTTGAACAACGTTGGATTGCCGTAAATGAAATTAGTGACATGCTCGTGGTACAATTTTTCAGACGTCAGTTGCCGGGCTTTTTCAAGTGCATCGAATCTTACGGCTTCAGCCCAAAACCCGAAGTGGGTGAGAATGGATGGCTTGTTACCGGCCAGTTGAAACCCCAGATAATCTGCGTCACACTTTTCAAATTCTGTAATTAAAGTCTGCAACCCTCCCAAATCCAGAAAAGGGTTATCGGCGCAAATCCGGATTATTTTGCTGAAGCCATTTTGCCGCGAAGCCTGAATAAAACGGTCGAGCACATCGTTTTCCGATCCTCTGAAAACCGGAACCTCATGTTTTTCTGCCAATTGACAAATGCGGTCGTCAGAGGGATTAACAGTGGTAGCCAAAACTACAGGAGCTGAGGTTTTTCTGGCTTTTTCGAGCAGTAAATCCAGAATCGACTGTTCCTGATAGAATGGCAGGATAACCTTTTCGGGCATTCTGGTGGAGCCGGTTCTGGCTTGTACAATGATTCCAATATTGGTCATGATTATTTTTTGATTCGAATGAGAACAAAAATACAGAAATATTAGCTTGTTCAACATTCACGGGAGTTTACTGCCTGTCCGGCATTTGGTCTGAAGTTGTGAAATTGAAATCCTTCATTTCACGTGAAAGCACTTATTCGTCCTGACCAAATGAAACGTCTGATTGGTTCCTGATCCAGAGGAGCAAAATATTTATAGAAAGAAGAAATACATCATGATAGTCGTCCGCACAAAATCGCAGAACAAGGCTTTATCCTATTTTCGGACGAAACAGCATTGGCCGTAAAAAAGTAGTTACATAAGAAATACAGAACCTTACTTTCGAAACCACTTTATTTCACCTCCACCACTCCACCCATCACCGATCGCCCACTCTCGCCCAGCGCTTCAATCGAAAAAAAGTAAGTCGTTCCTTTGTCCATTCCGCGGAAATTGTAGCTGGTTTCACCGTTAACGGTGATGCAGTTGTATAGTTTGCCTGGAGCAACGCCGTACCAAATGTTGTAGCCATAAGCGCGGGTTGACTGACTCCAGCTGATTTGTGCATTGCGGGGATCGGCACCAGAGCGACTCACCTTTAAGTTGCGTACTTGTTCGGGTTTTTCGCCTTTAGCCATGCCAAATACCCTGAAATCGCTGATGGCAAATGATCCGGTGGGCGTATGTATGTTCTCAATTTTCAGGAAACGGGTATTCACAGGCTTTTTTAGTTCCACATAGTCGTGCGGAACGTCGCGGTCGTTGTCGCTTTTATCCACCAGCAGCGTCCAGTTCTGCCCGTCAGCCGATTGGTAAATGCGGTACTGGTGATACAAATCCATCGCTTTGTTGTGCTGAAAAGCCTTGTGCTCGTAGTAATTCACCTGCAAGGCGCGTACTTCTTTCACCGTGCCCAAATCCATTTGCAGCCATTCGCCGGCATTGCCGGTTTGGGCAGCCCAGTACGTGCGCATATTTTCGTCGGAAGCATTTTTCGCCACGAAATCGCCGTCGGTAGAAGAAACGGTAACCGGTTTTTGGTACGAAAGTAGCATCCAGCCAGTGAATGTTCCGTTTCGGTGGTCGGTGGCTTTGGTCGGATTGAGGCAAGGATAATCGCCGTAGCCGGTGGAGGCGTACATCGTTCCATCCTCATCGAACCCAGCCGGGTAAATGCCAATTCGCCGTTCGAACTTGTATTTGAGCGAAAGCATGCAGGTTGCCACATGCCAGTAATTTCCGTAGTTATCCTGAAAGGTTCCGCCATGACCGGCGCCCTGCACAAAACCACCGGGCTTGTACGACATCGGATTGTGTTTCTGGTAGGTAAACGGCCCAAGCGGATGGTCGGCAACATAAACGCCGTCGGCATACACCTTAAATTCGGTTCCGGGAGCGCCGTACTGAAAATAGTATTTTCCCTTGTGTTTGTTCACAAAAGCCCCTTCGGTAAAGGGCGCCAGCGTGGTGCTGTCGTCGTTGTTCATGCCAAAACGTTCCCAGCCATGTTCGTTAGGTTGAAGCATCATCACATCGGTAATTTTGCCTTTCGGGTAAAAGTTGCTGCGGTTCAGTTCAACGGCTTTCAGCGGAAACTCGTTGCTCGATCCGTAATACATGTATAAACGCTGATCGTCATCCAAAAAGAAGGAAGGATCCCAAAATGGCAGCGAAACCGATTCAATTTTGCGTTTGAAGCGTCCGCTTTTCGGGTCGGTGCTGTACCAAACCGGCAATCCACGATAGGTTGATCCGGTGTAAAACAGGGTGTCGCCACTTACAAAAGCCGACGGGGCACATTGATCGTCGTCAGTTGGTGTTCGTTGGAAACTGGCATACACAAATTCCCAGTGACTCAAATCTTTGGAATAATGGAATCCGCCCTGGTTGGTCGAGAATAGGAAATATTCGCCTTTGTAGTTCACCAAAATCGGGTCGGCTGACGAGCGAAACGAGCCATTCGCTTTCACATTGTTGTTGTACGGCTCAAAATTGTAGCTGATGTTTACCGGGTTGCAGAAGGTTTTCGGGTGATCGTTTTTCGGATCGAACCATTCGGTAGCCCTCGATTTTTCGGTTTTTACTGAAGTGGTTTTTTGCGGATTCAGCTTGAAATCCACAACATTTCCCAATCGTTTCACATTGATATTGGCCATTTCCATTCCGGGGTAATACACTACCATCACCGAATCGTAGCCGCCGTCGATAATTTTATACATGCCATTAGCATCCGTATTGTCGTGCACCGGACTATACTGAAACATGACCGTTGCACCTTCCAGCGGTTTGCCCTCGGAATCGGTGACCTGTCCTGTCCGGAATTTCTTCTTTTTCAGAGTGATTGTATAGTCGCTCACCTGACCTTTTACCACAATAACGCTGTCTTCGGGCTCCTGCGCTGTTGCCTGAAACGCGAAGAAAAACGGGAAAATGATGAGCGTGAGAAGTAATTTTTTCATGGTGTAGGTTTGGGAGACGGGAGAACGGAAAAAGAAGAATGGAGACCGGAAAAGGGAAAAGGGAGACCGGAAAAGGGATGAAGTTGCGTTCTCCTTTTTCCGGTCTCCGTTCTCCAATTTTTTATTTCAAAGCAAAAGCTGCTTCGATTGTATTGGCCGAGCTGGTTCCGACAAACACCTTGAAATCGCCGGGTTCGCTAACCAGTTTCAATTCGCTGTTGTAAAATTGAAGGTCTTTTTCGGTCAGGGTAAACTCAACAGTTCGGGTTTCGCCTTTTTTCAGGAATACTTTCTGAAAGCCTTTCAATTCTTTTACNNTCAACCGAAACTTTCAATTCGCCATCGGCAGTCAGGCTCGAATCAGACAATTTCAGGTTTTTATAGTCGAAAGTGGTGTAGCTCAGGCCGTAACCAAACGGATACAGCGGCTCGTTCGGAACATCGAGGTAATTCGAGCGGAACTTCGAAAACCATTTTCCTTCGCCCAGGGGGCGTCCGGTATTTTTGTGGTTGTAGAAAATCGGAATCTGTCCAACATTCTGTGGAAAAGTAGCAGTCAGTTTTCCTGAAGGATTGACCTTGCCCAGCAGCACATCTGCAATGGCATCGCCTGCTTCCGAACCTGCAAACCAAACATTCAGGATGGCCGGAATATTCTCTTTTTCCCAACCAATAGTCAACGGGCGACCGGCAAACATCACCATCACCACCGGTTTTCCGGTAGCCAGCAATGCTTCAAGCAATTCACGCTGATTCTCCGGAATGTTAATATCCGACCGGCTCGAAGCTTCTCCGCTCATTTCGGCCGATTCGCCAACTGCGGCAATTACTACATCAGCTTTGCGGGCAGCGGCAACCGCTTCGGCAATCATTTCTTTTTGCGAACGATTGTCCCATTTGGTAGGTTTCCCAAAAATGCTGATGCGTGCATCGAAATTGGGATCGCTCACAACGTTGGTTCCCATTGCGTACAGAATGTTTGCCTCGCTGCCAAGTGCATTTTTCAAGCCGTCGAGCAAGGAGACTGATTTGGCGAAATCGCCTGCCACGCTCCAGGTTCCGGGCATATTTTCGCGGTTATCGGCCAGCGGGCCAACCAATGCAATGGTTTTTTTATTCTGAATCGGCAAAAGCTGGTTTTCGTTTTTCAGGAGAACAAAAGTTTGTGCAGCAATTTCGCGTGCTACCTGACGGTTTTCAGGAGTAAAAATTTCGGTTTTTGAGCGGTTCTCATCGCAATAACGATACGGATCTTCAAAAAGTCCCAGTTTGTATTTGGCTTCCAGGATACGGCGGCAGGCCTGATCAATTTGCTGTTGCGAAACTTTGCCTTCGTCGAGCGATTCTTTCAGAGTAGTCAACAATCCATCGGCCACCATGTCCATATCGGTTCCGGCATTCAGGGCAAGGGCCGAAACCTGTTTCAGGTCGCCCATTCCGTGGTCGATCATTTCCGTGATTCCGGTATAATCGGTCACCACAAATCCGTTGAAACCCCAATCATTGCGTAGCAAATCGGTTAGCAACCATTTGTTTCCGGTGGCCGGAATTCCGTCGATTTCGTTGAACGATGCCATTACTGTTCCTACCCCTGCGTCAACAGCTGCTTTGTATGGAGGTAAATATTCGTTGTACATGCGGATGCGGCTCATGTCAACCGTGTTATAATCGCGGCCGGCTTCGGGAGCACCGTAGAGCGCAAAATGCTTGACACACGAAAGAATGGTATTGTTTTTACTTAAGTCGTCGCCCTGATAACCTTTTACCATCGCTGCAGCAATTTGCGAACCCAGATACGGGTCTTCGCCCGAACCTTCGGAAACACGGCCCCAGCGCGGATCGCGCGAAATATCGACCATCGGCGAGAAGGTCCAGCAAATGCCGTCGGCGCTGGCTTCCTGAGCGGCCAACCGGGCGCTTTTTTCCATCAGTTCCATGTCCCAGCTGCACGACATTCCCAACGGAATCGGGAACAAGGTCTGGTAGCCATGAATCACGTCCATTCCAAAAATCAGCGGAATTTTCAGACGGCTTTCTTCAACTGCAATTTTCTGAGCTGCCCTGATTTTTTCGACTGTTTTAATATTGAACAGCCCTCCAACCTTGCCTTCCTTTATTTTATCGGCAGTGTTGTTGTTACTTCCGGCACCGGTTATAATATCGCCCGAAGCGGGTAAATTCAATTGCCCAAGTTTTTCTTCAAGGGTCATCTTTCCCATCAGGTCATCGATAAAGGCGTTCATCTGCTGATCGCCGCCTGTAGATTTTTTTTGTGTACACGACATCACAAAAGATGCGAGAATCATTGCTAAAATAAGTAGTTGGGTTGGTCTGTTCATATCTGTAAATTTTAAAGTGTTCTATTTTACAACCAGCAGTTGTTTGGTGTCATGAAACTGATTGTCAACTGACATCCGACAAAAATATGCACCCGGAAGTACAGTTGATGTTGCATCTTTTTGTGTATTCCATTTTACTGAATGCTTGCCGGCACTTAATTTCCTGTTGACCAGCTGTTTGATTCTCTGGCCATTTGCCGAATAAATTTCAATTAATACGTGAGCACTGTTTTTAAGCTCGAACTGTATGGTTGTTTTATCTGAAAACGGATTTGGATAGCTTGATAAACTGTCAATACTTTCTTTCAGACCGATGGAAGAAGATGTTGGATTGAAATTGAAATCATTGTAGGTTTTAAAGAAATCTGTTCCCAAATACTCAGGCAGCGCTGCAAGTCCATACAGCATGGTCGAAAAATCAACTGCCTGAATGTAAGCAGCTCGCGCGGCCGTACTTGAATATTTATACCGCCACAGAAATTGCCGGTTTGTTCCCGGAATTTTATAAACCGAAGGGCCGGTTCCGTTGGCATAAATTGCAATCAGATCATTTTTCACACCGGCATTCACAGGAATGAACCCGGCCATAATATGCGGCGAAACAATTTTATTCGGATTACTGTTTACCGCATCAGCAGAATAACCTCCTCCGGGAATTTCGCCCGCTCCGAGACCCCACGCAACTTGCTGCCCTGTATTGTTTTGCCACCAGGTTTTATCGGCAGTTGCCTGATTTCCGAAGTAGGTCATGTAATCTGCATTCCGGATGAAATAATTACAGTAATAATAGCAGAACTGCACATGAAATGAAGGTTGAGCATAAGAACTTCCGGAGCTTAAAGTTGGATTTCCTGCCGGATAACTGTATTTGGGAAGTTTCGTGGCATCGCTGAATTTATTGGTCCAATAGGTTTGTGCCCTGTTATATCCCGAAAATGCAGCATTCGAATTCTTTGCAAACCAGGCCAGCAACATATACTCATTAAAAGGCGTTGTGAGCGCCGAGCCAATTCCATTGTCATCAAGTATCATGTACATTTGGTCTCCTGAAGGTGGAATGGCGGCGGTAAAGTCCATCGAATTTAGCAAGGTGGTGGTTTTCGTAACTATTTCCGAATTTTTGTTGAAGTAGTTTTTACAAAACAAAAACCCGGCAGCCAGAATCGCATTATCGATGGTACTGTGTTCGGTAACCCACACCCACGAGCCATCAGCCGGATTAAAATAGCGGTGAAACAAACCGTTTACATTTACCGCTCCCGGAGTATTTTTCAGCCTGATCCACTCGTTGATGGTTTGCAGGGCTTTACTCTCGGCGTTTGCATCCCAATTTATAGCATCTCCGGTTTTTTTATACATGGCATCGGCAATGCACAGCGACAATAGCCCAACACCGTTGGCGGCCAATGCGGCTGGCTTGTTTCCTGTATTTATTGCCAGAGCATCAAGGTAAATTCCACCGGGCAACCTCATCGCATCAATTACTTTGTAGCTGTTCTGAAACAAGGTGGTGATCGTCGGATCGGGTGTTTGCGAGCGCGCAAAACTACCTGAAAACATGATTGAAATTATCAGAAATACTTTTATCATTCTGTTCATCGCAAAGGTATGTTCACTTTTTTTGAATCTCATTATCAATCTTATTTTCTGCGTCTGCCGCAAGTTAGTAAAGAATTAATTTTTTCTCAATTTCATGAGTGTTGAGATGAATTTATTGTCGTATTTATTTACTCACCCCCAGATCATCTGCGATGATCTTCCCCCTCTCTCAAAAAGCTACTCTTTATACATATCT
>DPRM01000032.1 GCA_003537645.1 Prolixibacteraceae bacterium
AAAGTTTTGTCGTTCACTAATGATATCAATACTGAATCTGTAATTTCACGATCATAATTATTTAAAAATCATCAAACCAATACCAAAATTAACTACAATGAACTCAACTCTGATTTTCGTAATTATTATCGTTTTAATTCTTCTGCTTGTATTTGTTTCTGTCTTCAACAGCCTGACCAATAAAAAGAACCAGGTAGCCAATGCTTTTGGTACCATCGACGTGCAGCTGAAAAATCGTTACGACCTGATTCCCAACTTGGTTGCCACCGTTCAGCAATACGCTACCCATGAAAAAGAGCTGCTTACCAAAATTACCGAATTACGCTCCAAAGCAATTCAGCATGAACTTACTCCTGAAGACCGGGTCAACATTGATAATCAGATATCAACAGCACTTTCAGGATTGATGGTTGCAGTTGAAAACTATCCCGACCTGAAAGCGAGCCAGAACTTTATCGATCTGCAACGATCGCTGAACGAAGTTGAATCGCAGATTGCTGCCGCCCGCCGGGCTTATAATGCTGCTGTAACCGATTTCAACAATGCCATCGAAATGTTCCCCGGAAACATGCTGGCCGGGATGATGCTCCTGAAAACCAAACAAGTTTTTACAGCAACCGAAACCGAACGTGGAAATGTGGATGTTAAAAATCTTTTCCAGTCTTAAATTTAGCGACAAATGGCATCGGCAAACGAATTAAAACTGCTGTACGAAAATCAGTTAAAAGAAAAACTGAGTGCGCTCGAATCAACCCGCAAAAAGATTTTAAACAGATATATTCTGACTTTCCTGTTTTTGGCAGGCCTGATTGCAGGAAATTTTTTTCTGGTTAGTCTGAATCCTCCTGAAGCATTGATTGTTATATCAATTTTTGGTTCTGCCACATTTTTGATCTGGTTTATGTACGAAACCGGAAAAATAAACAAGAAATACCGCGTAACATTCAAGTCGGGTGTGGTGGCCGAAGTTGTTAAGCTAATTAATCCTGAATGGCAATACCTTTACGATCATTGCATGAGTCAGGAATCGTATCAGCGAAGCGGCATTTTTCCGCATCACTATGACCGTTATGAAGGGGATGACTTTGTTACAGGCCAGATTGAACAAACAGATTTTCAGTTTTCCGAACTTCATACACAATACAAACAGGTTACTTATGGGCCGAAAGGACAGCGCAGAGAGCATTGGGTGACCATTTTCAGAGGAGTATTTCTTCATGCCGATTTTAACAAGAATTTTTCAGGAACAACTTTCGTACTTCCTGATACTGCTGAAAGACTGCTTGGAAAATTTGGACAGAGTTTACAAAAAATGAGTGGCAGGGGAGAACTGGTTAAGCTTGAAAATCTGGAATTCGAAAAGCAATTTGTGGTTTACAGTTCCGATCAGGTTGAATCGCGGTATATTCTCACTCCAACAATTATGGAAGCGATGGTCAATCTTTCCAATCGTTTTGGAGGGGAAATTTATTTTTCGTTTGTCGGCTCGCGGGTATATTTCGCAAACAGTATCAACGAAGCGCTTTTTGAACCCAATATTTTCCGTTCGGGGGTTAATTTCAGCGATATGAAAGAAATGTACGACTTGTTCGAAATGATTTCAGTTCTCGTGAACGAATTAAACCTGAATACGCGAATCTGGACCAAAGAGTAGTTGAAAGCAGATGGTCATTGGTTGTCATTTATGGTCATTAGTTGGAAAAATGTACCGACAATTAAATGACAATTAATGACCACAAATGACATTTCCTGACTCACTCCTCGTCCAGATCAAACAATCCCTCCGGAATTCGCAGTTCTATCTCGCGTTTGTCTTCGTCTAAGCTTACAATCAGTTCTTCGTTGAGTGGCACAAGCGCTTCTTTGCTCTGATAATCAACCAAAAGCAACATGTTTCCGGCATAATCGTGAACTTCTTTTATTTCGCCAATCAAGCCCTGATCTTCGCCAAATAACTGATAACCAACCAATGCGTGTGGACTCATTTCATCTTCATTGTCAATAACGTCGTCTTTGTTAACAAAAACCGATAATCCGCAAAGCGCTTTGGCTTTCGCATCGGTATCAATCCAATCGAGTTGTGTGATTACCGATTCGGATGATTTAAACCTGAGACCGTCTTCAGAAATAAAGTATGGGACCAGCAAATTGTCGATTTCCAGAAAGAGTGGAGGAAGCTCCTCGAGCGTTTCGTAATACTCTTCCTGAAAGCGGATGACCAATTCACCGTTTATGCCATGCGGTTTTTGCACATAGCCCACTTTCACGCAATTGTTTTTCGGTATTGTTTCCATGTTTGTAAAAATAGAAAAAAGCGATAGATTTCTCTATCGCTTTTATGTGTTGTCTGTTTTATTCCGAAGATTAAAACAGGATTCGCCCGTTGATTAAGCTTCTGTTTCTTCAGGAGCAGCTTCTTCAGCTACTTCTTCGGCAACAGGGGCAGCAGCTGGAGCGGCAGCGGCTTTAGCAGCGGCGGCAGCGTCAGCATTGCGTTTTGCAATGGCGTTTAATCTTTCGGTGTTTTTCTTAGTTTCCATTTCAAGCTGAGCTTTACGTGAAGACTCTGAACTAACAACCAATCCATCTTTTTTAGCCTGAACTTTATTCGCTTTTTCGGTTACCCATGCATCGAATTTAGTTTCAGCTTCTTCAGCAGTGAAAGCGCCTTTGGCTACACCACCTAAAAGATGTTTTTTGTACAGTACTCCCTTGTAAGAGAAAATAGCTCTTACTGTGTCGGTTGGTTGAGCACCTTTTGAAAGCCAGTCTAAAGCTTTGTCAAAATCGAGATCGATAGTAGCAGGATTTGTGTTTGGATTATAAGATCCAATCCTTTCAATGTTTCTACCATCCCGTGGCGCCCTGCTATCAGCTATCACAATGTGATAGTAAGCATACCGTTTGCGACCATGTCGCTGCAATCTGATTTTTGCTGGCATTTTGCTTAAATTTAAATGATAAACAGTTATTTAAAAATTGTGGCGCAAAGTTAAAACATTAATCCTGAAATCAAAACCGCCTTCTGAAATAAATCCGAAACTCATTCCGTTTGATTGAAAGGCAAATAAATATCTTTGCAATGAAACAACCTTTCGTTTCTCAATTGCATCTACAGTTCTAAACTCATTTTTTACAGAAAACATATAATCATGAAACAAATTAAAATTTTACCCGTTCTGCTGTCAGTTTTCTTACTCACATCATGTATTGATAACGATAACACACCCGTTGGCGTGGGCGATGTACTGATCGTATCAAAACAGATGGGAACCAGCACTGCTTATGGCATTTCTATTTATGCCTATTCGTTAAATTCGTTCGAAAGTGTTAAAGCGGTAAGCCAGGCCGATCCGGCTAAAACTTATACACTGAAGGCTAATCAGGGTTACAAAACGAACTTTTACTTCGAATTGCCCGAAAGCGAATATACTACCACAAAGCCAGCCGCAACAACCTACGATTTTACCGCAACTTTTTCCGACGGAAGCACACAATTGTTTCAGGATGTTTTAACCGACAAGGTTTTACCACTCCCAATAATCGAAAAATGCGCCTATAATCCAACAATCCATGCCCTTGAGATTGCATGGACATTAATTGATAATGCGAGTAGTTATGCCATCAATATTTTAGAGGGCGAGACCCTTGTTTTTGGAACCACTGAACTTAAACCTACAAACAAAACATATTCGGTAAGAGCCGATGGCGGAGGCTGGGCAACTGGATTTACACCTCAGAGCGGTAAAACATATACCGTTAAGGTGTTTGCTTACATGTACGAAGCCGGGGGAAACAGCTTCAATATTCAATCAACATCGGTTTCTGAAAAAACGGTAGTTTGGGGCGATTAGTTTTTCGCCTTTAATAATCCCGATTCATTTCCTACTTTTGCTTCAGTAAATTCAAAATCGAAAGAATGATTCTCAAAGAACAAATAAAAGATCTTGTTGATCGCCGGGATGCGTTAAGGAGGCATCTTTGACTACGATCAGAAATTGATCCAACTACAGGAAGAGGAACTGAAAACACAGGATCCGGCTTTCTGGAACAATCCCAAAGAAGCTGAAGCGCAGATGAAAGTCATCAGGTCGGTGAAAATATGGACCGATGGTTTTAACGCCGTGGCCAAAAGCATGGACGACCTTTCGGTTTTGTTCGAGTTTTTTGAAGCCGGCGAAGCAACCGAGGAGGATATTGAGCAACACTTCAACGAAGCTTTATCTTTAATCGAAGCGCTCGAAACCCAAAATATGCTCCGGAAAGAGGAAGACAAACTGGGGGCAATCCTTCGCATAAATGCAGGTGCTGGCGGAACGGAAAGTAACGACTGGGCCGAAATGCTGATGCGCATGTACATGCGCTATGGCGAAAAACAGGGTTACATGGTTAAAACTGTTGAGTATCATGCAGGCGACGAAGTTGGTGTAAAAAGTTGTACCATCGAGTTTGAAGGCGATTACGCTTATGGCTACCTGAAAAGCGAGAACGGGGTACACCGCCTGGTGCGCCTTTCGCCATTCAATGCGCAAAGCAAGCGAATGACTACTTTCGCCTCAGTTTTTGTTTCGCCTTCGATTGACGATACCATTGAAGTAGAAATAAATCCGGCTGATATTACCTGGGAAACCTTCAGGTCGGGTGGCGCCGGTGGGCAGAACGTGAATAAAGTTGAAACCGGCGTGAGGCTTCGGCATGCTCCCACCGGAATTATCATCGAAAACACCGAAAGCCGCTCGCAGTTCGGGAACAAAGACAATGCACTTCGTCTGTTGAAATCGCAACTTTACGAACTCGAACTTCGCAAACGCCGCGAAGCTGAACAACTGATCAATTCGACCAAGAAAAAAATTGAATGGGGCTCTCAAATCCGTTCATATACAATGCAGCCTTACAAACTCGTGAAAGATGTGCGCACTGGTTTCGAATCGGGCAATGTTCAGGCAGTGATGGACGGTGATATCAATGGATTCATCAAAGCATATCTGATGGAATTCAGCGACGATCTGAATTAGGATAGCAACTGGTTATTCATATATTGTCGTTGATTGTCATTTGTTTCATGTCATTCAGTCGTCATTTGTTCATGACAATTAAGTGACTAACAATGACTATTAAATGACCACAAATGACAAATATAAACTTGAAATTATATGACCCCAATCATCCGCCTTGCTGAACGAACTGATGTCCCAGGAATATTGGAGATTTATGCCCCGTTTATTCTGGAAACATCTGTCACTTTTGAAGAAACAATTCCTGATGAGGAATCATTCTGGGAGCGCATTCAGGGAATAATGACCGAATTGCCGTTTCTTGTATGCGAAATTGATGGAAAGATTGCCGGTTATGCCTACGCTTCGGTATATCGCAGCCGTGCTTCGTACCGCTGGACCAAGGAAGTTTCGGTGTATATTCATCCCGATTTTCACCGAAAAAAAATAGCACACGCACTTTATACAAGCCTGAATGAAATGGTTCGCTACCAGGGAATTGCCGATTTGCTTGCAATTATTACCATGCCCAACGAACCCAGCGTGGCGTTTCACGAACAGTTTGGATATCGAAAATGTGCCGAATTCTCGAAAGTGGGTTATAAAATGGATCAATGGCAAAATGTTGGCTGGTTCGAGCTTTTTCTTCAGGATGAAACACAGCCACCTAAAGACCGGATATTAACTTTGAATGAAATTATAGATTTGCCGGTATTTCAGGAAGCCATCCAAAAGGGATTGGAAATGCTGAAAATTAGTTGAAGTAAAGAAAAATCGGTTTAACTTACCGGCGAAATTTTTTAATACTTGAGAAATGGGAGCATCGGGTAAATATAACAACCGCGAAATAAGCTGGCTTTCGTTTAACGAACGGGTGCTTCAGGAAGCCGAAGATCCCTCTGTGCCGCTGTTTGAGCGAATCCGTTTTCTTGGTATTTTCTCGAACAACCTTGATGAGTTCTTTAGAGTACGGGTGGCTGCCGTTCGCCGGATGCTCGAATTTGGCAAAGACGAAGAAACCCTTCTTGGAAACTATTCCCCTTCCGAACTGTACGATAAAATTCAGGAAACAGTCATCCGCCACCAGCAAAAGGCTCAGGAAATTTACCGGAATATCTGGCAGGAACTTGCAAGCGAAAATATCTTCATGATAGATGAAAAACAACTGACACACGAGCAGGGTGTTTTTGTACGAAGATATTTTAATCTGAAAGTGCTGCCGAACATCGTGCCGATTATGCTTGGCAAATCGATGAAATTCCCCTATCTGCGCGATAAGTCAGTTTATCTGGCAGTAAAATTATCGAAAATAAGCTCGTCCGATAAATTTGCTTACGCACTGATCAGGGTTCCAAGTCGCTCGGTTTCGAGGTTTCTGGTTTTGCCCGAACAGGGAAACAAGAAATTTGTAATTATGGTTGACGACATCATTCGCTTTTGCCTGAATGAAATTTTCCCGATTTTCAATTACGATCGTTTCGAAGCTTATACAATTAAAGTGACACGCGATGCAGAGCTGGACATCGACGATGATATTTCGAAAAGTTTCATCGAAAAGATGGAAATTGGCCTGAAAAAACGCAAAGTTGGTATCCCCGTGCGACTCATTTACGACCGCGAAATGCCTGTTGATCTGCTCGAATTCATCATGAAAAAAATGAAACTCGACGGAGCCGACAAAACCGTGGCCGGTGGAAGATACCACAATCATAAGGATTTTATGAATTTCCCGGATATTGGGAAACCTCATCACTATTATCAAAGCCTGCCCCCCATACCGCACAAGGATTTGGTTCCGCGGCAAAGTATCCTGAAAAAGCTTCGCAAAAAAGATATACTGCTGCATTATCCGTATCAGAGTTTTTCTCATTTCATCGATCTTTTACGCGAAGCAGCCATCGACCCGAAAGTGCGCGAAATAGGGATCACCATTTATCGTGTTTCCGAAACTTCCAAAGTTGTAAATGCCCTACTTAACGCTATTCGCAATGGGAAGAAGGTAACTGTGGTCATCGAGTTGCAGGCGCGGTTCGATGAGGAAGCCAATATTTTCTGGTCAAATAAACTTCAGGAAGAAGGAGCGCAGGTAATTAATGGCATTCCCGGCCTGAAAATACACAGCAAACTGGCCTGGATACAGCGAAAAGAGAAAAACGGACTTCGTAATTACGCTTATATCGGAACCGGCAATTTCCATGAAGGTACTGCACGTGTTTACGCCGACAAGGGGTTAATGACTGCCGACCCGCAAATTACCGGTGACGTGGCAAACATGTTTGAGTTTTTCAAACACACTTACATGCATTTTAATTTCGAACAGATCATTGTCAGCCCTTTCTCGATGCGTAATTTCTTTATCCACAAAATTGATCAGGAAATTGCCAATGTCAGGAAAGGGAAAAAAGCATATATTATACTGAAAATGAATAGCCTGATTGATGAGGTAATGATTGATAAATTGTATGAAGCAAGTCAGGCTGGAGTAAAAATACAGCTCATTATCAGGGGAATTTTTGGTATTAAAACCGACAATCCTGTTTTAAGCAGGAACATCGAGGCCATCAGCATTGTCGATAAATTTTTGGAGCACACAAGGGTTTTCCTGTTTGCAGACGGCGGAAAAGAACTCATCTACATCTCATCGGCCGACTGGATGCCGCGAAACCTCGACCGCCGCATCGAAGTTGCCTGCCCAATCAATTCACCTGAAATAAAAGCCGAGCTGAAAGAATTGTTGCGGATTCAGCTGCGCGACAATACAAAGGCACGTATTCTCGACAACGAGCTTACCAACCGGTACAACAATCAAAACAACGGAACGCGTTATCGTGCGCAGGAAGATTACCACAATTACATCAGGAAAAGACACCAGAACATGATGAAAATATACCACAACCCTCGCTGCTCGAAAAGCCGTGAAGGACTTTTGTATCTTGAACAAAAAGGATACGAATTTGAAGTAATCAACTACATGAAAGAAGGTATTTCCGCCAGGGAAATCAAGGATTTTTTGAATAAATCGGGCTTAAAAGTTGAACAGATTATCCGCACCAGCGAAGAATTGTACAAATTGGAGCTGAAGGGAAAGGAATTCACCGAAGATGAATGGATTAAAATCCTGACCGAAAATCCGAAATTAATTCAGCGACCGCTTGTAATTAAAGGCACACACGCAGTACTTGCCCGCCCTGTTGACGAAATACAGAAACTATTTTAGAAATAAGTTAGTAGCAGTAAAGCATTTTTGATTGGAAAATGCTTTACTGTTCTGTTACTGATTTTCTTTGTTGAAAGTAGGAGTTGACCAGCTAAATTTTCCCGTCCCGTTTGGAATGCGGGCGTACGACTGCTCAATGAGTGTTGGCGGATATTCAACCAGATCAATAACTTCCTTGTCCGGCGAAAGAAATACAACATTCTCTCCGTCAGCCGATAGTTTGTAGTTGGTGTGAAGCCCTGCCTGTAATGTATCTGCATCGGCCCAAACAATCAGGTAACCATTTTTTTCGATCATAGTTCCTACCGGAAATTTCCATTTGGTAGGTTCTTTTTTGCTGTCGGTCAGGTAAAATCCCGAAAGATCAATATCCTGAGCCGAGAGGTTATACAATTCAATCCAATCGTCGAACTGGCCATTCTGATCGGAGCCAAAACGTGAATTTTTTGGCATCAACTCATTAATAACTACGCTTTTATTAACGTCAATTCCGGGTTCCTCTTCGTCCTTGCCGCAGTTCGTAAGTCCAATTGTCATCAGTGCGATTATTGCCAGTGCTACTTTTTTCATCTGTTTAGTTCTTTTGTTTGTCGAACCAAATATAGGTCAATGGTTTTTAAAACCCGAATATATTGGCAAGAAAAGAAACAACAAGCCGGATTGGAAGAAAAAGTTCAAATGCTAAAAAATCCCCATTTTTAGGGATTTCACACCAATTGCTGAGCATGTACTTTTGGCAGTATAAAAACTCACTTAAAAGTATATGAAACGAATTCTATTATCTGTAGCAGTTGTTTTGGCCGCAGTATTCTCGCAGGCTCAAAATCAGGAACAATTAACACCTTCATACCAAAATCTGGCCGACAAATTATTGTCGTCCGACAACAAACTTACCATTGGTGGTTACGGCGAAGTGCATTTCCACCAGCCATTTAATTCTGAAACAAGAATGAACGGTTCTCTCGATGTTCACCGAATGGTGATGCTTTTTGGATATCAATTCAGCGACCGTACCCAATTTGTTACCGAACTCGAATTCGAACATGTGTCGGAAGTGTATGTTGAGCAGGCATTTCTTCAGCACAAAATCAATAAATCCATCAATTTCCGCGGAGGTTTACTTCTTGTCCCAATGGGAATTGTGAACGAATACCACGAACCAACTACCTTCAACGGGGTTGAGCGTCCTTTGGTGGACAATAAAATCAGTCCAACCACCTGGCGCGAAATTGGCTTTGGCCTTGCAGGAACTATTCATCCTGCTTCGCTAAAATACCAGGCTTACTTGGTGAACGGATTTAACGGGTACGACGGCACTGCCAAATTAAACGGCAAAGGTGGTTTGCGCAGTGGCCGCCAGAAAGGTGCCGAGTCGTACATCAGTGCACCTAACTTTACTGCAAAAGTCGAATACTACGGAATCAGGGGTTTGAATGTGGGATTGTCGGGATATTTTGGCGATACCCAAAGCAAACTGTACAACGGAATTGCCAAAGATAATGAGGCAGCTTTGGCAAAGGCCGACTCATCGGTTGTTGGTATTTCGATGATTGGACTTGACGCACGATACAATATTAAAGGCCTTCAGTTGCGCGGACAGTTTTACCAAATGGGCTTGTCGAATGCCGACCAGTATAACAAGTTTACCGGCAAAAAAGGTGGTCCGCTGAATGATTTGGGTAGCTCGATGACCGGCTATTACATCGAAGCTGGCTACAATGTGTTCCGCCATTTAGAGAAGGTAAATACCGAGCTGGTTCCCTTTGTGCGACTTGAAGGATATGACACACATGCCAGTGTGCCATCGAATATTTCAAGAAACAATAGCTACAAAAATTCAGTAATAACTACTGGTTTAACGCTAAAACTTGCGCAGGGTGCCGTTCTGAAAGCCGATCTTCAATACGTAAAACCTGAAGGAGCTGACAGCTATTCGAAAGTATTCAGCACAGGATTGGGAGTAATGTTTTAATAAATAAAAAGGATATCCGTTATACCCAATGTCATAAAAGTCATTCAATAGTCATTTTGTAGTCATTCTGTTGTCGTTTACTGACAACAGAATGACTACAAAATCCACAACTGACTGATGCAAAATGCCGAATAGGTGTGTAACCGCACAATTTGATAAAGAAAAAATGCGATGTTGAAATTGTCTGTAATTACTGCTGTTTTTTTGTTTGCGATGGGATTTTTCCCCTCAAGAGGTATCGATTTTGAGGATAAGTCGCTCCAGAAAGAACTTCAGAAAGTAAGTGGAACCGACAAGCCCGAATGGAAAGAAATCGAGGTTCCTGAATCATTGCTTGCTTCAAATACGGTTCCGGGTAAATTTCTAAAACTCTCCGGAAACGCAGTTGAACTTAATAAGTATGTTTATGTTGGAAGGGTGAACAGCTGCCGTCAGGGTGGCTGTTCAAATTCCACACAATCTTTGAATGTAGAAACATCGGAATATTTTGATTATCTGATTGTTTTCGACTCGGCAACTAAAGTTCAGCTGGTAAAAGTGTATAATTATCAGGCTACTCATGGCCAGGAAATGACAAACAAGGGCTGGCTGAAACAATTTCAGGGATACAATGGAAGCCGCCCACTCACGGTTGGAAAAAGCATCGATGCTATTTCCGGGGCAACGGTGTCGGTACGCGAAATTACCAGCGATATTCAGGAAAAAACACAATTACTCAAAAAATTGGTGGAAGGCAGGAACTAGCGCTGTATTAATGTTCTTTTGACGCAGCATCATGACGAACTTGTTTCGGAATCCATTCCCCGAAGAGACTCCGGAATAAATTCAGGTTCACTGAAACAGGCCCTGCTTAACTTCGCCACCTGAAACTTTTTGTGTATTTTTCTGCTGAATTTCAAACCCGGATTCAGCCATGCGTATAGTTATTGCACCCGACTCGTTTAAAGAATGTTTATCGGCTACCAGCGTAGCTGCTGCCATTTCGGCGGGCGTAAAAAAAGTTAATCCGGAAGCCGAAATGGTGTGCATCCCAGTTGCCGATGGTGGCGAAGGAACCGTTGAAGCTATTGTTTCAGCCACTAACGGAATAATTAAAGAAACAGCTTCGGTTGATGCGTTAAACCGGCCAATCCGATCCTTCTACGGAATTCTGGACGATGGAAAAACTGCCGTAATTGAAATGGCTGCCGCTTCAGGAATTGAATTGATTATCCCCCAAGAAAGAAATCCACTGATTACTTCAACCTACGGAACCGGCCTACTCCTGAAAGCTGCTATAGATAACGGATTCAAAAATATTATACTCGCTATTGGCGGAAGTGCAACCAACGACGGGGGTGCAGGAATGGCTCAGGCACTTGGGTTCGATCTTCAGGATAAAAACGAAGAGCCAATTGGGCTGGGCGGAGGCTCGCTCGCCGATCTTTATTCCATCGATTCTTCGCATGTTCACCCTCTCCTTTCAACCGTAAAAATTACAATAGCTTGCGATGTCCGTAACTCGCTTTTGGGAACTTCTGGGGCAACCTTGGTTTACGGCCCCCAGAAAGGGGCAACTCCTCCCATGCTCGACATCCTCGAAGAAAATATGGCCCATTTTTCCTCTATTCTTCAGCAGAAATTCGGAACCAACTTTGCTGAAATTCCCGGCTCCGGAGCTGCCGGTGGTTTGGGCGCAGGGCTGCTGGCCTTTTGCAAGGCTCAACTGATTTCAGGATTTGAACTGATTAATCAACTCACCCATCTGGAAGACCAAATCAGTAGGGCAGATTTGGTCTTTACGGCGGAAGGAAGGATTGATTCGCAGACAGCATTCGGAAAAACAATCAGCGGAGTGGCACAATTGGGTAAAAAATATCAGGTTCCGGTTATTGCACTGGCCGGAAAGATTGAAGACGATCTGACCAGACTTTACAGTCAGGGAATTACCGCTGTTTTTGCCATTGGAGACCGGCCAATGAGCCTCGATGAATCGAAAGAACGTGCTGCAGAATTACTTGCAGGCACGGTAGAACAGCTTATGCGAATCCTAAGCGTTTCCGCTAAAAAGTAGTCTTTCCGTCATATACAAAATCACATTTTTGTGAAAGTCGGCTTCGTTACCTACTTTTACCCCAATTATCATCCTATAAAAAGATTACCAACATGAAACGAATTTCAATACTTGCTTTTGTCTTTTGTGCTTTTGCTGCAGTAAGCTTCGCGCAAAAAACCGTTGGATTAGATAACTGGTTCAATCACGAAACCAATGCCAAAACCGGAAAAATTTTCCATTATACCTGGGACGATGAAGCGATGAGTGGTTTTTCGCAACTCGGCGATCTGTTTAAAGATCGTGGCGCAGCGCTCAAAACCATTGCCAGGCCTAACAGCCAGTCGCTGAAAGGAATTGACGTTTACATTATCGTTGATCCGGACACCATCAAAGAAAATCCTACCCCTAATTATGTAGATGCCAGCGATGTTAAATTCCTGAAAAAATGGGTGAGCAAAGGCGGTGTTTTACTGCTGATGGCCAACGACGGACCCAACTGCGAATTCACCCATTTTAATCAACTGGCCGAAGCTTTCGGGTTCCGGTTTCAAACCAAATCGTTGAACCCCGTTGTTAACCGCGACTGGGAGATGGGCGCCGAAATCAACCTGCCAAACCATCCGCTATTTGCAGGTGTGAACAAAATTTACATGAAAGAAGTTGGCCCTATTGCCCTGTCGAAAAAAGCAACGCCGGTATTGAAAGATGGCGATGGTCAATCGGTTTTTATTGCTGAAACACCATTTGGAAAAGGCTATGTTTTAGCAGTTGGCGATCCATGGTTGTACAACGAATACATCAACCACTGGTTGCTGCCCGAAAGTTTCGAAAACCTGAAAGCAGCCAGCAATCTGGTTGATTTGCTGCTAAAAAAAACAGGGAAATAACCAATGTAAAATTTGTCCTGAGGATTTGACAGAAACTGGCAAAAAGGAAAACTTTCCTGAGTAATACATAACACTGAAAGTCTATGAATACGATCGAAGATTTCATTTCGGGCTTACCAAAAGCGGAATTGCATTTACACATTGAAGGAACTTTTGAGCCTGAACTGATGTTTCGCATTGCCGAACGAAATCAGGTTCAGCTTAAATACAGCTCTGTCAGCGAATTAAAGGCAGCTTACGATTTTAATAACCTTCAGGAATTTCTGGACATTTATTACAGCGGCGCCAATGTGCTGATTGAAGAACAGGATTTTTACGACCTCACCTGGGCCTATCTACTGAAAATTCATTCGCAAAACGTGCTGCACACCGAAATTTTCTTTGATCCGCAAACCCATACCTCACGGGGAATTCCATTCGGCACGGTTATTTCCGGAATTCAACGTGCGTTGGTGGATGGCCAGGAAAAACTGGGAATTAGCTACAGGCTGATCATGAGTTTCCTGCGTCATTTGAGCGAAGATTCGGCTTTTCAAACGTTAGCCGAAGCAATGCCTTACCAATCGTGGATTTCGGCCGTGGGCCTCGACTCTTCAGAAAAAGGCCATCCGCCAACCCAATTTGAACGCGTATTTGCCAAAGCAAAGGAAAACGGATTCCTTACCGTAGCACATGCCGGAGAAGAAGGTCCTCCCGAATATGTATGGGAAGCCCTCGATTTACTGCATGTTTCGCGCATTGACCATGGAAACCGATCGCTCGAAGACCCGTTACTGGTTAATAAACTGGCAAACTTAAAAATGCCGCTCACCGTTTGCCCGCTTTCGAACCTGAAGCTGAAAGTGGTGCACGATATGGCCCAACATCCATTAAAAGAAATGCTTGGCAAAGGAATAATGGCCACTGTGAATTCCGATGATCCGGCCTATTTTGGCGGATACATCAATGAAAATTACCTGGCAGTGGCAAACGCACTAAATCTTTCGAAGGAGCAACTGGCTCAGTTAGCCAGAAACTCTTTTGCAGCAAGCTTTCTGAACGAAAAAGAACAACTGAAAATGATTGAGAAAGTCGATCGTTTTTACGAACTAAACCGCGATTAAAAACTGATTACTAACAGATCATATAGCGTGAGCCAAAAAGTACTTCTCATCACACCGCCGTTTACCCAACTCAATACGCCCTATCCGGCAACGGCTTATCTGAAAGGGTTTCTGAAAACCCAAAACATTGATTCGTTTCAATGCGACTTGGGTATTGAAGTGATCCTGAAACTATTTTCTTCGGAAGGCCTGACATTACTTTTCTCGCAACTCACAACCCGCAACCCGCAACTTTCCGCTAACAGCCAACGCATTTACAATCTGCGCGAAACGTATATTCAGACCATCGATCAGGTGATTACATTTTTGCAGGAGAAGAACGTTACGCTGGCTCATGTCATCTGCGAAGGAAATTATTTGCCCGAAGCCTCGCGCTTTGCACAAACCGAAGATCTGGAATGGGCTTTTGGCTCGATGGGAAACCGCGACAAAGCCAAACATCTGGCTACACTTTACCTCGAAGATTTGTCGGATTTGATTGTGGAAGCCTTCGATCCTCATTTTGGGTTTAGCCGCTATGCCGAACGGTTAGGAAGATCTGCCGCCACCTTCGATGAGCTAAATGCCGAGCTACAAAAGCCAAACAGCTTTGTTGACCATATTTTGCTGAAATTGCTTCAGGAGAAAATCGAACTTTCCAATCCAACCTTGGTAGCTTTTTCGGTTCCTTTCCCCGGAAATTTATACAGTGCTTTTAAGTGCGCTCAATACCTTAAAAAACAGTATCCTGAACTGAAAATCGCGATGGGCGGCGGTTTCCCAAATACCGAACTGCGCTCGCTGAGCGATCCACGGGTTTTTGATTACTTCGATTTTATTTTGCTTGACGATGGCGAAGCACCAATCCTCAACCTGATTGAATACCTTGACGGAAAACGCGAAAAAGCCGACCTGAAACGCACTTTCGCACTCGAAAACGGTAACGTGATTTACCACAACGGCTCCCGGCAAAACGACTTTTCGCAATTTGAATCAGGAACTCCGGATTATTCCGATTTCCTGCTGGATA
>DPRM01000096.1 GCA_003537645.1 Prolixibacteraceae bacterium
GCTTTGTTGGTCTTTGCTTTCCGGCTGTTGTATGCTGCCTTATCCTCCGCACTCAGCTTTCGGACACGGCGGATGTGCTCGTCAAGTTCTTCTGCCGGCACTTTCAGCTCAAGGCTGTCCATACTCGCATTGGCTTTGACCGGGGCTGAATCGATCGCCTGTGTGTGGCCCGAAACCATACCCTTCTCGATGCAAGTAGCCAGTATCCGGCTAAAAACCTGTTCAAATACCGTCTCGGGCAACAACTGGCGTGTGCGGCTTACTGTGCTGTGCCAGGGCAACTCCTCGTCGATGTCGAAACCAAGGAAATAAAGGATATCCAGGCGCATCGAGCAGTGATCGACCAAATGGCGGTCGCTGGTGATGTTCTCCAGGTAACCAACCAGACACAACTTGAAGAATACCACCGGGTCGAGGCTCTTTTGACCACATCGCCCGTAATACCTGCCCGTGATGGGATATAAAAAAGATAAATCAAGTGTATCGTGGAGCCTGCGGTAAAAACTGGTTTCAGGAACCCGGCGTGACAACTGGAAACTGGAGAATAACTTCTCCTGATGAATCTTACGACCCTGCATTTTTTTATTTCAAGATACTCATTAGCCAGCGATTAATCTGCAAAATATCATTATATTTACTAACATTTTACTGTGAATTGCGCAACAGGCACTTCAGCTACCCGTCAAGTGCGGCAGCAGTGGTTTTCGGTGGGCATCTTTCCGCCCGGGCTGCATTTCGGCTTGACAGGAAATCGCCCGCAGTCCGCCCCTGCGTGTAGCTTTTTACGTTAGCAGTAATTTAAGACATACCATATGATACAGACTATAGAAATAACAGACGAACAGAGAGTAAAGATTTTATCAGTTAGTGAAAATCATTTCAATGATTTAAAATCAAAGGACATTTTACCCGCTAGCTTGACAAAAACGATTTCTGCTTTTTCAAATGCCGTTGGTGGAGACATATTTATTGGCATAGACGAACAAGATGTAAACGGAACCAAAATAAGGGTTTGGAGAGGTTTCGTAAACGAGGAAGAAGCCAATGGCCATATTCAAATATTCGAACATCTTTTTCCCATAGGTGACTATTATTCATATACTTTCTTATCAAATAAGAATGAGTCTGGACTAATTCTTCAAGCCTCGGTTAAAAAAACACTTCATATTGTCAAAGCTTCTAATGGATTTATTTATAAAAGACGTTCGGCCCAAAATTTAAAACTTACAACTGATGCCGAATTAAAAAGGCTTGAATTAGACAAAGGATTGGCAAGCTTTGAAGATATAACATTAAATATTCCATTAGAAACTGTTACTGATTCTCTCATAATTTATGAGTTTATGATCGAAGTCGTTCCAACAATAGAACCATTGGCATGGTTGAAAAAACAATTATTAATAAGGGACAATCATCCAACAGTTGCTGCAACTTTATTGTATTCAGAATTACCACAAGCTGCACTTCCAAAACAGAGTGGAATAAAAATTTACCGATACAAAACGAAGGCAGACGAAGGAACTAGAGAAACACTTGTATTTGATCCAATAAGTATAGAAGGAGATATATACCATCAAATATTTGCTGCGGTTTCGAGAACTAAAGAGATAATTGAAAACGAAAAAGTTCTAAGGGAAACTGGATTGGAAGATTTACAATATCCAGACAAAGCTCTACATGAAATTGTCACCAATGCGGTTTTGCATCGAGATTATAGTTTAGCATCTGACATACACATTATAATTTTCGACAATAGAGTCGAAATATTAAGTCCAGGCTCACTACCTGGTCATGTTACTGAAGCAAACATTTTAAATGAACAGTTCGCACGAAATGGTAATCTAGTAAGACTTGTAAATAAATTCCCAAATCCACCAAACAAAGATGTTGGTGAAGGTTTAAATACTGCTTTTACCGAAATTAGTGAGCTTAGATTGAAAAAACCAATAATTAAAGAATTAGAAAATGCTGTTTTAGCGATTATTAGCCATGAACCACTTGCTTCACCTGAAAAAATAGTGATGGACTACTTAGAAAATAATTTTGAAATCCATAATAGCACGGCTAGAGAATTAACGGGTATTAAATCTCCAGACTCAATGAAAAGTGTTTTTTACAAATTACAGGAAAAGGGCTTAATTGAAATGAATCCTGACCCAAATAAGAAAGGGAGAAGTTCAACTTGGATAAAAAAATAAACTACTGGTAACATCAGCTACCCTGCTCGTTGAGATATGCAAAAGCAGACAGCGCTAGTGCTGATTTGCAATCAGCACTTTTAAGCCCGGGATTTGCAATCCTTTTTTGAAGTTGAATATGCAACTTGCATTAAAGCTTTAGGCAGGAGAGTACAAGCGAATCACAGATCCGCAGCCAGGAGGTGCTGATTGCCTGCCAGCAGCAGGCTGGCAAATCAGCACCAGCCGCACGGAGCAATGTGTAGGCATAACCCGAGGAGCTGGGTCAGTTTAATCGCTCCTTGAAACAGAATCGGTTCTTGAAATATTCACTTAGTTTGAAACTAGTTAAAATTTTAAATTATGGATAACATTTGGATTGCTATAATTGTAGTTTACATTGTACTGACTCATTTAATTGCAAAACACATTGGAGCAAAGCGAAAAATTGGATATGGAAAATCAGTTTTTTGGTCACTTGCGTTCACTCCAATAATAGGACTGATAATAGCAAAAATGAGCAAAGAAATTGATATTCAATAAACTACACGCAATAAATTGTATATGGTAGGCGGGAGTTTTACAGCGCTAGTGCTGATTTGCAATCAGCACTTTTAAGCCCGGGATTTGCAATCCTTTTTCGAAATTAGATAAAACTTTAGGCAGGAGAGTACAAACGGATCACAGATCCGCAGCCACGGGGTGCTGATTGCCTGCCAGCCGCACGGAATACAATAAAGTACTGAAGAGTTTCCGCAAGTTGCTGGTTCGCGGCAAGTATAAGCGACACCCAACACAGACTTATCAGGCTTCATTTTCCATAGACAGACTTTCTATAATCAATACCCCATTTTGCCATTTCATCAATCAGAGGTGAAAGCGTTTTACCATATTCAGTTATTGAATATGAAACAGTAATGGGTTTTGTATTCATTACAGTTCGACTTATCAATTTATTCATTTCTAAATCTTGTAGTTCTTTTGATAACATTTTAGACCCAATTCCATTTACCTCTCTTAGTAAATCCATAAAACCTAATGTGCTACCTTCTATTAGAGTACCTAAAATATGGAATTTCCATTTTCCCGACAACAAGCTCATTGCATCGCTAATTGCTTGCATTTTTACCTGACAAACAGGTGTTGCATTTATTTCAGCATTTTTTCTCATTAAGTTCACTTATTTATGTTTTGCAAAATTACGAATCTATGACATAGTATCCAACAGGAAACTACTTTCCAACAGGAAATACATAGCAAAACTACATTTAATGTGCAGTAGTTTTACACCATCAATAACAATTTAAAAATTTCAAAAAAATGAAAAAAGCAATGAATATATCGGTAGGCATAATCTTATTAGCATTAAGCCTAACAACAATGAGTGTGAATGCACAAACTAACAACAGCAAAGAAGTAGAAGTTGTAAATAAAATGCTACAAGCATTTGGAACAGGAAATATGGAAGCACTAAAACTAACGCTTTCCGATTCTACAGTATGGAACTACAATGGAAGTGATTTGATTCCCTATTCAGGAACATACAAAGGGAAAAATGAGGTTGTAAAATTTATCGGCAACATCTTATCGAACGTAGAGATTCTTGATTTTAAAGTTGAACAAATTTTAAACAACGGAAATGCTGTAGTTGTCCTTGGTTCTGAAAAACAAAAAATTAAACAAAATGGAAAAATTTTGGAACAAAAATGGGTGCAGGTTTATACCGTTGAAAATGGCTTAATTACAAAAATGGAAGAATTTGCCAACACTGCATATTCTGAAAAATTATTCAAAAAATAATGTTCAAAACTTTAATAATACTAATTATGCTTGGCAATATTGGTTGCCAAGCTCAAACAAAAAAGAAAATGGAAAATAACAACCCTTTAATGTGCGACCCTGAAAGTGGGATTTGCGAAATACCAACTAACCGAACTAATTCGGCAGATACAAGTTCTGTAAAAGCAAACAAAAAACCTGTAAAAATAATTTATTACACCGACCCTATTTGTTCTTCTTGTTGGGGCATTGAATCACAACTACGAAAATTAAAATTGGAGTATGGAGACAATATTGAAATTGAATATAGAATGGGTGGTTTACTTCCAAATTGGAGTTACAATAGTGGTGGAATCAGCAAACCGTCTGACGTAGCACACCATTGGGACGAAGTAAGTGTTTATTACGATATGCCAATAGACGGAAATGTTTGGTTAGAAGACCCATTATCTTCTTCTTATCCACCTTCAATTGCATTTAAAGCAGCCCAAATGCAAGACAATGAAAAATCGATTTTGTTTCTTCGTGAAATACGAGAAATGGTATTTCTTAAAAAAAAGAATATTACAAAATGGGAACATTTAGAAATGGCAGGAAAAAAAGTTGGGCTTGACATTGTTAAGTTTAAAACTGATTACGAGGGAAAAGCAAAAGAACTATTTGAAGAAGATTTAAAATTGGGCAGAGTATTAGGTGTTAGAGGTTTTCCAACAATGTTTTTTACAGACACAACAGGACATAAAGAAATGGTTTATGGCTCAAAACCATATATCACATTTGAGAGTGCCTTGTTAAAACTGTATCCAACTGTTATCAAAACCAACTATGACAAGACTTGGAATGCTGTATTTTCAAAATACAATTCGCTAACAGCAAAAGAATTTTCTGAACTGACAGAAACACCAAGAAGTGAAAGCGAAAAATATTTGGACAACTTGACGGCTAACAAAAAATTAGAAAAACTGACAACAAAAAATGGGTCAATTTGGATGCTGAAAAATACCAGCCGCTAACAAGGTATTGGCAAAAGCAGGGCTGAGGTGCAAACTTCGGCTTATGTGCTTCTATTAAACTTTTGTACATTTGCCGAGCTGAATTGCTTCGATTGCCCTGCCTTCGCCAATACCCCTGCTCGTTGAGATATGCAAAAGCAGGCAGCGCTAGTGCTGATTTGCCAGCCAATGGCTGCCAGGCAATCAGCACTTTTAAGCCCGGGATTTGCAATCCTTTTTTGAAGTTGAATATGCAACTTGCATTAAAACTTTAGGCAGGAGAGTACAAGCGGATCACAGATCCGCAGCCAGGAGGTGCTGATTGCCTGCCAGCAGCAGGCTGGCAAATCAGCACCAGCCGCATTCGGCAGCAGTGGTTTTCGGTGGGTATCTTTCCGCCCGGTCCGGCTCTTAGTGTGGCTTCCTAAGTTATGGCGCATAATAAATGCCCGAGACACATCAATTTCAATTTGTATAATTGTAACTTTAAAGTTACTTTTGATTTTATTTTAATTACACATGGAGAAAATTCGTGAAGTAATTGCATACAAGAACTATTTTGTAGATTTCCTGACCAAGCAACCAATTAAGGTTCAGAACAAGATCTTCAAAATCATCGAAGCCATCGAGACTTTGGAGAGAATACCAACAACCTATTTGAAGCTCCTTTCAGGGACAAATGGACTCTATGAAGCTAGAATTCAACTGGGAACAGACATTTGGCGTGTTTTCTGCTTTTTCGACAAAGGGAAATTGGTAATCCTTTTAAATGGATTTCAGAAAAAGACACAGAAAACGCCGAAAAACGAAATTGAGAAAGCAATAATTTTAATGAGAGAGTATTATGAAAGCAGAAAATAACAACAATGACATTACGACTTGGTCACAAATCAAAGATCAGGTTTACGGCGAAAAGGGAACCGAAAGACGTGACAACCTTGAGAGAGAAGCTGAATCTTTTAAAATCGGACTTTTGTTAAAAAAGGCAAGAGAATCTCGACACATGACTCAAGAAGAATTAGGACAAATCATCGACAAGAAGAGAACTTATATTTCTCGCGTTGAGAATGATGGAAGCAACATAACATTGAGTACGCTTTTTGACATTGTTGAAAAAGGACTGGGTGGAAAAGTCCGAATTTCAATAGATGTCTAGTGTTTAATGAATTACGACGCCATACCTTCAGCCACCCGTCAGGTGCGGAAGCAGTGGTTTTCGGTGGGTATCTTTCCGCCCGGTCCGGCAGTTGCCGGATTTATCCCGAGTACTCGGGATAATCCGGTTTTGCGAGTAGCTTCCGTGGTTGTGCGCCACTTTCAAAAAAGTCGGTCTTAATGCGAAGAATTGTTACGATAAACTAAAATATCTGATTTATGAAAACTATTAATTACTTCTTCATCAGTTTCATTTTTATAACTACACTTACTTTTGGGCAATCAAAGGATGATCAAGAAATCAGGAGATTAGAAAAGTATTGGACAGAATTACTTGATAAGGGTGACACAACTTCATTATTGAAAATATGGTCGAAGGACTATGTGGTAAATAATCCAAATGGAGATGTTGTGACTCCTGAAAAGATTTTTGCACTTATGAAAAGTGGACATAAATTCCCCAAAGTTGAAAGAATTATTGAAAAAATTACTTTCAATCAAAACATTGCTATTGTAATGGGCAAAGAGCTGCAACAGCCAGCAAATATGACAAACAACCAGGAAGAATGGATTCCAAGGAGGTTTACCAATGTATGGATTTGGTCTGAAAATAGTTGGCAACTGGCAGCCAGACAATCTTCAGAAGTAATTAGAAAACAATAAGTGAAGCTTAGGTGCATCCTGCGGATATCAATCGTTTCATCTTGAGTTTATTGCTTAGAAGGATATGAAGGTTGAAACGTTTAAATATAGAACAGGCCGAGACAATGAAAGTAAGCTGAAACTAACATTTTACAATTCATACAATATTATACTTGCATCATTGTCTGTTCCATTTGAATAGGTTGATTTATTTAGTAACCCGACAACTGATGACAGTTCATTTTTTTATTCAATAGACCTAATCAATATACCCAATTATACTACTGGATAAGACATATAAACTTGGCATGACTAAAAAAGTGGCAAGTAGAGTCTGATAGTTAATTACTGGCCATACCATCAAAATATTTATCTGTGAAGTCGGGTTTTCCGCCAAATACGACCGGCAGTACTTCGTTGACATGAAATTAGTATTTCCATCAAAAGCCAACCGGTTGTGAAACCGTATTTCGCAGGAAGTCTTGATTATTGACAGGGTGACTTCGGAGTTATCACGTCAATGGTTCGCCTACAGTTACAATTTTTTCAGCATCCACAAACCGCATCCAAAGTGTTTCGAATCGCCCAAAGGTGCCGAAAGGTATTCAAATCCGAATTTTGCATAAATTTTCAGGGCTAAATGCAGCTCATCCAAAGTTTCGAGATAAACCTGCCGAAACCCATTTATTTTTGCAGTCTCAAGGCACTTCTCAATCAATGTTCTGCCAAGTCCTATTCCGCGGGCTTCGGGCAGCAAATACATTTTAACCAGTTCGCAGGTATCGGAGGGCAAACCTTCGGTCGGATAAATTCCTCCTCCTCCCAAGATTTTACCATCCTTTTCGGCAATAAAGTAAGCAGCGTTTTTAGCTTGAAATAGCTCGAACAACGCATCAGTGGTCGGATCAAAATAAACGGTTCCGGGATTGGCAGCACCAAACTCGGCCAACGTATTTCGAACAATCAGTGCCAGATCGGCATTATCTGCGGGTTGAATTGGGCGAATGGTTATTTCAGATAAACTATTCATTGATTTGATTTTGGAAAATTTCGTCCAAATCTATCAATTTATTCCTTTCCACCATTCAGCCTGAACTCCGGAATCATTCAAATCCACCAGTTCGCCAATCATTGGATGCAGAATCGGGACATTTAGTCGGTGAGCTTCTTTGGTAATCCGGGTAATTGGTTCGTCCCAGGCATGGTAAGCCAGAGCAAATTTGCCCCAGTGAACCGGCATCAGTGTTTTTGCTTTTAATTCGATAGCCGCCTGAACTGTTTCTTCGGGCATCAGGTGTATGTATTTCCAGGCTTTGTTGTATTGCCCGCATTCGAGCAAAGCCAGATCGAACGGCCCATGTTCAGCACCAATTTTGGCAAAATGAGTGTCGTAGCCCGAATCGCCTCCAATGAAAATCTTTTTGGTGGGTGTTTGCAGCACAAACGAAGCCCACATTGCCTGATTTCGCCGGAGACCTCTTCCGGAGAAATGACGTGCGGGAGTTGCAGTTACCTGAAATCCTGAATCCAGAACTGCCGATTCGTTCCAATCTTTTTCGATGATTTGTTCCGGCGAAAATCCCCAACTTTCGAGATGAGCGCCGGTTCCCAGGCTGGTAATCACTTTTCCAACTTTCGGTTTCAATTTCAGCACTGTTTTATAATCCAGATGATCCCAGTGATCGTGCGTAATAAACAGGTAGTCGATTTCAGGAAGATCTTCGGGCGAATAAACATCGCTTCCGTTAAAGCTTTTCACCATAAACGAAAAAGGCGATGCATGGCCGCTCATAACCGGATCGACCAGTATTTTCTTGCCATCAATCTGCATCAGATACGACGAATGCCCAAACCACACCAACACATCCGTTTCAGGATCGAGCGTTAAAAGATTAACCTTTTTTGACGGAAGTATATCTTTTGGTGCATTTCGTTTGCTCCGGTTGAACAGCCCGTCTTTCATTACCGCGAAATAACTTACATCTTCGGCCATTACAGGCGTTTTGCTCTGGTTTTGGAACGAACCGTTTTCGTAATTCGCCGATTTTCGGATTCGCTCCAATCGTTCGCCGGCTGGCGATTTTCCGAATTTATCGTGTTTTAAAACAATTGCTGTGGTTCCTGATAACAGAACCAGAATGAATAGTATTGTGTACATAGTTTTTTTCATTTTTACACCTTCGCTTTTGCCAGTATCTTCATGTCTTTCATTTCCAGAACATGCTTCGGATAGCCAACGAGCGAAGCATTAATCATGGCTGCTGCCAAATCCTTCAATGTGATCACCATTCCGGGCGCAACAACTTTTATCATGGTAAATAACCAACCAAGGTATTTATAGGTTTTGTAATAAGTTTGTGTCGGCTTCAAGGGCAGAAACGGCTCAATTCCTCCCGGACGAAGATTGTAAACCTGCTTAAAAGGCAGTTTTACCAGATCGTTTTCGGTTTTCACTTTTACGCGTGCCCACATGATCCGCCCTTTTTCTGTGCTATCCGTTCCGGCTCCTGAAATGTAACAGAACGTCATATCAGGATTGAGCTTTGCAAGTGTTGTTGCAAAATTCAGGGTTAAAGTATGGGTCAGACGTGTATAGTCGGCTTCGTTTTTCCCTGCTGAAGTAACTCCAAGGCAGAAATAGCAAGCATTGTAGCCGTTTATTCTGTCGCTAAGTGAAGAAATTTCAGATAAATCGCCGTGTATGATCTCGTTTAATTTGGGGTGCGAATAACCACACGTTTTGCGGCCGATCACCAGCACCTTTTCAACTTCGGGGCGATGCAGGCAATGGTATAGAACACCCTCGCCAATCATTCCGGTGGCACCTGTAATAATTACTTTTAGCTTATTCATGGTTCTCTTTGTTTAATGTTTTTCGTGGATTGATTAATCACTCTAGTGTTTCTGCAAATTTTTTTAGGTAATCATGTCCCAAAGTATATCAAACGATTGATTGATAATTTCATCCTTCTTTTCAGCAGCCGGATTTGATGCCAGCAGGTATTCGTTTATGCCATAAAGATGGCTGCTTATTAATGTAAACAGCAATTCTACAGGCAATGGTTTTAATACGCGCGTGTTAATTGCCTCCTGCATCAGGCTTATTAATCTTTGCGTCTGATTCTGAATTGCCTCGTTTGAAAGCATTGATTGATAGGGTGATGAATTGAATTGCTGCGTGAATTTGAATTCTACAGGATTTTCGAGCGCCCAATACATCCAGCCAAGATAGAGTCTTTTGAACGTCGCTCTCACGGTTTCTCCATCAGCCTGACTGATGTTAAAACATTCCGACAGATTAGTTTTGATATAAACGTACAGCGCCACAACCAGTTCATCTTTGGTCTTATAATAATGGAACAAGGTTCCGTTCGAAACACCTGCTTCCTGGGCAATTTTGCTGGTTGGAGTTCCATGAAAGCCAAACTCAACAAAGAGTTTCAGTGCAGCTAGTAAAATTTGTTCCTGTTTATCCATTTTTATATTCAGATTGACTAATCACTCCACAAAAATAGAGCTTATAATTTAGCTTCAAAGTAAAACTTTAAATTATTTTTGATAAGCCATAAAACAGTCGTAAAATCTGGAACCGATCTTAGAAAAAAGCATAGACAGATTAACGAATATCAGGCCAGACTAGAACAAATGAATGCAGAGATTTCAATTACAGAAGAAAACGAACGGCGGAGAATTGCCGAATACCTGCACGACGGGCTCGGCCAAAATCTTTCGCTAGTCAATCTGAAACTTACGGCTTTGTTGCATTCAGAATTGGCGCCAAAAGTGGGAAAAAACATTCGGGAAGCCGCTGAACTTGTCAGCAATGCCATTAATGAAACTCGTTTGCTGACCTACAATCTTAGTCCGCCAATTCTTTATGAGCTTGGATTGATCGCCGCGATCAGTTGGAAACTTGGCGCGATTGAAAACAAATATTAGATAAATACATTTAAAATTCAGTATTCAGGAAATAAATTCATAATCATATTTCGGAATCATCAGTTGAATGATGTCCAACTTCATATACTCACAGGTAAATGGATGTTTTTAATTGGCTAAGTCCTTAATATAATGTGTTTTATGATGAAGGCTTCGTTTTTATTTTTTTTATGATCAGAGGCGTGAGTTTAGCCATCGTGCAAGAGACTCCGGCCATTGAATAAGAACATAAATTAGATAAATCTGTTATAGTTTATCACTAAATAAAAAATACTATTCTTTTTATTCAGAGAAAATTTGGAGCATAGAGAATTAAAACTAAAATCAAATCTTATGAAGATCAAAATTTTACGAATTAAATTAAGCCTTATGATTGTGGTTATGCTGTTAAGTATATTGAGTTATTCTCAAACAGCGAAAACAACCTATAATTTTTCAACTGCGGCTTCGCTATCTTTTGGTAGCGGAGGTTTTGGTATTTGGTACACCCAAGCCGATATAACAATTGATGGTACCGCATACCGATTAACTAGTGGAGGGAATGGTTCGTTTTCAAACCTATCCAGCGGAGGCGTTTCTAATAGCGCATGTTTAAAAAAGGATGGTTCAGGAGGGGACCAGTTTACACTTCAACGTGTAGATGGACAGCCATTTCAATTTTATGGGATTTGGGTTAACCACCAAAGTATGAATTTATATTCAACGTTAGGTTTAACTCTACCACCATGGTACACATTAACAGCATCAACATTCTCTTTCCAAGATAATACCCCGATGACAGCAGGTACCAATTGGGATAATTATACATACTCAACACAAACAATTTCTGCCGGTACCAACGGAGTTACGACAACTTCGGTATCAATTGTTTTTCCGGCAATAATATATTATTCAATTGATGATATTATTGTTGGTCCTGTGCCAAGTATAGCAAGTACCGTAACAACACAGGCTGTTTCCAACATAAATGCTACAACTGCAACAGGTAACGGAAATATTACATCTTTAGGATCTCCCAACCCTACTGCATACGGAATTTGTTGGAACACAACCGGCACTCCAACAACTGCCAATAGTAAAGTAGATAAAGGTGCCGCATCGGCAACAGGGGCATTTACCGCATCAATGACCGGTTTAGCAGCCGGAACGACTTATTACGTAAGGGCTTTTGCTACCAATAATGCAGGTACAAGTTATGGTTCGCAGGTGAGTTTTACAACAACTTCAACACTCCCTGCAATTTCATCTTTTACACCAACTTCGGCTTGTCCGGGCACAACTATCACAATTTCAGGGACAAACTTCACCGGAGCAAGTTCGGTTAGTTTTGGTGGAACTGAAGCGACTTCTTTCTCCGTTGTAAATGCCACGACTATAACCGCGGTAGTTGCAAATGGAACTTCGGGAAGTGTTAGTGTAACTACTGCCGAAGGTACCGGAACTAAAACTGGCTTTACAATGAAACCTTCCATACCCGGAACATTAACTTATAATTCTGCTATTGGAGCTCTGACAATGGTGTCTGACGGACAGGCTGGTTCCATTGATTATTGTGGAATTACATTGAATGTTTATGGTGCTAATTCAGGTCTCTCTATACTTACTAATGCTATGACCTACGAGGCGAACATTTATCCAGGGGTAAATGGGTTGGCAGCCAATTACTTATCAGGTGAGGGTTCTGATTATATCATCATCAAAAGCAGCGATAATTCTGTGAATTTTTCACTGCAATCGTTACAATTGATTGATTATGGCGGGAATGACGTTAAAATCGAAGGTTTTGATAATAGCTCACCTACCGGATCAATTAATTATATTACGAACGTAAATCCATGGTACTTTACTTTAACCCAATCAGGTGCTTTAACTCCCTCAAAATTTCAAGATATTGACGAAGTCCGGATCAGTGGACAATCAGGAGGCCCGATCTGGATTGCTATTAATAACATTCAACTCTCCACTCCGGTAAGTACTCCAATTGTTTCATCAGTTTCTGTGCCAACCAACGCAACTTATATAATAGGACAAAACCTCGATTTTACAGTTAATTTCAGTGCAGCCGTTACTGTAGTTACTACGGGCGGAACACCTTATATTCCAATCACTCTTAATACCGGTGGTACGGTGAATGCGACTTATGTGAGCGGAAGCGGAACAACTGCCCTTGTGTTTAGATACACTGTTGCTTCGGGCAATTTAGACAACAACAGAGTTTCTGTTGGAACGGCTATTATTGCCAACGGAGGTACTCTGAAAAATGCTGGTTCAACAGATGCTAATCTGATTTTGAATAGCGTTGGAAGCACAACCGGAGTATTGGTTGATGGAGTTAGACCAACAGCAACCATCGTAGTGGCAGATAATGCATTGATAGCAGGAGAAACATCTTTGGTAACAATTACTTTTTCGGAAGCAGTAACTGGTTTTACAAATGCCGATTTGACCATTTCCAATGGCACTTTATCAGCGGTTAGTTCTGGCGACGGCGGAGTGACCTGGACAGCAACATTCACACCAGCAGCATCGCTTGAAGATGCAACGAATGTAATCACCCTCAATATTACAGGTATTGCAGATGCGGCCGGAAATGCAGGAACCGGAGCAACCAATTCAAATAATTACACCATTGACACTCTACGCCCAACAGCAAGCATCGTAGTGGCAGATAATGCGTTGATAGCAGGAGAAACATCTTTGGTAACAATTACTTTTTCGGAAGCAGTAAGCGGTTTTACAAATGCCGATTTGACCATTGCCAATGGCACTTTATCATCGGTTAGTTCTGGCGACGGTGGAGTGACCTGGACAGCAACCTTAACACCTACTGCATCGGTTGAAGATGCAACGAATGTAATAACATTGGACAATACCGGAGTAAGTGATGCCAGTGGAAATTCAGGGACTGGAACAACCAATTCGAACAATTACGCCATTGATACAAAGCGCCCAACCGCAAGCATCGTTGTGGCAGATAATGCGTTGATAGCAGGAGAAACATCTTTGGTAACAATTACTTTTTCGGAAGCAGTAAGCGGTTTTACGAATGCCGATTTGACCATTGCCAATGGCACTTTATCATCGGTTAGTTCTGGCGACGGCGGAGTGACCTGGACAGGAACATTCACACCAGCAGCATCGCTTGAAGATGCAACGAATGTAATAACATTGGACAACACCGGAGTAAGTGATGCCAGTGGAAATGCAGGGACTGGAGCTACCAATTCGAACAATTACGCCATTGACACTCTACGCCCAACCGCAAGCATCGTTGTGGCAGATAATGCATTGATAGCAGGAGAAACATCTTTGGTAACAATTACTTTTTCGGAAGCAGTAACAGGTTTTACAAATGCCGATTTGACCATTGCCAATGGCACTTTATCATCGGTTAGTTCTGGCGACGGCGGAGAGACCTGGACAGCAACCTTAACACCTACTGCATCGCTTGAAGATGCAACGAATGTAATCACCCTCAATAATACAGGTATTGCAGATGCGGCCGGAAATGCAGGGACTGGAGCAACCAATTCAAATAATTACGCCATTGACACTCTACGCCCAACCGCAAGCATCGTTGTGGCAGATAATGCGTTGATAGCAGGAGAAACATCTTTGGTAACGATAACTTTTTCGGAAGCAGTATCAGGTTTTACGAATGCCGATTTGACCATTGCCAATGGCACTTTATCATCGGTTAGTTCTGGCGATGGCGGAGTGACCTGGACAGCAACCTTAACACCTACTGCATCAGTTGAAGATGGAACGAATGTAATAACATTGGACAACACCGGAGTAAGTGATGCCAGTGGAAATTCAGGGACTGGAGCTACCAATTCGAACAATTACGCCATTGATACAAAGCGCCCAACAGCAATCATCGTTGTGGCAGATAATGCGTTGAAAGCAGGAGAAACATCTTTGGTAACAATTACTTTTTCGGAAGCAGTAAGCGGTTTTACAAATGCCGATTTGACCATTGTCAATGGCACTTTATCAGCGGTTAGTTCTGGCGACGGCGGAGT
>DPRM01000115.1 GCA_003537645.1 Prolixibacteraceae bacterium
CTATTTTAGTCGGTCAATAATGTTTTAAATTGATAACTAAATTTTATACCCCAATGAATTCTTTCCTGGTAAGTATTTAACCATGTTGCATTTATACGATAGGTTACAAATGACAACAACGATATTCCTTCTTTCTCATTTAACTTCCAATAATAACCAATATCGCTGTAAGTATCAGTGAAAAACTGATCGGTGGAATATCTGGCAATCTTTTCAAGTTCTTTCCATTCCGTCCATCCAACACTTTGTGGAATTCGTGAAGTAACCCCAACCTGCACACCATTGTATGCACCCAGAGATAGAAAAAAACGATTGTTATTCTTTTGGGGGAAATAGATCCGAGCCTCCAAAGGAATACTTATTTCGGTACATTGAAACCGATGGATGTAACCGTAGGAAATGTTAACATGAGATTGAAATTTAGACGTTTGGAAACTGATTCCTGAACCTAGCTCCAGATAGTTCAAGAATTTTCTTTGAACCATCAGTTCTAAGCCAGGGCTAAAAGGGTATTTATAACCAGACTCATAACTATCGTATCGTTGGTTTTTAAAATCATCAATATTCACATAATGAGCCATCGAGACATTTATCGCTATGCTATTCTTTTTTTCCTGACCAAACCGCATTGAGTCAAGGACACTAATTTCCTGAGCAAAGCAACTATAGCCACCCACAAAAAGCAGAAGCTAAGAGAGTAATTTTTCAAACATAATCAATGGAGTAATTTTAAATAAAGTTAATGTTTACTTTCAATGCCCCGAAAAAACATTTTTTCTGCCAGTCATTGTAATCAGTTAAATAAACGCGGTAGCCAATATCCGGAGTGCAGATCAGCGACACTTTATTAAATTGAAAAAGCTTTTTTTTCACCCCAAAACTTAAATCAAAAAAGGAGCGGTTAATTTTTATGTGGGATGTATTTGGCATAGCCTCCTCTGTAAGCTCATAGTTCAGTATCCATCCCAAACCATAGCCAAATGTGTATGAATCTAAAAAAAAATTGTTTAATGGCACAGAGATGTATAAAGGCACTTTTATGCTAAAAAAATCCAGATTCCAGTAATTTGTACCTCTATACGGCCACCATTCCTTTACATCATTCCTCCAAACTAATTTGGCCTCATCTTCTACTGCAATGTGTTTGCCTGATTCAATCCCGATTCCAGTCGATAATTGAATAGTCTTAAATAGAGGTAGATTTAACAAAAATTCCATCTCTGGAACAATGGTTAGTTCATGCCCTGAAAAGGAAGAATCATAGACAGGGAGGGTTAAACCAACATTAATAGTAAATCGTTCAAAATTTTCCTGCCCCCAATTGTAGTTCGAGTAACTTATTAAAAGCGTAAGTAGAGCAATAACCTTAACTAGTCGCATTATGTATCTTCTTTGTGTTAATAACATAAAAATATATCAAAAGAGTCATTAGCCTGGCGATGACCAATCCATGTATAGTTTTATTTTTGAAAATTAGCATAAACAAAACTATACCATTGATTCCAAAAACGGCCGAAAGGTTGCCTCCCTCTTCACGTGTTTAACAACATGAAAGATAATCAGGTAAAAACTTTGTTTTTCAGGATACTTAGCAGTATAATAAAAAACGTCTGTATTGGTTGTAAATTGGGTAAAAACCAGTGAGGGCTTCACTTTTGGAGTGAAACCCTCACTGAATCGATTGATCAACCCGTAACCAAAATCCGTTTACACGCTATTCATCGCCGCAACAGGATCGAGCCGCGAGGCCGAAAGTGCGGGAATAAAACCGGCCAGCACGCCAATTACTCCTGAAATAGTAAGTCCCAGAACAATGTTTGCCATTGAAAGGGCAATGGTCATATCGGCCACATAACTAAAGATAGTGGTGCCGATAAATATAAGCAGCAGCCCAAGCAATCCGCCCACCATCGACAATACCACTGCCTCGAATATAAATTGCAGTAAAATGAAGTATTTTTTCGCACCAAGCGATTTTTGAATCCCTATGATTTTAGTGCGTTCTTTTACTGACACAAACATGATATTGGCAATTCCGAAGCCGCCAACCAAAATGCTGAATCCACCAATAATCCATCCGGCGAAATTAAAAACCTTAAAGAATGAATCGAACTGCTTCGACACCACACTAACTTCGTTGATCGCGAAGTCGTTTTCCTCCATTGGTTTCAGCCGGTGAAGCGACCGCATCACCCCTTCAAGTTCGGCCACAAACTCGTCGTGGTCGGCATCGGGTTTCGCTTTTACGTTGATGGTTTGTCCCTGATCGCGGTTACGAACATCCACCATATTCATTGCATACACCACCGGAATATGAATTCGCTTGTCCATGCTGGTTCCAAACATATCGGTTCCCTTTTTGGTATAAACCCCAACAACCAAAAACCGGTATCCCTGAAATTTAATCATTTTGCCAACCGGGTTAATTTTATCAAAAAGTTTGGTAGCAATTTCGCTTCCCAATATGGCAATGTTTGATCCTGAATTTGATTCAGATTCAGTAAAATATCTTCCCTTTTCAATTTCGAGGCTCCATGTATTGATCAGATTATGCGTTGAAGCCATAATTTCTGTATTCTCGGCTTTGCTGTTCTCAAACTGAACGGTGCGGTTAAATCCAAAAAAGTAAACAGCATCCTGAATAGTTCTCGAATTGCGGTTAAGCTCTTCCGCCTCTTCAATTTTGGGAACCGGGCGGTTCAGGTATTTCCACCAAGGGTATTCCGATTCGCCTTCAGGTGGCGTCCATGGCCATTTCTGAATATAAACCATGTCGCTTCCCAGTGAATTCAGGCTGTTGCGGATATAATTCTCGAGTGAATCGATGACCGTAAAAACAGAAATAATAGCAAAAATACCAATGGTAATTCCCAGCAGCGAAAGAAATGTCCGGAGTTTATTTCCCTTAAGCGAACCAAAGGCAAACGAAAAGCTTTCAAGAATTAATCTGGTTATCAGCATATCAAAAAAATGTAATTTGTCTAAACCTGAAAAATTAGTTGCAGAATTCTGAAATGATTACAGAATCGTCTGAAAATTTATTTGTAATTCTTTGTTACCAATTAGCTTAATTAAGCCATTTAGTGCGGGAAAAAATCAAGGTGTTTTATTATCTTTGAGCCCAAATTACAAAAGGATTATAGATGAAGGACTTAAAAAAAATTAAATCGGCCTTAATTTCAGTATATCACAAAGATAAGCTGGATGCCATCATAAAAAAACTACACGAATTTAATGTCACAATATATTCAACCGGCGGAACGCAATCATTTATCGAGGAATTGGGAATTCCGGTTGTACCCGTCGAAGAACTTACAAGTTATCCTTCCATTCTTGGAGGTCGCGTAAAAACCCTTCACCCAAAAGTTTTCGGCGGAATTTTAAACCGAAGAGACAATGAAGGCGACCAGCAGCAAATAGCAAAATACGAAATTCCTGAAATTGACCTGGTAATTGTTGATTTATACCCGTTTGAAGAAACGGTTGCATCGGGAGCTTCAGAAGAAGACATTATTGAAAAGATAGATATTGGCGGTATTTCGCTCATTCGCGCAGCGGCCAAAAACTTTAACGATGTGGTCATCGTTTCATCGCGTGACCAATATGAACAACTGTTAAGTTTACTGAACGAAAAAGAAGGCGCCACTTCGATCGAAAACCGCAAAGAATTCGCAAGGCTTGCATTTGCGACTTCATCGCATTACGACAGCGCCATCTTCAACTATTTTAATCCTGAAAAATCAGAAGAAGCCCGCATCAGTGTTAACAACGGTCAGGTGCTTCGTTACGGCGAAAATCCTCACCAGTCGGCCAGCTTTTTCAAATTCAATAACAGTAATTCGGATGTTGTTTTGGCAAATGCGCAGGTGTTGCAAGGCAAAGCGCTTTCGTACAACAACATGCTCGATGCCGATGCTGCCTGGAAATCGGCCAGCGACGCTTTTCATTCAGTAACACATTTGGAAAACAAAGTAGCAGTTTCGGTGGTAAAACATCTGAATCCATGTGGGCTGGCGGTTACCGGCGACATTATGAAATCGCTCGAACTGGCCTGGGCAGGCGATCCGGTAAGTGCATTTGGAGGCATTATTTGTTTCACCGGAGAAGTTGATAAAACGATTGCAGAATGGTTCGACAAACGATTTGTTGAAATCATTATTGCTACCGCTTATACTCCCGAAGCATTGGAGGTTTTCAGTAAAAAGAAAAACCTTAGAGTGCTTGCAACCCCAGTTAAACCTGAAATAGCAGGAGAAAAACTGTACCGTTCCATCAGTGGCGGTTTGCTAATTCAGGATGAAGACGAAGGTCTGGAAACTGAATTCACGAATGTGACAAAAATACAGTTCGACGGCAATAAAATGAATTTGTCGAAGTTTGGTATTACAGCATGCAAACATCTGAAGAGTAATGCAATTGCCCTGGTTACTCAAAATGCGGATGGTTCATTCTGGCTGACAGGCGCAGGAATGGGGCAACCAAACCGGCTCGACAGTCTGCGTCAGCTCACTATTCCGCGTTTCAACCTGAAAGAAGGAATTCGAATTGAAGATTCAGTTTTAATTTCAGATGCTTTTTTCCCGTTCCGCGACAGTGTTGAAGCTGCCAACGAATTCGGAATNNGAATTCGGTATCGCAATGATTTTTACCGGTGTAAGACATTTCAAGCATTGATTTAACCGGTTATTTATTTCAGTTTTAACTTAGAAAAAACACATATACATGGGATTGTTTTCATTTTTAACCCAGGAAATAGCCATCGACCTTGGAACGGCAAACACAATCATTATCCACAACGATAAAATTGTAGTTGATGAACCATCGATTGTGACCATCGACCTAAAAACAGAAAAGCTGATCGCGATAGGCGAAAAAGCACGTCAGATGCAGGGTAAAACCCATGCCAACCTGAAAACCATCCGCCCGCTGCGAGATGGTGTAATTGCCGACTTCAACGCAGCAGAGCAAATGATCAGGGGAATGATCAAGATGATGAACCCCAAATCAAGGTTTTTTGCCCCTTCGCTCCGGATGGTGGTTTGTATCCCTTCCGGATCAACCGAAGTTGAAATCCGTGCGGTGCGCGACTCGGCTGAACATGCCGGAGGACGCGATGTGTATATGATTTATGAACCAATGGCAGCCGCAATCGGTATTGGCCTCGACGTTGAAGCCCCCGAAGGAAACATGGTAGTTGACATCGGTGGCGGAACGACCGAAATTGCAGTAATTTCATTGGGCGGACTGGTTACAAACAAATCGATCCGTATTGCGGGTGACGACCTTACCGCCGACATTATGGAATACATGCGCCACCAGCACAACATTAAAATTGGCGAACGTACTGCCGAAGAAATTAAAATAAATGTAGGATCGGCTTTGTCGCAGCTCGACAATCCACCTGCCGATTACCTCATTCAGGGTCCAAACCAAATGACTGCCCTTCCGATTGAAGTTCCGGTTTCGTACCAGGAAATATCACATTGCCTTGAAAAGTCGATTTCAAAAATTGAAACGGCTATTTTGAGCGCACTGGAACAGACACCTCCGGAATTGTATGCCGACATTGTTAACCGCGGTATCTGGCTGGCTGGCGGTGGCGCTTTGCTGCGCGGATTGGCCAAACGGTTCACCGAAAAAATCAACATCCAGTTCCATGTTGCTGAAGATCCGTTAAGAGCTGTAGCCCGCGGAACCGGAATCGCACTTAAGAATGTAAATAAATTCTCTTTCCTTATCAGATAATTCTGGATAAGAAGGGGTAAACCTTCCAACTGATGAGAAGTTTATTTCGTTTCTTATTACGAAATTATTTTTTGATGATGTTCCTGGCACTCGAAGCTATTTCGTTTGTTTTGATTGTCAGTTTCAACAATTACCAGCGGGTAACATTCTTTAATTCAAGCAATAACTTCGCCGGAACTGTCTATGAAAAATTCAGTTCGATCGACGATTATTTCAGTTTAAGCCGAACGAATGCACGTTTGGCTGCCGAGAATGCTTCGTTGCGCAAACAATTGCAGTTTCGTATGAGTTTGCAGGAACAGTATCCTGTTAACCGACCCGATACTGTTGACGCACCTGCTTATATTTTTACTTCGGCAAAAGTCATCAACAATTCAGTAAACAAGCAATTCAACTACATAACCCTTAACAAGGGATCGCGACACGGAATTAAACCCGACATGGGAATAATTGATGCCAGCGGTGTGGTTGGCGTAATTACTAATGTATCGCCCAATTATTCAACCGGCTTGTCGTTGCTGAACAAACGATTCAGTATTTCGGCACAAATCAACAAAAACAAATATGCAGGTTCACTGATGTGGGATGGAGAGCATTACAATACCGCAGATCTGAAGGAAATACCTTTTAATGTTGAGGTGAGCGTTGGCGATACAGTTGTTACCAGCTCACATTCGGGTATTTTTCCGGAAGGAATCATGATTGGAACAATTATAAAAAGAGATGTGTCATCCGGAACCAATTTCTACAATATAAAGGTGGAGTTATCGACCAGTTTTAAAACTTTAAAATATGTCGAGGTAGTTCAAAATACGAAACGCACCGAATTGATAAAGCTGGAATCAAACAACGTTGGAGAATGATAAAAGACTTTGGAAAATATGCAATCATGTTTGTTTCACTGGTTTTAATCCAGGTACTCATTCTGAATAACATACAGTTCAGTGGGTTTGTCAATCCGTATATTTACGTTTTATTCATTCTTTTGCTGCCTTTTAACATTCCCGGATATATTCTTTTGGGATTGTCATTTCTTTTGGGATTGTCAGTCGATATTTTTAACAGCACTCCGGGAATCCATTCAGGAGCAACAGTTTTGCTTGGTTTTCTCCGGCCCGGAATTGGCAATCTAATATCATCGCGCGAAATCATCGAAAAAGGGAATACCCCCAATCTGAAACAGTTGGGATTCGCCAGCTTTCTGAAATACACCATTTTTGCAGTTTTAGTCCATCACCTTTTCCTCTTTTATGCCGAAGCTTTTTCGTTCGGGGGATTCTTCCATACTTTGCTTCGCACGATCCTTAGCAGTATTTTTTCGATTGTGCTTATTCTGGCCAGTCAGTTCATCGTTTTTAAAAATTAACAGCAGGTGGATACTTTCTCGAAACGCAAATATATTGTTGCCGGAATCATGNNGTGCTGCGGAAAATAATCACATTTCCAGCCCGTGGATTTATTTACGACCGCCACAAGGAAATGATGGTTTACAACAAAGCTGCATACGACTTATGGGTTGTTCCCCGGGAAGTCAAGCCGTTTGACACAACCGAGCTGTGCAGGATTATTCAAATAGAGAGGCAGGATTTCCGAAATGCCCTGAACAAAGCCAAACAATATTCCCGCTTCAAACCATCAATTATCGTCGGGCAAATTTCTCCTGAAATCAATGCGCCTCTTCAGGAAAAACTATACAAATATCCCGGCTTCTTTACACAATCGAGAACCCTTCGCGAATACCCGAGCAAAAGCGCTGCACAGGTTTTAGGCTACGTGGGCGAGGTAAATCAGCAAATGATTGAAAAAGACAAGTATTACCGTTCGGGTGATTATATTGGAGTAACCGGGCTTGAAAAGGCTTACGAGAAAGAATTGCGGGGCATCAAAGGAGTCACCAAATCAATGGTTGATGTTCATAACCGCATTAAAGGCAAATACAACGAGGGATTAGAGGACACCACTGCCATATTGGGACAAAACCTGCTCACCGGACTTGATGCCGAGGTACAGGCTTATGCCGAATTGCTGATGACCAATAAAAGAGGAGCCATTGTTGCTATTGAACCTGCAACTGGCGAAATTCTGCTGATGCTTAGTGCGCCATCGTACGATCCAAATTTACTGGTGGGCAGGCAGAGAAGTACGAATTATGGTACGCTGGTGGGCGATTCGGTAAATAAACCGATGTGGAACCGCGCGGTTATTGGCACCTTTCCACCGGGATCAACTTTTAAACTTGTGAATGCCCTGATCGCGCTTCAGGAACATGCTGTAAGCCCGTTCGATCGGTTTTCCTGTTCCGGACAATCCTCCTCTCCTATCAAATGTACGCACAGCCACGTCAGTCCGCTGGCCATGCGCGAAGGCATCCGCGAATCGTGCAACTCCTATTTCTGGAATTTATTCAGAAATGTAATCAACCATTCCTCAACATCTGCCGAAGGCTACGAGGTTTGGCGAAACCATGTAATGAATTTTGGATTTGGGCAAAAGGTTGGTGTCGAATTGTCATCGGAAGTCAAAGGAAATATTCCGCAGGTGACTTATTACGACAAATATTTTGGCCAGAAAAAATGGAATGCGATGACCATCCGTTCTTTGTCAATCGGGCAGGGCGAAATTGAGGTGACTCCGCTTCAGCTGGCAAATATGGCTGCAACCATTGCCAACAGAGGATATTATATTACACCTCACCTGGTAAAAGCCATTCAGGATACAAACAGGGTTTACCGCGAACTTGAATACGAGAAAAAAGTTACGGGAATTAATCCTGAATATTTTGATATTGTGATAGAAGGAATGCAGGCAGTTATTGATGAAACCCGTTTGAGTCAATCGGTACACATGGACAGTATTGTTGTGTGCGGAAAAACCGGGACAGTCCAGAATCCTCATGGAGCCGACCACTCTGCTTTCGTGGCTTTTGCACCGAAAAACAATCCAAAAATTGCCATTGCTGTTTTCATACAGAATGCCGGTTTTGGCGCCACTTATGCCGCCCCGATCGCCGGTTTGATTATGGAGAAATATCTGAACGACTCAATCCCGCCAAGAAAAAAAGATCTTGAGCGCCGAATGATTGAGACTGATTTAATGAATGTTATTCAAGTAAAAAAATAAGCGACCGTGCCGAATAGAAACAATGTTTGGGCAAATATCGACTGGATCACAGTATCAATTTATCTGGCAATGATGTTTATTGGCTGGATAAATATTTATGCCGCGGTTTACAACGAGGAGCATAAAAGTATATTCGATTTCAGCCAGCAATACGGCAAACAGTTAATCTGGATTTTTGCAGCCATTTTTATTGCTGTACTGATGATCAATACCGATTCGAAATTTTTCGTGACTTTTGCCATCCCCATTTACGTAATTATATTCGTATTGCTCATGCTGGTGCCCCTTATAGGCACCGAAATTAATGGCGCAAAATCATGGATTCAAATCGGGAACTTCCTGCTTCAACCTTCAGAATTCATGAAAATGGCTACTTCGCTGGCCATTGCACGCTACATTAGTTCGTACAATTTCAAAATGCACAGCTACAAATCGTTACTAACGCTTTCAGCGATTATACTGCTTCCGGTCGGACTTATTTTTCTTCAGAACGACACAGGTTCTGCCATTGTTTTTGGTGTTTTTCTGCTGGTTTTATACCGCGAAGGACTGAATGGAATTGTGCTGTTTTTTGCATTCCTCATCGCGCTGGTTTTTATCCTGACAATGGTAGTCGATTCGTACATTACCATCTGGATTCTTTCATTAACAGGCTTTCTGGTTCATTTTCTGATTCGCCGAAAATCAAAGAAAAGCCTTGTCGCGATGGGAATTTTCGGAAGCGTTTATTTAATTTTCTGGCTCATCAACTTCCTTCTTCAGGGCACAATCGATCCTTTGTATTTTATCCTGACGGCGGCTGTAGTTTCCTCCGGCATATTCTACATTTATTCGCTGGTACTGCGCAAGAAGAATCTGGCGATCCTGATTGGCATTTATCTGGGGAGTGTACTTTTTTCAGTTTCGGTTGATTATGTATTTCATAACATTATGGAACAGCATCAGCGAGACAGGATCAATGAATTATTGGGCATTCAGTCTGATGTGCATGGAGCCGGTTACCACGTAAACCAATCGAAAATTGCCATCGGATCGGGTGGATTTATCGGGAAAGGATTTTTACAGGGTACCCAAACCAAATTCGATTTTGTGCCCGAACAAAGTACCGATTTCATTTTCTGTACTGTTGGCGAAGAATGGGGATTTCTGGGAACCACATTGGTTATTGGCTTATTCATGGGTTTGTTAATGCGGCTAATCTTTCTGGCCGAACGCAACCGGTCAAAATTCAGCCGTGTTTACGGATATTGCGTTGCTACCATTCTCTTTTTCCACTTTGCCATTAACATTGGGATGACCATTGGTCTGGCGCCCGTTATTGGGATACCTCTGCCCTTTTTCAGCTACGGAGGCTCATCTTTGTGGTCGTTCACCCTCCTGCTTTTCGTATTTGTAAGGCTCGACGCCAACCGGTTTGAGCAGTTGAGTTATTAGATAAAGCTAGTCCGGTTGCGACTTGTACCCAAATACCTGAATCAATTCGGAAAACTCCTCCTGAATTAAAGTACTCTTTCTGGTCTTGCAATTTCTATAGCAAATTCCGATTTAATGTCGTTTATTTAAGAAAACTAGCATTTCTATGTCCGTCCGCTAAAGCGAGACGGCAAAGAATATGTGAATTTCAAATCAACGATTTCCTGAAACAAAGCTGAGCCTATTCTTTGCCGTTGGCTTCAGCCAACGGACACTGAATTAGCCTAACTAAACCACATTGAATTCCTTTCCACACAGTCAATCATTTCGGCAAAAAAACTGCGGAACAAGGTCTCGAACTGGTGGTATTCTTCAGGACCCTCGGACGCTGACAGGTTTTCGGGTATTTGCGAGATCTGGACCTGACAACGTCAAAAACGGAATAAACTCCGATGCCAGCGACATCAAATATTTACAGCACAACCATTTTATAAAAGCCAAAGCGTACCGAAAGCTAGTCAGGGCGTGACTTTGGAGTCACACCCTGACTGGTAAGCGATCCCGACGGCAGCACATTTGCAGAAAAACATAAAATAAAAACGAGATTCAACTTCGGAGTTTAATAACTTTTCCCGGCCTCCTAATTTCTATTGCAAATTCCCTCTCCACGTATTCAATCATTTCAGCAAAAAAACTTCTGAACAGGGACTCGAACTGGTCGTATTCATGATTCAGTATCTGCATCGCCCATTCACTATTGGATGGCAGGGAAGTCCATCGCGACATGATTTCGAGCACATGAAAAAGGTTCTCCCTTTTGGCATACGACTCAAGTCGTTTGTGCTGTATCAGAAACGGCAGAAACTGTTTTACCTGAAGCGGGAGCAGGAAGAAATTGGACAGAAAAATGGCATGCGCGTTTTTAGCAAAGTTTCGCAACGAATAAACCGAATAATCGCTCCAGTTCGAGGCCAGAAAATGATCAAAAAAAACATCGATAACAATTCCTGAATACTTGCCATAAGCCGGACGCAGCAGTTTTATACATTCGCCTACATCGGCATGCTGATCGGTAAACGAATCGATTCTACGGTGAAGCAAAATACCAAAAGCCACCTGCTCCGGAAATTCTTTGTACCGGTTGCCCTTCACAAAATCGCCGATAAAATTCCCGAGTTTGATTTCTTCCGAATCGCCCGAAAGATAGATATGAGCCAGATAATTCACCTTTTCTTAATCGTTTTTACTTTTGGCAAACCTACAAAAAATCCAACAATCAGGTTGGTATAACAAGCCTGCCTGTTAATTGTTGGTTTAAAAGAAATTCAGTATCATAAAACGCACTTTTTGTTTTTTATTTATCTTGCGGAAATATTTCAAAGTAAAGTCATGCCTAAGAAAATTGCCGCATTTGGTGAGTTGTTATGGGATTTACTTCCCGCCGGAAAAGTGCTGGGAGGCGCGCCGACCAACTTTATTTACCGTATTAATTCGTTCGGCGATCAGGGCACTTTACTTAGCAAAGTTGGAAACGATAAGGCCGGTAGGGATGCCAGAGCGGCTCTCCGGAACCTGGGACTTTCAGACGAAAATATTCAAACCGATTATGAATTTCCGACCGGATCGGTTAAAGTAAAAATCGACGAACAGGGGCTGGTAGATTTCAACATAATTACCGATGTGGCCTACGACCATATCGAGATTAATACCGAAATGATCGATGCTTTCAGTCAGGCCGACTGTGTGTGCTTTGGCACGCTGGTTCAGCGTTACGGAATTTCGAAAAACACCTTGCGCGAATTGATTCACGAATCGCCTGATGTAGTGAAATTTCTGGATGTGAACCTCCGTAAAAAATGCTACACTGCTGCAACTCTCGAAGACAGTCTGCGAATGGCCAATATACTGAAAGCCAACGACGAGGAATTACTAATTGTCAGAGATTTGCTTGGCCTGAAAAATGAAAACCTGCATAACCTCGCGAAGGAAGCCCTCGAAACATTCAAACTCGATATCATTCTTTGTACCCTTGGTTCGAACGGTGCATTTTGCCTGACAAAAAACGGTTTTTTTTATTATGATCCGGGTTACCAGATTACCCTTGGCGATACTGTTGGTTCAGGTGATGCATTTTCTGCCGGATTTATTCATTATTTCATGAACGGACAACCAATTGACGAGGCCTTGCGTTTCGGCAACGCAGCCGGTGCGATGGTTGCAACTACAACAGGCGCCACCTCTCCTATTTCGAAAGAGCAAATTATTGATTTTATGGGTATGCCGCAGAAGCGGAACAGTGTGAAGGTTATTCAGTAAGAGGCAATTGTACTATTTCTTTCCTTTGCCAATGCTAAGAACGCCTGACTGAGCCAGCGTCATAATGATAACTCCGGCAATGGTAACTGCCCCGCCCCATAGCTGAACAGGAAGCGGAAAATTTCCGAAGAAAAAGTAAGCAATAATCAGTACAAAAATTCCTTTTAAACTCTGGATGATTGACGACCGCGAAGCGGTTATATATCGGTAGGAATAGAAGAATGAAAGCAGTCCGACAAACGAACCAAAGAAAGCCCCCAGAGCAATGTTCCTGAAAGCAACTACAGGAATGGCAAGTGGCTGTCCGCTCTGCAAAAAATAGAAAAGAAAGAAAAGAAAGATCCAGCCATTTGAGTTCAGGTTAAAGACTTTGGGACTAGCTTTTTGCACATTTTTTTTAACAATTACTGAAACCATCGCTGCAAAAAGCGTGTTAATCACGACAAATCCGGTACCCGGAATAAAAAACTTACTCCAGCTCATATCGCCCGAATAACTGATGGCAAAAGCTCCTGCCAGGGCAATCATCGCTCCCAGCGACTCAATAAGGGTGAATCGCTCCTTCAGAAAAGTAATACCCAGAATGCTTAAAAACACCGGAAATAAATTTCCGAGAAAAGAAGTAACCGAGGGATCGGGAATGGCCTGAATGGCCATAAAAAAAGTGATATTTGAAATAACATCGACGACACCGAGCAGAACAAGCAAACCAATAATTTTTCGTGAAATGACAGGAACCTGCCTGTATTTTCCAGAGACCAGAATAAATACCAGGTTGATCAGAAATCCCATTCCGAAGTAATAAAGTCCAAATTGGGCCAGTTCAACCTGATTTAGCCCTGCCTTGCTAAAAACGTACAAACTTGAAAAAGCAATCGTTCCAACAATTGCAAACACATAACCTTTCCACTCTTCCGACCTAATTACTGCCATATATTCTATAAAAAAGGAGAAACCTCCACCCTGATATTTCTCCTTCGCAAGTTATTGTATTTTTTGAGCTACAATCGTTTTTTTATCGGTTTTACGGCATCGGGTGTTTATTTTATCAGATTCTTAAAATCTACATCATCCCACAGACTTCTGAAATCTTCATCAGTAACAACATGCTGTTTTAATTCAGGGTTCATTCCGATGGCTTTCTTCAGGTCAGCAAGTGCATTGGCTTTGTCGCCTTTCAGGCAGTAAATGCAGGCTCGGTTATAGATTCCGATAAAAGAGGCTGGCATTAATTCAATTCCTTTATTTTCAGAAATCAATGCCTTGTCATACTTGCCCAGTTTAGCAAGCACTCCGGCTTTCATGCCCCAAACATCGGCACGTTTCGGATCAAGTTTTGTCGCCTTGTCAAATGCCTTTAAAGCTTCATCGTACCGCTTCATTTCTGAAAGTATCTGTCCTTTGGCCACATAATTAATAGCCGAATCCGGTTGTAGTTTAACAAGAGAATCAACATCCCTGAGCGCCGCCTCATTATGACCGTGTTCCGCTTCCAAAAACATTCTCCAGAAGATAATTGCTGAATTTTTCTGATACAGCTTTCCCAACTGGTCGAGTGATTGAATCGCTTCCTCCTCTCCAGTGGGCTCTCTTTTCATATTCAGGATAAGCCATTGCTTCACCGGTTCTTTATCGTCAAGATAAATTTCCATCAGATTGGTATAGATTTTCGAAGCCTCTTCTTTCCGTCCCTGCTGCGCAAGGCTTTGCGCTCTTATGAGTCCGGCTTTAAGCGAATCATCCTCCCATAAAGATGCCTGCAATTGCAGCAATTCCCTTTCGGACGACCATCCGGGAATTGACTTGTTCGTTAAATCAGACATTTTGGCCACAGAAACAATACTCCAGCATACAACAAAAAACATCACTGCAATTATTGATATGATTGCCTGATTTGTTTTGATCCTTGTTTCCATTTTGATCTGTTATTTGTATGAAAGAAAAGCTGAATCCGTTGGATTCGGCTGAATTACAGGGGTAAACCTCTTAAAAGAGAGTTGCATGGATAACTGATCCGTTGTGCTGTTCAATTATCGCAATATAAAGGGTACGACCATCGCAATCACTCCGGTAAAAACTACCACAAGAATAAACAGATTGTACCTCAGGTTATAATTTTCGAGCAGCGACGAATCGTAATATCTATCCACATTCTGGTCTTTGTACATACTTATTAAACCTTTCAGCAGTTTTGCGCGTGTTTCTTTTCCTTTCATTAATCCGACGACCACTACCAGGTTGACCAGAATAATGAGAATGACAAAAACAAACATGACGATTAAGGTTGAAGAGTCAGTTCGCGATTCATTTGACATACCTGAATTCACTGCCAGTGTAATAAGATTAAGAAATATCGAGGTCAGAATAAAGATGATATCCGTTCGGGTATTCTGTTGTAATTCTGACGTAATATGATTGTGTACATGTTCGATCATAATTTCCACCTCCTATTCTTTAACTTTTGCGAATTATTTTTTTCCAAGGTATTTACCTTCAAATTGTTTCCACATTTGAACAACCTCTTCAACCGTAAACTCTTCAAGAGGTATCGGAGCCTGCGCCTGCATTTCAGGAACCATTTTATCGAAATCACCTGAAGGATTAAATAGCATAGAGACAGGCATTGTCAGGTCTTTAACTTCAACATTCGGATCTACGTAAGTTAATTCCCATTTACTTACAATAGCAAAAACACCGGCATCTTTAGCTACTTGTGGAAGTTTATCCTTAACAAGGTCTAGTATGTATGCTGATGAACCGTTGCTAAAAACCTGTTGGTGCATAATGTATTGCTTTGTGAATATTTTATAAATGGCTTCAATCTTTTTTGCGGTATCGTTCGATAGCATAATAGCCTCACTTTCGTTCATATCATTCATCACTTTTTGAAAGTGTTCAGAACGGGAATACGCCATAGTTACAATACGGGAATCGTAGATGCCAATTTTAAGAGGTTCAGACTTTTTTTGAGCTGTAACATTGCTCCAGCATAGCGCTAATAAAATCAATACAACGATTGATAGGATTGCCTGATTGATTTTGATCCTTGTTTCCATTTTGATCTGATATTTGAATGAAAGGAAAGCTAAATCCAACGGATTCAGCTGAATTACAGGGGTAAACCTCCTAACAAGAGAGATGTGTAAACATTGAGCAGGCAACCCAAAGGTTACCAGCTCAATGTATTGGATTATTCAATCTGGGCCACAACTACCACATAATTCTTTCCATATTTTTTTGCACACCTGGGGCAGGTGGTGTACCACATGTACCACTTTTTTATGGCATAGCCTTTTGCCGCTGAAAGACTTTCAAAATCTTTGCACCATTTTTCGGTATCGCGAAACGGACCTTCATAAACTTTGCTATAGAATTTCCCGCTTAATGTAGTGTTTTCGGCATTCGCAATTTCTTTATCAACAGCAAGATAAAGATCCATATTCCATTTCGAAGTATGATCTGATAAGCAGAGATTATCGGGAATGGAGGCTTCAACAGCCGTCACTTTCCGGTCGAGTCGTTTCATTACCTGACCAAAATTCATTGGCATATAAAATAGCGTACAAACTTTGTCCTTTATGAATTTCTTACTTTCCCACTTAAATATTTTATCGTCCCAGGGAATTGGATCAAATTCGGGACAGCACACAAAATTGGATTTTGATGATGCCATAGCTCTCAATTTAAAGGTTATTAATTTGGTTTTTATTACGACATAAGCTGCCTCTCAGGTATTTCTAAAGTAATATGTACAATTTAAATTGTATTTTAAAACTACTCTCCCCAAGGATAATTTGTCCTCGAAGCGCAAAAACTACCTTCAGCATTATTCCGAAAATCACTTTCAAAGCTTAACTTCTCCTGATTGCCAGCGTAGGGTTCAATAAATTGTATTACGAAGTTCCCGGGTTCTATTCCATCAACTTCAATATCCAGATTGTAAAGACAATTGCATTTACACCCCATATTCTTTTCAAACTCCTGAACAACAATGGTATCGTTGCGGTAAACAATTGTGCACCATAAACTTTCGGGACAGCAATTAAATCCGGCATTGAGATGTTTCAGGATGAGCTTCCGGTTATCACGATCAAAGACAAACTCAATACAACTCTGTGAAGTTGGCGTTTCAGATAACCTTTCAGTAGATTTCAGACCATTGCATTGCGGATTGCCATATAAGCTTATCGTCAGGTTCATTTCTTTCGGATTTTCGAACTCTGATGTGCATGAAAACATCAGAAAAAACAAAATCAAAAAGAGAAAAATTGCTTTCATAACCAACTGTTTTTAAATGCAATGGAATAAACGAAAAAGCCTGATGAAGTGTTTCAAAAAAACCAATTGAACATTATCTCTTTCCAATTAGGAATATTGATAATCATTCAGTTTAAAAATTGTTTTTGACATAACAAGCCGAAATTTGGCAACAAAAAAAAGACCGTTGCAGCTACAAAAGTTTGCTAAATTTGCCCGCTTAAAATCTGTAAGAATGAAACTTGAAATACATCCAAAAGCCAAAGCGCTGATTTTTGATCTCGATGGTACCTTGTCGGACTCGCTGCCCGTGCATATTGCAAGCTGGCACGCCGTGTGCGAAAAGCTGAACTGCACATTTGATGAGCGCATTCTGGTTGAAATGACCGGAGCGCCCACCATCAGTTTTGCGGAAAGAATTAAACGCGAACAAAACCTGGAGATCGATCCGGAAGAATTGGTTGAGTTGAAACAAAAAGAGTTCAGGCAAAATATTAGCCGCATAAAACCACACGATGCCGTAATTGAACTGATGAAAAACGCTCACGGAAAAATCCCGATGGCTGTTGGTACCGGCGCCAGTCGTAAAAGTGCCATGTTGCAGATGAAAGAACTTGAAATTGATCATTTATTCGACTTTATTGTGACTGCCGACGATGTTGACCGCCATAAACCCGAACCGGACACTTTTCTGAAATGCGCTGATTTAATGAATATTAAGCCGGAATTTTGTCAGGTTTTTGAAGATGGTGAACTCGGAATGCAGGCTGCCGAAACGGCCGGAATGCTGCTCACCGATGTCCGCCCGTTTGTGACCGATCCGTTTGCCGAGAGCGAAAAAAGATAATCATTGAGTGGCGGTTAAATGATTAATCAGCGTTTTCTTACTAAGAATGACGTGAAACAATTGACAATAAATGACTTATAAAATATCCTGAATTTTAGAGTATGACCTCATTCTTTTCTGCATTTCAGTCAATTGGGCCACTGTTTCTGGTCATTTTTGTTGGTATGGTTGTTAGCCGTAACAAATCGGTGAATCAACAGTGGATTGAAATTCTGAACAATTATGCTCTTTGGATTGGATTTCCGGCCTTGATTCTGGTGGCATTGTCGCGCCTTCATTGGGACATGAATTTATATGGCCAACTCATTGGCTGGAATTCGGCACGAATTGTTATTCCGATGATGTTGGTTTTTCCGGTTTCAGCACTTCTGAAATTAAAGAATAACATGCGGCGCACGCTGTTTCTGGCCGTTTCGTATGGAAATGTGGCCTATTTGGGAATTCCGGTTTTGCGGAGCACTTATGGCGACCAGATATTGCCTGAAGCGACCATGATTTCATCGGTTTATATTTTCTGGATGTTTACGCTGGGTATTTTCCTGGTCGAATATTTTGGCGATCATAAAGTTCATATCAGGGAATTGCTTCTCCGATTGGTAACAAATCCGATGCTGGTAGCGGTTTTTATAGGGCTTTTTATTGCTATAAATCACATTCAGCTACCAAAAATTATGATGTCGGGACTCGATATTTTTGCCAATTCGGTTACTGCGGTGGTTCTTTTCTCGCTCGGTTTATTTATGGGTAAACAGTCTATCGGTAAACTTCGCGATTGGTTGCCTGTTCTGGCTTTCAGCATGGTTATCCTGGTAATGCTGCCATTCATTTTCCTGATTGTTTCCAGACCTTTTGTCGATTTGAAAATAAGCAAGGCGTGGATTCTTGAAGCCGCCATGCCAATGGGATTGACAGCTTATGCACTTTGCCTGAAATATAAACTAAATCCTGAATTTGCTTCGAGGGTGGTGGTTTTAAGTACTTTAATCGCCCTGATCAGCCTTCCGTTCTGGTTGGTGTTTCTGCAATAAATACTTGTGAACTTCTTTTTCGATCTCGTATTTACTTATTTCTTTTCCAATAAATACCAGAATGTTTTCAAGCGGGTCGTTTGGGTTAATCACTGCACCTTCAACAACCGAAGTCATTCCACCAACCGATTGCACAATCGCGAGTATAGGATTGTTTTCGAAATAAACTAAACCCTTGATTCGGAATATACTCGAACGGTGCAACGACGCAAAATAAGAAAACCATTCGCGGAAACTATTTTCGTGGAGCATCCCTCCAAACCTGATTGTGAAACTGTGAAATCCGCCTGACTCTGCTTCGCTGTAAAATGGTTTTCGTAACTTTTTAACAAATTCGTCCTGCAAATCCGGCTGTAGCTGGTACAAATGCAAAGAATCGAGTCTGGCATAATTAGTTTCAACTACCGTTGCTGTTTTATTCAGCGCTGACAATTTTTTTCTGATACCTTTAAGCTTCTCCGGATCAACATCACCTGCTTTGTTCAGAATAACCATATCGCTTAAAATAACCTGTTTCTGATGATTCGTTTCGGTAATACTTTTATGAAAATTAATCGAATCGACCAGACAAATCGTCCCGCTGTATTCAAATAAGCGCTTCAGATCGGGATCCTGAAAGAAAGGTTCAATTACAGGTCCGGGATCAGCAATACCGGTTGTTTCGATAATTAATTGCTCCAGATGATCGTGTTTCTTTATCAATTCCTGAAGCGTCATCGAAAATTCGTTGAAAATGGTGCAGCAAATGCATCCATTGGAAAGTTCCATGATACACTCGGGTTTATAATCGGTAATTAGCCTGGTATCAACCGAAACATCGCCAAACTCGTTTTCAATCAGACCGATTTTAACGCCATTATTCTGTAATAAAAGGTGATTGATAAAAGTCGTTTTTCCGGCTCCCAAAAAGCCGGTGACTATCATTACTGGTATTTTAGGTTTTACTGGCAAGACTGTATATTTAAAAATAAAAAATGGATCTTTTGGTATTAGGTGATTAAAGTTAAAACATTTTGTTTAAACAATTACTTCATAATTATTCAATTTATGTATTTCTACAACATCCTTAATTGCCTGTAAATGATTGATTTTTACATGTAAATAATAATGCAAAAATCAATTAAATTTCTTAAATTAAAACGTAATCAAGATTTCAACATTCCTTTTAGATAAAAAATGTCATTTTCATGCCTAAAACAGAAGTTTCCTGAAAAAGTTGAGGCTGCCACTAAAGAAAGTGACAGCCTCATTATTGATCTCAAAATTATTGATTAATTTCTTAAAATCAGTTTCTTAACAATCGATTGTTTCCCATCGCTGATTTCTACAAAGTATATTCCGGCCAGGCTTTTAGAAAGATCGACATTCAAAACCGAATCCGTTACGCGGGTATTTTTATAGACTTCAACTCCAGCCACACTAACAATCCTGACAGTCGAAGTCAACGCACCTGTAACCACAACATTCACCTTCCCATGGCTCGGATTTGGATAAACTTCAGCAGCCATATTCTGGCTTAAATCCGTCAATCCGGTTGGCCTGTCAATCTTCACCATAAAGGTCATGATCCTTGTATCGCTGCCTCCATTTTCAACGCCTCCGTTGTCCTTTACCGTTACGCGAATCATGGTTTCTCCTTCTGCTTTGTCGGCGATCTTTAAAATCAGCTTGCCTGTTGTACTTCCTTTCGAATAGTCAACCAAAACTTCGGAAATTAGCAACTTATCATCGGCTTCTGCGGTGATGGAAACTATTTCCTGCAAAGTGCAACCACTCGTGGGATCGATGCCCGACAGAGGCACCTCAACTTCTTTGGTGTATTTGGCAACCGACTGATCATCAATCAGGTCAACTTTGGGAGCCTCATTGTAGCTTTTTACTGTTACCGCAAAGTAAGCTGTTGCAGTATTGCCCGATTGGTCGGTCACTTCCCATGTTTCCATGGTGGTGCCTACCGGGAATAAACCATCTTTCCCAAGACCCGATTTCAGCTCAAGTTTCCCGATACAATCGTCGAATACCTTTATTTCAGGATAATTGATTTTTGTTTCACAAACTCCGGGAGCCACTGTCAAAACAATTGACGGAAGTTCCTGTATTTTAGGGATTATACGATCAACCAGGGTAATAACCTGTGTATATTCATTGCTTACATTTCCTGAATGATCTGTTACAGTCCATGTATTCACATAATTTCCAACATGATTGCAATCTGCAACTTTTACAAATTCGCCTGAAATTTTTACCGGAGCAGGAAGAATATTTTCGCAGGCATCAAAAGCTTCGGGAACAAGCGACTGGGCTGCAAGCAACCCGGCAACATCGGCGTATTCCAATGTCATGTTTAAGGCCATCGGGGCTGTAATCCAGACCGGAGCGCTATCGGTAATGGTGAAATCAGCTCCCTGGTAAATCAGTTGATAGTTGCCGCTCAATGACAACGATCCCTGTACTATTGCATACGCTCCGACAGAAGTTCCAACTTCGCGCGAAAGGGCTCCGGTGAATGAATCCGGACCAACCAATTCAGGAGCGTATCTATAGGTAAATACCGGATCGTTCTCACTGCATGCTTTGCTGATAGGCTCGGCTGTTACGGTAATTTCCTTTTTCAGAATATCGGCCTTTAATCCGGAGGGCTGTGCCAACTCATAATTGCCGGCTTTTTCTCCTGAAAGTGTCATCGCTGTTGATACCGCGATATTGATGCCTGCAGTAATCTGGGCAAAAGTGCCCGATTCATTTTCAAGGATAACTTCATCAGCGTTTATGATACCCGACAAACTTGAGCCTTGAACGACTGCAGTCGCTGTTCCGTCGTATTCTTTCGAAACAGCTGTTGCATTTTCGACTACCACAACCTTGCGGTTCACAACAAAACTGTGCGAAACCGAAGGGGCTGCATTAAAATTATTGGTTCCTTCCTGAATCGCTGTTATAGTGGTTGCACCTGCTCCAACTATGGTCAGCTTATTTCCTGAAACCATTGCAACTTCCGGATTACTGCTGGTAAAACTTGTTTTTAATCCTGAATTGGTATTAGCAACAAGATCAAAAGCCGGATCTCCGTAAGTTTTCGATGGCAAAACCGCAAATGTGATTGCCTGGTTAGCTTTTGTAACTTCAAAATCGGCTGCAATAAACGTGAAATCATAATTTACATCACTTCCACCTATGCCAATTATTGAGTTGGGATATTTACCAACAGGAGTCGCTACAGTAACAGTAGTAGTCATTGTTGGAGGAGTTGCCAAAACACTGGCATCATCACCATTTTCCCATCCGCTGTATTTAAATGTCAACGGCGGAATTGGAGAATCATAGCCCTTGATCTTGGCATCGGCAGTTACCGTCAGCATGGCTTTGGTGACTTCCATATTGGCCGGAACGTAGGTGAAATCGTAGTTTTCATCCACTCCGCCAGAAACTGTGATTGCATTGCTGTAAACGGCTGCCGGACTGGTAACAGTTACAGTTGTACTGGCTGTTGGCTTGGTGGTCAGATCATCGGCATCATCCCCGTTCTGCCAGCCTGAATAAACAAATGTCAATGTTGGATTGGCTTCGCCGTAGATTTTAGTTTGGGTGTCTGCGGATACGGTCAATGTTGCTTTATTAACAGTTAATGCTTGGCTTTCTTGTGCTGCAGCTAAATAGGTGGAATTACCAATTTGATCAGCAAAAATGGTGCAGGTTCCAGCCCCAACAATGTGAATTTGTCCGCCAACGATTGTTGCCACATTCGAATCGGAAGTTGTAAAAGTTACTGTTAATCCAGAAGAGGAAGTTGCTGAAGGAGTAAAGTTCGCATCTCCATATATTTTTGTCGGTAAAGCATTAAATGTAATGTTCTGACCTGACTTAATCACAATATCTTTTTGACCTCCGATAGAGTTTAATCCACCAACAGTTGGCAGCGTTAATATACCATCATTGCCGGCTGCATCTGCTATTGTTCCTCCCTCAAGTATTAATGCAGTTGTGGATAAATAATCGAGGTCGGTGGTACTTTGGCCATTTCCAACGGTATAATTAAATGTTAATGTTGCAGTTGCAGTGCCGGAAGCGTAAGAAGCAGAACCTCCACTATTTAATGACAATGTTGGAGTACCAGTTATAGTTACAGGCTCTGAATAGGTTATCAGAATTGTTATTACATCTGAGGCTTTGTATATACCGTTTGACGTGCTGGATGTAACATTAATTACTGAAGGTGGATTTGTGTCAATGGCGTAATTATTTGAATCTGTAGTCCCTGCTCCTGCATTTCCGGCCGCATCTGCAACTCCGGTGTTGTCCAATGTTATTACATTCGTTGCGTCTTCAACTGATGCAGTAGGTGTTAAGGTTGCTGTCCAGGTCACTCCGCC
>DPRM01000112.1 GCA_003537645.1 Prolixibacteraceae bacterium
CCAACTATTTTTCAGTAATATGCCACATTCACAAACTACAATCTTTTTCGATATTTATTTATGCAATTTCCTTTTTCGGAAATAGTATTGAAAACAAAACACTTAAGGTTAAAGTTGCAGCGATAAAATACAACGAATAAGATGATTTAAATCCAATTTCTTCGAGCCAATGATGTGCCAGTAATTTTATCCCAACAAATATCAGCAAGACGCTTACTCCAACATTCAGGAACCTGAATTTATCAACCATATTGGCTAAAAGGAAAAACAACGACCTTAGCCCGATAATAGCAAAAATATTTGAAAAGAATACGACAAAAGGATCAAGCGAAACAGAGAATACCGCTGGAATAGAGTCGAGTGCAAAGATCACATCGGTAAATTCGACCAAGACCAAAACCAACATCAGCGGTGTAAAAAATATTTTATTATCAAGCTTAAATGCAAATTTATCGCCATGATATTCCTTTGATATGTTAAGATATCTCGACATAAATTTGACAATTGCATAATCGTGAGGATCTTTATCGTGCCCGTCCTTTTTAATCAGGATTTTAACACCCTGAAAGACCAAAAAGGCTCCAAAAATATACAATATCCACTCAAAACGCTGAATAAGCGCAGCTCCGGCAAAAATAAAGATGAAGCGTAAAATAATCGCTCCTAAGACGCCCCAGAACAAAACGGTTTTATAATTTTTCGGCGGAACAGAAAATCCCTGAAGAATTAAAAGTATGACAAAAACATTGTCGATTGAAAGTGTTTGCTCGATAAAATAACCGGCCAGATAACTCATTGACATATGGTTACGATATTCTCGCAACATGCCCTCAAAATCGGTAAGTCTAAATTTTAATTCAGGAGCATATTTTGTAACCACTTCGCTTAATTCTGCAGGCGTTTCTATCCCGTGAAGCAAATGACCGTAAAACCTAAGGAAAACATAGAATCCTAACGATAATGTTACCCAAACACTTGTCCAGCCAAGTGCCTCTTTTGTTGACACGACATGTGAATTTCGCCCAACAACCAATAAATCGATCATTAATACAAAAACGATCAGCAACAAAAAACCACCCATTAAAACTACTTCTGTTGACATATATTCTAATTAACTTTAGTTACACCTCCTGAAACAACAAACTTCATTACTTCCGACGGGCTTAAACCAATCAGTTCGACCGACTCTGCAGGAACCAGATACAATTCTCCTGAAAAATTATATGAATGTGGAAAATACACTGCGACCATTTCATTTAAACCAAAATCCTCCAGATTTTTCTCTGTTAGAAACCCAAGTTTCCATAAATTATTCTCTCGGTTAATACAAACTTTTACCGGGATATTGAATTTCTTCTCCTTTCCTACAAACGCTGTAAATAAATCGTTAAGCGATGTATAAATAACATTCAGGAGCGGTGCACGTTTGAGCAGTCTTTTTGTGAAGTTTATGAATGGCCGGGCAAGAATTGTTTGTCCGATCAAACCAAGTAATGTTAATGTTATAAACAAAACCACGACCCCAATTCCCGGTACATCAAACTGAAAATGTTCTTTAAGCGGATCTCGAACCAGGCGATCAACAAAATCAAACATCAGAAAAACAGTATATAAAGTTACCGCTAAAGGCCCTGAGAACAATAACCCTTGTAGAAAATAGGTAAAGATACGTTTCATAAATTTTTGCCGAAAGATACAATTTTTAATCAAGGCATTAAAAATTGTATCTAATGCTGACTTTAAATAATTGTTACAAGTAGAGTAAACAAATGGGTGTATGAAATTGTATCATTGGGAAAAAGTAAGTGATGAAACAACTTGGATTGTTAATTCTGATGGTTTTAACCCTAGCTGTTACAGGGCAGGAAAAGAGTAAAGAAAAGAAAAATAATACCATGAAATTCAACGAGTTAAATAATTTCGAAAAATCGATAATTGAAGGAAAGGGAACCGAAAGACCTTTTACCGGCATTTATTACAAACACGAAGAAAAGGGCACTTATTTGTGTAAAAAATGCAATGCCCCTTTATACCGTTCAGCCGACAAGTTTGATGCGCATTGCGGATGGCCAAGTTTTGACGACGAAATAAAAGGGGCGGTAAAACGTACAACAGATGCTGATGGTCGCCGAACTGAAATCACCTGCGCAAAATGTGATGCACACCTTGGACATGTCTTTATTGGAGAAGGATTTACATCGAAAAATACACGGCACTGCGTAAATTCTGTTTCATTGAATTTTCTTCCGGAGCAAAAAAAATAAGCAGATCCTTCTTTTCCTGTTTTTCAAAGAAATAAAGGATCTGCTTATTACAAAAGCATCAGACTGAATAACTGATATTTATTTTTGTGCCGGTATAAGTTCCAATCCTTCAATATAATAAACAGGCACGTACCCATCGGCACTTTCTGCGAGCTTCTGATTCATTTCATCCAGCTTTTTGGTTTGATTGATACTGTCATGCTTGCCGCCATCAATATCGTGCATGGCCGGCCCATCATGCCCCAAAGCATGATCTTTATTTGCTGATTCGCCTTCAGCTGCTGCCTGAGTCATCTCGGCAAGATCTTCTTCATCTAATTGTACTTCTTGTAAAATTCCACGAATCTGAAGTTCGCTACCCATTTGCTCCTGCCCAAAAGAACCAATTTTACCAGCCTCAATGCGCATTGAGATATCTTCGGAACTTCCCATTATAAAACACCGGGCTCCACTATGGCTGCATACATGCGTAACCATTCCCTTAACAATTACTTCGGCACCAACAAGGTCTTTTCCTTTTTCCTGAATCTGGTCAACAGTCATTACAACCAAATCGGTTGTTTTTTTCTGATTGGATGTATTGCACGAAAACAACAATACCAAGCTTAAGAATAGAAATACTGATTTTTTCATACTTATAGTATTTAAAGGTTTGATTTTCAATTTAAATAAAAAAGAATGACTGCAAGAGGAATAACTACACCCAAAGCGGTAAGCCAAAGTCCCCTGCCTTTAATTCCATATTTGCCTTTCAGTAAAAACAGGCCGGAAATTGCCACAAACAATAAGAAAAATGCCATTATATCAGAAATCCAAATCCAAAGTCGGCCTGTTTGTGCCAAATGAATTTTATTGATCTGAAAAAAGAATGGACGTCGTTTTAATATTTCGAGCGAAGCAATTCCTTTTTCAGGCCTGTACATTACTGTTCCCTCTTCAACAAAAATTTTCACTTCGCCTGATTTTGTCACAAAATGCTTTCTGTAATTTGCCTGATAATCAAAATTCTCCAACAATTCTACTATTTCGTTTTTAGCAAATTCAGTTTTTATTACCGAAGGAATGTTAACTTCTTCAGAAATCAAAGTATAGTGCGGGTTCCAGTCCGATCGATGATTTAGAGCAATGCCGGAAACTGTATAGACAAAAGTAATTCCTACGACAAAATAGCCAATGTCACGATGAAGCGACCGTAAAGTTTTTCGAATATTCATTATTAATAGTCAGTCAGTTTGAAAAGCGAAATAAAGGTTATTTCGCTTAATAACCAAATGTTAAACAATGACTTTAATCCATGTATTGCTCATTGTGAATAATCTCATAAACTTCGCTATATGATTTTGCTTCCATAAGTAAAGAGCGAAGCCTGGCAGCTCCGGCAAAATCGTTTGTGTATATTTTATAAAACCGCTTCAGTATATTTATGTTTTTTAATCCTCCCCAGGTTTGTTCGAACAGCCGGGTATGAAGCAATAATTGTTTTAACTTTTCTGATTTATCGGGAGTCGATTGGGTTGGATCAAAAAACCAGGGATTGTGAAATATTCCGCGACCAATCATGATACCGTCGAGTCCATAATTTGAGGCATATTCAATTCCTTGTGCAATTGACTTTACATCGCCATTGCCTAAAAATTTTGTTTCAGGACTAAGTACATCCCTGATTCGAGCACCTTTGGCAATTTCATCCCAGTTGGCCAAGCCATCTGATTGTTGTTTTTGCGTTCTTCCATGCAAAATTATGGCTGCAGGCTTTGTTTCTAACAAATTTGATATCCATGATTCGGTCTCATGAGAACGGATACCGGTCCGCGTTTTTACTGAAACAGGCAAATGTGTACCTTCTTTAGTAGCAAGAATAATTTCTTTGGCTAAGGTGGGCTGATCAATCAAGGCAGAACAACATCCGTTTTTTACAATATTTTTTACCGGGCAGCCCATATTAATGTCTAACCCGTCAAAATCGAATTCCTGCGTAATTTCCTTTGCAATTTTATAATATAATTCGGGCCTTTTCCCCCAGATTTGGGCTACCAACTTGATATTCTTTTGTTTAAGCAACTCTCTTTCTGATTTATTTACAACAAGCCGTTCTCCCACCCTGATTTTACCAATCGGATGGCTCATACCATCAACCGACGTGAATTCGGTATAAAGTATATTTAAATAACGGGGATCAGACAGGCCAGCCACAATTTCGCGAAAGACAGTATCAGTTACATCTTCCATTGGTGCAAGGGCAAAAAATGGTTTTGGAAGTACTTCCCAGAAATTGGTTATATTCAAATTCATAATTTAAACCGAAAAGGAATCAGATGCCGAAGAAACCAATTTATTTGCCAATTTGAAACTCTTGCGGTAAACCTGTCTTTTACCAAATTTCCGGGTGGACTTTAGCAAAAAGTTTTGCTTATCGTCATCGCTACCATTTTTAACATCATTGCATAAATCAGAACAACAATGATCGTATTTACGTGCACAATCAGGACATTGAATGAACAGCAAATGACACAGATTATTGGCACAGTTAACATGTAAATCGCAAGACTGTCCACATTGATGGCAATGAGAAACGACTTGGCCGTTAACGGATTCACCCATTCGTTCGTCGAAAACAAAATTTTTTCCTATAAAATTTGATTCCAAATTTAATTGTTTGATTTTCCGGGCATATTCGATAATTCCGCCATACAACTGATTAACATCTTTAAATCCTTGGTGGCGAAGGAAGGCACTGGCCTTTTCACACCTTATCCCTCCGGTACAGTAAAGCAAAATTTTACGATCTTTTTGGTCACCAAGCATTTCAGAAACCATGTTGATTTCCTCACGAAAAGTATCAGCTTCAGGACAAATTGCACCTTTGAAATGACCAATTTCGGATTCGTAATGGTTTCGCATATCCACAACAATATTTTCTCCGGAAGCTGCCAGTTCATGAAATTCTAATGCTGACAAATGTTTGCCAACATTGGTAACGTCGAAAGCATTGTCGTTTAATCCATCAGCAACTAACTTAGGGCGCACCTTTATGGTAAGTTTATAGAACGATTTACCATCATCTTCAATAGCATATTTTATAGGAACCTGATCGAAAATCGGATATTTATTAAGGCATTCATAAAAAGCATCCAATTTATCTTCCGGAATGCTCATCTGTGCATTAATACCTTCTCGCGCGATATAAATCCGTCCGAAGCAATTTAGTTCCGACCAGTCGCGATACAGTTGATCTCTTAATATCTGCGAGTTATCCAATATAAAATAACGATAAAAAGAGATGGTCTTTCTTTTGAAATTTTCGGCATATAGCCTCAATTTCAGCTCTTCACTATTAATTCGATTGTATAAATACATCTGACATTTTTGCGGCAAATATAATAACTACACAAACATATACCAGATATTAACATCTGTTTATCTGCATATATTTTTAGGTAACCCAATTGGGGTCTGGATTGAAGTGAAACATTATTGAACCTCCGCACAAAAAAAATATAAATTTCAATTCCTTCTATCCTCTTAACCGGCAATCAACTGTCACGATCTTATCCAATACATTTCATATTTTATAGAGATACTACGGCAGCTTTTATCTTTTTTTAAGTACTTTTATTTTTGATATAAAAATTGAAGCTATGATCCCAGCTGAAATTTATAGCCAGTCAAAACTCTGGTGTGATTAACGATTCTGTTATTTTATGATGAAAAATTAAATGTATGAAAAAGAAATTCTTTTTGGAAGGTATAAAATTAGGATTACTAGCGCTTGTTCTTTTAATTCAGGCATGTAGCACTGTTCCTTTAATTGGTCGAAAACAAATGAGTCTTTTGCCCGAATCGAATATGGTTGAGATGAGCTTAACCAGCTACAGTCAGTTTCTAAAAGACAATAAACTCTCATCAAACAGTGCTCAATCTGAAATGGTTAAACGAGTAGGTGCCAGGGTTTCGGTGGCTGTTGAGAAGTATTTAAAGGAAAACGGTTTTGCCGATCGTGTGTCCGATTTTAAATGGGAGTTTAACCTTGTTGAAAATAAGGATCCCAACGCATGGTGTATGCCTGGTGGAAAAGTTGTATTTTATACAGGCATTCTTCCCCTAACACAAAATGATGCAGGTATTGCTGTTGTTATGGGACATGAAATTGCACATGCAGTTGCACGGCACGGTAATGAAAGAATGAGCCAGCAAATGATTCAACAATTTGGAGGAATTGCTCTTTCTGAAGTAATAAAAAGTAAGCCCGAAGAAACGCAGGCAATTTTCCAGACAGCTTTTGGACTTGGTTCTCAATATATCGTAATGCTACCATATTCACGTTTGCACGAATATGAGGCTGATAAACTTGGATTAATTTTTATGGCAATGGCCGGATATGACCCTAATGAAGCTATTGGTTTCTGGGAACGAATGGCAGCCGGCTCTTCAGGAAAAATGCCTGAATTCTTAAGTACACATCCTGTTGAAGCAAATAGAATTCAAGCAATTAAAGATTTCCTTCCGGAAGCATTAAAATATTATATAAAAAAATAATAGATACAACTTTTTTTGATGCCATTTTTATGTTGTACTGCATGCTATTTTTTTTATAATTTCTCATTATTATTTTTTATATTTGATGAATAAGAATGGAATAAACTTAAAAAGAGCATGATGGAAGATTTTGAAAAGAATGAGGACAAGATGGAAAATGACAGCAAATTCAGAGAAGAGATTTACTCAAAGGCTGTCAGAGCTGGAAAAAGAACCTATTTTTTCGATGTAAAATCAACTAGAAGAGACGAATTTTATCTCACTATTACTGAAAGTAAAAAACGCTTCGAGCAAGATGGGAGCTTTCACTTCGAAAAACACAAGATCTTTTTATACAAAGAAGATTTTGAAAAATTTATTGATGGATTGCAGGAAGTAATTTCCTACATCGACCAAAATCAACTCGAAGATTATGATGTTGAAATTCGTTCTGGATTTGAAAAAGTCAGCGAGTCTGATAATATTATTCTGGAAGAAGCTGGTTTTGAAAAGAATTATTCAAGCATTGACTTTGACGATTTATCTAATTAGTCTTGGTCTAACCAAGAATTGATCTGAAAGGAATTATTAAAATCTATTTTTCTGTTTCTCTTATCTTTTGAACTAATTCGGAAGAAATATCCCATTACTGCACCAACTCTGTTAAAGAGCCCCATATAAAATCAATCAAGATTTTTTAAATCTGGTTGATTTTTTTTTGTCGAAAATTTAAGTTTGAAAAAATTACCAAACAAAAAAAGGATTATCAAAACCTGATAATCCTTCATTCAAAATTTAGTTTAGTTCGATCGTAAATAGATATTGGTTAAAAGAGAAAAGGAATTTAATTCTTTAAATAAATTACTACTGTATTGCGACGCTAATATAAGGGTTATTTATTAACTCTTTTTGAGGTTTTTTAAGAATTTAGTAATATTGAAAAGTTACGCAAAAATCAAATTCTATAAATGCCTGTATTTCAATACATAAAAATTTGAAACATGTTTTATAATACAAAATGACTGTTTTCAATGTTTTTGAACCATTTGTCAGAGAAAAAATAGTTTGATGGTTATAGTATAATTTTCAGGTATTCAAATGAAAATGAATACTTTTTTCTCAAACAATTATGATTACCGCACTGATGCCAAATCTGCTGTTCTATTTTGAATTTATTTCTTCATCTTCGTTATCCTTATTTGTAAAACAATTAATCTTGCATATTAATGCAAAAGCGAGGTGGATATCGATAAAAATCAATGGGCAGAAGTTTGGATGCGGTTCCGGTCAGGAGACCGGGATGCTTTCGGCGAAATCTACGAAGAATTTGTAGATGTGTTGTTTGCCTATGGACGTAAAATTACCAGCGACCGCGAATTGGTTAAGGACGCAGTTCAGGATATATTTTTGAATCTCTACAAATACAATCCACAGTTGCATCAACCGGAGTTCCTCGAATTCTATTTGTTCCGCTCGCTCCGAAACGAAATCATACACAAGATCAAAAAAAACAAACAGGAATCGTCGCTTACCGATGATGGGATGTTTTTGTTCGACTTGAAATTCAATGCCGAGCAGGATTCTTTTGATAAAGAATCGGATGAATTGCGGGTAAAGGCCCTGAAAGAAATACTCCAAACAGTGGATACCCAAAAACGTGAACTGCTTTTTTTGAAATTCAGTACCGGGCTAAGTTACATCCAAATTGGCCAGATATTGAATATTAATCCCGATACTGCAAAAAAACAAGTTTATCGCACGCTTGACCAGTTGCGAGATCGATTTGGAAAGCAATTACTCGAATTGCTGATGATCTGGTGTAAAGAATAAAAAAATAAATTTTCAATTTTTTGTCCCTTTTTTCGGTTTGGATACTCTTGTAGGTATAAATCTGAAAAGATGACAAACCTTGATCAAAAATTCATAGAAAATCCATTGTTCCTGAAATGGATATTTCACGAAGATCCTTCCCTGGCGCAATACTGGGAAGATTACCTACGGGAACATCCGGAGGAAAAAAGCCAGATTCAGGAATTGAAACAACGTTTGCTGGAACTCCAGTTTTCGAACGACACACTTTCTTATGCTGAAAAGGCAGAATTAGGAAACCTCATCGTCAACCGTTTAGATCGCGATTTAAAGCGTACCAAACGCGTTTTGGTTCTGCGTTCGTTTATGAAGTATGCTGCGGTAGCCATAGTTTTTGCTGCTATTGGCGGACTGATTGTTTACTTAAACACCGGTAATAATACCTATTATCAGCAGTTTGCCGAACAAATAATCCAGGTTCCCGCTTCCGGTTCGGGGCCAGTTCTCATTACTTCGAATGGACAAAATGTTGACCTAAAGAAATCGAATTCAAACATCGATTATTCTCAAAACGGAACCATTGTTTTAAACAACGATTCAGTCATTCCATCATTTAAAGATGAGCCCAATGTAATGAACCAACTCATTATTCCGTATGGAAATCAATCAAGATTGGTTTTGTCGGACAATACGGTGGTATGGCTCAATGCAGGAAGCCGCCTGGTTTACCCAAGTCGGTTCGAGGATAAAACCCGCGAGGTACTCCTGTTTGGCGAAGCGTTTTTTGAAGTTTCAAAAGATGAGAAGAAGCCTTTTATTGTGAAAACTTCTGATTTACAAATCAAGGTTCTTGGAACTCAGTTTAATATTTCAGCTTATACCGAAGACAAGGTAATTCAAACGGTCTTGAAAGAAGGAAGCGTATCAATCAGGAACAACAATTCGGGCCTTTTTGAACGGGATTTGGTATTGAAGCCCAACCAGATGGCCTCTTTCAACCGCATTTCGAAAGATACCAAAGTATATGAAGTTGATGTTAACTATTATACCCTTTGGACCAAAGGGCTGTTGAGTTTCGACGAGATCGACTTCACCCGTATTGTAAAGAAAGTTGAGCGGTTTTATAATATTTCAATCGGATTTTCGGAGCCGAATTTGGGTACAACACGTATCAGCGGTAAACTCGACCTGAAACAAAAAAGGGAAGAAGTGCTGGAATACCTTGAAAAAGTTTCGCTGACGACAATTGAAAAAGTGAACGATCATCAATACATGGTAAAAAAATAAAAACCGGAAAATGGTGGAACATTTCCCGGTTAAACAAATACGAGTGCTTAGTTCAGTATTTATTAATTAAAACAGTTCAAATCTATGAAAAAAAAGTGGTTAACCGGGCATCCCTATGGGGATAGCCTAAAAAAACTCATGCGAATTATGCGACTAACTATCTTGTTGCTGTTTGGATGTATGCTCACTGTTTCCGCAAACAGTTATGCACAAAGAACAAAGTTGGACATTAACATGACCAACATAACCATCCGTGATCTGGTTTCTTACGTTGAAGAAAACAGCGATTTCGTATTCCTCTACCGGAATGAAGATTTCAACCTCGAAAAAAGGGTTGATATTTCGTTGAAGAATGCTACCATCAATCAGATACTCGATGAAGTACTGAAAGGTGAAAATGTGAAATATGATGTGTATGAACGACAGATTGTGATTCGCAGAACCGGCGAAATGGTGAGTTCTCAGCAAAAGAGAGACATTTCCGGTTCGGTAAAAGACAATTCAGGAGTACCAATTCCGGGAGTTACCATCTTGGTAAAAGGCACCAGTATCGGGGTTCTTTCTGATATGAACGGTGAGTTTAAAATTTCGGTTCCCGGCGATGCAAAGACGATGGTCTTTTCTTTTGTTGGTATGCAGACCAAGGAAGTGCAAATCAATGGAGCTTCGGTTTTAAAAGTTGTTTTGGAAGAAGAAACCGTTGGCATCGAGGAGGTTGTTGCTGTAGGTTACGGAAGGAACTCGCGCAAAAACCTATCCAGCGCCGTGTCTTCAGTAAAATCTGATGACCTAAACCGTGGCGCAATTTCTGATGTTGGTCAACTCCTTCAGGGTAAAGTTCCCGGATTGAATATTTCTGCAAGTGGCGACCCTACCCGCAAGGCAACAATTATCATGCGTGGTGCATCAACATTGAACAGCTCTCAAAGCCCGTTCTATGTGGTCGATGGTGTTCCCGGTGCCGATATTTCACTGGTTGCTCCCGATGATATTGTTTCGGTTGATGTATTGAAAGATGCTGCTGCAACTTCCATTTATGGAAACCGTGCCGCAAACGGTGTTATCATGATTACTACCCGAAAAGGGAATAAAGATAAAGAACAGGTTGCCTACAACGGATATGTTGGATTCGAGAATGTTTCGAACCAGTTAGACATGATGGATGCCAATCAATTACGTGCATTCCTGACTAAAAACAACATGTCTTTTGCTCCTGAAGATGATCAGAATGCCAACACCAACTGGCAAAAGACCATACAGCGGGATGTTGCACTTTCAACCAGCCACAATCTTTCGTACAGCGGTGGAAGCAACAAAAGCAACTACATTGCAAGTATTACCTACATTGACAAACAGGGAATTTTGCTGAGCAGCGAACAAAACCGTATTGTTGCACGCCTTGCTGTTGAACAACTGGCTTTTAACGACAAGGTGAAATTTGGGATCAATATTACCAACTCGAATATTAAAGATACCAAAGTTCCACAGCGAAACAGCGCTCTTTTGCAGGCAGCCAAATATTTGCCGGTAACCAGCCCTAAAAAGGCTGATGGTACTTATTTCGAAAACTTCAATCATTCCGGATATTTTAACCCGCTTGCCATTATTGAACAAGCTGATGACGATTCGAAAATCAACAACTTATTGGGTAATTTCACTACTGAAGTAAAACTTCCGTTTGGCCTGACCTACAACCTTAACCTGGCCTATCAGCGGAATACTTCGTTAAATGGGAGCTACTACAACAGCTACTACGCAAAAAATTACAACAGTGCGCAGTTCTATAACAATCCAGAGCCGCCATCAACACATGCGATTATTAATTTCGGATCGAATGGACTGGCAAACCGCAGTACTTACCAAAGCACCAATGTAATTTTCGAAAACTACCTGACCTGGAACAAGGAGATTGGCAAAAACACGATCAACGCGGTAGTCGGCTATTCATGGCAGGACAATACTTTGGGCGACGGATTTATGGCGTCGAATACCAATTTTCCGGTTGACGACGTAAGTTACAACAATCTCGCGCTTGGTAATTACACAACCGTTTCGGGCTATAAAGTTGACTTTGGCGATTTAAATGCCTATCAGAAAACACGTTTGATTTCGGACTTTGCTCGATTGAATTACAATTACGACAGCAAATATCTTTTGCAGGCATCTATCCGCCGTGATGGAAGTTCCGTTTTTGGTGAAAATAAAAAATGGGGCTATTTCCCATCAGTTGGCGCAGCATGGAGAATTGACAGAGAAGAATTTATGCAATCACAGGGCATTTTCAGCGACCTGAAACTACGTGCCAGCTACGGGGTAACCGGGAACTCTTCCGGGTTCGATGCCTACACTGCTCAATTCATTATGGGTGGTCTCGGAACATTCTATAATAACGGTCAACAGGTTGCGGCATTCGGCCCCAATAAGGCTGCCAATCAGGATTTGGAATGGGAAAAAACTTCTACATCAAACCTCGGATTGGATTTCACTGTGTTAAAAGGAAAGCTTAGTGGTTATATTGAAGTTTACAGCAAGAATACAACCGGAATGATTTATTCTTATGCCGTAAATCCGGTGCTTGTTCCGGCAGGAAGCATTACCGCCAACGGTGGCGAAATGTCGAACAAAGGGATTGAATTGAGCCTGAACGCGACACTGGTAAATAAAAATGACTTCACATGGACGAGCAACATCAATCTGGCACATAACAAAAACGTAATCGAAAAACTAACCAACAGTTTGTTTATTGGTGGTGACTCTGTTCGGATTACGCAACCCGACGGTGGCGGCCAGACAGGAAGTACGCTTCAGATTTTGAAAGAAGGCAAACCAATCGGTCAGTTCTTTACGCTTGAATATGCTGGGAAAAATGCCGAGGGCGTTTCGCAGTATGTGGCCAAAGATGGCTCGCTGACAACCAATCCGGGCATTGGTACTGATTACCATTACATGGGCTCGCCGCAGCCCAAATTATTAATGGGATGGACAAACGATTTTAAATACAGAAACTGGGATTTGAACATCTTTATCCGTGGTGTATTCGGAAATAAAATTTACAATGCAACCCGTGCCGATTTGTTCAGGCCAAGTACAGCTCATTCAACCAATATTCTGGTTGATGTGGCAAACGAATCGCCCACCGACCTGAATGTTTACAAATACTCTTCCCGTTTTATCGAAGATGGTAGCTACATCCGTTTGGACAATGCAACGCTTGGATACAATTTTAAGAACCTGGGCAGTTACGTGAAAAATCTTCGGATTTACTCTTCAGTAAATAATTTGTTCGTAATTACCAAATACTCGGGCATCGACCCTGAAGTTGAGCAGGGCGGTATTGCTCCGGGAATTGATTCGAATAACTTTTATCCAAAAACACGCACTGTTTTGTTTGGTGTAAAAGCTACTTTTTAAAAANNGCAGGTTTTGTTGTGTCCTGCCACGATATTGAGGTACCCATCACAACGCAGATGACCCCTGATGTTTTCCCTCAAAACGAGGCACAATATGCCCAAACTGCCGGTGCTGTTTTCGCAGCATTCAGGGGAGAGTATGCACACTCGTTTTTCTTTATGAGCACTATCAGTACCGATGAAGGCATACTTCCTGCCAGAGGCGGAAACTGGTACGATAACCAGGGCTACATGAAAATGCATTATCATACCTGGGACAAGGATCATGGTGCAACCAACTATCTTTGGTACACGACTGAAAAAACAATTGGAATTACGAATCAGGCATATTTTATTTTGAATGACGTGATGCCCGAAGGAGCCAGCAAAAAAACCACACTGGCCGAACTTAGGATGATGAGGGCAATTTCGTATTTTTTAATGATGGATTTTTACGGTAATGTCCCACTCGATACCTTGTATGGCGATTTTGCACCACGGACAAATGCTCCGAGGGCTGAAGTCTTCAAGTACATTGAAAGCGAAATCAAAAAATCGATCAACGGGCTAAGTGAAGAAACCGGAGCAAAAACTTATGGCCGACCTACCAAATGGACAGCCTATTCATTGTTGGCCAAGTTGTACCTAAATGCTGAATATTACACCGGAACTGCACGTTGGAACGATTGTATTGCAGCCTGCGATGCGGTAATCAACTCCGGAAAGTTTGCCATTGAACCGAGGGCTTCGTACCTGAAAATGTTCTACCCCGACAATGGCCCTCAAATGAAGGAGTTCATATTTGCTGTACCATTTGATCCGTCAGCAACTGCTTCACCTGGAACCAACGGTTATATGTTCAGATCCCGGTATGATGTTCCTCGTTCACATCAGGCAAAATTTGGACTGCCATTCCGTCCGAGCGCCCCAATGAGCACACTTCCTGAATTTTATGCCTATTTCAATGATGCCGGTGATATTCGTAACGACCAATGGCTTACCGGACTTCAGTTTATGAACGATGGCGTTACTCCGATAATGGTAACCACTACCAAAAAAGGATACGACCAGTTCTACACCGGAGCTGATGGTGGTGCTGCATATACTTATCAGGTTGAACTGACTCCGGACATCGTTTATCGCCAGAACCCCGCGCTATTTGACTGCGGTAACGATGAAATTGCCTGGAATATGGGATATCGCAACATTAAATTCTATCCTGATAAAACTTCGACAAGCAGAAACCAGAACAACGATGTTCCGTACTTGCGGTATTCCGATGTTATTTTGATGAAAGCTGAAGCTATTCTCCGTGGTGGCACAGCAACCGGAGGCCATACTGCATTGTCGCTGGTGAATATGATCCGCTCTAACCGTTCGAGTTCTCCGGCATGGACAAGTGTTACCCTGGAAGACCTGTACAAAGAACGCGCCCGCGAATTTGTTTATGAATGCTGGCACCGCAACGACATGATTCGGTTTGGTAAATTCGAAGGTAAATGGGGTTTCAAAACAAACTCAGATACCTATCGCAGGATTTTACCAATCCCAACCGATGCGATAAAACTAAATCCGCTGTTGGTGCAGAATCCTGGTTATTAAGAAATTATAATCATCAATTAAAAAGAAACCCAAAAACCATCCCTGGTTTTTGGGTTTCTTTTTATCACATGGCTAACAGTTTTATAAAAACTAGCCAATTAATCTCTATTTTCCTGTCAAACTTTTGATCAGATCAACTTCTTCCTGTTTGTAAGGAGTTCCGTCCGGATGGAAAATTTCGTGAAACCAAAGTGACGGTTCCGATCCGTCGGCAATCGGCTCATCCCAGGCATATTTTGTATTCGATTTTCCTGAAACCAAACCCCAGTTGATGGCGCCAATATTTTGCTCTTTCAGGATGGGCATAATATTGGTAAACAAACTGTTGTTGCGGCGCGCCATGTATTCGGTACAAACCAGCGGACGGTTATATCGTTTCAGTGTATCGATGGCGGCCTGGTGTTTTTCTGGTCCTTCGTAATTGTGATAAGTAATGATGTCGGAGTTTTCAACCTGAAATTTGTTGAGATCAGATAAACTTAAATTCCAAACTCCTACCGACATTGGTTGCGACGGACGAATTTCCCAGCCCCATTCAAACACTTTTTTTAACAAGGGCATCGATTTATTTCCGTAATTCGAATTTCCAGGTTCGTTGTACAAGTCCCAGATAGCAATGCGTTTGTCGTCTTTAAACGTGGTAAGTACATCTTTCACATAAGCTTCCAACGTTGTGATCAATGTTGTATCAGCAAAAATCAAATCGCCCGGATCGCGCACCCAGCCCGAGTTGTGAACACCCGGTTTCGGATCGGGTTGTTTGCCTGACTGATAAGTTGCATTCCAGCAGTCGTCGAAAAAAACGAAAATGGTTTTGATTCCATGCTTTTCTGCAATGTCGAGGTAAGTGTTCATCCGGCTTTTGAAACCTTCCTGATCAACTTTCCATGCCAGGTGATGAAGATAAACACGCATCGCGTTCATCCCAATTCCTTCGGCCCAGCCCAGTTCGCGGTTGATACTTGCAGTGTCGAACGATTCGGCCTGCCATGTTTCCAACTGATTGATAGCGGTACTCGGATTGAAATTGCTTCCGCGCAGCCATCCGTTTTCGTCACTCCATTGTTGTGCCTGCGCCTCGTTCCAACGTGTTGAAACAACTTCTTTAACTTGTTGCGGTTTTGGTTGGCAGGCTGCCATTAGGAACAAGCCGCCAATTGCCAATAAAAAGATGTTCTTCTTCATGATTTTAATTTATTTGGTTTGAATTTGATTAAAATATATTATGAATATCCTTACGTGATATCACGGCAAAAATGCCCTGACCCATGTAAAAGGCTGATTTTCTGCTGTCGAAGTGATGCACTCTGCCTCTGTTGATTGAAGGACAAAATTTATCCCGACTGTTTTATTCAGCCCAAACTTTTCAGGAAAAAGACCGAGCGGAATGGCCAGCTCCACTGCATGTAAATCCCCGTTCAGGCTTTGTCCGACTTTAATTTTTGTTCCCGATTGATCCGGAATCCACTGCCCGTTCTGTCCTTGCTCAACAGTTACCGATCCGTCATATTCTACCCTGAATGCGAAAACACCGGTGTGCGGAGCCTGATAACTCTTCCTTTCGGTATCCAGCAAAAGCGAAAACTCATCCACTGTTTTATTCATAACTGTGGACGCCAATCCATCAATTTTTACGGCAATATACAGGTTTTGGGCATCTTTACAAACATTCGAAAAAAGTTGTTTATTACTCGTTTGCCCAATAAAATAAGGCCATTCACCCTGCCAGCAGTCATCGTTGAGCAAACCATCAGGAATCGAAGTCCCGATTGGAATTTGAAACTCCGGTATTACCCTACCTCTTATCATCCACACTTCAGTAGAAGTTGATGAATATGCATTGGTTGAGGTAATTGCAACGGGCGTGTTTCCGTCGATCACACTTAGCGAATTCCAGAGGCCGTGTTTTGACAATGGTACTTTAAACGGAATTGATCGCCGGCTGAAGTTGCGCCCGGTTTCGTTGCCAATTTCAACAGCCATCGACGACTTGTCCCAAATATTGTCTCTTTGCAAATTCGTTTGATACGACAAAATCACCTCACCGCTTTGGAGTCGTTTAAGGTAAGGTGCTCCGGCATAAACATTGTCGGCCAGCGGATCAGTCAGCGGGGCATATTCGCGTCGCGGATCAGTTGCCAGAATTGTTCCGTCGGCCCAGTTATCCATCAGTTTCTCCCGATAAATGGTTGGTTTAAACTGATCGGTTTTATTGTCCTCCACAGCAACCAGCAACTCACCTTTGTCTTTTAGTAAAAGGGGCACGGGCATTCCGTCCCGCCGATCTTTTCTGAAACCAACAATCACCGGATCAGTTGTCCAGCTTGTACCAAAATCGACAGACCTTAACATTGAAATGTTTTGTTCGCCGGAAGTGGTGTAAACTCCTTCGTTGGCAAAAAACAATTGCACCTCACCACCCGGCAATTGTACCATTGACGGTTCCCAGCAACCATTTTCGAAGGTTGATTGTGCCTGATAAATCAATTGTTCTTTTTCCCAGGTAATGCCACCATCAATACTTTTTCTGACTTTAATGCCAAACTTGCGGTCGTTGGTAAACGGTTCGCGTGGTCGCGGATTGCAGGCCACCAAAATTGAATGGTCGCTCAATTCAACTATTTCAGGAACAAACGGAGGAATGTTGTTCGTCGTTTCAAACAGCACCTGCTTATTGCCCCAGGTTTTGCCACCATCAGCGCTAAATACCAATTCAATATTTCCGGTTGATGTTTCGTAAACGCAGGCCAAACGGCCATCGAACAATTGCGTCATCCGGGCATATCCAAAATATCCGGTGCGGCCGTCCAAAGGCGCAATTCTGGTCAAACTCCGGAAGTCCCAGCCAATGCGAATGCCATCGACCGGCACCTGAACTTCGGGAATTTTACCGGTTGGCAAATTGGCTTCCTTCGCACAGCTCAACATTTGCAAGGTGATTAAAAGGAGGAAAATGGTTAAAATATTGATTTGCATCCCGAATTTGATTTCTCTTGGTTTATAATTCTCCTGAAGGAAGATTCAATTTCTTGCCTGCGGGAATTGGTTCTCCAAAATCAGGCGTTCCGTCGGCATTCCACTTGAAGGGTTGCATGCGTACATCGCGTTCCCAGCCAGGAGTGGTACTTTTCTTGGAATGGTATATAATCCAGTCTTCGGTATTATCCGGCGACTTCACAAACGAACAATGTCCGACTCCGTGCACCTGTGAATTTCCCTGAAAAACCGGGCCCGTTTTTTTCCAGTTGGCCGGATCGAGCAAATCGCCATCAGGATTGATCAGTTGAAGCATTCCCTGCCGGTATTCGACCAACCACGATTCGCGGCACGAATAAACTACAAAAACCTTGCTGCCATTTTTCAGGATTTGCGCCCCTTCGTTCAGGTTGAGCGGCCCGCCGGTTTCCCAGCTTTCAACAGGCGACGAGAGTTTTACGCGTTTGCCTTTCATCGTATAAGGGTTTTCCATTTCCGAAATATACAAATGTTGCTGTGTCGCGTCGGTTGTTTCCTGTTTGATCCAGCCCGACCAGATGGAGTATAGCTTTCCTTTGTGTTCAAGCATGGTCATGTCAATCGCCCATACGTTGGTCGAAGGATCAGCAGGATTATCGCCAGTGTATAAAACTCCCACATCTTCGTAATCGCTGAAAACATCTTCGTTTTTCGATCGCAACACGCCTGCCCGCTGGTGAATAAACGGAGGGCCAGACTCTCCCGCAGCATAATAAACATACCACCTGTTGTTGATGAAATGAATTTCAGGAGCCCATACACACGCACGGTTCCAACCGGTAGCAGGGGCAGTCCAGATGTTTTTCATCACTCCCCGTTTGGTCATTTTTTTTGATTTGGAGAGAATAATCGAATTGTTCGACGAAAAACAATAGATGTAATCATCTCCATGTTTTACCATCCAGGGATCGGCGCCATCCCAAACCGGATTGGCAAAGGTTTTTTTTACATTATCGCCCGCAGTGGTCTCACTTTTACTGCATCCTGCAAACGAAAAAATTGCAATCATTGTCAATATCATAGTCTTCATATTCTATAGTATTTATTTGATTCTCCGGTTATCTATTTGATTTTTTGTAACAGTCAATGGTTGTCATTTGTAGTCATTTCAAGACAAATTAATGACCACCAAATGTCAATTGAATGACTTTTATGACATAGAATAATATTACGGCTATCCATGTTATTTATTCACCCACGTTGGAACAAGATAGTCTTTATCAATTGCCATTACTTCTTTCCCTGCTTTATTTTCGAAGCTTACAGTGCTGATGTACATGTGACGGGGATGAATTTTTGCAGTACTGTTGTGGGCGTGGAAAACAATCCGCAGCTTTCCGTCTTTATCGGTAAACATGGCGCTGTGTCCCACTCCCACAAGGTCGCCGGGTTTCTGAAAGATTGGATTTCCTTCATATTTTGTCCAGGGGCCGGTAATGTTGGTGGCAGTGGCTACCCCAACGCCGTAAAACTGACTTTCGTAGCTGTTGGCCGAGTAGGTCATGTAATAAATGCCGTTTCGTTTCACAATAAAAGAACCTTCATTTACCCGCGGCCACACTTCTTCCCAGGGCTGCGAAACGTTGATACACTTTTTCATCGTTCCCGGTTTGATGTCGATGAGGTTGGTTTCCATTTCGGCCACCCAAATATTGAGGCCATCGTTAAAACGGTCGAAAAGAAGGTACGATTTTCCATCATCGTCAATAAACAATGAATTGTCGATACACTTTTCATCTTCAATCATTGGTTTTTGGATTTCCTGTTTGAAAGGCCCGAGCGGACTGCTGCTGGTTGCAACGCAAATGTGCTCGTTGGCTGAATAATACATGTAGAATTTACCGTTTAGGTAATAAACCTCGGGAGCCCAAAACCATTTGTCGTCCCAAACGTCGGATTTGTGCAATGCCAAACTAGTAGTGCTACTCCATTTGACGAGGTCGTCGGAAACAAACACTGCAATGCCATCTTCAGCATAAGTTCCGTAGGCATAGTATTTTCCCTCCCAAAGCATGATAAAAGGATCGCCAAGCGGCACTTTGACAATTTCAGGGGTTTCATTGTCAATTGGTTTTTGTTCCGGGTCGTTTGCTTTGCATGAGACGGCTTGCAAAACCAGGGTCAGAAAAATTAATGTGATATATATGTACTTCATGATTGGATGGTTAATATGGTAACTCAATTCTTCGGATCAATACCAAAATGGCTGACCAGTTTATTGTATTCGACTTTTGAAATGGTAATCATACAGCCGTGGCGCACCGAAGAGGGCAAACTGTATTTGTCCCAATCGTTGAAAAACGTATATCCTGAAGCCTGATACCACGGGCCGTTCATGTTGTCGGCAATTGACAGGCCATAAGATACACCCGGATATTGCTCGTAATACATGTACCAGATATTCCCGTCAGGAGAAGGAATCAGCATGGGCGCTTCCCTGAAGTTTGGGCTGATGGGCGCTGATGGTTCAGAATATGGTCCGAGTAAAGAGGGCGCTTTGGCAATCCGGATGGTTTTCCCGGTTGTCCAGTAGAGTGTTGGATAGGTTTCGTCTTTCAGAATGGCAAAATATTGGTTGCCTATTTTGCGGATGAATACATCGATGGTTCCCATATCCCAGTCGAACAAACGGGTTGGATGATCTGAAAACGTTTTCAGGTCTTTCGACAGAACGTATAAAGTGCGCTGGCTTGCCCAATAAGTTTCGCCGCCTTCTTTGTGTGGTGTGTGCCAGGTAAGCACATATTGCTTCGAGCTTTCATCGTAAAATATTTTTGGTGCGCCGATGCGCTGCAAGGCGTACGAATAATCGGGTGTACTTTTCAGGTTGGGAGTAAAAGTGCTGAACTTCTCCCAGGTAATTAAATCAGTGGAAACCCAAATATTGATTTCCGGAGAAGCGTCGCTGGTATTTCCGGCAATGTAATACCTTCCGTCGTGTCCTTTGCATATATCCGGATGTCCCTTGTATTCATCGAACACCCTTTTTTTTCCGTTCAGCGAATTCCAGTGCAATCCGTCCAGGCTGACAGAATAATACAAACGTCCGTAATCCTGATGGGTCATGTGGGCAAACAGATACGCCAGATTTTTTGCGTCTTTCGGATCTTCAATTTGACCCGGAGGATTGGGCTGCTGGGCAAAAGCCGATACTGACAGAATAAGAAATGCAAGCACTAAAATTTTATTTCTGAATTGAGTTGGTTTCATGATTTTACTTCATTTTGGTCAAGGTTAATACAATCAGTTATCACTGATGCAGGGAAAAATACTCAATGGTTGGAGTCGAAAAAAAAGATAAGTATCGAATTTCAGTTGAATAACGATTGAAAATATACAGGGTCTTCCGGTGAAGAAAGACCCTGCAATCATCAATATTTGTAGTTTGTTTGTTAATACAATGGATTTTGTTTCAGATTTGGATTGTTATCCACTTCGCTGCGCGGAATAGGCATCCGCTCTGTTTTACCGACAACAAAATTAGAGAAGTCAGGATCACGGCTTATCAATTCATTTAATCCTTCAGCGGTACTCCAGAGTTTCCATCTTTTCAGGTCAGCCCAGCGAACGCCTTCATAGCAAAGTTCAAGAGAGCGTTCCATCTGCAACCTTTTCAGGAAGCCGGCTTTTGAATTAACAGAACTGGCGAAAAGGGTACTGTTTTGCAATTTTGGCAGTCCGACACGTTCGCGAACGCGGTTCACGCATTCAACAGCCAATGCCGGAGGTGTGCCAGCCGAAAGTTCGGTCAAACATTCAGCATACAGTAACAATACATCGGCATAACGGATAAACCTGAAATTTATCGGAGAATAGTAATCCTCGCGGTTGCGGTAATAATCGCCCTGGTATTTCCTGAAGAAACAATCGCTGCCCCAACCAGCTTCCCAGTCGCGGCCATAAATCTTTTCACCCGGATAATCTTTTTGAATTTCAGGATAAAAAATGTTGGCGCGAAGACGTGGATCGATCTGTCCGTCGGTAGTTTTCTCCTTTTTATACTCATCAACCAGCCATCTTCTTGGCTGACCATCGCACCATCCAATTCCGCGTGGAGCAAAGAACTGCGCACGGTTTGAGCCTACGTTCGGATTTGCCTGATCGCCATCACCACTCGGATTGATGTCTGAATACTGAATTTCGAATACTGACTCAACATTGTTTTCGGTAGTGTGCTTAAAGTTGTCTTTATAGTTGGCAACAAGGTTGTAGTTCGACTTTCCGTCGCCTTCGACCAACCAGGCCAGTGCGTCTTTTGCTTTTTGCCACGAACGCATTTGCATGTGTACTTTCCCCAGTAAGGCATACGCTGCACCCTTTGTTGGGCGGCCTAAATCGCCGGTTCCCCATTGTGCGGGCAAGCTTTTAACAGCATCTTCCAAATCGAGTATTACCTGTGCAAAAACTTCGGCTTCGGTCTTTTGTTCGGGGGTATCTTCCGGGCTCGAAACATTCAGAACCAGCGGAACATTGTCGAACATCAGTGCCAGATTGTAATAATAGAATGCGCGCAGAAATTTTGCCTGAGCAAGAATCTGATCTTTATCACCTGCATTTGTGAACTCAATTTCAGGAACATAAGTTAAAACCTGGTTGCACCTGAAAATTGCCTTGTAATGGTCGCGCCACATCCAGGCATTTCCTTCCCAGAAGTTATAATTGAAATAAATAAAACGCGTCCATTCTTTCAGCTCATTCCAGGGGCTTTGGCTGTAGCCTTCGTCGGAAGTCAGATCGTAACGGAAATAAATCCACCTTGTCCAGGTTCCGGGTTTATAAAACATGTTATAAACAGCATCTAAACCAACCTGGGCATCTTCGGGGCTTTGCCAGAAGGTGGCGGTAGTGGGGGAATTGGGATTAGGAATGTCTATCAATTCCTCGTTGCAGGAAATGCTTGTCAGCAAAACCACAAATAAGCTATATAATAATATTTTTTTCATAATACTTCAGAATTAGAATTGAACAGAAAGTGAAAATACAACTGATTTCGGAGAAGGATATGCTGCGTCGTCATGTCCTTTAACCCAAATATCGGGTGCTTTAAACTCTGGGTCAAGACCGGTGTATTTGGTGAAAGTTATAAGGTTTTGGCCTGTTACAGAAACGCGAAGGTTGTCGAAAACATTCTGAATCTGCGGGATGTCGAAGGTATAACCAAGTGTCAGTTGCCTGATCTTGAAATAAGATCCTTTTTCAATCCAGCGGTTCTGGTCGCCCCTTGCGTTGCGGTTATCGGCATAAAGTACACGTGGGTTATTCGTATTCGGGTTTTCTTTTGTCCAGCCTACATATCCTGATAAATGGTTGGTATTGTCGGAGAAACCACCCATCCAGCTGGCAGCACCGTTAAACACGTCCTGACCAAATGATCCGAAACCTGCGAAACTGAAATCGAAATTTTTATACGAAGCCTGTCCGTTTAATCCAATTTCAAACTTTGGCCATGGATTGCCGCAGATTTCGCGGTCGTCGTTGTTGATCTGACCATCGTCGTTCACATCGTTGTATCTGATGTCGCCCGGTTTTGCATTGGGCTGAATTATTTTTCCGGCAGAACTTTTATGCGCCGCTACTTCGGCTTCATTCTGGAAAATCCCATCTGTGGTAATGGTATAGAACATTGCAAGAGGTTCACCAATTTCAGTTTTTGTAATCCAGGTATATTGTTCCACTTTTCCGTACCCGAATTCAAGCACCTCATTTCTTAAACTGGTAAAATTGGCGCCTACAGAATATTCAAAATCGCCCTTCTTTTCTCTCCAGTTACCCGAAATTTCAATCCCTTTGTTTCTCAGACTTGCAGCGTTAACATACGGATTTCCACCGTCATTACCGGTAGTCATCAATATTTGCATTGGAGTAAGTACATCTTTTGTAGTCGAGATAAAATACTCTGCGCTGAACTGCAATTTGTTGTCGAGGAAAGAAACGTCCAATCCAACGTTATCCTGTGTTTTTTCTTCCCATTTCAGGTTTTCGTTCACCAGCTTAATCTGGGTCATTCCCGGCTCAAGATGCTGGTCGCTGCCAAAAACAGCTACAGGAAACGAATTCAGCACAGCTACATAATCCCAGTTTCCGATGTTGGCATTACCGAGTGTTCCGTGGCTAAAGCGTAATTTTAAATCGCTGATTGCATCCACGTTAAAGAAGTCTTCGCGGCTAATGCGCCATCCGGCAGAAACCGATGGGAAAAATCCCCATTTGTTGCCTTTGGAAAATTTTGAAGAACCGTCACTCCTGAAAGTTGCGCTTAAAATATACTTTTCATCAAAAGTGTAATTCAAACGGCCAAAATAGGAAATCAGTGAACTTTCGCCAATATTTCCCCATGCATTGGGGTCGGTAGTTCCGGCATCAATTACATCGAAATAATGATCTCCAACCCTTACGAGGTTCTTTTTCTCAGCGGCTATCATTTCGTAATAGGTATTCTGATAAGAGTTACCGGCCACCACATTCAGATCGTGTTTGCCAATTAACTTCTTATAAGTCAGAGTATTTTCAATCAGCGAAGAAACAAATTTTGCTTTATTCTCATATCGGCTTGAGGGGTCGTAAGGTTGGTTAAGGGTATAATTACCAACTTTTCGTAACCATTTATGATTGTCGCGGCTGGTTTCGTACCCAAGGTTAACTTTGTACTGTAATCCTGGAATCAGATCGAGCGTGGCATATAAGTTACCACGGATGCGCAGATTTTCATCGCTATTGAACATCAGGTCTTCTGATCCTATCGGGTTCGATCCGAAAGTTCTGGCAGTAGCTTCGTTTCCGTAGCCATACCCACCCGGATTGTTGGCATCATAAACAGGAATAATCGGTAGCATTCTAAGTACATCAATGTGTTTTGAGAATACCGAGTTTTGGTTTTCAACAAACGTGTTACTGATAGCCAGATTTTCGCCGATGGTTAAAATTCCCTTTTTACCTTCAGTATTTACCCTGAAAGTGTAACGATTCATTGAAGTACCATAAACAGTTCCCGGATTATCAAGGTAGTTCATGGAAACAAGGTATTTTTCACTTTTGCTACCTCCCGAAAAAGAAAGGTTATGATCCTGAACCACAGCCGTACGGAAAACTTCTTTGTTCCAATCTGTATTTCCATTCATCCAGTTTGGTACATTGCGAACATCTGGAACACCTTGTGCAATGGCATTCTGGTATGCCTGCGTGGTAATGTTGATCCATTCGTCGCGTCCCATCAAATCCATCATTGGCAAATTATCGATACTTACCTTACCGGTATAGTTAACTTTCATTTCGCCTGAAACACCTTTTTTTGTTTCAATGATGATTACGCCGTTTGCAGCCCGCGAACCATAAATCGCAGCGGCCGAGGCATCTTTTAGTATCTGGATGGATTCAATATCATTCACGTTAAAATCGCGGTTTCCGGTGGTTGGCAAACCATCGATAATGTAAAGCGGATTGTTATTCGTGAAGTTTCCCAGACCCCTGATTTCCACAACTGGTTCGCTGCCAATGTTTCCGCTCGAACGGATGTTGACACCCGGAACCAAACCTTGCAGTGCGTTGCCAACAGAAAGTGCAGAAACATTTTTAAACTCATCAGCTTTTACAACTGAAACAGCTCCGGTCAGATCCGCTTTTTTTACGGTTCCGTAACCAATTGCAACTACCTCTTCAATGCCCAAAGTTTCTTCTTCCATTAATGCATTGACAGTAGTTTTATTTCCGACTGAAATTTCCTGAGTTTTCATCCCCACAAATGAAAATACCAGAGTAGAATTGGCCGGAACGTTAGGGATTATATAAATTCCGTTTTCATCGGTAATGTTACCGATTGTAGTTCCTTTAACCACAACCGAAACGCCGGGGAAGGAAGTTCCTGATGAATCAGTGACTTTTCCGGAAACGGATTTTCCTGGTTGCTGTGCAGATGTATTTGGTGCAACATCTTCAGCATAAAGTACATAGTTGTTATTAAATGAACGATACCTGACATTGGTTCCAACGAAAAGCATATTCAGCAGTTCTTCGATACTCTTTGAATCACAGTTCAGGTCTGTCTTTCGTTCTACATCAATGTTGTTGCTGTTAAAGAGGAAGCGGTATTCAGATTTCTCCTCAATCAACTTAAGAATGTTATTAACTGACTCTTTTTCAGCCTTCAAGCTTAACTGTCCGTTGTTTTGTGAAAAAACTCCTGCGGACACCTGAAGAAACATCACAAACAAAAGGAAAGTCGTAAGTTTCATAATCCTAAAAATTTGTTTCATACAGGGTATTCTCCTGCAATGAAGAATCCATCGTTTTTTTTTCATAGATTTGAAGTGTTAATTTGTTATTAATTAATATAATCACATGCTGATTATGGGGAGGTTAGTGGTAGGACACTTTCCTCCTTTTTTATTTCGCATGTATCGTAATCTGTGCTCCGTTTATATCATAGTTAAATTTTGAGGTTAATTTCATCATATTCAATAACTCACGAAGACTTTCTGTTTTGATTGTCATCGTAAAACGATCCTTATTACTTATTCCGGAATCAAATTCAATGGATACGCCGTACCACCGTTCAATCCTCGGAATCAATTCTGAAAAAGAAATATCTGCAAAGCGCAATTCATTGTTCTTCCACAGCGAGTAAATTTCGGTCGAAACTTCACTCACATTCAACCGATTGCTTTGAATGTCGTATCTGGCTTGCTGACCAGGTTTCAAAACTGTAAGTTGTTCTGAATTAATTCCTTCAATTATTACTTCGCCTTCGTCAAGGGTTGTTTCAACACACGATTCGCCTGTAAAATTCCGAAGATTAAATTTAGTTCCTGTCACTTTTACTTTCATTCCCGAAGCTGTAGAAACTTCAAACGGATTGGCACGATCGGTTTTGACTTCGAAATAGGCTTCGCCAACTATTGATACTTTTCGGGGATTCAGGGCATCGTACTTTAAGATAGTTTGCGAATTGAGCCAGACAAGACTTCCATCGGCCAAAACTATTTTTGACTTTTCGCCTTTTGGAGCTTCAAACTGAATAATGGCCGATTTTAATCCGCCAAAGAAATAATCGTTTGTCCAGATACTGCCAAATCCAACAGCCAAAACAATTAGGACAGCTGCGGCAACTTTTCTAAAAATATCGAGATAAACAATTTTCGGTTTGTCTTTTAGCTGCGGCATCCGACTGTTTAGCTTGTTCCAAGCCATGTCGATATCTATTTCTGATTGAAATTGATTGCGCTTGCTTAATTGAAATATTTCGTGAGCCTTTCGGAATTCTTCCCGATTTTCTTCTGAAGCTGAAACCCAATTCAGTATTTCAGCAGTTTCAGATTCTGACGTTTCTTTATTCAGAAACTTGTGTATTAAATTTATTCTTATTGATTCTTCCATTTCGTTCTTTCTTTCATTTAGCCAATACAGGCAACTACAATCTTACCCCTACAAGAGAATAATATTTTTTTCAAGAGATTTTAAGTAAAAATGCGAATAAATGGTTGAAGGAAATATCCATTGATTAATGCGAAGGCATGACAGGATTATAGAAATTCAAGATAGAAAGAGTTGGAAAATGCCGAAGGCATGACAGGATAATGACACCACTTCGTGGTTTTAAAGAACTTCTTTCAACTTTTACTATAATCATTTCAACCCTTCAGGTTTAAAAACCAACTGCCTCTAATTCAGAAAAAGGCAAACAATAAGTATAACGAGGTAGTCTTTTAGTTCTTCTTTTAATTTCGAAAGAGCGCGGCTCATTTGTGTTTCAACAGTTTTAACCGACAATCCCAGAGTTTCGGCAATTTCAGCATATTTTAGTCCATCCTGACGACTCATCTGAAAAATCTTCCTACACTGCTCCGGCAAAGATTCTATGGCATTATCAACCCGTAACTGAAGTTCGTTGTAAAGCACCGTTTCATAGTTGTTAAATTCTTCAGTCTGATTTTTATAAACCGCTTCGATCACAGAATAATAGTTGTCGGTTACTTTTTTATGCTCAATGAAATTAAAGCATAAGTTTTGCACCGATTTGAAAAGGTAAGGACGAATTTCATTGTCAAATTTCAGATGATTTCTCTTTTTCCAGATATTTAGAAAAACTTCCTGAACAATCTCTTCCGATTCGGCTGAATTAGCAATGAATTTGTTGGCAAAACAACATAAACGGACATAGTACTTCCGAAATAAAATTTCGAAAGCCAGCTCTTCGTTAGATTTTAGGTTCTCGGTAATTCTCATTGATAATCAGGTCCGGATAATTAGTTTTTGAATCCGCGTAAAAATAAGGGAAATATCCAGATATTTTGGCTATTATTTCTCTTCCACCAGCTTTAGTTGGTCCTGAAAACTTGTTCAAGAGTAATATTTTCGAAAGTAACCGTTTCAAATCCAATGTCTTCAATTACCAGATAAAAATAATTTGAGATGGCCGCAGGTAAATTCCCAGTTTCAACATTATTAACTAAAACGGTTGTATAACTATTGGTTGGCTTAAGCCAGATATTCACCCCAGAATTCATATCAATAATTGGCAAGTTAAAAGTTCCATAGCTAAAACCAATACCCGGTCCGTTTAAATGCAGAACCTTATATTCCTCATTATTAACAATGTTTAAAAATTCTCCCTTTTGCGGTAATTCCTCCTGATAATCGCCCCAATACATCAGTTCCGGCGATGCGTTTACAATAAAACCTAAAGATGGCAATGTTTTTTTTCCTGATGACTTTATACGAAATTGAACATTCAGGTTATCAGCAACAGGCAAATTAAACCTTATCCACCTGTATTCTCGCGAATCATAATTCCTGAATTCGAGTGTTTGTGCGTTTACAATCCGCCAATCTCCGGTCGTTTCCCAATTAAGGTTCATAAACCTCATAGCTAAATGTTTATTCGATTCAAAATAAAGATTATAGCTCAAAGTTTCATTGTATTTGCTGTTCAGGTAAACCGTCAGATTAACTTCACCAGTATAACTTGAAGTGAAGAAAAGTTCAGATTTTCCGGTATCATTCCTCGAATAACTAATCGTATCATTGTCAGCATTAAACAATACCATTTTAATGTCGGGCGTATATTTCAAATCGGGCTGAATGCAATAAAGATGATACTTTTCTCCTTTATTAACCTTTATCCGGTAAAGATTTGTGTCGTTTTTACTTGTAAACACTTTGGTATAAAAACGGTTCCCGTCTTCTGCTATGTACGTATTCTGGTTCGGCTTTATTTCAAGCAAAACACGCGGCTTCTCATCTTTAGCCAACGGATCCGGGCAATCTTTTTCGCACGAAAGGGAAAAACAAACTATTGCACAAAGCATTACTATGAAACTAATTGATTTCATGGTTTGAATTTAATTGGTTTTAATTTCAGGCAACAATAATTAAAATTAACTAAATATAATCAGATCATTAGCAATTTATGCGCCCATTGTAGCGATTTAATTAAACATTAAAATTTAGAATTTGTTACTTTAAATGCTTACTTTAAAAAACTGAAAAATCAATTGCTCAACTATGGATAAATTTTCGCAAGTGGGGAACCAGGAAATCGCGGCCATTGAAGAATTATACTCTGCCTATCTAATTGATCCTGAATCGGTAAATGTCAGCTGGAAAAACTTCTTCGCCGGATTTGAATTTGCCCGAAAGAATTTTGCCGATACAAAAAATTCGGTTCACGACGATAAAATCGACAAAGAATTTGCTATTCTGAATCTCATACACGGCTATCGTCAGCGAGGTCATTTATTTACCAAAACCAATCCGGTACGTTCGAGACGAAAATATCTGCCTACTTTAGATATCGAAAACTTTGGATTGCAGAAATCCGACCTTGATACTGTTTTTCAGGCAGGTAACAACATTGGTATCGGCCCGGCAACACTTAAAGCAATTATCGAACATCTCGAAGCCACTTATTGCCAATCCATCGGAGTTGAATACGTGTTCATGCGCCATCCGGAGTTGATTGACTGGCTGAAAGTTAAAATGGAATCGACCCGAAACTCACAGGTTTTTACTCCTGAACAAAAAAATCACATCTATTATCACTTAAAACTTGCGGTTGGCTTCGAAAGCTTCATTCACAAAAAATTTGTTGGCCAAAAACGGTTTTCGCTCGAAGGTGGCGAAGCGCTCATTCCTGCGCTGGATGCAGTTATTGAACATGGTGCGGAACTTGGGATCAGCGAGTTTGTTATTGGCATGGCTCACCGCGGAAGGCTCAATGTTCTGACCAATATTCTCGAAAAACCGTACGAAAATATTTTCAAGGAATTTGTCGGTACCGAATACGAGCAAGACCTTTCGCTGGGCGATGTAAAATATCATCTGGGATATGAAAATGAAGTAGAAACCGACAATGGAAAAAAAGTAAGGCTAAGCCTCATGCCCAACCCTTCGCATCTCGAAACGGTGGGAGCGCTTGTTCAGGGAATGGTTCGGTCTCGAATCGATACTCATTACGACAACGATTTCAATAAAGTGGCTCCAATTGTAATTCATGGCGATGCGGCCATTGCCACTCAGGGAATTGTGTACGAAATAATTCAGATGTCGCAGTTACCGGGCTACAAAACCGGAGGAACGATTCATCTGGTCATAAACAATCAGGTTGGCTTTACCACCAATTATCTTGAAGCGCGTTCGAGTACCTATTGTACCGACGTGGCAAAAGTGACCCGTTCACCCGTTTTCCACGTAAATGGCGACGATGTTGAAGCCATTATTTTCACGGTGAAACTTGCAATGGAATTCAGGCAAAAATTTCATACCGATGTTTTTATTGATATTTTATGCTACCGGAAATACGGGCACAACGAAGGCGACGAACCGCGGTTCACCCAACCTTTGTTGTATAAGGCAATCGAAAAGCACCCCAATCCTCGCGATATTTATGCCGATAAACTGGCAGAACAAGGGGTAATGAGCAGGGCCGAAACATCAAAACTTAATCATGAATTCGACTTGCTACTTGAAGAAAAACACAAAGAATCAGAGAAAATTGATAAAGTAATTGTTCGTCGTTTCCTGAACGGGAAATACACAAAATATGCAAACCCATCAAAGGCCAATTTAATTCTTCCGGTTAAAACAGGTGTCAAAAAAAGTGAATTGTTGCGCATTGCTGAAAGAATCAACACACTTCCGGCTGACAAAAAATTCTTTAAGAAAATCGACCGGATTGTGGAGGATCGTCGCATGATGATACTCGATAACCGCATGGATTGGGCAATGGCNNAGCGGACAGGATTCGGAACGCGGAACATTTGCCCACCGGCACGCATCGTTTGTGGTGGAAGATACCGACGAAAAATACTTTCCCTTGAAAAATATCAGCGGGAAACAGGCTCAGTTCAATGTTTTCAATTCACTTCTGTCTGAATATGGAGTGCTTGGTTACGAGTACGGATATTCGCTTGCTACTCCGAAAGGCCTGACCATTTGGGAAGCACAGTTTGGTGATTTCACCAATGTGGCGCAGGTAATTTTCGATCAGTACATTTCATCGGCTTACGAAAAATGGGGAATGATGAATGGCTTGGTTTTATATCTTCCGCATGGCTACGAAGGTCAGGGACCTGAACATTCGAGTGCGCGTATCGAGCGGTTTTTAAACCTGACTGCCGACAATAATATACAAGTGGTTGTTCCCACAAGTCCGGCAAATATGTTCCATTTGCTGCGCCGTCAGATGCATTGGAATGTGCGGATTCCGCTGGTCGTTTTTACACCCAAAAGCCTGCTGCGGCATCCACTGGTAACTTCATCAGTCGATGAATTGGCTGAAGGGCACTTTCAGGAGATAATTGAAGATGCAATTGCTGAACCTTCAAAAATAAGAAAACTGATTTTTACCTACGGAAAACTATATTACGATTTACATAAACGACAAGCAGAAGAAGGCATTTCGGATGTTGCAATCGTTCGCGTAGAGCAGTTATTTCCGCTCCCGGCCGAGGGCATTAAATCAATTATCGCAAAATATCCGAACCTCGAAAGAATAATCTGGGCACAGGACGAACCTTCGAACATGGGCGCATGGCAGCATATCCAGCGCTTTTTACCCGATGTGGCATTCGAACTAATTTCGCGTCCGGCCAGCGCAAGTCCTGCTGTTGGACTGATGTACCAGCACAATTTGCGATTAAAAACAATACTCGATTCTGCTTTTAATGAAAAAGTATTAGCATAAACCTATAAATAACAAAAAATGTTGATCGAAATAAAAATACCTACTCCGGGCGAATCCATCACTGAAGTTGAAATTGGGAAATGGCTTGTTGTCGATGGCGATCTTGTTTACAAAGACCAGGAAGTAGCTGAAGTTGAATCAGATAAAGCCACACTAACCTTGGCTGCCACCGAAAGTGGGCAGATAAAGATTTTAATTCCTGAAGGAGAAACTGTGGCTGTCGGAACAATTGTATGTACTATTGACACAAGTGTTGTTCCTGAAAAAAATCCTGAAAAAGAACCGATTGCCTCCGAACTTTTTCCGGAACCAAAGGAAGTTGCCGTACCTAAATCAGTTAAAAACAATACTCCGGAAGTAACAGCAAAATCAGAAGAACCGAATATAAAAATCACCCCGCTTGCCCACAAAATGATGGACGACAACCATCTTTCGATAGAAGAGGTTTTGAGTGGTTTGCACCGTATTTCGAAAAGCGATATTGAAGCGGTAATTGCACTTCCGAAGGAGGAAAAAAATGCAGTAACCGAAAAGAAAACCTTTTCAAGAGAAAGCAAGCGCGAGAAAATGACCATGTTGCGCCGGAAGTTAAGTGAACGGTTGGTTGCGGTTAAAAACGAAACCGCAATGCTCACCACATTTAACGAGATTGATATGAGCCGGGTAATGGACATGCGTTCTAAACTTCAGAATAAATTTGTAGAAAAACATGGATTAAAACTTGGGTTCATGTCGATTTTTACCAAAGCGGTAGCCGAAGCAATGCAATTTCATCCATCCATCAACTCACAAATCAATGGCGACGAAATTATTTCTTCTGAATTTGTGGACGTTGGAATTGCAGTTCAAACTCCCAAAGGGCTGATGGTTCCGATTGTCAGAAACGCAGAAAGTAAAACAGTTGCCGAAATTGAACAGGAAATTAAAGAACTGGCTGAAAAGGCGAGAACAAAAAAAATCAGCGTTGAAGAACTGACAGGCGGAACTTTTACAATTACAAATGGCGGAACTTTTGGTTCGTTGCTTTCAACTCCGATCATCAACCCGCCTCAATCGGCCATTCTCGGAATGCACAACATTGTCGATCGGCCAATTGCGGTGAACGGACAGGTTGTAATCCGGCCAATGATGTATATTGCGCTATCGTACGATCACCGTATCATCGACGGAAAAGATTCGGTTGGATTTCTTGTTAAAGTAAAAGAATTGATTGAAAACCCTGAAAGATTGATTACCGGTGGACGAAATCCGGAGGAAGTTTTATTAGGTTTATAAAATCTGATGAACTTTTTCAGAGTTTTTTATACATAAACTTTCCCAGAGTTTTATAAATTTTTCTACAGGTAACGATGCCAAAAATAGTTGG